>NZ_JBWXGA010000001.1:0-691561 GCF_059900815.1 Lactobacillus sp. C449L | reverse complement strand
GAAAAAGTACGGTGGCAATAGCAAGAAGGAAACACCTGTAACCATGCCGAACACAGCAGTTAAGCTTCTTAACGCCGAGAGTAGTTGGTGGGAGACTGCCTGCGAGGGTAGGAAGCTGCCGTGCTTTATGGAGGATTAGCTCAGCTGGGAGAGCATCTGCCTTACAAGCAGGAGGTCACAGGTTCGAGCCCTGTATCCTCCATACCGAGTCGTTAGCTCAGTCGGTAGAGCATCTGACTTTTAATCAGAGGGTCGACGGTTCAAGCCCGTCACGACTCATGGCCCCATTTTGCGGGTGTGGCGGAATTGGCAGACGCGCTAGATTTAGGTTCTAGTGTTTTCGGACGTGTGGGTTCAAGTCCCACCACCCGTATTCGCCAGTGTTATTTACATATTTACATTATGCCGATTTAGCTCAGTTGGTAGAGCATCTGTCTTGTAAACAGGGGGTCGTACGTTCAAGTCGTATAATCGGCATTTCATAATAATGCGGAAGTAGTTCAGTGGTAGAACATCACCTTGCCATGGTGGGGGTCGCGGGTTCGAATCCCGTCTTCCGCTTTCATTAAATGCCGGGGTGGCGGAATTGGCAGACGCACGGGACTTAAAATCCCGCGATTGGTTTCAATCGTACCGGTTCGACTCCGGTCCTCGGCATCTAATGATGCGCCCTTAGCGCAACTGGATAGAGTGTCTGACTACGAATCAGAAGGTTGAAGGTTCAAATCCTTCAGGGCGCATATCACGGGAAGTGGCTCAGTTTGGTAGAGCACCTGGTTTGGGACCAGGGGGTCGCAGGTTCGAATCCTGTCTTCCCGATTTGTAATTACCTGTTTGGTGGGTTATTACATTTGTTGGCGGTGTAGCTCAGCTGGCTAGAGCGTCCGGTTCATACCCGGGAGGTCGAGGGTTCGATCCCCCCCGCCGCTATTTCTAGAGCTCGGACCTTTAGCTCAGTTGGTTAGAGCAGACGGCTCATAACCGTCCTGTCGTAGGTTCGAGTCCTACAAGGTCCATAATTGGGTTTTGTATTTTTTAATAACATCGCGGGATGGAGCAGTCTGGTAGCTCGTCGGGCTCATAACCCGAAGGCCGGTGGTTCAAATCCACCTCCCGCAATATGGTCCATTGGAGCAGTGGTTTATCTCGTCTCCCTGTCACGGAGAAGATCATCAGTTCAAATCTGATATGGACCGTAAGATGGCTCGGTAGCTCAGTCGGTAGAGCAAAGGATTGAAGCTCCTTGTGTCGGCGGTTCGATTCCGTCCCGCGCCATTTTTTTAATAGTGCGGGTATAGTTTAGTGGTAAAACGAAAGCCTTCCAAGCTTTAGTCGCGAGTCCGATTCTCGTTACCCGCTTTTTGGGGCCTATAGCTCAGCTGGTTAGAGCGCACGCCTGATAAGCGTGAGGTCGATGGTTCAAGTCCATTTAGGCCCATTTATGGAGACTTACTCAAGTGGCTGAAGAGGCGCCCCTGCTAAGGGTGTAGATCGGGTTATTCCGGTGCGAGAGTTCAAATCTCTCAGTCTCCGTAATATGAGAGAACCTATGAACTGAAGTTTGTGGGTTCTTTTTAATTGCAACTATCTTAGAATTCATGGACTATTTAAGTAGTGTGCTGAAGTTCTTGAGAAAACTGTTTTCTCTTAAAAAGGTCTTGCAAGATACTTTATAATCCTGTATGATAAATAGCGTTGTGACTTAGGTCATTGCGCAAATGTTGAGTTTAAAGATATAAGTAGTTGACTTTTTATATCAGATTCGATATTATAATTAGGCGTCTTATGGCATAAGAGCAGTAATATGACCCGTTGGTCAAGTGGTTAAGACATCGCCCTTTCACGGCGGTAACATGGGTTCAAATCCCGTACGGGTCATTACCACATATATTGTATTTGGTATTTTTACATTTGGAGGATTACCCAAGTGGCTTAAGGGGACGGTTTTGAAAACCGTTAGACGGTCTTGCCGTGCGTGGGTTCAAATCCCACATCCTCCTTTAATAACATCGCGGGATGGAGCAGTCTGGTAGCTCGTCGGGCTCATAACCCGAAGGCCGGTGGTTCAAATCCACCTCCCGCAATATGGTCCATTGGAGCAGTGGTTTATCTCGTCTCCCTGTCACGGAGAAGATCATCAGTTCAAATCTGATATGGACCGTAAGATGGCTCGGTAGCTCAGTCGGTAGAGCAAAGGATTGAAGCTCCTTGTGTCGGCGGTTCGATTCCGTCCCGCGCCATCAGCCTGGAGGAGTAGCGAAGTGGCTAAACGCGGCGGTCTGTAAAACCGCTCTCTCTGAGTTCGGCGGTTCGAATCCACCCTCCTCCATAATAGGGATATAGTATAAAGGTAGTACATCGGTCTCCAAAACCGCTAGTGTGGGTTCAATTCCTACTATCCCTGTTTACCTCATGGCGGAATTGGTGAAGGGGTTAACACACCGGTTTGTGGATCCGGCATACATGGGTTCGAATCCCATATTCCGCCCTAGCATTGGGATATAGCCAAGCGGTAAGGCACTAGACTTTGACTCTATTATGCGCTGGTTCGAATCCAGCTATCCCAATCTATTAAAATAATATTCAATGGCGGTGTAGCCAAGTGGTAAGGCAGAGGTCTGCAAAACCTTAATCGTCGGTTCAAATCCGATCCCCGCCTTATATGGTTCATTCGTTGAACTTTTTATTTTATAATTTTATTATGGCGGTGTGGCGGAATTGGCAGACGCGCCAGACTCAAAATCTGGTGTCCGTTTAGGACGTATCGGTTCGACCCCGATCACCGCTATTAGGTTGGCAGCTCTTTTATCGGAGCTGCTTTTGTTTTATAAAAATTACGCGATTTCTTTTGTATAAATTGCACAAGCAAGGCAGAATCTTTATAATACCTTTATACGGAGGTATTCAAATGAATATTGGTATATTTACCGATACATATTTTCCACAGATTAGTGGAGTAGCAACATCGATTAAAACTTTAAAAGATGCACTTGAAGAACAAGGCCATAATGTATTTATTTTTACTACGACGGATCCACATGTCGAAAAAGGAACTGTTGAGGCCAATGTTTTTAGATTTAGCAGTTTACCTTTTATTTCATTTACTGATCGAAGGGTAGCATTTAGAGGCTTTTTTGAAGCTACTAAGGTTGCTCGAGAAGTTAATCTGGACGTTGTGCATACACAAACCGAATTTGCTCTAGGAATGATTGGCAAGTACGTAGCTCACCAATTGAAAATTCCAGCTATCCACACTTACCATACAATGTATGAGGATTATTTGCATTATGTTTTAAACGGCCATTTGTTGCGACCATATCACGTTAAGCAATTTACAAATGTTTATCTTAAAAATATGGACGGCGTGATTGCCCCTAGTAAGCGCGTAGAAGCTCTTTTAAAGCGATACAAGGCAACTATCCCTATGAAGGTCATTCCGACCGGTGTGGACGTCGAGAAGCTGGAAAAACCGGCAACGCATGATGTACGTCATGAATTAGGGATTCAACCTGATGCTCCGGTGCTTTTAACACTGAGCCGCATTGCTGGTGAAAAAAAGATCAATCGCATTTTAAATGTCATGCCAGAAATTGTTGATGAGTTTCCAAATGTTCAGCTAGTAATTGCTGGTGACGGACCTGACATTGAAACTTTACAGGAGCAAGTTGAGCGTTTGACTTTGGAAGATAACGTTATTTTTACAGGTGATGTACCTCATGATGACGTTGGTGCTTTTTATAAAATGGCCAATCTTTTTGTTTCAGCCAGTGATACGGAAACACAGGGATTAACCTACATTGAAGCCTTAGCTGCTGGTACCAGATGTGTGGTTTATGATACCGACTATACTGAAACAGTCTTTGATGACCGGTGCTTTGGTATGGTTTTTACCCGTCCTTCAGACATGCGTGATGCCATATTGTCGTACTTGAACGAGGATCCACAGCCGATTCCTGAAGATAAGTTAAAAGCAAAGCTCAGTCAAATTTCTGCCAAGCAATTTGGCCTAGAAGTTTACAAGTTTTACGAAGAAGTAATTGAAAATTACCAAGAAGACCTTGAAGAGGATACCAATGATTAGAATCAATATGTTTTCGCAGGCGGATTCAGTAAAGGGTCAAGGAGTTGGTTCAGCTTATAAAGAACTAATTGGCTTACTTAGAACACATTTAGTTGACGAGTTTTACGTAACTAATAACAAGTATGGTAACAGCGATTTGACACATTACCATACTGTCAATCCAACTTATTTTGCTAATAGTTTCTCGCTAGCGCGTGGAAGAAAAATTGGTTATGTGCACTTTTTGCCGGAAACACTTGAAGGTTCGGTTAAACTTCCGCCATATGCAAAAAAGATCTTTTATCAATATGTAATTGATTTTTATAAGCGAATGGATGAGATTGTTGTTGTTAACCCAATCTTTATTGATAAGTTAGTCAAATACGGCATTAAGCGTGAAAACGTAAAGTATATTCCTAATTTTGTTGCAAAAAACGAATTCTATCCTGAACGTCAGGAAAAGAAAAATGCTTTTCGCCACCAGCTTGGTATCCCCCTTGATAAATTTGTTGTTTTTGGTGACGGCCAAGTGCAGGCGCGTAAAGGTGTGGATGATTTTGCCAAAATGGCCGAAGCTAATCCCGAAATGCAGTTTATTTGGGCTGGTGGTTTTTCATTTGGCAAAATTACTGATGGTTATGAGCATTTTAAAGAACTTGTCGACAATCCACCTAAGAACTTAACATTTACTGGCATAATTGACCGCTCAAAATTAGTTGATTACTTAAACATTGCTGATTTATTCGTTTTACCGTCATATGACGAACTTTTTCCAATGTCTGTACTCGAGGCGTTCAGCTGTGGGACACCAGTTTTGTTACGAAACCTTGACTTATACGAAGCGATTATCAGTGGTTACTATTTGATGGGTAATGATTTTGCCGAAATGAATGCCCAATTACGTAACGTGGCTAGTGATCAGACGGTGTTAAAAAAATACAGTAACTTATCAAATTTAGCCAGCGAAAAATACTCGGAAGATAACTTAGCCAGAATTTGGAATGAATTTTATCACGAGCAATATGAGCTTGGCCGTGAGCTTGGACAAATTCGCTAATGAACAAAAAACATTTTTGGGGAATTGCTGTTGTACTACTGATTAGCTGCGTTGTCTTATATGTCGATTTAAAAGACACACCAGTGACGCAATTGCTTACCGCCGCAAGGAATATCAATATTTGGGCATTGGTCTTAGTTTTTGCCTTAATGGTACTTTCTTATGTTTTTGAAGCAAGTATTTTAGCAGTGTTAGCCCAGCGCAAAAATGAACCAAAGCGATCGAAATGGTCTTTTTTAAGAATACCAGTCGTTCAGGCATTGTTTAACGCAATCACACCAATGTCTACAGGTGGTCAACCATCACAGCTAGCTGCTATGGTTCAAATGGGAATAGAAGGCGGCCGGGCTACGTCACTTTTATTAATGAAATTTATCATTTACCAAATTGTGGTCTTTTTAGCTTATGTAGTAACAATTATTACTGGTTTTCATCTGGTTGCAACCAAGTTTGCTGGTTTAGCTTTTTTTATTGGCGTTGGTTTCTTAATTCATGTTAGCTCAATTATTTTCTTGCTCGCGATTTTGTTTGCCTATAACTGGACAAAAAAAGCAGCAAATTGGTTAATGGATTTTTTAGCGAAGTTCATCAAACCCAGTCGGGTTGAAGTTTGGCGCAAAAATACTGTAGAGAAAATTGATACATTTTACAATGAGAGTCAAAAGTTAAAAAAAGAAAAAAAGAAGTTGTTACTTAGCGGAATTTTAACCATCTTACAGCTACTGTGTTACTATTCCATTCCGTTCATGATTTTGATAACTTTGGGAGTGCCAGCTGACTGGGCTAGCGTGACGCAGATGAATATTATGATTATCATGTTTATGGCTATTATTCCAATTCCTGGAGCTTCTGGCGGTGCTGAGTATAGTTTTCAAACACTTTTTGCCACATTTGTTTCTTCTAAAGGGGCCTTAATCCTAGCGATGTTTCTCTGGCGTTTTGTTACTTATTTTTTAGGGATGATATTTGGAATTTTTGGTTGGATTTTCAAACCCAAAAAAATTACTAGTCCTACAATTGATTAATTTTTACTAAAATCACTATGTTTTATTCAGTTTAAGGGTAATATACTAGCATAGTGAGAGGAGATTAGAATGACACGGATTAAGTCTTTCTTGCAATGGCTAACTACCACTAAATTAGGCTTTTTTGCAATTGTTTTAATAACTTTTTGGCTAAAAACTTATGCAATTTACTTAACAAAATTCAATTTGGGTGCCGTTGGCGCGATGCAGAACTTCCTTTTGTTTCTCAACCCACTGCCAACTGCGATGCTTCTTTTAGGAATAGGCTTGTTTTCTAAAGGACGTAAGTCCTATTGGATTATTATCGCAATCGATTTGATTCTAAGTACTTGGCTATTTGCTAATATCCTGTATTATCGCGAGTTTTCCAATTTTTTGTCCCTGTCAATTATTAAAACTTCGGGCTCAACTGCTGATAATCTTGGCAAGAGTATTGTTGGAATTACCAGATTTACTGATTTTTTAGCCTTTTTAGACGTGGCAATTATCATCGGTTTGATGATTGGAAAAGTAATTAAATACGACCTACGCCCCCTTAAATTGAGATTTAATCTCTTATTTGAAGGTCTAGCTGCTGCCTTAATCTGTATTAACTTAATGATGGCCCAAAAGGACCGCTCGGGTCTTTTAACCAGAACTTTTGATAACAGTTACATTGTAAAGTATCTTGGAATGAATCAGTACGCTGTTTATGATGGTTTTAAAACAGCTCAAACCAGTGAGCAGATGGCTAAAGCTAATGTTTCTGATTTGCATTCGGTCAAGCGATATTTAAAAATTAACTATGTTAAACCCAATTCGCAATACACTGGGGTAGCAAAAAGCAAAAATGTAATGGTGATACATCTTGAGAGCTTCCAACAGTTTTTAATTGATTACAAGTGGAAGGGCAAAGAAGTAACACCTAATTTAAACAAACTATATCATTCAAAAAATACTTTGAGCTTTGCCAACTTTTATAATCAAGTTGGTCAGGGTAAAACTTCCGATGCTGAAATGATGCTTGAGAACTCGCTTTATGGTCTACAATCTGGTTCTGCTATGTCCAGTTATGGAACTTCAAATACTTTTGAGAGTGCACCAGCGATTTTAACACAAGAAGGTGGCTATACTACTGCCGTAATGCATGGTGGAGCTGGCTCATTTTGGAACCGTAATAATGCTTATAAGCAATTTGGCTATCATTACTTTATGCCACTTTCTTATTATGAAAACAAGCCTAAGTACTACATCGGCTATGGCTTAAAAGATAAAATTTTCTTTTCACAATCAATTAAGTACATTGAACGCTTACCACAGCCTTTTTACCTTAAACTGATTACCGTTACTAACCACTATCCGTATGATCTAGATAAACCAAACCAGTCAATTGAACGAACCGATACTGGGGATGAAACGGTTGATGGATATGTGCAAACTGCTCATTATTTAGATCAAGCGATTGGTGAACTGCTCAGCTGGATGAAAAAAACCGGTCTTGACAAAAAAACCATGTTAGTACTTTATGGTGATCATTATGGTATTTCTGGTAACCACCATAAGGCTAGTGCAGAGTTACTTAAGCAAACTGAATTTACCAATTTTGACAACCTTAAGTTTCAGCGTGTGCCTTTAATGTTTCATATGAAAGGACTTAAGGGAGGGGTTAAAAATACATATGGCGGTGAAATTGATGTTTTACCGACGCTATTAAATCTCTTAGGTGTTAATAATAAAGGCATGATTCAGTTTGGTCATGATTTGCTTAGCCCTAAGGCGCCGCAAATTGTAACACAACGTAATGGTGATTTTATTACTCCGGAGTATGCTAAAGTTGGAAGTACATATTACGATGCAAAAACTGGCGAGGAGATTATTGATCCCGATAAAAAGCTTAAGTCCGAACTGGTTGCCATTTCCAACAAGGTAACCACCCAGTTGTCATTATCTGATCGTGTAATTGCTGGAAACTTGTTACGTTTTTATAAGCCAAAATGGTTTAAAAAGGTCAAGCCGCATGATTACGACTACAATAAAGATAAAGCATTGACGAATTTATATTCTTCTAAAAATAAAACTTCCCTGTGGTATAAGAACCATCAGAAGACGACGCAAAAGAAGTTTAGGACAGATGCGCCGGAACTAGAAAATAAAAGCTCGAAATAAATCTTATTTTGTGCTAGAATTTAGCAGTAATCGTATCTGAATATTGGAGGCAGCGTATTGTATAGTTTATTTATGACGCTACTAATTATTGTTTCAATTTTAATCGTTATTGCGACAATGATGCAGCCGCAAAAGCAACAAGATGCATTGAATGCCTTATCTGGCGGTGCAGTTTTTAGTGGTCAAACGAAGAAACGTGGTTTTGAAGCATTTATGGAAAGAGTAACTTCGGTACTATTAGTTCTCTTTTTCGTTTTTGCTATTGTATTAGCTTATTTGTCTTCAAAATAGTATTGGTTCCTCCCGCTCAAACGATGGAGGGACTTTTTTTATCTTTTTTATTAAGAAATGGAGATTAAGTGCATGGCCCAAAACGAGAAAATCTTAGCTAGTGTTTTAGAGATCTTTCGCCATAATCCCAAAAAAGAATATCAAGTTGAACAAATTGATCGAATGCTACGGCGTGATCGCCTTGGTAGTTTTTCTGATATAGTTAAAGCTCTTTCTTTTTTGGAACAGGAAAAGAAAGTTATTACTGATGGTAAAGGACGCTATCAACTAGCTCAAGAAAACATCGTTGTTGAAGGAATATTTAAAGCTAATAGCAAAGGATTTGGTTTTGTCAAAGTCGAAGATGAATCTACGGATGACATCTTTGTTGCTAGTGACTATACTGCTTATGCCGTTGATGGAGATCAGATTCGCGTTAAAATTACTGCTGGCGGCAATCCATGGAACGGTAAGGGACCTGAAGGCCAGGTTGAGAAAATAATTGCACGCGGCACAACGGCATTAGTGGGTGAGTTCCATCCCATGACGGATGAACAAGTGAAAGCTAGTCATTTTGTTGGTTACGTTTTAAGCAATAATAAAAAGTTAGCAAATTATCGTGTTTATGCTAGTGAAGACGGTTTGCGTCCACAAAAAGGCGATATGGTTAAAATCGCCATTAGCAATTATCCTGATAAAGACAATCCGGAATCAATGACTGGTCATGTTATTAACATCATTGGTAATAAGAGTCTTCCTGGCGTTGATATTATGGCAATTGTATCTGCTCATGATGTCCGCACGGAATGGGATCAAGAAGCCATGGATCAAGCTAATGCTATTCCTGATCATGTTACTCCGGAAGAAATAGCCAATCGCGAAGATAATCGGGACCAGCCAGTGGTTACGATTGATGGTGATGATTCAAAGGACTTTGACGATGCCGTAGTATTATCAAAGCTACCAAACGGAAATTATCATTTAGGGGTTCATATTGCCGATGTTGCACATTATATTAAAGAAAATACTCCTCTTGATAAAGAAGCCTTTACACGTGGCAACAGTACTTATTTAGTTGATCGAGTAATTCCAATGCTACCGTTTAGACTTTCAAATGGAATTTGTTCTTTAAATGAGGGCGTAGATCGACTCGTATTATCTTGTGATATGGAAATTTCACCGGAAGGTGAACGGATAAACTACCGTATTTATCCATCTGTCATACGTTCTCACGGACGTATGACTTATAACAATGTTAACAAGGTTTTGGATCCGGACAACCATGATGTTTTGGAAGACAAGTATGTCAAATTAGCACCTATGTTGAAAGACATGGCTGAATTGCATAATGCCCTCTATCAGAAACGGCATCAACGCGGAGCAATTGACTTTGAAGAACCGGAAGCAAAAATTTTGGTTAACGATCAAGGCAAACCAACTGATATAGTTTTACATGATCGTGGAACTGCGGAAAAGATGATTGAGTCTTTCATGTTGATGGCCAATGAAACAGTTGCGGAAGACTTTTACAAAAAACATGTACCGTTCTTGTATCGGGTGCATGAAACCCCAGATGGAGAACGAATCAAGAACTTTTTTGAGTTTTGCAGCGCCTTTGGATTGAATATTACGGCAGACCCAAACCATATTAAACCAGTCGACTTGCAAAAAGTTGTGGCCAAAACCACTGGTACGCCTGAAGAGGCTGTAGTCCAGATGATGATGCTTAGAAGCTTAAAACAAGCGCATTATTCTGAAGAGCCTCTGGGTCACTTTGGTTTGGCTGCTAAGTTTTATACCCATTTCACTTCACCAATTAGAAGATATTCAGATTTAATGGTTCACCGTATGATTCATGCATATAGTGAAGAGGGCACTAATAAAAAGGTACAAGATCATTTTGCAAGTTGTTTACCTGAAGTAGCTGATCAAACTTCAACCCAAGAACGTGTTTCTATCGACACAGAGCGGGCAACTAATGACTTGAAGATGACGGAATACATGGCTGATCAAGTTGGCCAACACTTTGAAGCAGTTGTATCTTCAGTAACTAGTTTTGGGATGTTTATTCAGTTACCCAACACAGTTGAAGGTTTGATTCACATATCAAATTTAAACGATGATTTTTATAGTTTTAACGAAAAAAGTATGACGCTGACCGGTCGGGGGACGCATAAACAATACCATGTGGGGATGCCAATTAAGGTAACTTTGACTAATGCCAACGTTGAGC
The DNA here is from genome assembly GCF_059900815.1 of Lactobacillus sp. C449L. Lineage (NCBI taxonomy): Bacteria > Bacillati > Bacillota > Bacilli > Lactobacillales > Lactobacillaceae > Lactobacillus > Lactobacillus sp. C449L. The sequence goes on along the minus strand of NZ_JBWXGA010000001.1, from coordinate 680,771 downwards.
AACATCAACTTGACTTTGAAGTTTACGATCCAAATGCGCCTAAATCGCAACACAATAACCGTGGCAATAATAATCGTCGTCATGGTAATCGCGGCTTTCATAATGACCATGGTCACCGTGGTGGCTTTAATAAAAGTAATAATCATCCTCATTTTAGTAAATATAAACATTAGGATAAAAAATTGAAGAAAGAAAACAATGAGAACTTAATTGCTCAAAATAAAAAAGCTCATCATGACTATTTCATCAAAGATACCTATGAAGCTGGCATTGCCTTAACTGGAACCGAAATCAAATCAGTTCGTGCCCGTCGTATCAACTTGCGCGATGGTTATGTTCAAATTGTTAATGGTTCGGCCTTTTTAGAAAATGTGCACATTAGTGAGTATAAAGAGGGTAATCGCTATAATCACCAGCCACTACGCAACCGGCAGTTACTTTTGCATAAAAAAGAAATTGCTCGTTTAGCTAAAGAGCAAGCTGAACGAGGCACTGCAATTATTCCGCTCAAGGTTTACCTTAAGCATGGATTTGCTAAAGTTTTAATTGGTGTTGGTCAAGGTAAAAAGAAATATGATAAGCGAGAAACAATTAAGAAACGGGACCAAGAACGAGAATTACGTCGGCGATATAAAGTATAAAAACAGTTTGATTACGGTTTAATCAAGCTTTTTTTTAATATAAAATAATTATCTATACATGACACATTTTACTGGCGTTAATTTGTGTCTTCAGTTAATATATTTTATTAGAGTACATGAATAGCTATAAAGCCAATTTTATATTTGCGACGTAGATATTACTCACAATATCTTATTAAAACCATTTCTTTAGGGTGTTTTTAACCTTTGCAATATTGCTGATTATTTATTAAGATAAATGATGTATACGTAATTTGTTAAATTAAGTAGTAATACTCTCACTTATTGCTCTTTGACAAAAAGATATAAATGAGTAAACATTAGAAGTATATTCAGTAGATAGTACTTTTGTTTAAATTAGACTGTTTAAAGAAATTTTTGTTTAATGGGATTTAGTGTTAAAGTGCAGGTTTAGTATTTAAGGATCTGAATTGTAATGGAATTTAAAAAAGTATACGACAAGGAACGAGTAACTCGTAAATTTACTAATAGAAAGGTCAATGAGAAACTGCTTGCTAAGATAATTGAACAGGCCCAGCAGTCACCATCATTATTAAATTCTCAACCCTGGAAAGCCTACGTGTTGACTGGGGAAGCACTCGAGAATCTTAAGCATGATGTAGCAAAAGAAATTGAAGATGATGTTGATCCTCATGAAGATTTTGCTACCACGTTATCACTTAAATGGGATCAGTATCCTAGTCAAAGCATAGCAGTAGTTGGTGCATCGCAACCGTACTTTTTCCATAATAGAATGGAAATGTTTACGGAAGCAAATGATACCATGTTTAATGCGCAAGACATTATTTTTTTGACTATTCCCAAGGCTTCTCCTGCGTGGTCGGTCTTCGATTTGGGGATTTTTTCTCAGAGTATTATGCTTTTGGCTATTGATGAAGGCCTAGCTGTGATGCCGGCTCATTCAATGGTTGCGTATCCAGAGCTCGTGCGTAAATATGCGCAAATTCCCGGAGACGAGCTCGTTGGAATGGCGATTGGACTTGGCTATCGTGATAATGCTGCCGAAGTCAATGATCCTAAGTATATTCCGGCGCGATTACCACTTAAGAAAATCTATAAAATAATTAAATAAAAAGGGACTTTTAGGTCAATAAAGCGCTTTTGATGGTAAGATGTATATCATAGAATTTTTTATTTAAAGGTGATATAAATTTTGAGTACGCCCCAAGTGATTACTAATCTAATAGCAACTTTAGTAATTTTTGTTTTTGCAGCTTTTTTTGTGGCTGCTGAATTTGCTTTGGTCCAGACTAGATCAAGCCAGCTAGAAGATATGCTGGCAAATAATAATGGCAGCCGTCGTAAAATAAAACGTGCTTTGCACATGACACACAATTTAAACGAATACTTGTCAACAACCCAAGTTGGAACAACTTTAGTAGGGGTTGTTTTAGGTTGGTTTTCGGCAGATACATTTGCTGCCTTATTTGTCTATTTGTTTAACTTAACCCAGCTTAATCACTCGATTGTGCGCTCAGTAAGTGCAATTTTAGGGGTGATTTTGCTGACCTACTTAGAGGTTGTAGTTACGGAAATCGTCCCTAAAAATATTGCAATTGATATGCCAGTCAAGATTCTGCTGAAAATTGTTACACCTTTGCAGATCTTTCATACTTTAGTATATCCATTTGTCTGGTTGCTTAACACTAGTTCTAATGGTTTGTTGAAGTTATTAGGCTTTGAGCCAGCTGATGAGGAAAATCAAGTATATTCACAATCCGAAATTATCAAGTTATCACGTAAAGCTGTTCATGGTGGTTCACTCGATAAAAACGATTTAACCTATATGAAGCGTGCATTTGAGCTTAATGATAAAGTCGCCAAGGATATTATGACGGATAGAACCAGACTAATCGTTATTAATTCAACCGATTCTATCAAGCAAGCGCTAAAAATGTATCTGGATGAGGGCTCAAGCCGGATTCCGGTTGTTCGTGATAATAATAAAGATGATATTGTGGGCTATATTTATGCTTTTGATGTAGTTCAGCAGAGTCAAATTGATGAAAATGTACCAGTCACAAGAATCATTAGAACAATGATTACAGTTCCGGAGTCAATGCAGATACAAGATATTCTACATTTGATGATTAAAAAGCATACACCGATTGTTTTGGTTGTAGACGAATATGGTGGAACAAGTGGAATTGTAACTGATAAGGACATCTACGAAGAACTGTTTGGCACAGTTAAAGATGAAATTGATGATGTTTCGGATGACTATATCATAAAAGATCAGGCTAGCAATATACATGTTTCTGGGAAAACGACCTTATATGACTTTGCTCGCTATTTTCGTAGTGACCTAAAGAGTTTTCAAGATAGTGACATCATAACTATTGGTGGTTATATGATGGAACATTATCCGGATCTAAAAAAAGATGAATCCGTTGAACTTGAAGGTTTTGAATTTAAACTAGAAGAAATTGAACAAGGCTTTATGCGCTGGTTTATTGTTAAGCCCTTAAATGACGAAACAAAAACGCTTGAACCCGAAGCTGAATAAAAAAGTTAAATTAAAAAGAGCTGTCTATATTAGACAGCTCTTTTTATAGTTATTTATTGGTTGCAAGTTTAATTGCTTCCGGTTTTAAAACACCGATATAGTTAAGGTTGCGATAAAAGCCCATGAAGTCAAGCCCATAGCCAACAACAAACTCATTGCCAACTTTTGAACCATAGTATTCAACGCTGACCTCATTTTTCCGATTAGCTTCTTTATTCAACAGTACGCAACACTTAACGCTTTTAGCGCCACGCTTATTGAGTAGCTCTTTCATGTAATTCAAGGTGAGGCCGGTGTCAACAATATCTTCAACGATTAAAACATCTCGGTTTTTAACATCAGTTGCCAAATCAGAAATAATCTTGACTTTGCCAGATGATTCAAATTCGTTGCCATAGCTGGACACATCCATGAAGTCGATTTCGGCTTTAACATCCATTTCCCTTACTAAATCGGTTAAAAAGAAAATTGCTCCTTTGAGTGCTCCAACAATTAGTGGATTTTTCCCAGCATAATCTTCAGTCAACTGTTTACCAAGTTTGATACACATTTTATGTATATCATTTGTAGTAAACAATTTATGATCAATAATACTATCAATGTTGTCACTTTTCGGCATTTATCTACCCTTCAATTTAAAAACTAAAATTTTCTAATAATTTCGATTATAGCATTTTTATCTAAAAAAACCACGTTTTTCAACATTTTTGCCCCATTTTTGGCTAGATTACGTACAAAAACTACTTATTGAAAGAAAGTAGTAAGATTATCTGAAAAATAGCTTAAATTGATGGTTTAATTAGCAGGGTTTTTGCTACAATGGAAATTAAGAATTTAGTCTAATGAAAGGTCAATACACTAATGGAAAAAGAACAAGAAATAAAAATGCTTAAAGCTTTTTCAGATGCTAATTCAACTTCTGGCTTTGAAGAAGAATTCGTTAAACTATTTACTGATACTGTAAAAGATTTTGCAGACGTTAAAGTAGATGGAATGCTTAACGTTTTTGCTTCCAAAAAAGATAATCAACCTGATCGTCCAGTTATTCAACTTGATGCTCATTCGGATTCGGTTGGTTTCATTGCCCAAGCTGTTAGACCAAATGGTATGATCAAATTCGTGCCACTTGGTGGCTGGGTTAAATACAACATTCCCGCTTTACGTGTACGAATTAAAAACCGCGCTGGCGAGTATATTCCTGGAGTTGTGGCGACCAAACCACCGCACTTTATGACTGATGCTGAGCTTGACAATGTGCCAGATGTTGCTGATATGTCAATTGATGTTGGTTCATCTTCGCGAGAAGAAACAATTAATGACTACAAAATTGATACTGGCTGTCCGATTTTTGTTGACGTAAAATGCGAATATAACGAAAAATCAGGCTTGTTCTTTGGCAAGGATTTCGATGATCGTTTCGGAGCTGCCGCAATGGCAGACGTTCTTGACAATTTAAATGGTGAAAAGACTGATTTCAATGTTGTTGCAGCGTTATCAAGCCAAGAGGAAGTGGGACTGCGCGGAGCCTATGTTACTGCAAGAGCCGTAAAGCCGGATTTAGCGATTGTCCTTGAGTCTTGTCCTGCTGACGATACTTTTACACCAGAATGGCTTTCTCAGACTGGACTAAAACGTGGACCAATGTTGCGAGACATGGATACTTCATTTTTACCGAATCCGAAGTTTCAGCAATACGCCTGTGAGATTGCCGATAAGAACAATATTCCTTATACGCGTTCGGTTCGAACTGGTGGTGGACAAGATGGTGCGGCGATTTACTATGAAAATGGTGCACCAACAATTGTTATTGGCATTCCAGTTCGTTATGAGCATTCAGCATATTGCTTTAGCGCCTATCAGGACTTTAAGGCATCCGTCAATTTAACTCTTGCTATTATTCGTGACTTAACGAAAGAAAAGCTAGCTGGTTTTAGTCAGTTTAAATAGTCAGCGCGGTATGTCAGAATCGGCAAATGAAATTAGTAATGTATGTTATAATGTATAAAACTTAAAAAAAGAGTCGCTAGGGGTGCCACATTAAGCTGAGAAATACCCTCTGAACCTGAACGGGATAATACCTGCGCTAGGGAAGTGTTAAAAAGTACTTATGATGCTCCTACTGACTTTATTAGTTGGTTAGGAGTATTTTTATGTTTACAAGATCGTCAAAATGGAATGTTAAATCGATTATTTTAATTGCCTTAATTGCAATTGTTATGGGAGTAATATATACGTATGGTTTTAATTGGGCTTTTAACCTAGTTAAGATGGCTTTGCTACCCACTGGCTATGCTCCGGTAACGGATACCGTTTTTTCTGGATTGTGGTTAATTGCTGGACCATTGGCAATGTATTTTGTGCCTACGACTGGTTCGGGTACTATTGGGGAATTGCTGGCAGCCGTTGTTGAGATGGCAATTGGAGGACAATGGGGTGCGACCACTATTCTCTCTGGGTTCATTCAAGGAGCCACTAACGAGATTGGTTTCTTTCCTAAAAAAGAGCGTTACCAGAGGTTTTCATGGCAAAGCGTATTAACTGGTGCTTTCTTTGCAGGTTTAGGTGGTTATATACCATCTTACTTCTTATATGGATGGAGTAAATACAGTGTTCAACTTCGTGTAATTATGTTTATTACTGCTATTATTTCAGCATTAGTTTTTGATGGTGTTTTGGTCAAGCTGATAACAAACTTATTTGATCGAGCACTAAAGCCAAAATTAGACTAAAATAAAAAGCACTTCATTTTGGAGTGCTTTTTATTTTGGAATAAATGGACGGCAACGGCGATAAAACTTATAATAGTAATTTATAAGGAAAAATTAGCTTTTTTATAAATTTGAGGAGAACTATGGCAAAAGAGATTACAAATTGGCGTTCTTTAGGTGGCTATATTAGTGCAAATGGGCAAAAGGTCAAAGAAGGCTTGCTTTTTCGCTGCGGTCAGTTGTTTGACTTAACTGCTGAACAAAAGGATGCTGTGCAAAATCAGTATCAGATTAAACGGCTAGTTGACTTCCGTGGATCGGACGAACGTGCAGAATATCCTGACTATCTCTGGCAAGGTCTTGATTATGTTGTGCTTGACGTTTTAAAAGACAGTGGAACAAACCAAGCAAGTGTAGATGAAATTATTTCTGCCAATAGCCACGTAGAAGAAGATATGCTTAAGACATATGAAGAACTGGCATTATCTAAATCAGCTAAAGAGGGCTATCGTCAATTTTTAATGAGCTTAATTGAAAACCCCGTTCCAACTGCTTTTCACTGCTTTGCTGGAAAGGATCGTACCGGAGTGGGCGCGGCCTTAATTTTAAAAAGTTTAGATGTTAGTGATGATCAAATCTTTACTGACTACTTAAAGACAATTGATGCTCGTAAAGAAGCCAATGAAGAAATTTTAAATTATTTAAAAGATAAAGTGACTTCTGCTAACTTAAAGGATGTTGCTATTGCATTAACTGTTGAACGTCAATACTTAGAGCGCTATTTCCAAACAGTTGCTAAAAATTATGGTGACTTTAATCGTTACTTTACTGAGGGCTTACAATTACCAACTGACTTTAAAGCTCGAATGCAAGAAATTTATCTTGTTTAACTCAATAGTAGGAGAAAATTCTAAAATGAAACGTGAAGATTATATTGAAAAACTGCACCTTGAACCTCATCAAGAGGGTGGCTGGTTTCGGCAAATTTATACAAGTGACGAACAGTTTTATGCTGAAGATAGTCAAGGTCAACGCTATTATTACACCTCAATCTACTTTTTATTAGACGATACTAGTTGTTCACATTTCCATCGTCTAAACCATGATGAATTGTGGTATTACCATGATGGCGAGCCAATTACTATCCACTGTATTTCACCTGAAGGAAAATACTCGGCTGTTAAGCTAGGGAAAGATGTTACTAAAGGCGAAGTGATGCAATTCAAGGTGCCAAAGAACACAATTTTTGCTTCCGAAGTGACTAAGTCGGATAGTTTTTGTTTAGTTAGCTGTGTTGTTTCTCCCGGCTTTGATTATCATGACTTTGAAATGATGAACAAAATTCAATTGTTAAAGCAATATCCTGACTACGCGGAAGTGATTAGTCGGTTAGCAATTGACTAACACTAAAAAGAAAAAGGAACCAAATCTGAAAAGTAGATTTGGTTCCTTTTTTGCTATCTAGTATTTTGACTTAAAACCGAGTGAACTTTTGTGGTCAACATGTCAATTGCCACATCATTTTCACCACCTTCAGGCACAATAATGTCGGCATAGCGTTTAGTTGGCTCGATAAATTGATGATACATTGGTTTAACTGTATCAAGATATTGTTCAATAACTGAATCAATTGATCTACCACGCTCTTTAATATCACGTTCAAGTCGTCTAATAAAGCGAATATCGTCGTCCGTGTCAACATACACTTTAATATCCATTAAATCGCGAATTTCTTGGCTTGCAAGTACTAAAATTCCTTCAAGAATAATAATATCTGCTGGCTCAATGTGAATCGTTTTTTGACTTCTAGTGTGTTCCTTAAAATCGTAAACAGGCATTTCAATTGACTCATATTTAAGCAATTTACCAATTTGCTCTTCCAGCAAAGGAACATCAAATGCATCCGGATGATCATAATTGATGTTTTCTCGGATGTCCATAGGAATACCAGTATTATCCTTGTAATAAGAATCTTGCGTCATAATTAAGACGTGTTCATTTTCACGCATCTGATCAACGATTTTACGAGCAATGGTTGTTTTACCACTACCTGAACCACCGGTAATGCCTATCACAATAGGCTTTTCTAGTTTAGACATGAAGACACTCCTTTTTATCAAGTAACATTTTACTGTAAATTCCCTTGAATTACCAACATTGAGGGTAAAATTGATGTTTGTCGTAGAATTGTTAATCATACTATTTAATTCATGAGAATATTTCGATAACATAATATGTGAAAATAATAATTTGATTGTCTAGAAAAATTGGTGAAAAAAATGAATTATAATCTAATGCCAGTTAAATACTTTATCGATGTTGTCCAAACTCGTGGTTTTATATCTGCTGCTAAAAGAAACTATGTATCTGAAACTGCGGTTAGCTCGGCAATTAAGAAGTTAGAAAATGAATTAGGGCAAAAGCTATTAAACCGCTCAGCTGGGAAGTTTTCGTTGACGCCGACTGGCAAAGAATTTTATCGTCGAGCTGTAGAAGTTGTCAATTTATATACTGAAATATGGCGTCACCCAGATCCGCATGTAGATCAGCTTATAAGGATACATTTTCTTCAGGGACTTGAAAATGAGGCTGCGATGTTTGCATCCAAGCTTCCTAAGGAATGTTGGACAAGTTTTGATGAAGAAAATTTTGATTCAGGAATTAGCAGATTAATTAATGAAAATTATGATTTGCTTATAGGTTTTCAGCTTGCGTTTACAAATAACAACAAGATTGAGTATTTGCCACTTAAAAAAGTCAGTTTTGACCTACTATTTAATCAGATGGAAGTTGATAAATATCAGAATAATATAAAAGAATTGGCTCAAAGCAGTGTTTTTTATACTCAAAACTGGAAATCAACAGGAATAACGGATGTTCAAACCTCAATTATTAATACTTATTGCAAAGAAGGATGGAAATACAGTCAAATTGCTGAAGTAAATAGTTTTGCTGCGGCATGTTTAAATGTTAACTTTAAAGGAGGTATAACAATGGTGCCAAAATCATTTGTAGTACCACCCTTTTGCAAAAATACATACCGTGTTTCGCCCAAACATTTAGCAAATGCTTTTACTACTGTAGTTGCATTTAATTTGAGTGCGTCAAGTGAGTTAAAGAAGTTGGTAAAAGTGGCAACAACTTAAGCTTATTGACAATAACTTAAATATGTTAGCGCTTACTTAAAAAATGCTTTAAAATCCAATTGTAAATAAAATCACAAAACCGATGAAAGGATGAGATTACATTGGATTTTTTTTCTACTAAAGTTGTTGTTGTAGGTTCTGGTTCATCAGGAATTTCTGCATGCTTTGAACTATATCAAAAGAAAATTCCGTTTGTTTTATTAGAAAAAGGCAATAAAGTTGGGGGTGCAGGAAAGTTTGGTGCCCACGGGGTTTTCGCTATCAACTCGGAGGAGCAAAATAAAAAAGAAGTTGACTACGGCTACCAAGAAGCCTTTAACGGCTTGACGGATTATAATCATTACTTCGTAAATGGTGAATTATTGAGCCGCTTTTTGAAAATGTCTGGTGAAAATATTAAAAGATTAGATGAGATGGGTTTACCAGTAACAGTGGAACAGAGCGAGCAAAAAGCCCACATAGATGATCCTCTCGTTTATCATAAATTTAATAGTTTTAAAGAGAAAATGACTAATTGGGACAAACTTTCTGAAAAGTTTGAAGCCGCTGGGAATAAAGTTTTTCTTGAAGCTGCCGCAGTCGACATTGAATACAACAATGGTTTAAAAGCAGTAATTGCTGAAAATGCTGAGAAGCAAAAGTTTAAAATTCAAGCTCAAAAAGTAATTTTTGCAGATGGTGGATACTGTGGTAATGAGTGTATGCTCAAGGAAAAATACTCTGATGAATCTGAGTTTTTAAATTTAGGGGAACGCAAGTCTGTTGGCACAGGCATTGAGCTTTCTCATAAACTTGGTGCTGATATTCGTCACTCTCCAGTGTTATTTGCTCATGGTTGTGCCCCTAGCATGAACATTAATCCGATGAAACGTGACAGTTCAGTTGAAGCTTTAACAAATTTGCCACTTTTGTGGCTAGACCAGACTGCCAATCGCTTTGTTAACGAAGACATTGTTTATGACTTTGCAATGTGGGGAAATGCGGCACATAACGTTCATGGCAAATACTATGTTTTGCTAGACCAAGCTACTTTAGATACTTTTAAGTCAACTGAAGTAAACCTCGAAGATACTTTCGAACGGCAATTTTGTGATGTGGGTGAAACACCAAAAGCTACGGTTGGGCCATTACCAAATATTCAAAAAGATTTTGATGCCGCTGTCGAATCTGGTGAGGTGGTTAAAGCAAGCAGCCTTGAAGAATTGGCGCAAAAACTGCATTTACCGGTTGATTCACTCAAACAAAGCGTAGCTAAGTATAATAATGCAGTTGATCAGCATAATGATGAAACATTTTTAAAGTCGTCCGATGAATTGCTGTTTGGAGTACACGATGGTCCTTTTTATGCGATTATTGAGCATTGTGCTATTTTAGGCACTTTGGATGGCGTTAATGTTGATCGCAATTGCCAGCCAGTTAGGGAAGATGGGTCACCAATCAGTGATTTATATATTGTTGGCAATAATGTTAATGGACTTTACTCAGATGGCTATCCAAGTTATGAAGGTATTGCCAACGGCTTTGCCTTTGTTTCAGGTTGGATTGCTGCGCAAGAAGCTATTAAAAGCTTGAATTAGGAGGATATAAAAATGTTAGAAGGAAAAGTTGCTGTTGTTACTGGGGCTGCCCAAGGAATTGGTTTTGCAATTAGTGATGAATTTGCTAAACAGGGTAGTGACGTGGTATTAACAGATTATAATCCAGAAGTTATTCAAGTCGCTTCCAAGTTGAATGATAAATATCAAAGTAAAATATCAGGTCTTGTTTTAAACGTAATGGATAAAGAAAGTATCAAAAGTAGCTTGAACCAAATAGTTTCAGAGTATGGCAAAATTGATTACGTTATGAATAATGCAGGTGGTGGTATACTGAAACCATTCGCCGAGCTTACTGACGATGACTTTGATAAAACAGTCAATTTAGATCTTCGTGGGACTTTTCTGTGCATGCGCGAAGAAATTAACTTGTTTTTAAAACAAGGATACGGCTCAATAGTTAATACCACCGCTTTGGGTAGCATTTACAATCCCGGTGGCATGGGTGCTTATAATGCAGCTAAAAATGGCATCATTGGTATGACCCAAGCTGCAGCCGTTGATTATGCTGATAAAAATATACGCGTTAATAGTGTTGCTCCTGGTCTAACCAAAACTGCATTAAATGAAGGCGGCTTTTTGGAAAAGGTCTTGCCAACGGTTCCGATGAAACGTGCTGAAACTGCCGCAGAAGTTGCTAAAGTTTTCGTTTTTGTAGCTAGTGAAGCCACATTTATGACTGGACAGACCATTTTAAGTGATGGTGGCGTTTCCGTTGGCTTGAAGTAAGGAGGAGGCTACAAAATGTTTCCTAAAGAAAATAAATACGATTTAGTAATTGTGGGTGGGGGTTTAGCAGGACTTTCTGCTGCTGTCAGCGCAGGTGAATACAATCTTCATACTTTGGTAATTGAAAAAGGCAGAACACTCGGCGGCGACGGCAATTACGTTGAAGGAGCCATGGGTGTTGATAGTTATTTGCAAAAAAAGGAAGATATCAAAGTTAATTCTACTAAGCTTTTACAGGATGAGCTTAACTATTCACACTATGAAGCCAATGCTCTTCATTTGAAAAAGTATATTTCGGCCAGTGGTAGAACAATTGACTGGCTCCATTCACTTGGGGTTGAATTCAGCAAAGTCGGTCCCCAGGGCAAAAGCTGGCCAACAATTCATACTTTTTCAGGCGGTGGTCACGCAGTAATTGAGCAGCTAAAACAAACGGCTAAGCAGTATGAGATTGAAATTGTAACCAGTGTCAGTGCGCAGAAGATTTTGCAGGAAAATGGTCATGTTAACGGTCTACTTGTGCAAAGTGAGGCTACTGGACAGGAAAGAGAAGTTCTAACGCACAATGTCATTCTGGCAACTGGTGGTTATGTCGATAATCCAGATTTAGTTAAGAAAAGGTCACCGTTTACTGCTCGTTTGTTATCAGTTAGCGATGGCAAGTCAACTGGTGACGGCATGCAGATGGCCTGGCAAGCTGGCGCTGAGCATTACCAAATGGGAGCAATCCAATATGGTGGCGGAGCAATTTTGGATAAAACACGGCCAGCATATGTTCATATGCCTGCACAGCTTGCGGCTGCGGCAACTCAGGAAGCCATTTTATGGGTTAATGAACGTGGTGAACGTTTTATTAATGAAGATGTCAATGACAATATGTGTCACGCAGGAAGTGCAATCCTAACTCAGTCACGAACTTTTTCAATTTTAAGTCAGAAGGCTGTGGATTATTTAACTAATGTGGGCTTATATAAGGAAGTTGGTAATTCGCCAGTTTCGCCAGATAAATTTGATTGTTTGGTTGAGGAAATCAATCGTGATTTAGCTAATAATGAAAAGTACCTCACCAAAGGAGATACTGTTGAGGAGTTAGCTCAAAAGCTTAATCTGCCAAACTTGCAAGCTACAATCAGTCACTATAACAAGCTAACGGCTCGGGGAGAAGATACTGATTTTGGCAAGAATCAAAAGTATCTTACCCCAGTTGAACAAGGCCCATTTTATGCTGTTGAACTAGGTGTTGGCATGGCTTGTGCTATTGGTGGAATTCGTGTTGACAATGATAATCAGGTCTTGAATAAGTATGGGTACCCTGTTTCTGGTCTGTATGCGGCTGGCAATGATTCTGCTGGAATGCTGGTTGGTGATACCTACGCGGTAACTTTACCGGGAAGTACTGCTGGTTATGCAGTATTTTCTGGCCGGAACGCGGTAGAAAGTATCGTAAAGTGAGGCCTGATTGATGGATAATCAGGAAAAGACATATGTAACCAAAACTAGGATTGGGGTTCTAGCTGTTAGCTTGATGGGCATGGCTTCTTTAGCAATCACACCGTCGTATGCCGCGCTAGCAAAGGTATTTGCTTTGAGTAATACAGGCGTGCAGATGTTGACGTCTTTACCTAACCTATTTATGATGGTTGCCGGAATTCTAATTGGCAAGCTAACTGCAAGCAAGGTTAACTTGAAAAGTCTGACGGTTTCATCAATTATTCTGGTTGCAGTCGGTGGGTTGTTACCGTTATTGTTTCATAATAATTTTATCTTTTTAGTATTTTGCTCCTGCATGGTCGGTTTAGGCCAAGGGGCGTGTACTAATTTGACCCAAGTTTTGATTTCCCAAATTTTACCGAAAAAAGAACGAGAATCAACGATGGGGTTATCAACCACTTTTATTAATATCGGCGGAGTCGTATTTATTATGGGTGGCGGACAGTTTGCGGCAAAGAGTAGTTGGGTCAACAATTATTGGATATATCTTTTTTCACTCTTGATTCTTGTCGTTGTGATAGCGTTATTACCGTTTAAGCCAAAAATTTTGGATCAGGAAAGAAAAGATGCTTCTAGTGCAAAAATAACTTTAAGTAAATATATTTTTTACTGTGCTGGTTGGGCGTTTTTGACCATGCTGTTAAACAATGTCTTGAATAATAATATCGCATTATTCGTGGTCCAGGAAAATCTGGGTGCGACTTCGCAAGCGGCTCTTACTTCGACAATTTCGCTAATTGGTGGCATGCTTTGTGGATTAGTTGTTGGCATTATTGGCAAGAAATTCAAATACTCCTCAATTGCACTTTCATTCTTAATGTATGGCGTAGCGTATTTGTTAATTGGGCTGTTTCATTCCCTCTTAATTGTTTTTATTGGCAGTTTTTTAGTAGGAGCAGCGATGAGTATTGCAATGGGACAATTCCCTTATTTGATTTCAATTTCAGTTGATGACAATAGCGTTTCTATGGCACTGGGCGTATACGTCGCAATATATTCGGTTGGTGGCGTAATTAGCCCCTTGATCATCAATCCGTTAACAAATTTAGTTAAAATACTTGGCTTAAATGTATTTTCTGCTAGTGGAATTTTGGCCTTATTTATTGGAATAATTTGCTTAATGACGAGATTTCAAAAAAACATAGTAAGAAATAATTAGTGGCGTCTGAAGGTTCAGCTATCGGTTTTTAAAAAAGCAATCAAACATTATTTTAGTAATTAATTGCACTACTGGATATAATTAAGATGTAACAATAGTTTTTATTTGGGAGGCATTTTTATATGAAATATCCAAAGACTAAAGAAATCTTGAATCAACTAGTTGCTGATTTAACGCAAATGCACATGGTAGTGCATCAACACCATTGGTACATGCGTGGTAACCGTTTTTTGAAGTTGCACCCATATTTAGATAAAGTGATGGATGAACTTGCTGATCAACTTGATCAAGTCTCTGAGCGCTTGATTACTCTGGATGGTTCCCCAGTTTCAACTTTGAGTGAAATTGCTGAAAAAACTCATATTAAAGATGAGAAGGGCAACTGGAATGAAACAATTGATGAACGTTACGCGAAGATTATTGATGGCTACCATTATCTTGACGACTTATATAGGGAAGGCATCAAGGTAAGCGATGAAGAAGGCGACTACGCCACTAATGATATGCTAACTGGATTCTTAGCTGATGTTGAGAAACGAATTTGGATGATGTCTGGTGAAATTAATAAAGCACCTGAAATTGATCCCGAATAATAATTTTGAATGAAAAGGCAGTTTTAAAACTGTCTTTTTTTGCTGTCTTCATTTAAGTTGATCTTTGCTATAATGTAGTTGATTTGCAGAATATAGATAATTATTATATGAAGAAAGTAAAAAAATGGATAAAAAAGAACAAGACAAATTAAAACAGCAGGCCGCTGAGAAAGCAGCCAGTTTGGTAACATCCGGAATGAAGCTTGGCATTGGTACGGGGTCGACAGTAGCTTTTTTAATTGATGCACTAGGCAAACGAAAAAAAGAAGAGGGACTCGAATTAGCTGCAGTTGTAACAACTTCAAGTCGCAGTAAGAAACAGCTCGAGAGTTGGGATTTCAAAGTTAATGAGCTAGCTGAAGTGGATCAACTAGATCTTACAATCGATGGAGCGGACAGATTTGCTACCAATTTTGATGGCATTAAAGGTGGCGGTGGTGCTTTGACCATGGAAAAAAATGTCGCTGTAAATTCTGAAAAAGTAGTTTGGATTGTTGACGAATCCAAATTGGTTGATCGTTTAGGCGGTTTTCCGCTACCAGTAGAAGTTCTTCCCATTTCCTGTGAACAGAACTTTCGCTTGTTTCATGAAGATGGATTAAATCCCAAGTGGCGTATTGATAATGGTAAACGATTCGTTACGCACTATGGCAACTACATTATTGACCTAGACATTGATCCTATTCCTGTACCTTATGGCTTAGAAGACTATTTAGATAAAGTTGTTGGAGTAGTCGAAAATGGACTGTTTCTAGATATGTGTGATGAAGTCATTATTGCTCATTCAAACGGGATAATCGAAGACCGTAAACGTTAAAGTTAACCGTGAATTTGGTGAATACTTATCAGCATTTTCGTAATTGAGAGCATCAATATATTATCTTTGGTATGATGGTCTTATATTTTTAAAAAAAGAGGAATTTCAATGAATAAAAAACCTTTGATCATCAGCACTGATCCGGGCATAGATGATGTTGTTGCGCTGACTATTGCTTTGTTTGCGCCTGAACTTGACGTAAAGCTAATTGTTCCAACTTGGGGTAATGTCCCTCTAGATAAAACTCTGGTCAATACTTTGAAATTGGAAACTTTTTTAGGAACTAGAGTACCAGTGGTTTCTGGAGCTAGTTGCCCATTAATGCGTCAGTCAATTGATGCCTCGGATGTTCATGGTAAAAGCGGAATGGACGGTTTTGAGTTTCCCGATCCGGACATGTCGTTGCTTAAACCAGGAATTGCAGTTGAGGCAATTCATGATGTAGTTGCCAATAGTGCTGAAAAGGTTACATTGATGCAAATTGGTCCAGCTACTGATTTTGCTTTGTATTTTAGACAATATCCGCAAGACCTATCAAAAATTGAAAAGTTGGTAATTATGGGTGGAGCGATTGGTAGAGGAAACTGGGGACCGTACAGTGAATACAACGTTGCTGGTGACCCGGAAGCCGCTCAGATTGTTTTTTCAAGTAGCGTAAAAATTATGCTAGCACCGCTGGAATTAGGTCATCAAGCATTCGTAACTCCGCAGACGCTTGAAGAAGTTAAGCATATGGGCAAGATTGGAGATATGCTATATCACATTTTAACTCACCTACATGATAAAACTGATACTAATGGACGTGAGATCTACGATGCACTGGCTGCGGGGATGCTACTTAATCCCGAAATGTATACGTTCAAAGATGCGTATGTTGTTGTAGATACTAAGAGTCCTTATGCTTATGGTGCTTCTTTGATTGATTTTGATAATTTCTTTGAACACTCCGCTAATGCAAAAGTCGGTGTAGAAGTTAATCAAGCTACTTTTGTTAAGTGGTTTATTGACCAAATTAAGCAAACAAGATAATTGAGGTAAAAAATGACAGATTTCGTTTATCGAACAGTAATGCGCGATATAAAACAAAATATTTTAAATAATAAATATAAAGGAATGCGTCTTCCCGATGAACGAAGTCTTGCCGAGCATTACCAAGTTAGTCGTTCTTCAATGAAACGGGCGATGGAGCTATTATCTCAGCAAGGAATCGTATTTAAGAAACGAGGAAGTGGCACTTTTATTAATCCACTTTATTTAAAAAATCAGTCTTTATTTCGGTATGAAGGTTCTAACTTGGGGTTAACTGATAGCTTGAAAGTTCCCGGTAAAAAGCAAGGAATTAAACTATTAGATTTTAGTGTAATAAAGGCTCCTGAAGCAATTAAGCAGGACTTGTTTTTGAATGAAGATGATTTTGTTTATGAATTTAAACGTTTGCGTTTACTTGATGAACAGCCGTTTTTAATTGAAACCGGCTATTTACCTATTAAAATTGTTCCGGAGTTAAAGCCCGATCACCTGCAGAAATCACTGTTTAATTATCTAGAAGATACGCAGAATAAAGTTGTCACCAAGGCCTTTCTCAACATCACGGTTGAATCTTCCAGTGAGGAAGATCAGAATCGTCTCAGCCTGAAAAGAACGGAGCCAGTTGGAGTCATTGAAGGGATATTTTTCCTTGACGATGGAACGCCGTTTGAAGTTTCAACGATGAGAATACACTATCAGTACATGAAGTTTAATACTTTCGTTAACTTAAATAAATAAAAAAGACGAGCAACAGCTCGTCTTTTATCTTGGATACATTTTGTCTAAAGGAAAAAACTAAATATTTGTAAATTGACAGAAATCTGTGATTCTTCCGAATATACATAATTTAAATTAATATGCTTTATTTGGTAGGACAAGCTTTGTAACAGTTTCTGTTGATTAGCGGTTAATGCAGTTGCTGAAAAACAACGCTTGCTTGAATATACATCACTAATTTTCCTATATAGGATAGGGGATGATCGTCGCTTTCAAATTTGCGCATTACTAAACTAATTGCATCACGAATTGGCCGATATTTTACAATATTCAATTCATTATAGATATCACTAAAAAACTATCATAGAATTGATCTAATTCTTGCGGTACTTTTTTAGTTAGTTGTTCTTTTTTCTTAAGAAAAAAGAACAAAAAATTTATCATAACCTCACTTCCTTAGCACCGAAATAATCTGGGTATGCGGTGAAAATTTTTGTTTAATCTCTTGAGACAAGGAGCTATCTGTTATTAAAACATCTACTTTGCTTAAGGGAATCGACATAAATGGAGAAGTAATCTGACTGTTGAACTTATATTGCTCGGCCACAACAACTACCTGCTTTGCTCGTGTCGCAGCAGTTCTAATAAGTTCAGAATCGCTCATCCTATTTGAATAAATGCCATCACTCTTGACACTTGATGCCCCAATAAAGGCAGTATTAAAACTCAAACGTTCGAGTGTTTTTAATGAGGTCACCGAATAGCTGAATCGATGCTCTTTATCAATCTTCCCACCCAGTAAACGTACGCTTGGCTGCCTTGATTGCATTAACTCTAATGAGTTATCAATTGAATTAGTTACAATTTGCAAATTAATCCCGTTAATGAGCTCACACAGTTTTTTAAGTGTAGTAGATGGACCGATAAAATCACACTGATTAGGATGGACAAAGCGTAATGCCATTTGCGCCATTTTAGTTTTGACTGGGGAATCAATTTGGCTTCTCATTAAAAAATTAGGTACACCATCTTGATTATTTGCCAATAAACCACCGTGAACACGAATAGCTTGACCAGTTGAAGTTATTCGCAATACATCTCGACGAGCAGTATCAAAGGAAATATTAAAGTGTTCGGCTATATCTCGAGTAACTAAATGGTGACGTTTATTTAATAGCTCTTTTATTTCGCGGATTCGTTCTTCTTGAGTCATTTTACTTCTCCTAAAAATAATTTAGCACTCTTTTCAGTAAGTTTAAGTAAATTATCCAATATTTTGATAACAACTTAAGTGTTTGTCTGTATTTGACCATATGTTTGCTGATCTGTAAACCGAAAACGTCAAAGCAAACGCATTTTTTGTTTCTCTATCTTAAGTAAATGCTTAAATAAAAAAATTGGAACGAACCAATTTATAAAATGGTTGAACTTAATAGATAAATTGGTATAATACTCGTATAAAGTGAATTTAGAAAATAAATAATTATCAGGAGAATTAAAATGACAGTTGATTATGATTCAAAAGAGTTTCTTAAAAGTGTTGACGCCCACTGGCGTGCAGCCAATTATTTATCTGTTGGACAGCTCTTCTTAATGGGCAATCCTTTGTTAAAACACGACCTTGTGGCAAGTGAAGTGAAGCCAAAGCCAATTGGACACTGGGGTACAATTTCACCTCAAAACTTTATTTATGCGCACCTAAACCGTGTCATTAAAAAGTATAATTTGGATATGTTTTATATTGAAGGCTCTGGTCATGGTGGTCAGGTAATGGTCTCAAATTCATACCTAGATGGTTCATATAGTGAGCTTTATCCAGATATCCAACAAGACGAGCAGGGGATGGCAAAATTATTCAAGCGCTTCAGTTTTCCCGGTGGTTCAGCTTCTCATGCTGCGCCTGAAACACCAGGATCTATACATGAAGGTGGGGAATTAGGTTATTCAATTTCTCATGGTGCTGGTGCAATTTTAGATAATCCCAATGTGATTGCTGCCGTTGAAGTCGGTGATGGAGAAGCTGAAACTGGACCATTGGCGGCAAGCTGGTTTAGTGATAAGTTCATTAATCCAATCAAAGATGGTGCGGTCTTACCAATTTTGCAGATCAATGGTTTTAAAATATCTAATCCAACCATTGTTTCAAGAATGTCTGATGAAGAGTTAACCAAGTATTTTGAAGGAATGGGATGGGATCCATACATTATCTCGGCATACAATGGCGGTGAATTTGATGGTTACAAGGATCACATGCAAGTTCACGAAGAAATGGCTCAATTGATGGATACAGTCATTGAAAAAATTCAAGCTATTCAAAAGAACGCTCGTGAAAATAATGATGAGACTTTACCGCATTGGCCAATGATTATTTTCCGCGTGCCAAAAGGCTGGACAGGTCCAAAATTTGATGTTGATGGTAACCCGGTTGAAAACTCATTTAGAGCTCACCAAATTCCAATTCCGGTTACACAAGATTCTATGGAACACAAAGAAATGTTGATTGACTGGCTGAAGAGTTATAAGCCGGAAGAACTATTTGATGAAAATGGTGTTCCAACTGACATTGTTGTAAAAGATAATGTTGAAGGTGACAGCAGAATGGCTACGAATCCTATCACTAATGGAGGTAAAAATGCTAAGCGCTTGAACATGCCTGATTACCGTAAATATGCGATAAAATTTGACCAACCAGGTTCGGTAGAAGCTGAAGATATGACGGAATGGGCTAAATATCTGAATGAAATTGCTGAACTCAATCCAGAAACATTCCGCGGTTTTGGTCCGGATGAAAGTAAATCTAACCGTTTATTCAAGTTTATTGATGAACAAAAGCGTCAATGGGAAGGCTCAGTTCACACTCCAAATGATGAAAATCTAGCTCCAAGTGGTCGACTAATTGATTCCCAGTTGTCGGAACACCAAGCTGAAGGGTGGCTTGAAGGATATGTTTTATCTGGTCGTCACGGTTTCTTTGCAACCTATGAATCATTTGGACGTGTCGTCGATTCAATGCTGACTCAGCACATGAAATGGTTAAGAAAAGCTAAAGAGCAATATTGGCGCAAGGACTATCCTTCACTTAACTTTGTTGCTACTTCAACAGTTTTTCAACAAGACCATAACGGATATACTCATCAAGATCCAGGTATTTTAACCCATATGTACGAGAAAAACCGCCCAGATCTTGTTCACGAATATTTGCCCGCTGATACTAACTCGCTACTAGCAGTTTCCGAAAAAGCCTTTAATGATCGTGAGTGTATTAACATTTTAGTAACTTCAAAACAGGAACGTCCACAGTGGTTTTCGGTTGAAGAAGCCGCTCGACTTGCAAATCACGGTTTATCTTATATCGACTGGGCTTCAACAGACGGATGTGAGAAACCAGATGTGGTTTTTGCGTCAACCGAAACTGAACCAACTATGGAATCTTTGGCAGCGATTGATCTTTTACATCAAAATTTCCCTGATTTGAAAATTCGTTACATTAATGTTGTTGACGTGATGAAGTTGGTAAACACCAAAGATAATCCCGAGGCAATTTCTGATGAGGAATTTAACCGTCTCTTTCCAAGTGATGTGCCCGTAATTTTTGCTTGGCACGGATACAAAGCAATGATGCAGTCAATTTGGTTTGATCGTGGACGCAGCAACGTTCACATTCATTGCTATGAAGAAGAAGGCGATATTACTACTCCATTTGATATGCGGGTTGTAAATGAACTTGATCGTTTCCACTTGGCAAAAGATGCTATTTTAAGTGTATCTAGATATGCTGAGAAGAGTGCGAAGTTTGTTAACGAAATGGATCGACTTCTTTCTAAACATCACCAGTATATTCGTGACAATGGTAAGGATATGCCTGAAGTTACAAATTGGAAATGGACAAGCTTAAAGTAAAACTAATTTATCACCGAAAACAAAAAAGCCGACTTTTAAAGTTGGCTTTTTTATGATCCACTTAAATAATTTAATCTTGTTTATCCGATTTAAATCCAAAGAAATAAGTTAGTAGTGTTGCTGAAATTAATGAAATCCCTGAGCCTAATACCATGAATCCAATAGGCTTATACATCATCATTAAAATTGAAAAAATATTATCAATTAAAAAGGAAGTTACCATTACGTGTAAAGATGCGTTAATTGCACCGCCAATTCCTCCAGCAATTGCTGTGATGATAATCAATCGCTTTGAAGGCATAATTAAGCCATATAAAATTGGTTCGGTTACGCCGGCGAAAATTCCAGTAACCGTAATTGAACCAGATAAACCTCGTAGTTTAGTATCTTTATTTTTAAATAAACTGTATAAAAAAGTTCCTAATGCGACACCAATTTGTGCCCAGACTGCACAAACACCGACACCGCCAATTACATCACCACCATACATTTTTAAATTTTGTAGTGTGATTGGAACAAATCCCCAGTGTAATCCTAAAACGGTTAAAAATGAATATGCTGCTCCTAATATTAAACCTGCAATCAATCTACTCTTGCTAAACAGCCACATGATGATTGTTGAAATCCAGTTTCCGACTGTATTTCCGAATGGTCCAAAAATTAAAACGGTAGCGGGTACAAGAATAATTAAACAAATCATCGAATTTAAAAAAATTTGTAATTGTTGAGGAATAATTCGTTTTAACAATCGGTTCAATAGGACATAGGCTCCAATAATAATGAAAATTGGAAAAACAGTGGTCGAATAGTCAATCGGATCAAGCGACATTCCCAAAAGGTTAAGCCCGTGTTTGCCAATTAATTGAGTAAAATTAGGTTCAAGTAATGCTGCTCCCAGTGCACCCCCAACAAATGGGTCGGCCTTAAACTCTTTTGCTAAAGTTATTCCTACAAAAACCGGTAGGAAATAAAAAATTGAATTTCCAGCAGCTGATAAGACAAAATATGTTGTGCTGGTGGCTGAAAGCCAGTGAATATTAGTTAAAACGGTCAAAATCGCTTTTACCATACCTGCACCGGCCATCACCGACAATAGGGGCATAAAAGCACCGGAGATGATTTTTGTTAAGGAAATTTTTGATTTGCGCTTAGTTTCAGTTTGACTTGACTTTGCAATTTTAGAACTACTTAGTTCTTTTTGAATCACATTGTAATAGTCTGCAACATTAGTGCCAATTACAACTTGTTCCTGTCCGCCGCTACTAACTACGCTGATAACACAGCCAAGCGAATTTAATTTATCCTTTTGAACTTTGCTATTGTCTTTTAGCTCAAATCTCAAGCGAGTTACGCAATGAACCAAACTAGTTACGTTTTCTGGGCCGCCAACATATTTTAAAATTGCTTTGGAATCTTGTTTTAGATTACTCATACGCTCTCCTTAGTTAATGTATTATGAGTTTATATTTAATTAATCCGCTAAATATCTCATATAATTTTAAAATAGCAATATTATAATCTTAGATATACTATTATGTCAATGTGCTATATTTAAATAAATACATTAGTTGGGCTTGTTAAAATTAAAAATTTTATTTATAATAAATACCATCATAAGGGAGTAACAGCAATTACTTGCGATAAGCCCAACAACCGAAGATATACTTCTGGACTTATCTTAATTAGTGAGACTTGTGTGTGTTAAACGCATAAGTCTTTTTTGTTTTAGGAGGTCAAAATGCCCCAGAGCTTTTACAATCAATCAGTTAAGGAAGTTGAAAAAGAACTTTCAACATCTTGTAGTCAAGGATTAACTACAGAGCAAGTTAGCCAACTTCAGGAAAAATATGGTCCCAATAGTTTAGCTACCAAAAAGAAGACGAGCATGTTGCAAAGATTCATCGCTCAGTTTAAGGATTTTATGATTATTGTCTTAATCATTGCCGCTCTTCTATCGGGTTTTGTTGCTCAAGAATGGACTGATGCTGCAATTATTATGATTGTGGTACTTCTTAATGCAGTTTTGGGAGTTATTCAAGAAGCGCGCTCTGAAGAAGCAATTAATGCGCTAAAGAAAATGGCGACTCCTAATGCTCATGTGCGCCGCAGCGGTCAAGTAATTGAAATTCCAAGTACAGAAATTGTACAAGGCGATATTGTTTTGCTCGAGGCGGGAGATGTTGTTCCGGCGGACTTACGGCTAACTGTTACCAAGAGCTTAAAAGTCGAAGAATCTGCTTTAACTGGTGAGTCAGTTCCTGTCGATAAAGAAAATGATCAAATCAATGAAGATAAAGTTGCGCTTGCTGATCAAGTAAACATGGCTTTTGCCAATACGAATGTTACCTATGGTCGTGGTGAAGGTATCGTAACGCAAATTGGGATGAACACCGAAGTTGGTAAAATTGCTACCATGCTTAACGAAACTGACGAAACCGATACTCCTTTGAAACGTAACCTTAATCAACTAGGTAAAACTTTAACCATTATGATTTTGGCAATCTGTGCAGTTGTCTTTGTGGTAGGCTTCTTTACTAAGAGAGGAACTGAACCAACTGATAAGTTGGCAATCGACATGTTTTTAGTAGCAGTTTCCTTAGCGGTTGCTGCCATTCCGGAAGGATTACCAGCAATTGTTACGATTATTCTAGCGCTAGGAACGCAAGTAATGGCAAGACATAAGTCAATTGTCCGTAAATTACCAGCGGTAGAAACCCTAGGAGCAACAGACATTATTTGTTCTGATAAAACTGGTACCTTAACACAGAATAAAATGACAGTTGAACAGGTATATTATGACAACCAGCCACACAAAGCCATTAACGAAATTGATGCTGATAGTCATGTACTAATGTCAATGGTGCTTGCAAACGACTCCAAGATTGATGATAATAATAAACTGCTAGGCGATCCAACTGAAACTGCCCTAATCCAATATGCTCTTGATCAAAAAATTGATGTGCATCTGTTAATTGCTAATCATGAACGAGTTCAAGAAGTACCGTTTGATTCGGGTCGTAAGTTGATGAGCACTATTAGTCGCGATAACGACAATTACTTTGTTGCGGTCAAGGGTGCTCCGGACCAATTACTTAAGCGAGTAACTAAAATTGAAATTGATGGCAAAATTGAACCAATTTCTGAAAAACAAAAAGAAGAGATTTTAACGGCCAATCAAAATATGGCTAGAAAAGCACTACGTGTTCTAGGTCTTGCCTATAAAATGGTCGACGGGTTATATGATGACCCAGCAACCGATAATGTTGAACAAGATTTGATTTTTGCTGGATTAGTAGGAATGATTGACCCTGAACGGCCGGAAGCTAAGAAGGCAATAGTTGAAGCTCATGAGGCTGGTATCAAAACGGTGATGATTACTGGCGACTTCCAAGTTACTGCCCAAGCGATTGCGGAGCGACTAGGAATTTTAAAGCCTGGTCAAGATGAACGTGTTGTAACTGGGGCTCAACTTGATGAGTTTAGTGACGAGTATCTGCAAGAACATGTTCCTGACTTTAGTGTATATGCTCGAGTTTCTCCAGAACACAAGGTGCGAATTGTTAAGGCTTGGCAACATAGAGGAAAAATTGTTGCTATGACTGGAGATGGAGTTAATGATGCTCCGAGCTTGAAACAAGCTGATATTGGAATTGGCATGGGAATTACTGGTACCGAGGTTTCTAAAGGCGCTAGTGACATGATTTTAGCTGATGATAATTTTGCGACTATCGTTGAAGCTGTTAAACAAGGACGTAAAGTTTTCAGCAATATTCAAAAGGCAATTCTTTACTTAATGAGCTGTAATGTCGGTGAAGTCCTAACAGTTTTCATGATGACAATGCTAGGCTGGGATATTTTAGCTCCGGTTCAGTTGCTCTGGATTAACTTGGTTACGGATACACTACCTGCAATTGCACTTGGACTTGAGCCAGTTGAAAAAGGCATTATGAAACGCGAACCACGTGGTAAAAAGTCCAACTTCTTTAGTGGCGGTGTTTCCAGTTCGATTATTTACCAAGGTATCTTAGAAGGTATTTTAGTGTTGACTACGTACCAACTTGGTTTGAACTTTGGTCCGCACATGAATAACGCCGACTTGCAGCATGCTGATGCATTAACTATGGCCTTTTTAACTCTTGGTTTAATTCAACTATTCCATGCCTTTAATTCGAAATATATTCACCAATCAATTTTCTCAGCGCACACATTCTCTAATAAGTGGTTTAACTGGGCAATTTTGATTTCAGCAGTCGTTATGGCAGCAGTTGAACTACCATTTATGACCAAATTCTTTGATGTAACTGAGTTAAACGGTATACAATGGTTAATTGTCTTAGGTGCGGGAGTATGTATGATAATTATTGTCGAAATTGTTAAGCTATTCCAACGTTTAGCTGGCAAAAAGTAACAAATAGCAAATATAAATATAAAAATAAAAACTGATAAACTAGCGTTTTTACGAAGTTTATCAGTTTTTTTGCTTATTTGACTTATTAGAAGATGCATTTGGCAATCTTAGTTAAATACTTGCTATCAATGTCATCAAAACGATTAAAGTTTTTACTGTCAAGATCTAGTACAGCAATCAAGCTATTGTTTTGAATTAGCGGAATTACAATTTCAGAATTAGTCGCTTCATCACAAGCAATATGTCCAGGAAATTCATGAACATCAGCTACGATTTGGGTTTGTTTAGTCTTAGCGGCAGTTCCGCAAACACCATTTCCAATTTTAATATGCATACAGGCAATGGGTCCTTGGAATGGTCCGAGAATTAATTCGTCATTTTGGTACCGGTAAAAGCCAGCATAACTAACATTAGGTAGATTGTTGAACAATAAAGCACTGATGTTACTCATATTAGCAATCAAATCGAATTCATTTTCCAGTAAACTTTTTGCTTGTTTGACAAGTAGTTGATAATTTTCAATTTTATTCATGGGATTTCTCCTTTGTTAACCAGTGTAAACTAACTTGTTTTCTTTTGAAAGTGGTACCAGGGTATTTACAATTATTTTTGAAGTGTGTAGTATTGAACAAGTCGTTTTAAATTTAGCGAATTTGAATGACAAGCAATTGCAAATAAGTAAATTAAGCTATTGGTTTTAAGACGTTTAAAAGCTATTTTGGCACTATTTTATCTAAAAAACACATTATAATTTTTCATTAAAAAGAGTGTATAATTTTTAAATTTCTTAACTGCTATAGTAAAATGGAGTCAAAGACTTATATTATCTTATTGCAATGATTATGAAAGGGGCGATAAAATGTCGATGATAGAGTTCCATGACGTGCAAAAATATTATGGCCATTTTCATGCACTGCACGACATTAATTTAGAGATTGATGGAGGCGAAACGGTGGTTCTTATTGGACCATCAGGTTCAGGTAAAAGTACTTTAGTACGTACTGTAAACGGCTTAGAATCAATCCAAAAGGGTAAGTTAATAGTAAATGGACATGACTTGTCTGATCCAAAAACTAATTTAAATATTTTACGTAGTGATGTTGGAATGGTGTTCCAGCACTTCAACTTGTATAAGAACAAAGATGTTCTCGAAAATATTATGTTAGCGCCAAGGATCGTCAGTCATATTCCCGAAGAAGAGAATAAAAAGCGAGCAATGGAATTGCTTGAAATGGTTGGCTTGGAAAAATGGGCACACAATATGCCATCGCAAATTTCAGGTGGTCAAAAGCAACGTGTCGCTATTGCGCGGACGCTTGCTATGCGTCCTAAGCTCATTTTATATGATGAACCAACGAGTGCTTTAGACCCCGAAATGATCGATGATGTTTTACAAGTTATTAAAAAAGTTACTAACGAGAGTGGTATGACTTCTTTAATCGTAACTCACGAAATGGGTTTTGCTAAAGAAGTGGCTAATCGCGTAATCTTCATGGACCAAGGTCAAATTGTTGAAGATGATGATAGTAGCACTTTTTTCAAGCAGCCTAAGACCGTGCGGGCGCAACAATTCTTGAGTAAAATTATCTCTCACTAAGGAGGTCAATTATGAAAAAGAAATTTTGGCTACTTCCGTTATTAGTGTGTGTGTTGATGTTAACTGGCTGTGGGAAAAGTTTGAGTGATCAATCTGTTCTTAATAATGTTAAGAAGTCAAACACAATTACTTGGGGTGTAAAAGGCGACGTTAGACTATTTGGACTAATTGATGTTAAAGATGGTCAGCAAAAAGGGTTCGATGTTGATATGGCTAAGGCCATTACTAAACACATTTTAGGACCGAAAGGACGAGCAGAATTCGTAACAACAACTTCTCAGTCAAGAGTACCGCTATTAAAGAATGGTAATGTTGATGCCGTAATTGCTACTATGACTATCACTCCTGAACGTGAAAAGGTAATTTCATTTTCAAAGTCCTACTTTGATGCTGGTCAATCCCTACTAGTTCCAAAAAGTTCAAAAATAAAGAGTGTTAAAGACTTAGCAGGTAAAACTGTTATTGGCGTTGTCGGTTCAAACTCGGTGGACAACATTAAAAAAGCTGCCCCAAAGGCTAAAATTATTGAACTTCAGGATTATGCTCAAGCCATGAATGCCTTAAAATCTGGGCAAGGTGACGCTTTGACAACTGATAATGGTATCTTGTTTGGTTTAGCAGTTCAAAATCCAAATTATGAAGTTCGTGGTGGTACCTTTACAGTTGAACCATATGGTGTTGCGGTTAATAAGGGACAAACCGGATTTACCAAAGCTGTTGATAAGGCTGTTCTTGAAATGCAGCGAAGTGGTGAATATAACCGCTTAATTAAAAAGTGGTTTGGCGATGTTCCAGGATTTAATTATAAGGAGCTGTATCGCCGATGATTAATATTTTTACAAAGTTCAGCAGTCAACTTTTTGTTGGACTAGGCTGGACCGTTCTTTCTAGTGTGATTGCGCTATTTTTCAGTTTAATCATTGGAACAATATTTGCAATCATGGAAGTACTTCCAAGCAAGGCAATGCGTGTAATTGGTCGCGCTTATGTGGAAATTTTTCGTAATATTCCCTTGCTTGTAATTACTATGTTCTTCTACTTAGTTGTTCCTATGTATGTGGTCAAAATCAATGGTTTTGCAGCTGGTACAATTGGCTTAACTCTTTATACTTCTGCCTTTATTGCGGAAACAATTCGTTCAGGTATCCAGTCTGTATCTGGGGGCCAAATGGAAGGAGCTCGCTCAACAGGGATGAGCTATTGGCAAGCGATGCGTTACATTATTTTACCGCAGGCCTTTAAGATTGTGATTCCGCCGTTGGGTAACCAATTTGTTAACTTGGTTAAAAATTCCTCAATTCTGGCATTTGTGGCTGGATTTGACTTAATGTATCAAGCTAACTCAATTGCCTCTACGACTTTTGATACCATTAACAGTTATTTAGTTGTTGGTGTCCTATATTTGATTATCACTTTGCCATTAAGTTACTACATGCAACATTTGGAAAAGAAAGCATCATAGAGGAGGGATAGTAAAATGCAAAATTGGGTTAATGCCTTTTCATGGCTAAACATGCGCTTTTTATTGATGGGCCTCTGGGTAACTATCTATATTTCAGTGATATCAGTTATTTTGAGCTTTATTTTTGGTTCGATTTTAGGGATAATCAGATATTCAAAGATAAGGTACGTTTCGAAGTTTGTTGGTTTTATAATCGATATTATTCGTAATGTTCCGTTACTGCTAATTATCTTCTTTACCTATTTCGGCTTACCTAACTTTGGCTTGAGACCGGAAACTATTCCAGCCGCAATTATTGCGATGACTGTTTTTGAATCGAGCATGATTGCTGAAATTGTTCGTTCCGGTATTCAGTCAGTTTCCATTGGTCAAATGGAAGGTGCAAGATCAACGGGAATGTCGTTTGTTCAAGCTTTATGGCATGTTGTACTACCTCAAGCTTATAAAAATATGATTCCAACAATTATCAGTCAGTTTGTTTCATTAATTAAGGATACATCATTGGCAACAATCATCGTTGTGCCGGAAATGATGCAGCATGCGCAGGTTATATATGGGCAAAATGCTAATTATATTTTGCCGATGTTTGCTGCTTTAGCGTTTCTTTACTTCATTGTGTGCTTTACTTTATCAGTAATTGGTAATGTTATCGGTAAGCACTTGACGTAGTCTAAAAGCAAAATTAAATTTGAAGAGAACCTCACAGAGATGTGAGGTCTTTTTTTGTCGATTTTTTCATTCAGAAATTTTAAATATTATGGTTTTTGGAAAAATATGAACTATATTAAAATAAATTTAGATAGTTAGGTTGACAGATTAAAAAATTACAATTATCTTAGTATATAGCTTTCCTAGTAGCTAAGCATCAGAAAGTTATTAACGGGAAAAGCAGACCTGATAGCGTCTACAAACCAATTGTAAAACCAAAAATTCCATGATCTTTTAGAAAAGAGTGAAAATTATGAAAAAAGGTGCAATACTTGCTACCGCTGTAATTGCATGTTTCGGCATGTTATTAACCGGTTGTCAAAATAAATCAGATTCGTCTTCTAGTAAGCAAGATAAAATCACCGTTGTTCAAAATGTCCCAGTTGACTCGCTGGATCCAACAATTGCTTATCAAGTTACTTCGTGTTTGACAGTGGCTAATACGACAGAGGGTCTATATAATATAGACCCCAACGATAAGCCTCAACTAGGGTTGGCTTCAAAAGTTGAAACAAGCAATAATGGTTTGACCAAGACTTATACTATTCGTAAAAATGCTAAGTGGTCAAATGGCGATCCAGTCACAGCTAATGACTTTGTTTTTAGCTGGCGGCGTTTTTCTGATCCCAAAATAGGTTCACCATATAACTTTGAGCTTGTTGCTTCAGGAATAAAAAACGCTAGCGCAATTATTGCGGGAAAAAAGCCGATTACTTCGCTTGGAGTTAAGGCTGAAGGTGATAGAAAACTAGTTGTTGAATTAGAACATGCTGTACCTTATTTGAGCAAAATACTATCATTCAGTACTTTTGCGCCAATTAATCAAAAATATTTCGAAAAGAATGGTAGAAAATTTGCTCAAGATTCAGCTCATCTAATTGCTACAGGTCCATACATGATTAAGGATTGGAAGCTAGGCGACAATACCGTTCAGCTGGTGAAGAATCCAAAATACTGGGATGCTAAAAATGTTAAAGTTAAAGAAATCAAGATTGATGTGATTACTGATCCGGAAAAGGCTGCAATTGCTTTTGAGAATGGTAGTGCCGACTACGTACGCTTAAGTGGACAACTTATTTCTAAATATCGTAATAATAAAAATCTTGAAAAAGAAGCAAGTAATTTTATTCATTACTTAATGTTCAACTTGAAAAAGCCGGGTCTTAACAATCCGGACTTACGAAAAGCAATTTCATATAGTGTTGATCGTAACGAAATCACTAAGCATATCTTAAAGGATGGTTCAGTCCCAGTCCATTCAATGGTAATCAAGGGTTTAGAAAAGAATCCGACTAGTGGCAAGGATTTTGCTGATGAATCAACAACTGATTTTTCGCAATATTCACCTACTGAAGCAAAAAAATATTGGAATAGAGCAAAAGCAAAAACTAAGTTGAGATCAATCACTTTACTATATGATGATAGTGATCCAGTTTACTCAAACATTGCTGCTTATGTGAAAGCACAAGTAGAAAAGAATATGCCAGGAATGAAGGTTGACTTACAACAGGTCGCTAAGAAAACTAGACTAGACAAAATGGCTAAGTCTACATTTGATGTTGCAATTACTAGATGGGCTCCCGATTATGCAGATCCGACAGCAATTTTAGGAATGTACACGACTAATAATGCAAGTAACTACGGTAAATGGTCAAACTCTGAATTTGATAAATTGGTAGATCAAGCGGGCAGAACGTCAAATCAAGCAAAAAGATACCAAATGTTACTCAAAGCAAACAATATTTTAATTGATAGTGCTGCTTGTCCGCCGCTGTACCAAAATAGTGCCCCATCATTAAAGAGGTCAAACATAAAAGATATGCCAATGCACTTATCTGGAATTCCATATTTCTTTAAGTATGTATCAATTAAATAAACTAAAAATTAGTTATAAATAGGAGCTGAGATATTGTCTCAGCCCTGTTTGATTAAAGAGAAAGTGAGGAGAAACGAGTGTGAAAAAATATGTCTTTAAGAGAATTTTGATTGCTATCGTAACCTTGTTTTTAATTACATTAATTCTGTTTGTGATGGAGAAGGCCATGCCGGGTTCACCTTTTAATGATGAAAAAATGTCTCGTGCTCAAGTTGCAGCTTTGTATCGCAAATATGGTTTAGATGGTCCAATTCCACTGCAGTTCTTAAATTATCTAAAAAATATGCTGACTGGCGATTTTGGGGTGTCTTATACTGTTCAAGTTAATACCCCGGTTACAACAATGATTTTTCAGCACTTTAAAGTTTCATTGCAGATAGGCTTGCAGGCCACTGTATTAGGCTCAATTTTAGGCTTTTTTATGGGTGTCCTTGCTGCAATCAAAAAAGGTTCCATTTGGGATAATCTAATGACTGGTATTTCAGTATTAGGAATCAGTTTGCCAAACTTTGTAGTAGCTTTAATTGTTTCCTTACTATTTTCATATAAATTAATGGTTTTTCCAGGTACTTATCAACAGACACAGCCATTTGTTTCCAGCATATTACCGACAATTGCGCTAAGTACTTTTACGATGGCCAGTATTGAACGGTATGTCCGTAATGATATGATTACCATTATGGATTCAGATTACTACCGGTTGGCAGATTCTAAAGGAATTAAAAGGTATCAGTTAATCTTGCACCACGTAATCAGGAATACTCTAATTTCTGTAATCACAGTTTTAGCACCATTAATGATTGATTTAATCGCGGGTAGTATGGTAATCGAAAAAGCCTTTGCTATTCCAGGTTTAGGTACCCTATATATAAGTGCAATCCAGGCTAATGATTACAATGTTGTACTTGGCATTACTTTCTTTTATGCAGTTTTGTTTATCGGCATTATGCTGGTTGTTGACATTCTATACGGTTTAATTGATCCACGAATTAGATTAGATGAGGGTGAATAAAATGACAGATAATACTAACAATGATTTTGAATTTGCCCAAAATCCAGAAGTCGAAGACCATTACACCGGGAAATCATATACATACGGTCAGCTTATCTGGCGCCGCTTTTTAAGAAATAAAGGGGCAGTCGTAAGTGCAGTGGTATTAATCATTATTGCCTTAATTGCTTTTCTAGCTCCTTATATTAGTCAATATTCACCAACTACGCCATATCCAAGTCAGTCGAATTTAGCTCCTGGAGTTAATGGTCACTGGTTTGGTACCGATAACTTAGGAAGAGATATCTTTGTTAGGGTAGCAGCCGGAACTTCGGTTTCACTGCGTGTTGCATTAGTAGCAATGGTAATTGACCTGATTATTGGTACTAGTTACGGTCTTATATCAGGCTATTTTGGCGGCAGGGTTGATCTATTTATGCAGCGAATTACTGAAATTTTGAGTACCATTCCGATGATTATCATCGTTACGCTCTTAGTGCTAGTTATGAAACCCGGACTAATTAGTATTATTGTCGCAATGATGATTGTGGGATGGATAAACATGAGTCGAATAGTCAGAGCTCAGGTTTTGGAGCTTAAGTCGCGGGAATATGTTTTATCCGCTAGGACAATGGGTGAGTCAAACTTTAAGATCATTTTCTCTCAGATTTTGCCCAATACTTTAGGTCAGATTATTACTACGTTTATGTTATCCATTCCAAATGCTATTTTCCTTGAAGCGTTTTTAGCTTTTATAGGATTAGGTGTTCCCGCACCACTTGCTTCGTTAGGAACAATGATTAACGATGGTTATACGCAAGCAATTGTATATCCTTATATGGTATTTTTCCCAGTACTATTTTTAGCTTTAATAATGCTAAGCTTTAACATTATTGCTGATGGACTGCGTGATGCGATTGAAGGAAGCTAGGTGACACAATGTCTGAAACAGTTTTAGAAATTAAAAATTTGCAAATTGAGTATCACACCGAGCATGGCGACGTTCAAGCAGTAAGAGGAATTGATTATCAAGTCAAAAAGGGTGAAACTGTCGCCTTAGTTGGTGAATCTGGTTGTGGAAAATCAGCTAGTGTTAAAGCCATTATGGGCGAAAAAGAAGCTAATCAGGTGATTAAAGCTGGTGAGATTAACTTTACTTATCAAACTACCGCTGGCGAAAAGACAGTCGATTTGCTAAAGATCCCGCAAAAAGAAATGCAAGGCCGGATTAAAGGTAAGGAAATTGCTATGGTCTTTCAGGACCCGATGACTTCACTTGATCCTACAATGAAAATTGATAAGCAAATTGCTGAAGCGATTAAAGCTTCAAATCCAGAAATGGATAAGGATAAAGTCAACAAAAGAGTCTTGGAGTTAATTGAAACAGTTGGAATCCAAAATGCTGAAATAGTCAAAAATCAGTATCCGCATCAACTTTCTGGTGGAATGAGGCAAAGAATTGTTATTGCAATTGCTTTATCAGGTAATCCTAGCTTGCTTATTTGTGATGAGCCTACAACAGGTCTTGATGTGACGATTCAAGCTAAAATTTTAGATTTGATTAAAAACATTCAAAAAAACAGAAAATTGTCAGTAATCTTTATTACTCATAATTTAGGCGTGGTTGCTAACATTGCGACGAATGTTAATGTGATGTATGCCGGTAAAATTGTCGAAACTGGAACTAGTGAGGACATCTTTTTTGATCCTCGTCATCCTTATACCTGGGGATTATTAGAGTCAGTTCCAGATATCAACGAGTCCGTTAAAAAGTTACCAACCATTGCTGGTACAATCCCTAATCTTACTCAGCCAATTGTCGGAGATGCCTTTGCGCCGCGTAATAAGTATGCCCTGAACATTGACTTTAAAAAGCAACCACCAATGTTTAAAGTTAATGATCACCATTATGCTGCCACTTGGCTTCTCGATAGTAGAGCACCTAAGGTACAAATACCGGAAATACTCCAAAAGAGAATTGAAAAAATGAAGAAAGAAGCTGAAGCAAATGGCGAATAATATTCTTGAAGTACACCATTTAAAACAGTATTTTCCAATTGGAAAGAACAAAGTTGTTAAAGCCGTAGACGATGTTTCTTTTAATATTGCAAGTGGTGAGACTTTCGGGCTTGTAGGTGAATCTGGCAGTGGTAAGACAACAATTGGTCGCTCAATCATTCGTTTATATAAGCCAACCTTTGGCGAAGTACTTTTTGAAGGAACACAGATTGGTGGAAATTTAGACAAAAAGCGTACTGCTAAATTACGTAAAGATATGCAGATGATTTTTCAGGACCCGATGTCTTCTTTAAACCCACGCAAGAAGGTTGGCGATATTGTTAAGCTCGGCTTGGATATTCATTATCCAGAATTGAGCAAAGACGAAAAAATGAATCGTGTGGTTGAAATGCTAAAAGTCGTTGGACTTGATAGTTCATTTGTTAACCGCTATCCGCAAGAATTGTCAGGAGGGCAACGTCAAAGGGTTGGAATCGCTCGGGTTGTAATCATGAATCCGAGATTGATTATTGCCGACGAAGCGATTTCGGCTTTGGATGTTTCGGTTCAGGCTCAAGTAGTTAACCTGCTTCAAAAAATTCAAGAAGAAACTGGGAGTGCAATGCTTTTTATTGCACATGATTTGGCGATGGTCAAGCATATTTCCAGTCATATTGGAGTAATTCACCTAGGTCATATCGTTGAATCAGGTCCAACTGATGAGATTTTTGATAATCCGGTTCATCCATACACTCAGAGTCTTTTGACAGCTATTCCGATGACTGATCCGATTGCTGAACAGAACAAGCAGCTTTCGAACTATCACGCTATGCGTCATCAGTATGTTGATAAAGCCATGACTGATTTAGGTAATGGGCACCTAGTTTTAGATGATGGTTCGTGGTCTTAGGCTTATTTTTTCTGTCTTAACTAAATTACCAAGTTGCAAAAGCTTTTGTTTTCATATATCCTTTTTTGGTAGTTATATAGCATAAGATATGAAGATGATCATATCTGACAGTGTTTTTGATTAGGAGAAATAGATAATGGCTAGACCAACAAATAAGACCGACTTGATTGAAGCAAGTAGCACAGCTTACGACAAGCTAGTTAAGTTGATTGCTTCTTTACCAGAAGAGGCTCGCATTGCAAATTTTACTTTTGATACTAGTAAGCTGAAGGAAGCACACTGGGAACGTGATCATAATGTGCGCGATGTATTGATTCATTTATACGAGTGGCAACAATTATTGATTAATTGGATAAAAAATAATGAATCCGGCAAGCCTCAGGAATTTTTGCCAGACGGCTATAATTGGCGTAATTACGGTGAAATGAATCAAAAGCTCTGGGAAAAACATCAAGCAACTAGCTTAAAAGAGGCTGAACAATTACTAGAAAAGAGTCATGAGGAAACAATGCAACTACTTGAAGACTTCTCAAATGAAGATCTCTTTAACAAGAATGTTTTTTCTTGGACTGGAAATAATGCTTTAGGAACTTATTTTATTGCTAATACTTCTAGTCACTATGAGTGGGCATTAAAGAAATTGCGTAAATATAAAAGATCTTTGAAATAAATATAAAAGAAGAGTCTGTAAAGTAGCTCTTAAAATTAATAAAGAGGTAGGTAGAATACTGGAAAAGGTGTTGTACCTTGATCATTTATTTTGACCTTAATCAGATAATTAATATAACAATACTGTATCTACATGATTTAAATGACTAAAACTAGCAAACTTGAAATAGATATTATTATGTAACCAAGTTAAAAAGTCTGTTTGTTAAATTCTGTTGATTGAGTTTTATAATTTTTAAAAAGAGTATCAAGCTGCTAATTAGCTTGGTACTCTTTTCTTGGCCACAATTTTTGTCTTTTCTAGCTTAGTCAAGCCTGAATTCAGGTGGATAAGTTGTGTTCGCGGGCGAAGTCTCTGATAGCCATGTAATCAATGCCATATTCTTTGTTTAAATCGGTCAAAGAACCATGGTTCGGTAACTATTTACAGATAACTTCAATTTTCAAAGCAGTAGAATATTTAGTCATGAAAAAGTGCTCCATAATAGTTAGATTAATATCTATCTCTTATGGGGCACTTCAATATCATTAAAAGTAAAAGATAATTTATCAACAGAACTTAGTATAGTGCGATTTTTACTAGGATCTTTTTTAATCAAGTTATTGGTTAAAATCAATCTAGTCTTGACAAATGCTAATAATAATTTTATTCTTAAAAAGAAATATTTACTAAAAGGAAATTATAATGAAAAAGAAACTATACGAGACCCTGATGAATTTACAATGTGAATTAGTAGCAGAAAGAAATTTAGTTAATCCAGAACAAATTAGTTGGTTGCAGTATGATATTTTAACCGTTTTGCAATGTCAAGCAACCAGGCCGACAGATTTAAGCAAGCGACTAGGTATTACGCAAGTAAAACTATCAAAAAATTTGAAGAAATTGCTCGATTTAGATTATATTAGGCAATCAACTGCTTTAAAAGATCGACGAGAAGTTAACACAGAAATTACACCAAAGGGACGGCAATTTATGATTGAAATTGCCAATAAGCATGATGAATTATTTCAAACGACCGAGCGTGCATTAACTAAAGAAGAACAAGCGTATTTTATGATTGCTGCTAATAAGCTAATTACTGAGTTAAGAAATGAGCGTATGGCAAGTGTTAACCGATAAAATTAATGTAAAAGGAGCACGTACAAATAATTTAAAAAATATTTCTGTTACTATACCGAAAGGTAAAATTACAGTTCTGGCTGGTGTTTCTGGCTCCGGAAAATCTTCATTGGCATTTTCCACAATTGCTGCTGCGGCGCAACGACAAGTTAATAAAACTTATAGTGCTTATGTTCAACAACTTCTTCCTCAATATAGAGAGCCTGAAGTAGATAGTATCGAAAATTTACCGTTCACCATTGTTGTAGATCAAAAGGGAGTAGGAATCAATAAGCGTTCAACTTTAGGCACATACACAGATTTATATTCAGCATTAAGATTATTATTTTCGCGAATTGCTAAGCCGTTTATCGGTTATTCAATGAACTATTCGTTTAATAATCCTGCTGGGATGTGTTCGACTTGCGACGGACTGGGAAAAATTCGAAAAATTGTTCCACATAAACTATTAGATTTTAATAAGTCACTGAATGCTGGTGCAATTAGATTTCCAACTTTTCAACCTGGTGGCTGGCGTTTATTACGATATACGGAGTCAGGGTTTTTTGATAATAATTTACCTCTCAAAGAGTGGCCTGATAGCAAAATTAAACTGTTGTTAAATGCGAATAAGCAGATTCCACCACATCCGACTGCTAAGTGGCATAAAACGGCAAAATATATGGGCATAATTCCTCGAATTGAACAGACCTTTTTGAAAAAGGATAGTGCAAAATATCAAACTGAACTAAAAAGGATAGTTAAAGTAAGTATTTGTCCATCATGTAACGGAAAGCGATTAAACTCCAAAGCGCTTTCAGCTAAAGTCCTTAATAAAAATATTGCTGACTGCAGTGAAATGAGTTTGGAAGATTTAAGTGCTTGGCTTGATGTAATTTCTGGTTCACAGGTGCAAACGATTATTCAAGAATTAAAAGAAAAGATAGCTAATTTAATCGAAGCCGGTCTCGGATACTTGAATCTAGCTCGAACAACTTCGTCATTGTCTGGTGGAGAAGCACAACGAGTAAAGATGGCTAATTATCTAAATAGTAATCTAAACAACGTGTTATATATTTTTGACGAACCAAGCGTTGGACTCCATCCTTTTGACTTAATTAAAATCAAAAAAATATTTCAGCTTTTACGTCAAAAAGGAAATACAATTATTATTGTTGATCATGATCCCCAAATGATTGAGTTAGGTGATCAGATTATTAATTTGGGTGAGTTAGCCGGTGAAGCAGGCGGGTATGTTACTTTTAATGGCACTTTTCAACAATTAAAGCAGAGCAATACCTTAACTGGCAAAAGTCTGCGTAACTTGGGCAAAATCAAAAAAGCCAAACGATCAATTACCGGCTTCTTACAAATAAATGATGCTCACAAAAATAATTTGAAACATGTCAGTGTAAAAATTCCCAAACAAGCTTTAACGGTAATTACCGGGGTTGCCGGTTCAGGAAAGAGCAGCCTGGTTTCAGCAATTGAAGAACAATATCCAGGAGCTGCGGTTTTAAATCAACGTCAAATCAATGGCAGCAATCGCTCTAACGTTTTAACTTATCTAAACGTATTTGATCGGTTACGGCAATATTATGCTAGAGCAACTAAGCAAGATCTGAGTTTGTTTTCATTCAATAGTAAAGGGGCCTGTCCAGTATGCAAAGGCAAAGGATTAATTAAGTTAGATTTAGCGTATCTTGGAGAATCAGACTCATTATGTGAAGCTTGTCACGGTTTGCGATACTCATCTGAAGTCTTACAGTTTAAAGTAAGTGGCTTAAATATTGCTGAAGCAATGGACTTAAGTGCTGGGGAATTTTTAAAGAAATTCACGATCTTTAAAAAGGAAATGCGGATTCTGCAATTAGTTGATTTGGGCTATTTAAAATTAAAACAGTCTTTGGATACATTTTCGGGAGGAGAATTACAAAGATTAAAACTGGCAAAATTTCTGTTAAATAAAGAAAGCAATATTTTGATTTTGGATGAACCAACTAATGGTCTTCACGAATACAATATCCAGGAACTAATTAATCTCTTAACTAAGTTAATTAGCAAATTTGGCATATCGATTATTATGATTGAACATAATTTACGTGTGATGGGGCAAGCTGATTGGCTTGTTGATATTGGACCATATGCTGGTAATAAAGGTGGCAAAGTCTTGTTTTCTGGGCATCCTCTGGATTTACTTAAGCGTGGGAATACATTGACAGCCAAGGCCTTAAAAAAATATTATCAAAATAGTGATATTGAAAAAGGGTAAGCTTGGAGTAGCTTACCCTTTTTGTATACTTATTTTGAATAAAATCGTTCTGCGAGTTATTGAGTTAATCCAAGGTAAATTTGTTTTTTGATTAAGGCTAAATCAGTGGTTTTATTGCTAGAGTTAATGCCAAATATTTTGACTTGAACTACGTACAAAAAAATTGGACTAATAAAAATTCGTAAGAGTTGAATTGATGTCAGCTCAGAATTGATTTCGTCAAAACGCTCTTTTAAGTCGTCAAAATAAGCAAAAACACCATTTTTACCTGTAACCTCAGTTTTAATCAGGGCGATAATCTTATCATTCGTTAATAACTCTTGGATAAATAATTTTAGAAAATCAAAATTAATTAGTAAAAACTGTATGCGATCCTCAACTAAAAATGAAATCAATTTTTTTAAATCATGATAGTCATCCAGTTGCACGAAGAAACTATCTTTAATTTCAGTTAGCATTGGGCTTAATAATTTGGCCAATAAATCATCCTTAGATTTGAAGTATTTGTAAATTGTTCCTTCACTAACGCCAGCTTCATGAGCAATTTCTGCTGTTGTGGTCGCATGAAAGCCTTGCTTTGAAAATAGCTTCAAACCTGCTAATAAAACTTTCTTTTTACCAGAAGGAATCTCTTTGCTTTCAATTTCTCCTTGATAGCTTGCTAAAACTCTTACCATAACTTTATCTCCATTATTTAGTTTAAACTTTACGATACCGTTTCAAACCGACAATATTCAGGTACAACAATATTACCAAAAAAATCATTAAAGCTAAAATATCGCCAGTTATACTCGACAAGCCTTTGCCATACATCATGATTTTAGTTAGAGCATCGCCAGTATACGTTAGAGGTAAGATTTTTCCAATATATTGAACCCAATTTGCCATCGAATCAAGTGGAATAATGCCAGAAAAGAAGACTTGTGGCACGATAATTACGGGAATCAGTTGCATCATTTGAAATTCGGAACTTGCTAAAGTTGATAAAAGCAGTCCAAAAGCCAAAGCTACAATTGCCAAAAGGAAGCTAATTAGTATAACGTCAAAAATACTGCCGACTACCTCAATATTTAATAACCAAATTGTTGCGACTACAATTACAGTTGCCTGAGCAATTGAAATTAAACCATAGCCAATCATATAGCCAAAGACGATTTCACTGCGTTTAACAGGCGTTGCTAACAACCGATCTAAAGTTCCACTAGTACGTTCTTTTAATAAAGCCATACCAGAAATCAAGAAAACAAATAAAAAGACAAAGAAACCTAATAAGATTGGTACCATCTTTGCAAAGAAACCTGTGTCCTTATTACCGTATTGATAATGATTAACAATCTTGACTTTTTTAACCTTGGAACTTTGCTTTGGCTTAGACAGCTTCTGCGCAAGCATTGGATTTTCTTTAATTAGCTGGACTTGCACTTTTTGCAAACTGGTTAGTTTTCCAGTTAGTACCTGAAAGTTCTCTTTTGTCAAAGCTGCGTTTAAGGCCTGTTTGGTTATTGCAGTTTTACCGGAGTCAGTATTGGCGTATGTAACATCGTATTTATTTTCGTGATAATAAATTACCGCATCTACTTTATTCGTTCTCAGCTTTTTATCGGCTCGATTTTTGGACTTATAGCTTGTTACATCAATGCCATCAATTTTTGCTAACTTTTGGTTTACTGATTGAGTGACGTTAACGGTAGCTAGTGTTGCTTCTGATTTCGAATTAGCCGAAAACATTACATTCATTAACCACATGACCAGAATTGGAGCAAGAAACATCAAAGCTAGTGATCGTTTATCCCGAAATAATTCTGTCAAGACTTTTTTGGCAATAGCTAAAGTTCTCATCATTTTTGTTCCTCACTTTCTGCTTTTAAAAAGACTGATTCGATGTTGTCAACACCATATTGCTTTTCTAATTCTTTTGGTTTAGCAAATGCGATAATTTTACCTCCCAAAAGAAGTGCCACTCGATCGGTTAATTCAGCTTCATCCATAACGTGGGTGGTGATTAAAATGCTGCGCCCCTGATTACGAATTAATTTTAATTCCTGCCAAATTTTGCGCCGCAAAGAGGGGTCGATTCCTACTGTTGGCTCATCTAAAACCAATAAGTCAGGTTTACCAAGCAATGCAATTGCAAGTGATAAACGACGTTTCATCCCACCAGAATAATTACTTACTCGTTTGTTTAAGTCATTTTCTAATTCAACAACTTTAGCTGTATATTCAATTTCTGCGCTTAGTTCATTACCAAATACACCTTTCATATTGCCAAAAAACTCGAGATTCTCCTTGGCAGTTAATGTTTCATATAGTGCGTCGGACTGAGCCATGTACCCAATATCTCTGAGAATTAAACGATTGGGCATTTTGGTATTTAAAACAAGCGCTTCACCTTGACTGGCTTTTTCCATTCCGAGCATGGTCATTATTGTGGTAGATTTTCCAGCACCGGAAGGTCCAATTAATCCGACTATTTCCTTTGGTTTAACGTTTAAATTAATATCATCTAAAACCAGTTGTTTTCCATAAGACTTGTGTAAATGGTTTAGTTGAATTAGATTTTCCATATTTTCCTCCTTTTGGTGAGTGTACACTCACTTTGTATTTTAGTATTCTAGTGAGTACATACTCACTTGTCAAGGAAAAATATGAAAGTTAGTTTACGGTTTGTTATTTTGAACTTAATTTAGTAATATTTAAATAACAAAAGGGTGCTGTGATGAATACTGATAAATTAAATGATGCTGTGATATCGCAAATCTGGGCTGATAGTCACATTTAGTTTACAGAAAGGAAAAATCCGATGAAAACAGTAACTATTAACCATCATGAACTGCCATCTTTAGGAATTGGCACTTGGGAAATGGGTGATAATCCTAAAGCCCTAAATGAAGAAATCGAGGCTATTCAAGCGGGGTTGAATGCTGGCCTTAGGGTGATTGACACTGCAGAAATGTATGGCAACGGTCGCTCAGAAAACTTGGTAGGCGAAGCAATCAAACCCTTTAAACGAGATGACTTGTTTTTAATTTCAAAAGTTTTACCGCAAAATGCTTCTGTCAAGCGAATGCGTCAAAGCGTAGAAGCAAGTCTTGAACGTTTACAAACTGACTATTTAGACTTATATCTTTATCACTGGCGTGGAACTGTTCCTTTAACCGAAACAATCAGTATACTTCAGCAATTGCAAGAAGAAGGATATTTTCGCGCTTGGGGTGTTTCAAACTTTGACCTTGACGATATGGAGGAGCTTTGGCAGGTACCGGCAGGTCGCAATGTTGCAGTTAATGAGGACTTATATAATCTTGAAACAAGAGGAATCGAGTACAGTTTATTACCCTGGCAAAGAAAACACTTCATTCCGTTAATTGCTTATAGTCTCCTTGGTCGTGGGCCTAAAATGGGTACTGCGATGATGGACAATCCGGCTGTTTTACAGGTGGCTGAAAATCATGCCGCAACCGCTTATCAAGTTTTACTAGCGTGGGTGATGCAGCAGTCTGATGTGTTAGCAATTCCAAAAAGTAGTAGTGCAGCGCATGTTTTGTCAAACATCAAGGCGCTAGACCTTGAATTAACACCTAATGATCTACAGATATTGGAAAAAGCTTATCCCAAACCAACTAAAAAAGAACCTTTAGCTATATATTAATGAAAATGCGTTTGCTAGCTAATAGTTAAAAAATAGAAAAATCAGGGAAAAAAGCTTGAGTTATCTCAGGCTTTTTCTGTACTCTTATACTTAGTAAGAATTTGGGAAGTTAAATAATGAAAAATTTTTTATTTCGATTATATATGGACCTCATGAAATTTGGTGCCCATTTTACAAAAATGCAAAATAATAAAGTTGTAGTTTTAAATGGAGCTGGGCGCTCCGGCTCTAATGGATATTTATTTGCAAAGTATCTTAAAACTGAGCACCCAGAATATGAAGTAAGCGTGATTGAACCGTGGCCGTCTTCGCACTTGTCATTTGCTACTTGGCGTGAGATTGGTCGAGCTAAGTTTGTTTTAACTACGCACCAACCGTTTAAAATTCGTAAAAAGCAAGTCAATATACAATTTTGGCATGGGATTCCCCTTAAGCGTATGGGCATCATGGCTAAAAATACGAACCGCAAAACTGATCTTCGTAATGAGAATTTATGGCAAAACAACACCGACGTTGTAACTTCGACTTCTGATCTCTACGAGACTCTTATGAGTTCTTGCTGTGCAATTGAAACAAATAAGTATCAAAAGGTTGGTTTCCCGCGACTTGACAGTTTGCAGCATCCGGTAATTTCTAAAGAGCAACTTATGCAAGACTTTTTTAAAACTGCTGACGAACAAGCTCAAGTAGGGATATATTTACCAACATTTCGCTATGAAATAGAAGATAATCAAGCTATGATCCAGCTAAAAAACGGCAATTTTTTAACGGTGCCAGATTTTGATGCCGAGAAGTTAAATAGTGACTTAAAACAGCGACATCAATATCTGCTAGTTAAGCTGCATCCATATGAAACGCGTCTTTTTAACCACTTATCCAGTCAGTTTTCCAATATTGCTTTTCTCAATAATGATTATTTATTAGAACATGACTATGATTTATATGAACTGTTAGGAGATACAGACTTTCTGATTACTGACTTTTCATCAGTTTACTTTGACTATTTAAGCTTAAATAAACCAATCATTTTTATCACTAACTATTTAAAACAATACGAGAAAGCTCGTGGTCTGCTTATTGGTCCGTATGAGCAAGTTGTACCCGGTATTTGTGTGAAAAACCAAGAAGAGCTACAGACAGCTTTAGGCGGTCCAGATAATTATCATTCCCAAAGAAAGTACTGGCTTGATTTAACTAACCAAATTCAAGGACATTCTTATTGCGATGATGTTTTTACCTTAATGACAACGAAGTATTAGAGGGAAAATTGTGAAGAAAACATTTCTAAATATTTTATACAATGCGGTCTACCAAATTTTCCTTGTTTTGGTACCGCTAATCACGGTCCCCTACTTATCGAGAATTTTGGGACCGAAAACATATGGTATTTATAGT
The DNA here is from genome assembly GCF_059900815.1 of Lactobacillus sp. C449L. Lineage (NCBI taxonomy): Bacteria > Bacillati > Bacillota > Bacilli > Lactobacillales > Lactobacillaceae > Lactobacillus > Lactobacillus sp. C449L. Next base: position 636,685 of record NZ_JBWXGA010000001.1, on the reverse strand, counting down.
AACGTTAATAACATTGTCCAATTTTTAATGATTTTTTGTACCCTATCTGTTTCGTACATTGGCATGAGAACAATCTCGCAAACGCGTGCATTTGGCAGCCAAGCAGATTTAACAGAAGCCTTTTGGGGCTTATGGTATTTCCAAGCTTTAGCAGGTTTTGTAACGATTGTAATCGTAGTTTGCTTAACGAGCTTTTTTCACATTAAATATTGGAACTATCTTCTTTTGATGGTACCATACCTTATTTCAGCTCAGGTTGATATCTCTTGGTTTTTTCAAGGACTTGCTGATTTTGGTAGGGTAGTACTTAAAAATACTGCGGTGAAATTGGTATCAGTTGTCCTGATTTTACTTTGGGTAAAACAACCTAGTGACCTGTGGAAATATATGCTCATTATGTCAGTTTCTACAATGCTAGGCTCATTTGTATTTTGGTTAGATATTCGTCGCTATGTTGGTCGACCAGTAAGACACTTTTACCAATATAAGACAACTGTCAATGCGATTATTACTTTGCTTATTCCGCAAATTGCAACTCAAATTTATACCTCTTTAGATAAGCCAATTCTGGGTCTTTTTCAAAATTCAACTCAAGTGGCATATTATGACAATTCGCAAAGAATTTCTAATATGGTTTTGGGTATTGTAACTAGTATTTCCTTAGTAATTATGCCTAAAATGGCTGGTGAAGGTAAAAGAGAACAACGCGTGATTTTGAAAAAGTCGCTTGAAGCAACTGTAATGCTGGGGACCATGTTTGCAGTAATTATTATGGCTAACACCAAAGAATTTGTGCCATTCTTTTTCGGCAGCAAGTTTATTCCCATGACTCCGCTAATGTTCTTTTTTGCTTTGACTATTGTAATGATTCCAACTGGGGGCGTTTTTGCCAATCAGTTTGCACTTGCTAACCACCGCGACCGTGATTACGCAATACCAGTAATTATTGGTGCATTTTTAGAAGTGATTTTGAGCTATTTTTTGGATCGCTGGTACGGTGCAACTGGCGCGATGATAGCAATTTTAGTAACTGAGTTCATTGTATTGTTATTACGTCTGTGGATTGTTCGTGATGGCTATGATTTTAAGTATTCATTTAAAGAAATTCCCAAGTACTTAGTAATTTCTGCGATTGTTCTTGCGGCTGGGTTATTTATTCCGCAAATCGTCTCGTCTGCCTTTTTCAATATGGTACTAAAGTCAGCTATCATGTTTGTATTATATGTGGCACTGATGTTTTTAATGAAACTCGACTTTAACCAAGATATAATTATGCTGCTAAAAAAGTTTTTTACACGAGGTTAAATATGATTCCAAAAATTGTTCATTATGTGTGGGTTGGTGGCAATCCGAAACCCAATAATATTCAGCGCTGTATGAAGACTTGGGATAAGCACTTGCAGGACTATCAAATTATTGAATGGAATGAAAGTAATTTTGATATTCATGAAAATAAGTATGTCGAACAAGCTTATCAGGCGAAAAAGTGGGCATTTGTTTCAGACTACATTCGTGCTAAAGCTGTTTACGAGATGGGCGGTATCTATTTGGATACCGATGTCTTGGTTCTTGATAACTTAAGTAGTCTCCTTGAAAACCGTGCTTTTGTTGGCTTTGAAAATAAAGAAAATCCGTTTACGGCCACCTTTGGTGCGGAAAAAGGACATCCATTATTAAAAGATATGCTGGCATATTACGATGACCGAAACTTTACTTTTGATCAAAAAGATCAACTGGCAGGTGTCAATACGGTTTCGGTTTCCGATATTTTAAAAAATAAGTATGGTGCTAGGCCTAACAATCAAGAACAAGTGCTTAAAGAAGATATTCATGTGTATCCGGACGGCGTTTTGTGTAATCCGTCAGCTAATTCAAAAACAATTCACGTTTTTACCGGAACATGGATGGAAGGGGAAAAACCACTTAAACGTAAAGTTGTAACCGCACTTAAAGTTAGAATTAAAACACCCAAAGAAGCAGCGTTATATGCTAAGTTAATTAGGTAAAATGACCGAGCAAGAACTACAAAAATTGGTGGAAGCAATCTCTCTTGAGTATTTTAAAAAAACCTTTTTACATCAGGTAAAGATAAACCGCAGAATGCGAACAACAGGTGGTCGTTATCACTTAAGTGATCATCATCTTGAAATTAATGCTCATTTTTTAGCACCGCAGTATCGTAAAGAGCTAATTGGTGTTATCAAGCATGAATTAACGCACTACCATTTACATCTTACTATGCGTGGATACCGGCATCGCGATTCTGATTTTAAGGTTTTGCTAGCAAGAGTAGGCGGTAGCCGTTATGCTCCAGACATTGGATTGCAGCGTAAAAAGACTCCTAACTATGTTTATTCGTGTCAGAAATGCGATCGTACCTTTTATCGCGTTCGTCGCCTTAACTTGCAACAATATGTTTGTGGAAATTGTGGTGGCAGGTTAAAGCTGGTTTCAATGAGTCAGAAATAAAATAAAAACTGTTTGACAAGTTATTAGGTACCAAACTATAATTTTGATATAAATATTAGGTACCTAACAAATATATGAAGGGAAGGAGTCTTTATCATGAGTCAAGCAAGTGACAATTTAATGGATCAGCTTCATTTCATCATGCGAGCTAGTCGCTACTTTATGTTTGAAAATAAACAGCCTGTTTCTGGGCAAAAGCGTGTGTTAGCGGTTCTCAAGCTTGAGGATGGGTTAACCCAAAATTACTTAGCGGAAATCTTAGCGCTTAAGCCAGGTTCACTGGCCGAATTATTGAAAAAGATGGAAATCAAGGGCGAAATTAACCGTCAGACTGATGAGCAGGACAAACGCGTAAAACGCGTTTATTTGACTGAAGATGGGAAAAAAGCAGCTGCTCAGTTGGATGAACTACAGAAAAAGCATGACACTTCAGCCTTTTTTGCTGGTCTTGATACCAAAGAGCAAGCACAATTAAGCAAGTATCTTGAAAAAATCGCAAATGGTTGGAGCGACGACTTTAAGCAAGAAGCACAAAAATTCGTTGATCCTGCTTTCAGAATGAAAGTTTATTCTAAGTGGCGTAAATACGCTCAAGCGCATGATTACTCTGAAGAAGAGATTAAGGAAATGTGTCACAAAATGCATCGACAGCACCATCATCCTAGGTACTGGTCTGATCACCATCATGAGTACTTTAATAAAGATTATTGTGAATTTGATAAGAATAGTGAAGATGAGAGCGACTTTTGGCGCAAATTTTGGCATAATAAAGATGAAGAAATGTAATTAGAATATGATAAAGAGTTTTTCATTAATTGAAAAACTTTTTTATTTAGACTAAGAGGGAAAGCCGGTATTATTATGGCATTCAAGTCTCGAAAAGATGAGACTAAACCAGTCAAGCTAAGTGACTTTTTTCATCTACTAAAAGAATTAAACTTAAAAAAATCGTTATTCGTGTTAGGAATAGCTTTTAGCTTAATTACTAGTGTGACTAATTTAGCTTTACCACTTTTAACAAGAGATTTGGTAGACACCAGTCGCTGGGACAAGTTTAATTATTCTACTATGGTTATTATCATTGTGATTTTTATTGTCCAACTTGTTTTAGGTACGCTGGGCGGTTATGTTTTACGTTATTTTGGCGAAAATGTAGTGAAAAGTTTGCGTGAAAAACTGTGGAATCACTTGCTAACCCTGCCGATTTCCTATTTTGATGAGAAAAAAGCTGGCGAAACTAGTTCACGGTTAGTCAATGATACGGGTGTAATCAAGGACTTAATTGCTTCACAATTTCCTAATTTTATTACTGGAGCTATTCAGTTATTCTTTTCATTGATTATCCTCTTTGTAATGGACTGGCAAATGGCTTTATTAATGTTTACTATTGTGCCATTTGTAGTCTTAATTTTATTACCAGTTGGAAGAATCATGGCTCGACTTGGACGTAGACTACAGGGAGCTACCGCTGAATTTAATGGTGATGTTAGTGAAAAACTCTCAGAAGTTCGCCTCATTAAAGCAAGCAATGGCGAGAAGTTTGAACGTAAACGCGGTCAAAGTATGATTCAAAAAATCTTTGATATTGGGGTAATTGATGCTCGCGTGGAAGCGATCCTGCAACCAATTATGACCACCTTAATGATGGCAGCCTTTGCGGGAATTTTAGCTTTTGGCCTTATTCGTGTTGGTAAAGGGAGTTTGACCAGTGGATCACTAGTTGCTTTTCTCTTATATTTATTCAACGTTATCACACCAGTTGCTAATTTTGCGACCTTTTTCTCTCAAATTCAAAAAGCTTTGGGATCCACTGAACGAATTCAGGAAATTTTGCAAATTAAGCCGGAAAAGGGTTTGACCAACCAGAAAACGGACTTGACTAATAAAACTCTAACTGCTGAAAATTTGAGTTTTAGTTACGAGCCAAAAGAACCAGTTTTGCAGTCGGTTTCGTTCGTTTCAAAACCTAACTCGGTGATAGCTTTTGCTGGCCCTAGTGGCGGTGGTAAGTCAACAATTTTTGCCTTAGTTGAACGATTTTACCAACCTGATAATGGGAAAATCATGGTTGGTGATCAAAACATTAATGATATTGATTTAGAAAATTGGCGCTCGCAAATTGGTTATGTTTCGCAAAACAGTGCCATTTTTTCCGGTACTATTCGAGATAATTTAACGTATGGTCTGCCGCAAAGTCTGACAGATGAGGAACTTTGGCACGGATTATCGCTGGCTTATGCTGACAAATTTGTCCGTGAGTTCCCTAATCAGATGGAGACGGAAATTGGCGAGCGCGGTATCAAGTTATCCGGTGGTCAAAAGCAACGCCTTGCTATTGCTCGGGCTTTTTTACGTAATCCCAAGATACTGATGCTTGATGAAGCAACTGCTAGCTTAGATTCTGAGTCCGAAAGTAAAGTGCAACAAGCACTAGATAAGCTAATGGTTAACCGTACAACATTAGTGATTGCACATCGGCTAGCAACTATTGTCAATGCTGATCAAATTTACTTTATTGATCACGGCAAAGTGACGGGGCATGGCACGCACCATGAACTTATGAAAACTCATCCGTTATATGCCCGTTATGTCAATGAACAAATGGTCGACTAAGCTAGTAATAATTATTTTGGTATTTCATCGATAATGAACTTTAGCATCGCTATAAGCAATTAAAGATGCTCTTCAAGATACGCATTCACAGTTTATTGAGCTTGCACCGCTTGCCTACCTTTACCAAAATGGTACCGAAATTAGCCAAGTTGACATATCAAGGCAATCAAAAAGCAATGTAATGATCGTTTCCACAATTTTAAAAAATCTGGAAAAGCAAAATATAATTAAGCAACAAGTTTCATTTGAAAAAACCGTACTAAGACAACTGAATTAACTATTTAGAGTCTAGAGAAAGTTAATTACGCAACCCTTGCTGAACACTTGATCAACAGTTCTTTGCAGTTTTAGGAGGCAAGCAAGCTAAGTTGAGTATGACTTTATTGAATTTGTCCGTATATAAATAAAATAATAAGATAGTGACTTATTTAATCCAATACTTTTTTGTTTTAAATTAGCAACTTTTTGTAGTGACTTGGCTTTAATTCTCAACTAATTGTTTTAGAAAAAGTCTTGTGCTAGAACCAATTTTGGGTTATAGTATTGAATGTGCTGCGGGCATGGCGGAATTGGCAGACGCGCAAGACTAAGGATCTTGTGATCGCTTTTAGATCGTGGAAGTTCGAGTCTTCTTGCCCGCACTTATTCAATGGAGCTTCGGCTCCATTTTTTAATTGATTAAAAAGACATTCCGCGTTTGAAGAGTGTCTTTTTTATTTTAAAAATTAATTACATTACATAAATTCAGCTCGGAAGAGTTTATACTTAAAGATAGTAATCTAAAGAGTAAGGAATATTTTTATGGCAAAAAGACGTAGGGGCAAAAAACAATCTAATTTTGTTATTATACTGCGTACATTTATCATTTTATTTTTGTTAATTATCGCGTTTGCAGCGTTTAGATATTATCGGCGTCAGGCAATTTTGTCTGAGCAAACCAGACAAGAGCAGATTGCACGTGAAGAGGCTCGACAAAAAATTATTAGACAGCACAAGGCATTTATTAAAGAAATTGGACCAATTGCCCAAGAAGTTGACAAGGAATTTGATCTCTTGCCAAGCATTACAATTGCCCAAGCTTGTTTAGAAAGTGACTATGGAAAAAGTAGCCTTTCTCAAAAATACAACAATTTATTTGGGGTTAAGGGTAATAATCCAAATACTTCAGCCATTTTAACGACAAAGGAATATGAAAAGGGAAAATGGGTTGTTGTCAAAGCCCGTTTCCAAATTTACGATTCATATGAGGCATCAATTCGTGCTCACGCTCGGCTTTTTCAAAAAGGTACCACCTGGAATTCAGAGCAATACGAGCACGTTAAAGCAGCCAAAAATTATAAAAAACAAGCACGCGCACTGGTTCAAGATGGTTACGCAACTGATCCTAACTATGCCGATAAGTTAATTAAGTTAATTGAACAGTACGACTTAGATCGGTTTGATAAATAAAAGGCAAGTCACTCAGAATGTTGCCCTCATTTTTGGTACAATAATGTAGTTACAAAATTAAATTTGTGAAGGGAAATAGAATGAGCGAAGAATCAATATTAGCTGGATTAAATTCACAGCAAGCACAGGCCGTCAAGACAACTGAAGGTCCACTTTTGGTTGTTGCCGGTGCTGGCTCAGGAAAAACTTCGGTTTTAACCAGGCGCATTGCGTACTTAGTTGAAGAAAAAGGTGTTTTGCCCTGGAATATACTAGCCATCACGTTTACTAATAAAGCTGCTAGCGAAATGCGTGATCGGGAGCAGAAACTGCTTGGACCTAAAGCCAATGATATTTGGATGTCGACATTTCATGCCCTTTGTGTGCGAATATTACGCCGTGATTCCGAGCAAATTGGTTACGGACGTAATTTTTCAATTGCTGATTCTGCCGAGCAATTAACCCTTGTTAAACATATTGAAAAAGAGTTGAACATTAATCCTAAAATGTATGATCCGCGTGGGATTTTGTCAGCTATTTCAAATGCTAAAAATGATCTGTTAACGCCCACTGCATTTGAGGCTAGTGCTGCATCACCATTTGAAAAGATGGCGGCAAGTGTTTATCAAGAATACCAGAAGCGCTTAAAACATGATCAAATCATGGACTTTGATGATTTGATTATGCAAACCTTGGTTTTATTCAAACAAAATTCAGAAGTTTTACACTATTATCAAAATAAGTTTCGCTATCTACTGGTTGATGAATATCAAGACACAAATCAAGCTCAATATGAGCTTTGTCATGCATTAGCTGCCCAATATAAAAATATCTGTGTAGTTGGGGATGCCGATCAATCAATCTATGGTTGGCGCGGTGCTAACATGGAAAATATCATGAACTTTGAAAATGACTACAAGAAGGATGGTGTTCAAACTGTTAAGTTGGAACAAAATTACCGTTCAACTGGTCATATTTTAGCCACTGCAAATGCGGTAATTAAAAATAATCGTAATCGAAAAGCAAAAAGACTTTGGACCGATCAGGGCGAAGGTGAGAAAGTAACTTACTACCGAGCTCAGAGCGGGGATGACGAAGCGCATTTTATTATTTCAAAGATTCAAGAAGAAGTTGCTGATAATAAGCGTTCTTATCATGATTTTGCCGTTTTATATCGTACAAATGCGCAGTCAAGAACAGTCGAAGAAGCTTTCGTAAAATCAAACATTCCTTATCAAATTGTTGGTGGACACAAGTTCTATGATCGTAAAGAAATCATGGATATTATGGCCTATCTTAAATTAGTTGCTAATCCCAATGACTCAATGAGTTTTACCCGCATTATTAATACGCCTAAAAGAGGTTTAGGTGGAGTTAGTGTGACAAAATTCACCGATTTTGCTCAAGGAAATGAGCTATCATTGCTTGAAGCGTTTAATCACATTAATATGTCGGGAATTGCTTCTCGAGCAGCGACAAAATTAACTGATTTTGGTGCAAAATTAACTGATGCTATTGCTTACGCCAAGGATCATAGTGTGACAGGTTTAACTGAAAAGTTACTGCAAGATTTTGGTTATATTGATGCACTTAAAGCTGAAAAAACAATTGAGGCTGAAACTCGTCTCGAAAACTTAGACGAATTTTTATCTGTCACAAAGCGTTTTGATGATCAATATGAACCCGAAGACGATGATTCAGATGCGTTGAGCGACTTTTTAGCGGAAGTTTCTTTATTAAGCGATCAAGATGACTTGGCTAATAATGATGATCAGGTTGCTTTAATGACGCTACATGCGGCAAAAGGTCTTGAATTTCCAGTAGTCTTTTTGGTGGGTATGGAAGATGGACTATTTCCTTTATCACGTGCACTTTTAGAAGATGACCAGTTGGAAGAAGAACGCCGGTTAGCATACGTGGGCATTACGCGTGCTAAGCAGAAACTATTTTTGACTAATGCATACTCCCGAATGATGTATGGCCGAATGCAAAACAATCCTCCGTCAAGATTTTTGGAAGAAATTGAACTGACTGACCTTGATACTGAAAATTCAGTTCCCGAAAATGTTGCAAATGGCAATTTTCAAGTACAAACTGCGCCGTTTGCTAACGCTGATGAACGTGCTCGGGCCCAAGTTTATACGCCGAAAGTTAAACCTGCTGGTGCCGTTGGTGCTGAAAAGAAAGGCTGGAACGTTGGCGATCAAGTTGAGCATAAAGCGTGGGGACGCGGCGTTGTAGCTAAGGTCAGCGGTAAAGGCGAAGACATGGAGCTTGATATTGCCTTTCCAAATAAAGGAATCAAACGACTTCTGGCAGCCTTTGCTCCAATTAAAAAGGTATAATGAAATTGATAACCATAAAGTGATTTTTAATCAGGAGGAACGAAATGGCAGAAATAACTCTTGATGAAGCCAGAAAAGAAGTTGCTTCGCTTAGAGATAAGCTTGACGAATGGGCCAATGCGTATTATTCCAATGATGCCCCAGAAGTTGAAGATAATGTTTATGATCGAAACTATAGTCGCTTAGTCGAACTCGAACAGAAATTTCCGCAGTTAGTAACGCAGGATTCAATTACACAGCGAGTAGGTGGGAAAATCGATAGTGAGTTTGCAAAAGTTACTCATAAAGTACCGATGCTGTCGATGGGCGATGTTTTTTCTAAGCAAGAATTACGTGAGTTTGATGACCGTGTTCAAAAGCAAGTTGGTCATCCGGTAGACTATAATGTTGAGCTGAAAATTGACGGTTTGTCAATAAATCTTGAATACACCGATGGAAAATTAACGCGGGCTTCTACTCGCGGCAATGGTCAAGTTGGTGAGGACGTAACGCCGAATGCACGCTTCATCGCAGATATTCCGCAAACTTTGCCTGAAAGGCTGACAACAGAAGTTCGTGGTGAATGTTATATGGGAAAAGCGGCTTTTGCCAAGTTAAATAGCGAGCGAGATGAAAAAGGTGAGGCAGTTTTTGCTAATCCCCGCAACGCAGCGGCTGGTTCTTTGCGCCAACTAGACGCAAGTATTACCAAGCATCGTAACTTAAGTACTTTTATTTATACATGGGTCAACCCACCCGAGGAAATTACCAGTCAGCATCAAGCAGTTGAAAAGATGGCCGATTTAGGTTTTCACACTAATGAAACTGGGAAAAAACTGTCTAGTATGGATGATATTTTTGCCTTCATTGATGAGTACACTGCTAAGCGTGACTCACTTTCATACGGTATTGATGGGATTGTGCTTAAAGTAGATGAACTAAGTTTGCAAAGTGAACTGGGAAATACCGTCAAAATACCACGCTGGGAAATTGCGTATAAATTCCCACCGGAAGAGCAAGCAACAGTCGTACATGAAATCAAGTGGACTGTTGGTCGTACTGGCGTTGTAACGCCAACCGCAATCATGGATCCGGTTCAACTTGCGGGAACAACCGTCTCCCATGCTGTTCTGCATAACGCCGATTTGTTAAAACAAAAAGATGTCCGGATCGGCGACACCGTTATGCTGCACAAAGCAGGCGATATTATTCCAGAAATATCTGAAGTAGTTATGTCCAAACGTCCAAAAGACGCCAAGCCATATCCAATTCCAACTAAGTGTCCTTCATGTGGCGAAAAGCTGATCCACTTGCAAGAAGAAGTTGCATTGCGCTGTGTTAACCCATCTTGTCCAGCTCAAATTGAAGAAGGTATTACACATTTTGCTTCACGACCAGCAATGAACATTGACGGACTTGGTCCTAAAATTGTGCGGCAGTTGATTACTAACAAATTAGTACATAATATTGCTGACTTATATCAGTTGCAGTATGACGACTTAGCTCAGCTTGATCATTTTAAAGACAGGTCAATTAACAATTTGCTGACAGCAATTAATAATTCAAAAAGAAATTCCGTTGAATTGTTGTTAACGGGGCTTGGAATCGATCATGTTGGTGCGAAAGCAGCTCGTCTAATTGCGCAAAAGTTTAAAAATATGACAAAGATTATGCAAGCGGACGTGCAAGAAGTCGCTGCAATCGATACAATAGGAATGACAATTGCCGAATCGTTAACAACTTATTTTGCTCAAGACGAAGTAGTTGAATTAGTCGATCAGTTGCGAACAAGTGGCGTAAACATGGATTATCTTGGTGAAACTGCGGAGCAAGTTGCGGAAATTCCTGATAATTACTTCAAGAATAAAACTGTTGTTTTGACGGGAACACTATCTCATTTTACGCGTAGCGATTTTACCAAACGGCTTCAATCTCTGGGTGCGAAAGTAACTAGTTCAGTTTCTAGTAAAACTGACTATGTTATCTATGGCAAAGATGCTGGTTCAAAATACACTAAAGCGCAAAAACTGGGCGTACCGTTATTAACTGAGGAAGAAGCAGTTGCTCAAGTTAAATAAAGGAACAATTAAATTGAAGAAATACTTGCAGATTATGGCGGTTTTAGGAGCTTCATTATGTCTAACAGCTTGTGGAAACCTAAAAAACTCTAACTTGGCCAATAATGCTAAAACATCATCTAATAACAACACTAAAACTTTTCAAACTGCCGAAACTGGCAATAATGGTTACACCGTTTTATTAAAAAATGGTCATTATGTTACTAGTCAAATTACTGGTTTAACCGCAACAGGCAATGATAATTCGGTTGATACCAGAGAACTTGAACGTGGACTAGTCCAAATCTCTAAAGGTGTTTATTCACCTAATTCTTATGTTTTTCAAGAAGGTCAATATATCAATTCGACAGTTGCTAACGACTGGTTGAAAAGAAAGTCAAAGTCTAATCCGCTTGGTTTAAATCCAGTACTAGGTACTAAGGAAAAATATCAACCATACTATTTAGAGGAAATTCTTGAACAAGACTTTTTAACAGGGTCAGGATCAAACTATCGTATCGGTGGAATAAGTATTGGTTTAGCATTAAACTCGATTGATTATTATCAAAAGAAAAAAGACGGTCCGGAATACCAAATGGCTATCTCGCGGTCAAAACAAAAGCAATATGGGCAAAAAATTGCCCAAGAAGTTGTAGCCCGTTTGCGTAAAAAAAAGGCACTCAAAAATGTACCAATTACAATCGGTCTTTTTTCTAAAGAAAGTAAAGACTCCCTTGTTTCCGGAACTTACTTTTTGAGCGGGACAGCGAATGCTAATAGTAGTAGAATATCTAAATGGAAAACTATTAATACACAGACCGAAGTGTTGCCGACCATTAATAATAAAAAGGCAATCAATAGTAGCAATGCGTCGAGTTTTAACAGTTTTAAAGAATCAATTCAAAACTACTTCCCTAATATTAGTGGTGTTACGGCAACTTTGCGCTATGAAAATGGTAAATTAGTGCAAGAGAATATTTCAATCACTACCCAATTTTATGGGTATGAACAAATTCAAAGTTTTACGCGATTAGTGTTAGCAACAGCGAAGAAGTATTTAGCTAATGATGTTCCAATTGAAATTAAAATTGGTTCAGTAAACGACATTCAGGCGCTGGTTGCCAAAGAAACAAAAGACAGTAGTTATCAAGTCCATATTTATGGCGGTGAATAAGGAGGTATATGAGTGGAAATTACGGAAGAAACAATTAAGCACGTTGCAGCTTTGTCACGGCTTGAAATTAATGAAAAAGATATCAGTAAGGTTACTGAGCAAATGAGTTCAATTATCAACATGGCTGATCAGCTATCACAAGTAGATACTGAGGGCGTTGAGGAAACTGTTCAAGTTGTAGATCGCGACACAGTTTTTAGAGAGGATAAACCTGAACACTGGCAAGATCGGACTGAATTAATGAAAAATGTTCCTGAACAAGCTAACGGTTTTATCAAGGTTCCTGTGATTATTAATAAGGATGAGGACGAGTAATGAACTATTTAAATGAAGACATTGACTCATTAAATGAAAAGCTTGCCCAAGGAACTTTGTCAGCTGACAAATTGGCGCAAGATACTGTTGCTAATATTAAGAAAACTGATGGTAAGCTGAATGCTTGGATTACGGTTCAAGAAGATGCCAAGCCTGATCAGAATCTGGATTTTGCGAACAATAAACTGGCCGGTATTCCCATTGCTATCAAAGATAATATCATCACTAAAGATGTTAAAACAACTGCAGCTAGTCATATTTTGGATAACTATATTCCAGTTTATGATGCAACAGTTATTGAACGCTTAAAGAAAGCGCAAGCCACTTTTGTTGGTAAAACTAACATGGATGAATTTGCAATGGGTTCATCAACTGAGCACTCATACTTTGGCGCAACTCACAACCCATGGAACTTAGACAAGGTACCAGGTGGGTCATCTGGTGGTTCTGCAGCAGCAGTTGCTGCTGGACAAGTTGTTGCCGCACTAGGTTCTGATACTGGTGGCTCGATTCGTCAGCCATCTGCCTTTAACGGGATTTTTGGTATTAAACCAACTTATGGGCGTGTATCTCGTTGGGGTCTAATTGCATTTGCATCGTCTCTTGATGAAATCGGTGTGATGAGCAAACGTGCTAAAACTTCTGCTCAAGTATTAAATGCAATTGCTGGAGCGGATGATCATGACTCCACTTTATCGACTAGAGCTGTTCCTGACTTTACTGAATCAATTGGTAAAGACATTAAAGGAATGCGTGTTGCGGTTGTAAAGGAATATATGGCTGCCGTAGACGGCGAAATGCGTGAAACAATCCAAAAACAGATTGATACTTTAAAAGATGCTGGTGCAATTATTAATGAAGTCTCACTGCCACTGACTAAATATGTTGTTCCAGATTATTACATCATTGCTTCCAGTGAGGCATCATCTAACTTGCAAAGGTTTGATGGAATTCGCTACGGTTATCGTTCTGAAGATGCTAAAAACTTGCTTGATGTTTACGTTAAGTCTCGTTCTGAGGGCTTTGGTGAAGAAGTTCAGCGCCGGATTTTGCTTGGCTCATTTGCTTTGTCAGCTGGATCTTACGATCGTTTCTTCAGACAGGCTTCTAAGGTTAGAACTTTAATTTGCCAAGATTTTGATCGGATTTTTGTAGAAAATGATGTTATTGTTGGGCCAACAACTACTACGCCGGCGTTTGACATCGGTAGTGAAATATCTGATCCTATTAAAATGTACAACAATGATATTTTAACGATTTCTGCCAACTTAGCTGGCGTTCCATCAGCGAGTGTACCAGCTGGTCTAGTTGACGGTATGCCAGTCGGCTTGCAAATCATGGCTAAGCGTTTCGACGAAAGCAGTATTTTCCAAGTGGCTGACTTTATCGAGCGCAGCAACCGGTTTTATGAAAAAACACCAGCTGGAATGGAGGATTAATTGATGAATTTTAAATCAACGATTGGGTTCGAGGTTCACTTCGAGCTAAAAACAAAGAGTAAGATTTTTTCTCCTTCACCAGTAAGTTATGGTGCTAAGCCCAACACAGAAACAAATGTTATTGACTGGGGTATGCCAGGAGTTTTGCCTTATGTAAACAAGGATGTTTACCGCTTAGGTATTATGGTCGCTTTGGCAACACACTCCCATATTTTACCAACCACTCATTTTGATCGAAAGAACTATTACTATCCTGATAGTCCCAAAGCTTATCAGATTACACAGTTCTTCCAACCACTTGCTCGCGATGGTTATGTCGAAATAGAATCTCATGGTAAAAAGAAGCGTATTGGCATTCACGAAATGCACATCGAAGAGGATGCCGGCAAAAATACCCACGGAACCAACGGCTTTTCCTATGTTGACTTAAACCGTCAGGGAGTTCCGCTACTTGAAGTTGTTTCGGAACCTGAAATTGAAGATCCAGATGAAGGCTATGCTTACCTTGAAAAACTGCGTAAGATTGTGCAATTTACCGGAGCTTCTGACGTCAAGATGGAAGAGGGTTCAATGCGTGTTGACACCAACATCTCTATTCGTCCCGCTGGACAAAAAGAACTTGGTACTAAAGTTGAAATGAAGAACTTAAACTCATTTGAGCATGTCCGTAAGTCACTTGCTTATGAGGAAAAACGGCAGGCTCAAGTACTGCTTTCGGGTGGTCGAGTTCAAATCTCGACTCGTCGTTTTGACGAAGCAACCGGTAAAACTGTTTTAGAACGGGTCAAGGAAGGCGACGCTGATTATCGTTACTTCCCTGAACCTGATATTGCACCTGATCATATTAGTCAAGAATGGATTGACGAGATTGAGTCATCTTTGCCACGTTCGGCTGAAGAACGTTATGATCAATATGTTAACGAGTTTGGGTTAAAAGAATACGATGCTAATGTCCTTTTGCAAACTAAGGAAAGTTCTGACTTCTTTGATAAAACAGTCGCTGCCGGTGCAGATCCTCAACTTGCAGCTAACTGGATGAACACGCAAGTTAACGGTTATTTAAATGATAATCGTGTTGAACTGGCTGACATTAAGCTAACGCCAGAGAACTTAGCTGCAATGATTAAACTGATTAAAGACGGGACAATTTCATCTAAGATTGCCAAGAAGGTTTTTTCTGAAACAATTGCTAATGGCACTGATCCTCAAAAATATGTTGAGGATAAGGGCATGGTTCAATTATCTGATACCAGCGTATTGGCACCAATGGTTAAAGAAGTTGTTGACAACAACCCGCAATCCGTTGAAGACTTTAAGAATGGAAAAGACCGAGCAATTGGTTATCTTGTTGGTCAGATTATGAAACAAACTCGTGGTAAGGCCAACCCAAAGGTGATTAACCAACTTTTAAACCAAGAATTACAAAACCGTTAAAGTAAATTTAAATATAATAAGGTAGTAACTATGACTAACAAAGCAAGATTGATTTATAATCCTGTATCTGGTCACGAACAGATGCCTAAAAATGTCGCTGGTATTTTAGACATTTTGGAACAAGCTGGTTATGAGGCTAGTGCTTTTAAGACAACACCGGATGAACAGAGCGCGCAAAAAGAAGCTACTCGGGCTGCTAAAGAGGGTTTTGATCTGATTGTTGCCGCTGGTGGTGATGGCACAATCAATGAAGTGGTTAACGGTATTGCTTTTTTGGATGAAAGACCCAAAATGGCAATTATTCCAGCCGGCACAACTAATGACTATGCTCGGGCACTGCATATTCCACGTGATGATATTGAGGACGCAATTAAAGTTGTTCTTAATAATAAAACGCGCAAAATGGATATCGGTGAGGCGATTTTTGCTAACAAAAAGCAATATTTTGTTAATATTGCAGCTTGTGGTTCTTTGACAGAATTAACTTATGGAGTTCCTTCTGAAGTTAAATCGGCACTAGGCTATACGGCTTATCTAATTAAAGGAGCAGAAATGCTGCCACATTTGACTGAAAATGAAATGCGCCTAACTTATGATTCAGGTGTTTATGAAGGTAAACTGTCAATGCTGCTGTTGGGAATGACTAATTCAATTGGTGGCTTTGAGCAAATTATGCCTGATGCTGAACTTAGTGATGGCTTGTTCCAGTTAATCGTTGTAAAACCAGCTGATCCAGTTAAATTGTTGAAGCTCTTGGCATTAGCATTGAATGGTAAACATGTTGATGACCCAGATATTATCTATACCAAAACTAGTAGTTTGAAGATTGATTTAGTTGGTAAGAGTGCTGGTACAAAATTACCAGTCAATTTGGACGGTGAAATTGGCGATTATTGTCCAGTTACTATTAATAATTTACAACAACGCATTGAATTTTTTGTTGGTGAATAATTAAAATCAAAAAAAGGAGCAATTACTTCTACGAGTAATTACTCCTTTTTGTTTGTCGCTATTACAGTTAATTTTTCTGACCGGTTACTTCCATATAAAACCAATAATATTGGTATTCAATTTCAACTTTATGTCATTTTTAATTATGATTTACTCAAAAAGGTAAAAATCTTTGCAAGAACCAACTCAAATCCTTGAACGTTTTTCCGAACTAAAATTTGCTAGGTAAGGGTAAATTATTTGTTTGAAGATGGTACTTAGTAATAAAATGCAATTAAAGTTAGTTTATTACTAAAATCATATAAAAAGCCGAGGCAAGAAAAATGGATAAATGGCAAGAAGAGTGGGCTTATAACAAATATTGGGTGATGGCTCGTTCCCAACAGTATTACGAGCAGATCAGACTGCTAGCCAAAGACAACGAATGGTCAACCGCAAAAAATGCTGAATTTGAGAAATTATTGGCAAAAGCTGCCAATGAGCCGCCAACAGTTAAAACGCTAACTAATGCTTACCAGCATGTCTGGGGTTATTTTAAGAAAATTGCAACGACTGAAGGAAAACAAACTTATTTACGTTTGTTGCAAGAATTATCACCGCAAACTGATAAATTAGGGCCGTTTTTAAGCCATTTAACTGAAAAGTATCAAGTTACTTATTTATTAAACTCACGTTTACTTCAGGAGTGTAATGAAAAACCATGAGATTATGGCATCAAGATTTAATTTGGCAATTGCCACGCCAACAATTATTAGGACAGCATCGTGAAATTACCGCTTTACGTGGACGTGGTTGGGGCAAGCCTCATGCCACCGTTAATTATGTTTTCCAATATTCGGCTTATAAATTGTATCAATATCATTTGCTGGTATTAGCGGAAATGGAACGACGCCATTATCACCCGAATGTTAATTGGTTTGATCCATACTATCGCGGACAATATTGTCCTAAGTATGAAAATTTAGCAGCTATCCCTTGGGCTAATCCCATTTATCCCGAACATGACGCTACTTATTTACAAAGTTGCTTGGATAATTTGTCCCAAAAAGGAATTATTTTAAAGTAGGCTAGGATTTATAAAAAAGGTAAATTTACTAGCGTGTGCGTTTTTACAAAGATAACTACTTAAGTCATACGCGAAATAATAAAAAAAGATGAACATTCTTGTTCATCTTTTTAGCTAAATTTGGCAATGTCAATGCTTTTTTGGGTTAAGTGTCAATTTAGTCGTTCAATGTCTTCTTTAGGATTTACTTTAAATTCCCGGTAATCAGTTTCGGCTTCAAGCTCTGGGGTTAGTTGAACACATCGGATGCGCTGATTACCATAAGTTGAGTAATAATAAGTCTTTGATTCAGCACAAATATAAGCACCATAACAAGTGAAATCAAGGGTCTTATCCGGTGTCACAACGATGCCACGCGGAATGCTGACTGATTCCAAGATATGGTGAGCTAAACTAACCGCAGACAACTCGTCTTTTGGCTGTTCAGCATTGTTTTTCATAAAGGCAGTCCGAACAAAACGTGAAGTTGGAGTATAGTCACCTGGCAAGCCAAAGGTTCCAGAACCTTGACTAAATGGCATCAAGGTTTTATTGATAAATTCAACGTTTTCATGTTGATTAGGAGATACTACAAGATAGTTGCGCAAGTTCGTTTCATGCCAGTGGTAATCTGGACTGTTAGTCATTACACCGATTGAGTCTTCAATCACGTGTACACCATCTGTTTGAGGCTCAACAATCAAGCTGTCGCCAGTTGTATCGGAAAAAATAAAGTGTAATGGCGGAATAACTTTCAAAGTTGGGTTACCTTCGCTAACAATGGTCAGTTTTTTAGCAAACAATTCTTTAACTTCTTCAAGGTTTGCAGCTTGAGCTAACACAGCCGAAATAACCTTATCAGGAGAAACAGCAAAAGTATCTCCTGCTGGCTTTTCTTCGTAGCTTGCATAACCAGGGAAATACAAAACTGCCCCCGTTACACCCGCATCGTTGACGCCGTCACAGGTAATTGGAGCATCATCGAGTTCTTGAATACTACCCATACCAATAAAAGAGTGTTTACTCGTAAATTCTTGTTTAACATTGTAAGAAATAGAAAAAGCCTTGTTTTTAGGAACAAAAACAACTTGTTCTGCCATTTCAATCATGAAATCCATCGTTCGTGATAAAAAGTGTTTTTTATCTTTAGTTTCCATTGTAAAACTGCTACAACCAATCATGTTAGTACCTCCACTCGCTTGAGTAAAAAATGTTTATATATATGATAAAAAGTATAAGTGGGTTTGTAGCATATTTCAAGCTATTTTTGATAAAAATATTAAATGATGAGTATTAATTTAAAGAGCATTTAACTAATAAAAATAAAACATTTAGCAATTAAGTGAATAAATAAGCTATGACTAAAAAGCAAAAATTAAATAAATTTATAATTTTATTGCAAGAAAAACCCCGCTTTTGGATTAGACGTTGCTAATCAAAAGCAGGGGAATTTCGCTTAACTATCTGGTTTTAATTATTATTGCTACCTGTACCACCGAAAATTTCCAGTAAAAACATAAAAATGTTCACAAAATCAAGGTAGAGCTGTAAAGCGCCTAAAACGGCCAAACCGTTAGTTGATACTTGATCACCATAGTTATTGTAAATAACTTTCATTTTGTTGGCATCGCTGGCAACTAGACCAGTAAAGATGATTACACCAATAAATGAAAAGACATAGGTTATAGTTGGGTTATTCATAAACATGTTGACAATCCAGGCAACTAAAAAGCCCAGTAGTGCTGCACTTAAATATGAATTCCAATTAGACAAGTCTCTCTTAGTAAAGGTTCCAAACAAGGCCATCGCAATGAAAACAGCGGCTGAGGAAATAAAAGCGGTCGTAATTTGTGTGCCAGTGTAAAAACCAGCAATCAGAGCAAATTCAAAACCATAAATCGCTGCTAAGATGCCAAGCATGACTAAACTAGCTACTGGACTTCTGTCAGCTCGGAAACTAATACCCATTGATAGTCCAAACGGAACTAACAAAATGAGCCACATAATGCTAACTGGCATATTCATAACTGCTGACCTAAAAACAGTCATGGTTAAATAGGCCATCAAAGCTGAGACAAGCACAGCTCCACCCATTAAAGCGTACATTTTTGTTAAAAAACTGTTCGTCTCCGAAATGGTGTGGATTTGTCGTCTATCTGAATCAAAATTATTCATAAAAACGTCCTTTCTGTTGATATGATTAGTAATAAAACTAACACATCTAAAGCCAAGTGTGAAGAATAATACGTGAAATTAAATCAAAGTTAAGAATAGTTTGCACAGTTACTTTTACCGTTGTTTTTAGTAAAATAGATATGTTAACTAATTGTTTGTAAAAAAGGACAAAAGATGGAAAAAAACCAAATTATTGAATTAGAAATTACTGACTTATCATACGAGGCCATGGGTGTGGCTCACTACGAAGGGATGACCGTTTTTGTCACCAATGCTTTGCCAGATGAAACGGTCAGCGCTAAAGTCTTAAAGGTCAAAAAGAATTTTGCTTTTGCTAAAATTGAACAGATTATCAAAGTAAGCCCAGATAGGGTGAATATTGAACTTAATCAGTGGGTGCAAACTGGTCTGGCATCGCTTGCGCATATTAAATATGATAAACAACTAGAATTTAAGCGTGACCAAGTAGTTAACCTATTGAACAAAGCGCACTTAGACGACATAGAAGTTGGTCAAACGCTGCCAAGTCCGGAAGAAACCGGCTACCGTAATAAAGCACAAGTTCCAGTGCGCGAAGTAAATGGTGAACTTGAAATCGGCTTTTTCAGACGCCATTCACATGACCTTGTGCCGTTAACTAATTTCTTTACGACTGATCCCGAAATTGATCGGGTTTTAGTAGCTGTGCGTGATGTTTTGCGTCAAAATCGTGTTCCAGCTTATGATGAAATTCATAATCAAGGTGAAGTTAGGTATTTAGATGTGCGTCGCAGCAAAGCTACCGGTGAAATTATGGTAATTTTGGTTTGTCTGCATAAAGACTTTCCGCAATTGCCAAAAGTTGCGGAAGCGATTAAAGCAATCAAAGGCGTGACTAGCCTGATTCTAAACTACAATTCCAAGAAAACTAATGTCATTTTAGGTAAAGTTGACTACCTGATTTTTGGTAAGCCGCAGATTACTGATCAAATTGGTGACGTTAAATTTAGAATTTCACCAGAAAGTTTTTTCCAAATCAATTCCCTGCAAACACCGCGTTTGTATGATTTAGCTATTGAAAAAGCTGATCTTAAGAGTGATGATGTTGTCGTCGATGCCTATTCCGGCATTGGCACGATTGGTTTGACCGTTGCCAAACATGTCAAATCGGTTCGCGGAATCGAAAGTGTGCGTGACGCCGTGAAAGACGCCAACAATAATGCCGAAATAAACGATATTCATAATACCAAATATGTGACTGGTAAGGCCGAAGAAGTGATGCCCAAGTGGGCAGCCAAAGGGATGAAGACCGACGTCATTTTTGTCGATCCACCAAGAAAAGGACTGACGCCGGAATTTATTAAGGCAGCGGTTGAAACTGGTCCCAAGAAGATTGTTTATATTTCCTGCAATCCTGCCACCATGGTGCGCGACTTACAAGAATTTCAAAAACATGGTTATAGCTTCAACCATATTGATCCTGTTGATATGTTCCCGCAAACGCCTCATGTAGAAGCGGTGACGGTGCTGGAAAGATCTGACTCATAGTACTATTTAAAGAGAGCGTTATAGATGACAAATGAAATTAAGCGTTGCGATTGGGCAACCAAAAGCCAAATCGAACAAGACTATCATGACAGGGAATGGGGCATTCCCGTACATGACGATCACCAGTTGTTTAAAATGTTAGTATTAGAAGGTAAACAAGCCGGTCTTAGCTGGTCAACAATTTTAGCTAAAAGAGATACACTTTGTGAAGCTTTTGATGATTTTAATCCAGAAATTATGGTTACTTACGATGATAATAAAGTCGCTGAATTGTTACAAAACAATGGCGTAATTAAAAACAAGTTGAAAATCAAGGCTGCTATTAGTAATGCACAAGCATATTTTAAAATATGTGAAGAATCTAACTCCCTTGATAACTATCTTTGGTCATTTGTAAACCAAAAGCCAATTATTAATTCATGGACAAGTACGGAACAGGTACCAGCAAGTACAGAATTATCTGATAAAATAAGTAAAGACTTAAAGAAACATGGTTTTAAATTTGTTGGCTCTACCACGGTTTATGCCTTCATGCAATCGGTTGGGATGGTCAATGATCATTTAGTTTCATGTGCTTTTAGGAATGCGGATTAGATATGAAACTTTTTTATGAGATAGTGTAAAAGCCATTAATTTAAGTACGTTTGCGCTTTTGCGACAAGTAATTGCTAGTGTTTACCAGCAATAAAATAATTTTTTATATACATATACTAAATTTATGATTGCTAAAGTTTGATTAGATATATATGACGAGAAACCACCTTCTCGAAAAAATAGTCTTCATAACTTGTAAAACGTATTGCTGACTCCATACGTCCGGATTACCTAATGGAGTTAATTTCATGAGAAGAGAGACAATTTTTTTAAAAGTTGTCTAGCTTAATTTCTTTCTATAAGAGACAACAATATTTGATGCTATTAGAAATGTACTATTCTATTTTCTTTTTTTTATGGTGTAATTTTGTTATGATATCACTATTAGTAAAAAGGAGGGTTAACTTGCAAGTGAAGAAATTTCAAGCTGATATAAATAGTCCAGTTCCTTTATACTATCAGTTACAACAATTTATGATAGAAGAAATAAAGGCGAGTAGGTTCACAGATGACAATCCTTTTCCTTCTGAAAAAGAGTGGATTGAGTATACAGGACTAAGTCGCACCACTATTAGACAAGCAATAGAAAACCTTGTTTCTGAAAATATATTGGAGAAGCGTAGAGGTATAGGTACATTTATTAAAAAAAATGATTTTAAAAATACGTGGAATTTTGAACGATTAAGAAGCTTTCGTGAAGAGGTTGAAATGAATGGTGGGTCATGCGCCACCGAGCAACTAAGTATTAATACTATAGAAATTTCTGAAAAGGACAAATTGTTTGAAGTATTTAATAAGAAATATAAAATTTTCTATAAATTACGTAGACTTAGATATCTAGATAATACCCCTGCAATATATGTAACCACTTATGTACCTCAAAAATTAACACCAAATATAGATAAGTATAACTTTAATGAAAGATCATTGTTTGAAACAATGGTTAAAGAATATAAAATTAATATCGGTTTTGCAGAAAAAGAGTTACATGCTAGTTTAGCTACAGCTGAGGAAGCTAAACTATTAAATATTAAAAAGAATTCTCCAATACAGATGGTAAAGACCAGGACTTTAGATGTAAAGGAATCACCAATTGAATATTCGGTTTCTCGTGATAGAGGAGACATTAGTTTATATACTTTTAGACTAACATATCGTGGATGAGAAAAAGACAATCTCTTAAAAGATTGTCTTTTTTTTCTTGAGTTTTAAAAAAACAACGATATAATGATGTTGAGATGTAATGATGTCTTAATAAGAGATTAGGAGGAAAGCTATGAATTTTAGCAAAAAGGTTGCTATTGTAACTGGTGCTGGTAGCGGTATCGGAAGAGAAATTAGTTTGGAACTAGCTAAGGAAGGAGCCTATGTCGCATGTACAGATGCAAATGAGAAAAGTGTTTCAGAAACGGAAAAGCTGATTTCTGAAGCAGGAGGCACTTCTATTTCTTTCGAGATTGATGTAAGAGTTAAGAATGATATAGACAAAATGGTTGATTCGGTTGTGAATAAATTTGGTACTATTGATTATTTAATTAATTGTGCTGGTATTTCAACTATCACCCCATTTTTACAGCATTCAGAAACTTTATGGGACAATACGCTTGATGTTAACTTAAAAGGACAGTTTTTGATGTGTCAGGGAGTTATTCCGATAATGTTGAAGCAGCGAAGCGGAAGTATTGTTAATATGTCCTCGCAATCGGGAAAAGTTGGAACAACGCAATATGCTGCTTATTGTTCTAGTAAATTTGGGGTTATTGGTTTGACACAGTCGTTAGCAAAAGAATTTGGACCTGATGGTATTAGAGTAAATAGCATAGCCCCTGGAGTAGTCTATACACATATGTGGGAAAAACAAAAGTTTGATTATGCGAAAAAGAGGAATCTTGACCCAGATCATGTTATGGATTATTTCAAAGAAAAAATTCCTTTAAGACGTTTGGGAACTGAAGAAGATGTTGCTAAATTAACAAAGTTTCTTTTAAGCGATGATTCAAGTTATATTACCGGACAAACTATAAACTTAAACGGCGGAGACATTATGTTTTAGGAGAGAAAAAATGGATGATTTTAAATTAAAAATACAAAAATTTGGCGGTTTCTTGGCTGGAATGGTTATTCCAAATATTGGAGCATTTATAGCTTGGGGACTAATTACTGCTATGTTTTTGGATTCTGGATGGTTTCCTAATAAGCAACTAGCAACATTAATTTCGCCAATGCTACAATACTTGCTACCAACGCTAATCGCTTACACGGGTGGAAAAATGGTTTATGGCCAAAGAGGGGCTGTAGCTGGCGTAGTAACCGCTGCAGGAGCTATTTTTGGGTCCAAGATTCCGATGTTTTTAGCAGCAATGATTTTAGGCCCTCTTGGCGGCTGGGTTATGAAAAAAGTAGATAAATTACTTGATGGTAAAGTAATGACAGGCTTTGAAATGTTGGTCAACAATTTTTCAATTGGAATAGTCGGATTATTGTTAGCTGTTATTTCTTTCTACGTAATAGAACCAGTTATAGCCTCTGCTACGCAAGCTGCAACGGTTGGAGTAAATTATCTAATTAAGGCTAATTTATATCCTTTACTCGCAGTAATTATTGAGCCAGCAAAGGTGCTTTTCTTGAATAATGCTATAGATCAAGGAATTTTTGTTCCATTAGGATCCGCTGAAATTTTGAAACACGGAGGAAAGACACTTTTTTATATGCTCGTTTCAAGTCCCGCTCCTGGCGCTGGAATTTTGTTAGCATATAGTTTATTTGGCAAAGGAAATAGTAAAAAGTCTGCTCCTTCTTCATTAATTATCGAATTTATTGGGGGAATACATGAAGTGTACTTCCCATACGTTCTTATGAAACCGCTTATGTTTTTGGCTGTAATAGCTGGTGGTGTATGTCAAATTGTAGTTTGGGTTCTTTTGAAATCAGGATTAGCCGGATATCCTCATCCTGGAAGTATAATTTCTTTTCTAATTATGCTTCCTAAAGGTGGAGCTTTATCTGTTCTTTTAGGATTAGCAGCTGGAATCTTAGGAAGTTTAACAGTTGCATTCTTTATATTAAAAGCGGATCACTCGGATCAAGAAGGTGATGTTTCTCTGGCTGGTGATATACAAGATATGCTTGGAGTGAAGCAAGAAGACAGTGGTTCGGATAAGAGCGT
Organism: Lactobacillus sp. C449L; assembly: GCF_059900815.1. Classification (NCBI taxonomy): domain Bacteria; kingdom Bacillati; phylum Bacillota; class Bacilli; order Lactobacillales; family Lactobacillaceae; genus Lactobacillus; species Lactobacillus sp. C449L. The sequence goes on along the minus strand of NZ_JBWXGA010000001.1, from coordinate 611,974 downwards.
TTCCCAATCTTCTAAGAGAATTAATGCTTCTGATGTTAAAGAAATTATATTTGCTTGTGATGCTGGTATCGGCTCTAGTGCAATGGGAAGTGGTATTTTAAAGAAAAAAATCAAAGAAGCTGGGTTTGATATTAATGTTACAAATTGTGCAGTGGATCGATTAAGCAAAGACGCGCAAATTGTTGTTACTCATGAGAATTTACTTGAAAGGGCCCAACAGGCAGCACCTAATGCAGCTATTTACACAGTTAAAGACTTTTTAAATGACCCAACATATGATGAAATTGTTGATGACTTAAAAAAGGGAGTGTTATCTGGTGAAAATTGATGAAAGTCAAATTTTGCTTAATGAGAAGGCTAAATCCAAAAATGAGGCAATTATTAAAATTGGAGAGCGCATGCTTTCAAATGGTCTAATTGAGTCTGAGTATATAGATTCAATGCTAAACAAAGAGAAAACTGATGTAACTTTTATTGGCAATGGAGTAGCTATACCTCATGGATTAGACAACGATAGAGTTTATGTTAAAAAGCCGGGAATAATTATAGCTCAGTTTCCTTATGGCGTAGATTGGGGAAATGATAAAGCCTTTTTAGTTATCGGAATTGCTTCAAAGAATAATGAGCATTTGGAACTCCTTCAAGATTTAGCTATTAAGCTTTCAGATATTAACTACGTTAATAAACTCGTTAATTGTACTTCGATTCAATCTTTTTTAGAAATTTTTAACAATGGTGAGGTTAGTTAATGTTTAATCAAACAGATCAATTGGCGGTTAATACCATTCGTACACTTAGTATTGACATGATTCAAAAAGCAAATTCTGGACACCCTGGTTTGCCAATGGGTGCTGCACCCATGGCATATGTCTTATGGACGCGGCATTTGAAAATTAATCCTACAACTTCGCGACGCTGGCCCGATCGAGACCGCTTCATTTTATCCGCTGGACATGGTTCAGCTTTATTGTATAGCTTGCTGCATTTAGCAGGTTATCAGGTCAGTTTGGACGATTTAAAGCAATTTCGACAATTAGGATCTAAAACGCCAGGTCATCCAGAAGTGTTTCATACCGATGGAGTAGAAGCAACAACAGGTCCACTCGGTCAAGGAGTGGGCATGAGTGTAGGCATGGCAATGGCCGAAGCTCATTTGGCATCAATGTATAATAAACCTGGTTTTCCAGTCGTTGATCATTATACCTATGCGTTATGCGGGGATGGTGATTTAATGGAAGGAATCTCTCAAGAGTCAATTAGTTTAGCTGGTCATTTAAAATTAGGCAAATTGATTCTGTTATACGATTCAAACGATATTTCACTTGATGGCCCACTGAATAAAGCGAATACAGAAAGCACAAAAGGGCGGTTTGAAGCAAGTGGGTGGCAACACCTTCTTGTAAAGGATGGTAATGACTTAGAAGCCATTAATGCTGCGATTGAAGCAGCAAAAGGAGAAACAGAAAAGCCAACCATCATCGAAGTTAAAACGGTGATTGGCTTTGGTGCTCCTAATGCGGGTACAAATAAAGTGCACGGAGCTCCATTAGGCGAAGAAGGGGTAATGGCAGCCAAAGCAGCGTATGGTTGGAATTATCCACCATTTACCGTACCAAAAGAAGTAGCCCAACTGTTTAAGGAAACTATTGGTGAAAAAGGAGCTTTAGCGGAAGAAAAATGGCAACAATTATTTGCCAAATACCAAGTTGCTTATCCAGCTTTAGCAAAGCAATTTGAAACAGCATTTGCAGGTAAATTACCAGCTAATTGGAACGAAGATTTGCCAACTTATACTTCGGATTATAATAAAGCAAGTAGGGTTACAAGCAAGGAAATAATCCAAGTGCTTGCGAAAAACAATCCAGGCTTTTGGGGTGGTTCTGCTGATCTCTCTAGTTCAAACAACACGTTGATTGCCAATGAAAAAGATTTTGAACCTGGTCATTATGAGGGACGAAATATTTGGTTTGGAGTACGTGAGTTTGGCATGGCGGCGGCAATGAACGGAATTGCTTTACACGGCGGAACCCGAGTTTATGGCGCAACATTCTTTGTGTTTGTTGATTACCTAAGACCTGCTGTTCGTTTGGCAGCGTTGCAAAAATTGCCAGTTACTTTTGTGCTAACCCATGATTCGGTTGCAGTAGGAGAAGATGGTCCAACGCATGAACCTATCGAACAACTATCAAGTTTGCGGGGAATACCCAACCTTTCTGTACTTCGTCCTGCTGATGCAAATGAAGTAGTTGCAGCTTGGAAATTGGCAATGGAAGCTCAAGATCATCCTACCGTTTTAGTCTTGTCGCGCCAAAATCTTCCGGTGCTAGCTGGTACAGCTGAAAAAGCTGCTTCGGGAGTTGCAAAAGGTGGCTATGTGGTTTCGCAAGAAAAAGGGGAGAAACCAGATGGTATCTTGATTGCAACAGGATCTGAAGTATATTTAGCTCAAGTAGCGCAAGAAAAATTACGTGCCAAAGGGAAAGATGTACGAGTGGTTTCTTTACCAAGTTTTGATTTGTTCGAAAAACAGTCAGAAGTCTATCGCGAAAGCGTTTTGCCAAAAGCCGTGTCCAAGCGGGTAGCTATCGAAATGGGAGCATCCTTCGGTTGGAAACGCTATGTGGGAGAACAAGGTGTGATTATCGGTATTGATCGCTTTGGAGAAAGCGGAAAGGGAAACTTAGTTGTTGAGTCATTTGGCTTTACGATTGAAAATATCGTTGCGGTTTATGAGTCAATAAACTGATGCTCCTAAAATAAATTCCAATAGATGTTTACTTGGAGACACACTCTAAAATGCAAAGAAACACTACTTTCTGTTCTTTGTCAAATTGTGTTGGCTTTCAAAAATCAATAGAGGAAGCGTTTCGGCGTTTCCTTTTTTTGTCCAATTTTTGTACTTATTTCGCTATGCTGTTTACATTCGTAGTGGATATGGAAGCCTTACCGATAATAAAAAAACTGATTCGTAAGAGTTTATTTAATGAAGAGAGTTTAGATGACAAATGAAATTAAGTGTTGCGGTTGAGTAAGCAAGCTCGTCTTAGCTGGTCAACAATTTTAGCTAAAAGAGATACACTTTGTGAAGCTTTTGATGATTTTAATCCAGAAATTATGGTTACTTACGATGATAATAAAGTCGCTGAATTGTTAGAAAACGATGGCGTAATTAAGAACAAGCTGAAAGTCAAGGCTGCCATTAGTAATGCACAAGCATATTTTAAAATATGTGAAAAATTTAGCTCCCTTGATAACTATCTTTGGTCATTTGTAAACCAAAAGCCAATTATTAATTCATGGACAAGTACGGAACAGGTACCAGCAAGTACAGAATTATCTGATAAAATAAGTAAAGACTTAAAGAAACATGGTTTTAAATTTGTTGGCTCTACCACGGTTTATACCTTCATGCAATCGGTTGGGATGGTCAATGATCATTTAGTTTCATGTGCTTTTAGGAATGCGGATTAGATATAGTTAATTAATGTTTTAAATTAAAAATGCCGAGTTATGCAGTAGCTTGGCATTTTTTAGTAATCCAAGGTATATTGTTTTAGTCCAGTTATTGCTTTTTAGTTTAATAAATATAGATATAAAATCGATAAACTACAAAGAAAAGTGCGTGGGCAAAAACGGATGTTTTGTCATAAATTTCTGTTCTTGTAAAAAGCACAATCAATCGCTGGCGGTTCTTGAAAGGGAGTAATTTAGACGTAAAAAAAGTTGAACATCCTAGTTAAGGGGGTGCTCAACTTTTTATTTCCTCTTAATTCTTTTTATTCTTGATTTTTTGATTAATTTCTCTGATTTCTCTAGCTGCCTTCCAGTAATAAAAAGTCCAAATTATCAAAAAGATTGCAATGAACTCAGCTGTGAAAATAATCATGTTTACCCAGCTTAAGGGAAACCAACCTGCAAGAATAGCCAAAGGAGTGAAACCGACATAATAGATAATAAAACTAGTTATTGTTTGCTTCAGGTATGACCATTTTCTGATGGCATAAACCATGCTGCCAAAGCCGAAGACCATTCCCATTAGAGCCCAAAGCAAAATTGAAACTGTAAACGCGGTTAGAGGACTGAAAAATTTTTTAACAAATGTTGGCGTTGAAGGATAATAATATAAGGGATAGTAATATAAATCTGGTCTTGCCAAATAGTTGCTAATTAGTGAAATTACTAAGCCGATAAAAACGCCAATTGCGGCGAACCGAAAAGCGTAAGATAAATATTTAACGATTTTTTTCATATGCCAAGCCTCTCTTTCAGGTTTTTGATATTACGTCTGGAAATTTGGATTCGATGATCATTAATCAAAACGACATCAATCAGTCCGTTGTCAAGTAGCTCCAAATGGTCAATATAGTTATAATTAAAAATTGCACTACGCGAAGCTTCAATGAAGTAGCTGGGTAAGTTGGCCTTCATGTTTGCCAAATGGTCGTTATACGAAAACAGTTGGTTTTCGGTAAAAATGTTCGTTTCCCTGCTGGCCACCTCTAATGAATAAATATCCTGATATTTGACGGGAATAATTTGGGATTCATAATGACACCATAGAACATCATCGTTTGAGGTCATTACTTGTAAAAAGTCATTGATCTTGGGTGTCATTTTTTTAATCCAAAGCTCGCCGTGTTCCTCTTCCAAATTCGGATCCACATGACAATTAATTTTCATTTCTTTGCCTCCTTTGAACTTTAGTATAGATGATAAACAAGATTTTTTTCTCTTTCTACATGAAATGGTCGAAAAATTGTCATAAATGGTTTTCAGGAATGTAATTGCGGCAAAAATTTTTGATCGGCTAGTTGAATGAATAAATCGGGTTTTTGAGAGTATAGTTAACTATTTAAAATAATCTTATTTGGATTTTGAGTAGGACCAAAAAAAGCAATTTTTAGAATTTTAATTTGTGTAAATTAAAGAATGGTACAATTAATGATGGTTATATATGTTATCTACATAAAATTACGGTTCATTTAAAAAAACTGTATATCATAACTTTTACTAAGTGTAAGTTATTAAGTTAAGGTCATGGCAAAAGGCGGAGGAAAGATGTCAAATACAACTACAAGCTTGCAGCAAGGGCTATTTAGTGCTGCTGACTCATTGCGCTCGAAGATGGACGCTAATCAATACAAAAATTATTTATTAGGAACAGTTTTCTATAAATATCTTTCTGACCATATGCTTTATTATGTTTTGGAGCTGTTAACTGATCAGTCGGATGGAACGCTTGAGCAAGCTCAGGAAGTATATGAAGAAAACGCTAATGAGCAGGACCTGATTGATGAGCTAAAAATGTCCTTGGGCTATGTAATTGAGCCAGAATATACATATAATAGTATTTTAAAAGCAGTAAATGATCATTCTTTCCAAGTGAAGCAAATGCAGGATGCTTTTAATAAACTTGAAAGTAGTGATCAAGACTTTGAAGGCCTGTTTGACGACTATGATCTGTATTCTAAGAGCCTGGGAAGCACGGCGCAGAAGAGAACGGACACGGTTGCGAACGTAATTCAAGCGATTGGCAAAATTGAATTAGTAAAAACTCCTGGTGATAGCTTAGGCGATGCTTACGAGTATTTGATTAGTCAGTTTGCTTCAGAGTCTGGTAAAAAAGCGGGCGAATTTTACACGCCGCAACAAGTTTCTGAATTATTAACACGTTTAACATTAGTCGGTAAAGATTACACTAATGGCATGGCAGTTTACGATCCGGCAATGGGGTCAGGCTCTTTACTATTAAACTTTAAAAAGTATGTTCCCAACCATGACCGTATTACCTATTATGGTCAGGAAATTAATACTTCAACTTATAATTTGGCCAAAATGAACATGATTCTGCACAATATTGACCAAGCTAATCGTCACCTTCGTAACGGTGATACATTAGACGAAGATTGGCCGGCTGAAGAAGTTAATAATTTCGATGCGGTCGTCATGAATCCACCATATTCGTTAAAGTGGTCTGCAAACAAGGGCTTTTTGGATGATCCACGCTTTTCTCCTTATGGCGTTTTGCCGCCAAAATCGAAAGCCGATTATGCCTTCTTATTGCATGGACTTTATCATTTAAAGCACAGTGGGGCAATGTCAATCGTTTTGCCACACGGAGTTTTATTCCGGGGAGCTGCTGAAGGTAAAATTAGGCAAAAGCTGCTTGAGAATGGTTCTATTGATGCAGTAATTGGTCTGCCAGCAAACCTGTTCTACAGTACCAGTATTCCAACGGTGATTATTGTGCTAAAGAAAGATAAGCAGGATCGTGACGTCTTGTTTATTGACGCTTCTAAGGACTTTGAAAAGGTCAAAACGCAAAACAAGTTACGTGAAGAAGATATTAACCGAATCTTGGATACATATGCCAAGCGGACAGATGTCGAAAAGTATGCTCATAAAGCCAGTTATGACGAAATTAAAGAAAATGACTTCAATTTAAATATTCCACGTTATGTAGATACATTTGAAGAAGAGCCTCCTGTAGATGTGCAAAAGGTAGCTTCTGATATGCAAGCTATTAAAAATGAAGAAGCACAAGTAACTGATGAAATTATGCAAGCGATGGACGAGCTGACTGGAACGGATGAAGAGGCTCAAAAAGTACTTGACCAGTTGAAGGATATTTTGTAGAAGTTAGTAAGGTTAGATAAATGACTGAACGTAAATTAATGCCACATATCAGATTTAAAGGATTTGAGGATGTGTGGAAGAAAGACCAAATAAATAATGTAACTTCTACTAAATCTGGTGGAACTCCCAGTGTTAGTAATAAAGAATTTTATATTGGAGAAATACCATTTATTAGGTCTTCTGATATCAACAAGACTAACACGGAATTGAAAATTAACAATGAAGCTATAAATAGCTCAGCTACTTTTATTGTAAAAAAGGGTAATATTTTATACGCTTTATATGGAGCTACAAGTGGTCAAGTAGCTATTTCAAAAATCACTGGTGCAATCAACCAAGCAGTATTAGCTATTTTTCCAAAACCTTTTATTGATAAATATTTTCTGATGTATTGGCTTGCGAAAAATAAACAAAAAATCATAGCAAAATATTTACAAGGTGGCCAAGGAAACTTATCTGCTAAATTAATAAAAAAGCTTATACTCATATTTCCAAGTGGACCTGAACAACAAAAAATTGGCGCTCTTTTTGCTAAGTTAGACCGACTACTTGATTTACAGCAGCAAAAGCTCGATCAGCTGGAATTGCTGAAAAAAGCTCTGCTGCAAAAGCTATTTCCAAAGCAAGGCGAAAAAATACCGGAATTGCGGTTTAAAGGCTTTGCGGAGGAATGGAAAAAAGACACAATCGGTGAAATAGCAAGAACAAAGTCTGGCGGAACACCAAGTGTGAATAATAGAAAATATTATGATGGGAATATCCCATTTATAAGATCTTCTGATATAAATAAGACAAATGTTGATTTAAAAATAAATGATGAAGCAGTTTCATATTCATCTGCTTTTGTTGTTGAAAAAGGAAATATACTATATGCATTATATGGGGCAACAAGCGGACAAGTTGCGATTTCAAGAATTACTGGTGCAGTGAATCAGGCAATATTAGCTATATTTCCTAAACAATATATAAATAAAATGTTTCTTATGTACTGGCTTTCATATAACAAAGAAAAAATCACTACAAAATATTTGCAAGGGGGGCAAGGTAACCTATCTGCAAAATTGATAAAAAAGTTACTAATTACATTTCCACTAAAAGATGAACAACAAAAAATTGGCAACCTTCTCGCAAAAGTGGATCACTTAATTGAACTTGAAAATAAAAAATTGCACAATTTAAAACAGGTTAAAAAGTCCTTATTGCAAAATATGTTTGTTGAATAATTGGGAAGGAGAATGGCATGGTATTGACTTCGGTAAAAGAATCCCAAATGGAAGAAGCACTGATTGATCATCTGACGCAAGGGACGAATCAGTGGCACCTTCGGGAAGATTTAAGAACGATTCCACAATTGTGGGCTAATTTTTTTAAAATTCTGGAAGATAATAATCGTGATCAACTTCATGATGTTCCTTTGACGACTAATGAAAAAGAGACCATTCGGACACAAATCACGCAGTCCAATTTTTATCAAGCTGCCAAATTTTTGTCAGGTGCCAATCGGCAAGTGCGGCACCATTTAAAGCGCGATAATTCGGCTTTGCCAGACGCTGATTTATTAATTTTAGACAATACTAACGTTTCTGGTGGTTCATCCGTATACGAAGTTGTTCACCAAGTTGAAGTCAATGCTTCTGGCATGTCAGCTCTTGATCAGGATCGACGCTTTGATGTTACTCTGCTTATCAATGGTTTGCCTTTGATTCATATCGAATTAAAAACACCCAATTTTCCTTATATGGATGCCTTTAGACAAATTCAAAAGTACATTGATGAAGATAAATTTGGCGATATTTATAACTTTGTTGAAATGCTTGTTGTGACCAATGGCACCACGACGCGCTATATTGCAGCGGGACAGAAGTTGAATGCCAATTTTTTGACCACTTGGATCGATCTTAATAAAAAACCGGTAGATGATTATCTTCAGTTTGCACAGGTAGTTTTATCAATTCCTATGGCACATCATCTGATTGCTGATTACACGGTTTTAGATGATAAAGCACAAAAGATCATTTTGCTTAGACCGTACCAAATTCAAGCCATTCAAGCAATTTTTAATGCTTCAAAATCCCGTAAGTCTGGCTTTGTTTGGCATGCTACTGGTTCAGGTAAAACCTTAGCGTCATATAAAGTGGCGCGTAATTTATTACAAATTCCTGCCATCGATAAGACAATTTTTTTAATTGATCGTAAAGACTTGGACATGCAAACTACGACTGCCTTCAAAACCTATGCCAACAACGATACGATTGATGTCGACGATACAGCAAATAGTTTTGAGCTGGCAAGGCAACTGGGTGATGGCAATCGCAGTATGATTGTGACCACTAGACAAAAAATGCACGCAATTTTTAAACGGATGGAGAATTCACCTGAGATTGCGACAAAATATGCGAAACTAAAAGATTTGCAGTTAGCTTTTATTGTTGACGAGTGCCATCGAGCTGTTACGCCAGCGCAAAAACGTGAACTAGATAAATTTTTCAATCGTCAACCGTTATGGTATGGCTTCACTGGCACGCCTATTTTTGACGAAAATGCTCGAACAGAAAATGGCCAGGAGGCCAGAACAACGGAGCAATTATACGGTCCGGTTTTACACACTTACACCATTGAAGATGCGATTCATGATAAAAAGGTTCTAGGGTTTAAAATTGACAATCAAGGCGATAGCAATCAAAGTGATAACGACGACATTTATTTGACCGATGCTCACATGAAGGCGGTAGTTAAACGAGTTTTGGACTTGGCATATCGTAAGCAGGGCCTTAGCAACGGTCACCGCTATTCGGCGATTTTTTCTACTTCGTCAATCAAACAAGCGCAAAAATACTATCGCATTTTTAGCGAGACTATTGATAAAGGTGAAGTTCCCCGTCGGATTCAAAAAGTAGCCCCTGATTTTCCACGAATAGCTATTACCTATTCAATTTCGCAAAATGAAGCTGAATCGGCTGCTAATCAAGAAGAGATGAAGGCATCATTGCGAGATTACAATAAGATGTTCCATACTAGTTTCTCTATGTCTGAATTAGGTGGTTATAACCACAATGTTAACGATCGCTTAGCTTGTAAAGATAAGGCATATCAAAAGCCCAATCAGCAACTTGATATTGTAATTGTGGTTGACCGACTGTTAACTGGTTTTGACGCACCGCGTCTTTCGACCTTGTACCTTGACCGGCCACCGATGAATCCCCAAAATCTCATTCAAGCTTTTTCAAGAACTAACCGGATTTATGATGCGGGTAAAACTTGGGGGCAAGTGGTTACTTTCCAATATCCTGATCAGTATAGTGACGCTATTGATACTGCACTGACGCTGTATGCCAAGGGTGGCACGAATGATGTTTTAGCGCCAGATTGGACAACTTCTAAAAAACGTTATCAAAGTGCTCGGAAAAAGCTTGATCAGTATGTGCAAAATCCGGAAGCACTAGAACAGCTTGCAAATGTACCGGAAAAAGAAAAAAAGGAGTTTCTCAAAGCCTTTCAAGAATATGATAAGTCGCTTGCAGCCATTAAAACCTATGATGAACTAGACAAGCAAGAAGATCTTCCGTCGACTGAACAGGTAGATATTAATGATATTCCTTCTGCAATTCTTGATCGACTTGAGGGCATTTACAATAACATTATTGATGAACTCAAGTCTGACAATGCTGATAGCGGTGAACCAATTGATATCGGGGTTGACGAAGACTATGAGCTGGAATCTTTCCATACCAAAGAAGTAGATGAAGGTTACATTATGGGTTTGATCAAAAGCTATATTTCTGATGCTAATAATGAAGTGGAGCGGCAGGCTTTACCGCAAGACTCAGGTAATCAAGCGCAAGTCGACGATTATATTGATCAATATGCTAAGACTAATAAACCGCGCGCCGATCATATTCGGAGTCTTTGGAATGACGTTCAACGTGAGTCTCAAAAATTTTCTGCTCAAAAAGTTGAAGAAATCTTGCAGGAGGAAATTGATCAAGAAAGCCAGAAAATTTTGCAAGGATTTGCGAAAAACTATGGCTTAAATTATAGTAATCTCCAATATGTCGTTAAGAACTATGATCCTGATGTTAAAAATACGAAGGGGATGGGCGATTTAACGAGTAAGAAGTTTTTTGACCAATATAAAGAAGAACATCCTAATAGCGATTTAACTAACTGGTTGAAATGGAAATCCGAGGTTCGTGAACAGGTGAAGGCCGTCTACACCACCAAGATTAAGCCTTTAGAAAACGAAAACTAAATAGTTAACAAGTGAAGTAGCCCATACTGGTAAAAATAGTATGAGCTTTTTTTATCAATTTGCAGTTTATGGCCCTTATTGAATGCATGTAATTTCTAATATATAATTTATATTTAGATACGGTTGTGAATTAAAAGTACGGTTTTGGGAGTATTTACATGCAAAAGATCAACCAATTACAACTAGATTGTGCAATCAAGCAAAAAAAGGGTCTTCATATTATTTTAGCTTCTGTTTTAATCTGGATGGCAATCACCTGTGTTCACCTAACAACGTGGCCGATTTTGACTAAAAACTTATTCACGTTTGTTTGTGCAGCTTTTTTGCTGCCAACTTCCTTTATAATTTCAAAACTAATTAAAGTGGATTTTCAAAATAAAGCAAATCCATTAACTGAGTTAGGAATTATCTTTTCAGTCAATCAGGTGCTTTACCTTTTAATTGCAATGTGGATCTATCCAACAATTCCTGACAAAATGCTAATGGTTATCACCATTATTTTTGGTGCACATCTATTGCCTTATGGTTGGCTATATCGATCTCAAGCTTATTTTATTTTTTCATGTGTAATTCCCTTCTTAGCTTTAATAGTTGGACTCAATTTTAATCCGTCAACTTTAGCAGAAGCAATGATCGTATTAGAAATATTATTTTGCTTGGCTTTAGTATGGGAAAACAAAAAACTAAAAAACAAAAGATAGTTAAAAGTGGGGGTTTTTATTTTGGCAAATAATAATATTACAAATCAAAATTTAGCAATGAAAGAAGTTTTAATTGCTATGCATAAACTTGGCGGTCAAGTGACAAGAAAAGATATACGTAATGAAATTCGTGATAGCTCTAAAGTCTTTTCCGAAGCTGAAGTTGATAAAACACGGGTATCTAAAAAAAGTGGTGAAAAATATCATCCTTTTGATTACACAATAAACTTTGCCGTTAAATATTTGATTTTAGTTGGTTTTATTAATACGGATGATAATAGAATACTTGAACTGTCAGAAAAAGGGCGCAAGATTGACCTTGACACTTTTGATGCAGAAAAAGATGTTCGTCCGTTTTTGGAAGACAACAATTCAACTGAATTAAAGGCAAAAAGTTTAGATGAAGTTGCTGCAAGTAATATTTCAACTGATGAAGAAACAGAAGAGGACCAGTGGAGAGAAGACTTGCTCGATGCCTTAATGAAAATGAATCCCAAGAAGTTTGAACTGTTTTGTCGGGGTCTTTTAACCAAAATGGGTATTGACGTCGACGACAAAATTGGTGTTAGGTACGTAGCTGATGGTGGCTTAGACGGTTTTGGTTATGTTCGTTCAAATGATTACCGTACAACTAGAGTTGCTCTACAAGCAAAGCGTTGGCAAGGCAAAGTTTCTTCTCCTGAAATTGATAAATTTAGAGGAGCCATGGATAAATATAATGCGGAATTTGGCATTTTTATTACTAATTCTGACTTTACGCGTGATGCTGTGAGGACTGCTCGTCAGGGAACAAGAATCATCACCTTGATCAATGGCGATGAAATCTGTGATTTAGTTGCTAAGTATAATTATTACGTTGAACCTGTGACCACATATCGTTTAAAGGACTTTTACACTAAAAAAGACTAACTACTAATGCGCAATCTGAAATAAATTAGTGGATGTATTATTTTGTAGTTAAAGATGAAAAAAACGACCGTTTTTTGAGTTGATATCCATTTTACAGCATGCCTCAATCTTGTTAACCAAAATTTTAATACAAAACCAATGTACCATTTATTGAAATGTTATCCATTAACTATCTAATAACTACCGGACTTTAAAAATGACCAATACAATTAAATATTATCTTTATACAGCCTTCAAAAATACACGCTTTTCTCGAATAATTAGCGTGTTATTTGTTGTTCAGGTTTTAAAACTAAATTTAGTTCAATTCTCACTATTAGAATCAATTTATATGTTCGCACAGTTTTTCTCAGAAATTCCTAGCGGAATCTTAGGTGACCTATTTCAAAATAAAAAGGTGGTGCTTTCCGGACTACTGCTATCAGTGCTAACACCGTTGATTACAATTTCCACTCTCTTTCTGCCTAGGAGTCTAGTTTTTCCAGTATTGGTACTTTCCTTTGGACTGGAAGGAGTGGGCAATGCTTTAACTAGTGGTGCTGATGATGCTTTATTTTATGAAGGTATCCGCAACGATGGCGAAGAAAATAGTTATGGTAAAATTCGCGGGAATATGCAGCTGATTAGTTCAATTATTCTAGGCATAGCCACGGCTGTCGGGGGCTACTTATTCACTGCTAGCACAAAATTGCCATACCTTTTTCAATCATTATTTTTACTTGGTGCAGTATTCATTATTGCTACAACTAAAGAACAGAAAAATGTTGAAATAGCTAATCATGAAGAAAAAGAATCATATTCAAGTATGTTGAAAAGTATTTTGTCAGTTTTCAAGGATATGGCTCATTCTTCAAATATTCTATTTTTGTTTATTTTTATGATTATCATTACGGCTGTAGTCAATGCGATTTTCATGTTACTGCCCAACTATCTTTCACAGCTAGGCTTTGATGCTTCGACAAATGGCGGTGTTTTTATGATTTATAGTTTTGCAGGCGGGCTTGTGGCCACACAGGCTTATCGCTTAATTAAGTTAAAGTTTTCGACGTTAACAATTCTGATTGCGGGCTTATTGTTAGTTTCAACCGGCCTGCAATTACAAAGCAACAAGTATTTCTTTTTACTGGGTGCCGGGTTACTGTACATTACCTTAGATATTTTAGATCCGGTGGTCATGCAAATGCTGAATTTATGGGTTAGTGATAAATCGCGTGCAACATTTATTTCTGGCTTATCATTTGCAACTAGCTTAGTCACGATGATAATCAATCCGATTATTGGTGCAATCGTACAAAAATTTGGAACAATTAGTATGTTGACATCGACGACAATAGTTACAGTCATGATGATCGGAATTGCCTATATCCTAATTTTACGAACCAAAAAGAGTTCTAATCATGAATAAAACTGAAACATTACGTTACCTTGACCAACATCAAATCGATTATGAAAAAGTTGATCATCCAGCTATCTATAACATGCTAGATTTAGCCGAACTTCATTTGCCACATCCCGAAGCCGATGCAAAAAATTTGTTTATTTGTGATGATAAGAAAAAGCAATATTATTTACTGACTGTTAAGGGTGATAAAAAAGTCAATCTAAAAAAGTTTCGTCAAGAAAACGGTACTCGAAGACTAACATTTGCAACCCCGACTGACTTGATGACTATGCTGCAACTAGAGCCGGGAGCGGTAACACCGTTAGGACTATTAAATGACCAAAGTAAGCAAATTCCACTTTACTTAGATTCGTATTTTATTGCTCAGCCTTTAATTGCAGTGCATCCAAATGAAAATACCGCAACAGTTTGGCTTAAAAGTGAAGATTTAATTGCTTTGATTAAGGAACACGGTAATCCGGTTTACATTACTAAAATGTAAAAACTCAAATGAATGCTCCATTTTCTTATTGACAACCTTAAATCTTGGTGATAAATTAAAGATTAATTAAATAGTTTCATCTTGAAAAGCAGAGTAGTTATTGTAGTTGTCAATAAAGAGAGCTGGCAAAACGGTGAAAGCTAGTAGGCAAACAGTAATGAACATGGGCTTCTAATTGATGACTATTGGCGAACTAACTGAGCCAGTGGCGGAATTGCATCCGATAGCATTGCAAGCTATTGTTAGATAGCTAATGAGTTTTATTACGTGAGTAATAAATAAATTTAAGGTGGTAACACGAAGCACTCGTCCTTGTATAAGGGATGAGTGCTTTTTTATTTTTGGAGGTATTCTAATGACACAGACGGTTTTTACAAATGTCAATTTATTTAATGGTGCAGATGAAGAAATTAAACCGGATACTTTTTTGCTAGTGGACGATAATAGTGGGAAAATCACTAAAATAGGCAATGGGCAAATTCCTCAAGCTGATAAAACGGTGAATCTTGAAAGTAAGTACGTGATCCCTGGTCTGATTAACTGTCATACTCACATTATCATGGATCCGCTGACACCAGATGGCGGTACTGATACTGGCGAGGTTGCAGCCGTAGTGCAAGCACTGAGTAACTTGCATGACTTGCTAAAATCAGGTGTTACTTATATTCGCGAATGTGGCAGTACCTATGATATTGATATCGATTTGAGTAAGTTGATTCAACAGGGAAAAATCACTAAAGTTCCCGAAATTATGCCATCTGGTCGACCGTACTCGATGACTGGGGGACATGGCGACATGCCCAATTTTGGACATTTGGTTGATTCACCAGATGAGATGCGCAAGTTGGTACGTCAGGGAATTAAGCGCGGTGCTAAAGCAATCAAAGTCATGGCTACTGGAGGCGTAATGACCGAAAATGACTTCATGGATGATCCGCAACTTAGTGAAGACGAAATTCGGGTAGCTGTAGAGGAAGCTCATCACAAAGGTTTTATTGTTGCTGCACACGCCGAAGGTAACCCGGGAATTTTAAATGCTATTAAAGCTGGCGTCGATAGTATTGAGCATGGCTTTTACGTTAATGATGAAGAAATTAAGCTGATGCTAGAAAAAGGCACCTATTTGACACCTACGATTGTTGGTGCTTGGGCATTTATTGAATACGCTCCGGGTAAAATTCCTGATTGGGAAATGAACAAAATCGCTGCTGCTTGGAAAGATTTGCGCGGTAATATTACCGCCGCTAAAAATGCGGGAGTTCCGATTACTTTAGGCACGGATGCTGGTACTCCGTTTAACGACTTCAAAATGACGCCGGAAGAACTACCATTACTGGTCGAACAAGGCTTTACTAACTTTGAAGCGTTGCAAACCAGTGTGAATTCAGCTAAATTAATGAAAATTGACAATGAGTATGGCACTCTTACAGAAGGTAAATACGCTGACTTTTTAGTGCTTGATGAAAATCCTCTAGAAAAAATTACTGCAGTGGTTCAAAAGGACAAGGCCGTTTATAAGAAGGGGCATCGGGCATATTAAAAAGACAGTCCAAAGAAGCTATCGTAAAGATGGCTTTTTTAGTTAAAAAATAGTAATGCAGTATTGAAAAGTATAAGTCAGTCAAGTTTAAAACATCCTTCAAATAAATCTTTAATCTTTACCTAATTTTAGGTAGAATATTAAGTATACAGTTTAATCCAAAAAAGGAGGATTTATTTAATGAGAGCATTACTATACAACATGACCCCGGAGCAAAAGATCTATGTTGATAAATGGAATGAAGATCATCCCGAAGATGACTTGGTAACTACTGACGATGAGCTTGAAGCCGACACTGTCGATCAGGCTAAAGGCTTTGATGTGGTTAGTGTCTTGCAGATTTTTGACATCGACGATGAAGTAGTTTATCAAAAATTAGCTTCATTTGGAATTAAACATATTGCTTTACGTTCGGTTGGTTTCAATATTATTAACTTTGACTATGTAAAAAAATATAACATGTTGGTAACCAATACGCCGGCATATTCACCACGTGCCATTGCCGAAAACACTTTGACTTCGGCAATGTACTTGTTACGTAAATGGGGGCCGATTTTTAAAAATGAAAAAGAGGACTTGAACTTCGTTCGTGAAGAAAACCTGATGAGCGATGAAATTTACAACCAAACTGTCGGTGTTCTTGGCGTTGGCCGGATTGGTGGTGCAGTTGCTGAACTTTTCCATGCCATAGGTGCACGGGTAATTGGTTACGATGTGGTTGAAAATCCCGCTAACGAAGTTTTTCTTGAATATACTGATTTCGATACGGTAATTGAAGAAGCCGATATTCTGACTTTGCATACACCGTTAAGCCCTGAACTTGAAAATATGATTAGTGCCAAGCAGTTCAAACAAATGAAAAACACCGCTTATTTAATTAATGCTGCGCGAGGTCCACTTGTTAATACTGAAGACTTGATTGATGCATTGAAAAAACAAGAAATTGCGGGTGCTTCCCTTGACGTTATGACTGGTGAAGAGGCAATTGTCATGAAGAAATTCAAGGATATTTCTGAATTACCTGAAAATTATCGCGAGCTTGCTGCCATGCCTAATGTAATCTTTACCCCGCACTCTGCTTACTATACTAAGACTTCGGTCAAGAATATGATTAAGCAGAGTATGACCGATGCCAAAAGGGTTTTAGCTGGAGAAAAGCCAGTTTACCCTGTAGAAGGTTAATTGAGTTGATAAAAAAGACGACTAGCTAAATTAGCTAGTCATCTTTTTTGCAAATTATTTAAATTTAACTTTTATCAATTATAAGCTGATGTTGGTATAATAGACTAGTATATAAAAAGGCGGAGGAAAAAGATGAAGAGATTTCATCACAAGTACACACTGCCTGCAATTATTATACTGTTAATGGTTGCGGTTGGAATACTCATTGCCGGAGTATACAACTTACGTAGCCAAACAACACTCCCACCTGATTCTAATTCAAGCGCAATTGGGGTGGAACTCAACCAGAATTTTGGTTATATTGATTTACATGAATTGCAGTCAAATGGTGTCTCATTTGTTTATTTAAAAAGCACGCAAGGGCGGTCATATTTTGATGATGACTACTTGTCATACCGGGATCAAATTTTGGGCACTAAATTAGCTTTTGGTACGAGTATTGCTTATAGTAATGAATCAACCCCGTTAGAGCATTATCAATATTTTATGAAAAAAGTAGGTTTTAATACAGGCTCCTTACCGATTCTAATCGAACCGGCCGTTGATGATCGTAGTTTACGTTATATTAAGCAGATGGCTGAATTTGCGCGTATGCTGCAGAGTCAAAACAAGTTGGTTATGGTGGAAATAGAAGTTAAATATAAAAAGCACTTTCCGCCTAACGTACTCTTTATGACTAGCTGCAGGCGAGCCCCTAATAGAATGCAATATTCATTTTGGCGTTATACGAATGATGGCCGGGTAAAATCTGTCAAGGGGTTGGAAGATGGTGTTACGATGCTAGCATATAACGGTACCGTATCGCAGTATAAACAGAAATATGGACAGCTAACACAATAATGAAAACAGAAATTCAAACAGTTTTAACTAAATTAGGACTAACTAAGCCGACTCTAATTCAAGCAAAAGCAAGTGATCCAATTCGTAATGGTGCTAGTTGTATTGCTTTAGCTAAAACCGGTACGGGAAAGACTTTAGCGTATGCGCTGCCCGCGCTTGAACGGTTAACAGTGGGACAGCCAAATAGCTTAGTAATTTTTGCACCAACTACGGAACTTGCAGTGCAAATCCGGCATGCCATCAATCCTTTTATTCATGCACTGGGTCTGACTGGTATTACTCTAGTTGGTGCGGGCAATCGTAAGCGCCAAGAAGATAATTTGAAGAAAAAACATCCTGAAGTTGTGGTTGCAACGCCAGGAAGATTTTTCGACTTTTTCTCTAGTAATCGAATTAAGGTTAATCAAATTAAGACTCTGGTTATTGATGAAGCCGATGATATTCTTGAGTTCAATAAAATGGAACTGCTTAGTTCACTTGGTCAGAATATGCTTCCTGATTCACAAATTTTATTATTTGGTGCCACTGAGTCTGAGATTACCCAAAATGCCGCAGATATCTTTGCCCGTGAGTTCATGCTAATTGATGTTCGTTCTGAGCAAGAAACTACTGTGAAAAATTACTTTTTGCAGATTGATAATGCTCATAAAATTGACTTTTTGCAGCGTTTGATGCGACTTGATCGTTTTAAAGGAATTCTGTTTTTTGACTCTAATCAGACTATGATGCGTTTTGCGGGTATTCTTGCCCACACTAAAACTAAGTTCGGACTATTAGCAAACGAATTTGGTAAGCAAAAGCGTGAGGCTGCTTTGCGTGACTTTAAAGTTGGTTACACTCGACTGTTGGTTGCTACTGACTTAGCTGCTCGCGGTCTTGATATTCCAGGTGTTACTTATGTAGTCAATTACGATATTCCAAGTGAGACTAATACATATTTGCATCGCGCGGGGCGAACTGGCCGTATGGGGGCTAAAGGATACGTAGTTACTTTAGGTGATGATCACGACTTGCGCGACTTGAAAAAGTTATTGGGTGAGACGGTTAGTATTGAGCGAGCCTATTTTGCCGGCTACCATTTAACAACTGAGCTACCACAAAAGAAAACAGTTGAAGATAATTCTGAAAAAAAGAATACCAATCCCGTGCCAGTAAAAAAGAAAAAGCATAAAAAACACCAAAATAAAAACAAAGGCTACCATCCACACTATCTAAAGAAAAAGGAGCAAAAATGAGTCGATTAGTGGCTTGGCTAGAAGACTATATCTTACCTTTAGCCAACAAATTAGCCCAGACCAGCTGGTTAGTGGCATTGCGAGATGCATTTGTCTCGGTAATGCCGATTACGATTGCTGGTTCTATTGCGGTTTTAATCAAGAGTTTGATTGAAGCAGCCCGAATCAATTTGGGCTGGCAAACCTTTGCCTGGATAATGCAGCCTCTGACCTTAGTCAGCAATGTGGTTTGGCGAGGAACGTTTGCCTTATTTGCCCTGTTTTTGTCTATGTCGCTAGGCTACCATTTGGCTAAAAGCATGGAAGTTGACCCGATTGCAGGGTCAATTGTTTCCTTATCTTCTTTTGCCATGAGTATTGCCAATCTAACAAAACTTAAAATCAATGGCAAAAATGTGTCAATTCATCATGCATTTGATATTTCGCAATTTTCGACTACCGGTATTTTTACAGCAATTTTGTTTGGGACGATTGGTGTTTCGGTTTTTGCACTATGCTTGAAAGCGCGAATTAAATTTAACCTTTCGGCAACCTTGCCATATGCTGAGCAAATGGCGCTTGATTCGCTTATCCCAGCAATTATTGCAATTTTTGTTGTTGGAATAATCAATTTCATTTTTCAGACAGTTACCGGGACTTATTTTGGCAATTGGTTACTCAACTCAATCCAAACGCCGCTAGTAAAACTAGGTCAGGGTTTTGGCATGGTTTTATTAGTGACCTTGCTGGTTCAGATTTTTGGTTTTTTTGGTATCAACGGACTTGGTGTTTGGGCACCGCTGCTTGATTCAATTTGGCTGACTGCGCAAAACGTTAATGTCACTAATGTCCGAAACGGCCATGAAGCTTCATATATTTGGGTTCGCGGCTCCTTTGATGCTTTTGCATGGTTTGGCGGAGCAGGTGGCACGCTGATGTTAATCGTTGCGATATTACTATTCTCAAAACGTAGTGATTATCGAACGATTGCCAAAGTTGCTTTGGCACCAGGAGTTTTTAACATTAATGAGCCTATTGTTCTAGGTCTTCCTGTTGTTCTTAACCCAGTTTACTTTATTCCTTTTGTTTTAGCGCCATTAGTTAACGTAGCTTTTTCGTACTGGGTTACTTTAATGGGACTAGTAAATCCGGTACAAGTGGCTGTTCCGGGGATTGTACCGCCAATTATTGGACCGTTTTTAGCCTGCAATTATGATTGGCGTGCGATTGTTTTAAGCATTATTAATATGTTAATTGCTTTAGCTATCTGGACACCATTTGTTTTTGCAGCTGATAAAATTGCCGATTCAAACAATTCGGATCCATATTTTATGCGTCAGTTTTAGTTACTAAAAAAATTGGCTTTTAGCCATTAAATTTGGTAAAGTTAATTTACTGTGACCCTGTAGTTCATCTGGATAGAACAATGGTCTCCTAAACCGTAGAGGTGAGTTCGAATCTCACCGGGGTCATCAAAAAGCCTAACCGATTTCTAAAAAGGTTAGGCTTTTTAGTTATGCTTGAATTAATATAAAAAATGATTGCTAAGCAAAAAAACTAATTATCTATAGACGCTTTTACATTGGCCATTTCATTAATATAGCAGTTAGAATTCCGATAATGATGAATAGTAATATTGCTAGCAAAAGCAAGATCTTGCGGCTTTGAGTAGTGCGCTTACGATCAAAGGAAAAAACTAGAGAAAAGCTTGCTATAACAATAAGCGGAGCGGCAATTAATAATAAGATAAAATTATGGTCCATTTCTTCACCATTTTCTTGTTTTTACTAATTATTAAAACATAATAGCTTGAGTTTTTCTTACGAAATTAATATTATATAGAAATGGAGGCAGTTATGACAAAAGTAAAAGTAATGATGGTTTTTGGCACGCGCCCAGAAGCAATCAAAATGGCACCGTTAGTGCTAAAGTTGCAGACCGATGAGCGTTTCGATGAGGTTACGGTTGTTACTGCCCAGCATCGAGAGATGCTGGATCAGGTGCTCAAAATTTTTAAGATAACGCCTGACTATGATTTTAATATCATGAGAAAAAATCAATCACTTGAGAGTATTACTTCCAAAGTGATGATTGACATGGCAGAAGTTATCCAGAAAGAAAAGCCTGATATTGTTTTAGTTCATGGTGATACGACAACCAGTTTTGCCACTAGTTTAGCTAGTTACTATCAGCAATGCCCAATAGGTCACGTGGAGGCTGGTTTGCGCACTTGGAATAAGTATTCGCCTTTTCCCGAAGAAATGAATCGGCAGATGACTGATGATTTAGCTGATCTCTATTTTGCTCCTACCAAGTTGAGCAAAGCGAACTTGTTAAAAGAAAATCATAGTGCAGAAAATATCTTTATTACTGGTAATACTGCAATTGATGCCTTGCAGCAAACGGTTCAAGCTGATTATCATCACGAAGTGCTTGATTTAATTGAACCAGGAAATAAAGTGATCTTGGTAACAATGCATCGGCGTGAAAATCAGGGTGAACCGATGCGCCGTGTATTCAAGGTAATGAAGGAAGTTGTTGATAGTCATGATGACGTGGAAATTATTTATCCCGTGCATATGTCACCCAAGGTGCAAACCGTTGCAAATGAAGTTCTGGGTAATGATCCCCGAATTCATTTGATTGCACCGCTTGATGTGGTTGACTTTCACAACTTGGCTAAACGCAGCTACTTCATCATGACTGACTCTGGTGGTGTTCAAGAAGAAGCACCAGCGCTTAATAAACCAGTTTTGGTTTTACGTGACACAACAGAGCGTCCCGAAGGTGTTGCAGCTGGCACGCTTAAGTTAGTTGGAACCCAAGTTGATGAAGTTCGCTCAGCCATGTTGGAATTGTTAGAAAATAAAGCAGTTTATGAGCAAATGGCTAGTGCTAAAAATCCATATGGTGACGGTCATGCTTCGGAGCGTATTATGGATAGCATTGCTTATTATTTTTCAGATAAAAAGGGTAAGCGCCCAACAGATTTTGAATAAAAAAACCTGAATTCGTCGGTTCGAATTCAGGTTTTTATTTATTCAGTTTATCTTTTTGGGATTTAATTTTCGCTTTGGCCCGTTGAATCATCGTTGTTTCTTGAGCTTGAAAGACGGAACGGGTCGTTAAATAGTTAAAAATACCGACCAGAACTTGGTCTATTATCTTAACCAATAGAGCATTTAACTTTAGCCATGAAAGACCAACTAGCATAATTAAACTGTCTGGGATCAAGCTGATGATTCGATAGGTAAAGAACACTAGCAATTTTTGCCAAGTTGAGTGTTCCTGGTCAACATTATTAGTGAAAACAGCTTTTTGGTTAAAGAAAAAAGATGCCAAGTTGGAGACGACAAATGCCGTTGTATTAGAAATTAATACCGGGCTATGTAAGTATTTATGAATAACCATAAAAACTATAGTATTAATTAATGCTGCAATAAAGCCAAAAATCATATAGACAAACAAATTGCGATGTCTTTTGATCAGCTTTTGGCCCAAACGACGGATTGCCGGATCCGACCGCGAATTAAACTTGGCTGAACTGTCATTCTTTTCCTTAATCATTTAACTGATCAGCCATTTCTTTTGCGGCATTGTCAATTGCAGCAATTGCCTCATCATCAGGTGCATTTTCAATTGTTACTGCTTTAGTAATCTCTTTTGCACCAACCTGTTTAAACATTTTTTCGAAGTCAAACACATTTTCGCAAAAATGGTCAGCATAAATCATATCGCCGCTACCCATAACAGCAAAATATTTACCACTTAAGTCAAGTTCTTTTAGTTGCTCATAAAAATCAGCAACATCGTCGGTCATTTTACCTTCGCCATAGGTATAAGTAATGAAGATGCAAAGGTCACTGGTTAAGTAGTCGCTAGCATCGGTAAATTCTGCTTCACTAGTTTCAACATCAAAGCCATAATCTTGCAAATCTTCTTCTAAAATATCTGCAATATCCGCATCGTTGCCGGTCATACTGGCATAGACAATTCTAGCTTTCATCCTACTCCATACCCTCCATTTTCATTGGTTCATCATAATATTATACATAATTTATTCGGGTTGATGAAATTCTTTAGTAAAGTTTTTAAAAAAAGCTATAATATTAGTAAATATGATTTTACTACGAGGAGAAGTTAATTTTGATAACAATTAAATCCGTTCGGGAACTTAAAGGTATGCAAGCTTCAGGACGACTTTTAGCATCAATGTTTGAAGGACTACGTGAGGTAATTAAACCAGGAATTACGACTTGGGAAATTGAAGAATTTTGTCAAGAGTTTGTCAAAAGTAGAGGTGGACGTCTCTCAGAACAAGGCTTTGAAGGATATAAGTATGGTACTTGTATTTCAGTTAATGACCAAATTGCCCACGCCACGCCACGCAAAGATACAATTTTAAATGAAGGCGATTTGGTAAAAGTTGATGTTACCTGCAACCTTAATGGTTTTGAAACAGATTCCTGCACAACTTATGCAGTTGGTCAGATTTCTGATCAAGATCGTGATTTAATGGATGTAACCGAAAAAGCAATGTATCTGGGCATTGATCAAGCTGTTTTAGGTAACCGAATTGGTGACATTGGAGCGGTGATTCAGCATTTCGTAGAAGATGAGCACCACTATGGTGACGTGAAAGAACTAGTGGGTCACGGTATTCAGCCAAGTATTCATGAAGATCCTGAGGTTCCGCATTGGGGCAAGGCCGGTCATGGCTTGCGTTTGCGTGAAGGCATGACTATTACCGTTGAACCGATGGTTGAGGCTGGCGGTGACTGGCGCATTGCGCAAAAATCGGTTTCGGATCCTAACGATGACTGGGTATTTTATGCAACTCCTGACGGTTCGAAGTCGGCTCAATTCGAGCACACTTTTGCAATTACTAAAGACGGTCCTAAGATTTTGACTTTACAAAAGCCTTATGATGGTTATGAAAAGTACTTGCCTCATTTTGACGAAATGGATGACTAAATTGAATGGGTAGAAAAGCTGCCGCAGCCAAACGACGTGTTGCTTTGTTTTATAAAACACTATCAGTTAAATTCTCCCAAGGGGAAGTTCTGACTAGTGCAATTGCAATTGCTTATTATGTGCTATTCTCAATATTCCCACTGATAATTATCATCGGAAATATTTTACCTTTATTTCATATCGATACGGGTCCAATTGCTAGTTATTTAAAACTGATTTTTCCTGATCGAATTGCCAAATTTATCATGCCGATTATTGATTCATTGCTAAAAAGTAATTCTACCGGATATATTTCCTTTGGTATTTTGCTGGCCCTTTGGTCAGTATCGTCACTGGTTAACGCAATTCGTATTGGGATGAACCGAGTTTACGGGGTTCGAGAAGTTGAACTGCGCCAAAAGTGGCAGGTTACTGTATGGACGAGGTCAATTACCATTATCTTGACTAATGCAATGATTTTGGTGTTCACTTTGCTTAACTTAACCTTGATTTTTGGACAACAAGTTTTGAATTTTTTGCGACCGATTTTTTCGTTTTCAGTTGGAGAAATTGAAAGAGTATTCAGTTACCGTTATCCCGTAATTGTAATTACGTTGATGGCGGCACTGTATTATTTTAATTACTTTTTGCCAAATATTAAGCTGAAAAAAAGGGTTATTTGGCCGGGAGTCTTTACTACCTTGATTGGATGGTTACTTTTGTCATGGCTATTTAGCTTTTATCTGCACAATTTCCATATTAGTTGGGAAAACTACGGCATTATTGGCACCTTTATCATTTTCATGTTATGGCTCAATATTTCGTCAATTCTCTTTTTACTTGGAACTTGTGTTAATGCTGCAATTGTTTCGATGAATTACGGTGAAGTACAGTATTCGGTGGGACATTTGGCTGAATATGTCCAAAGAAAGCGCCGCCAATAAAACTGGCATCAAACCACTGAATTTGATATATTAGGTTCTAAGATTTAAAAGAAAGTGTATAAGGGATGAAAGTAAGGAAAGCCATTATTCCGGCAGCTGGACTGGGTACCAGATTTATGCCAGTCACTAAGGCGATGCCTAAGGAAATGTTGCCGATTGTCGATAAACCAACGATTCAGTTTATCGTTGAGGAAGCCAAAAAATCTGGAATTGAAGATATTCTAATTGTTACTGGTAAAAATAAACGCTCGATTGAAGACCATTTTGATTCGAACCCGGAGCTAGAACAAAATCTCCAAGAAAAAGGCAAAACGGGGCTGCTTAAAATGTCTCAGGAAATTACTCATTTAGGGATTAACATTTATTACACCAGACAGCCATATCCTGCCGGATTAGGTGATGCTATTGCACGTGGTCGCAGTTTTGTCGGAGATGAGCCTTTTGTAGTCATGTTGGGCGATGATTTGATGATGGACAAAGAGCCACTGACTAAGCAGCTGATTAACCGTTATAATGAAACTCACGCTTCGACTATTGCGGTAATGCCTGTTCCCCATGAAGAAGTTTCTAAGTATGGTGTAATTGAACCTGCAAATGAAATTGTACCTGGCTTAATTAATGTTAAATCATTTGTTGAAAAGCCTGATGTTGATCAAGCTCCAAGTGATTACGCAATTGTTGGTCGGTACTTACTGACTCCGGAAATTTTCGCAATTTTGCGTGACCAAAAACCGGATAAGGGTGGAGAAATCCAACTGACTGATGCAATTGATACCATGAATAAGACGCAGCGCGTTTTTGCTCATGTCTTTAAAGGTGTGCGCCACGATGTTGGTAACAAGGAAAATTATCTTGAAACTTCAATCGAATATGGTTTGCAGCATCCGGAAACTAAAGAGCAATTACGCCAATACATTATTGACTTAGGTCAAAAATTACAAGCGCAAGACAAGAAGAATAAATAGTTATTTTTCGAAACCATAATTTAATGGTTTCTTTTTTTGTCTAAATTTTTTCTAAATGTGGTTCGAATTACTATTCTTGAGCAGAAAATTTCGGTAATATGCAACATGAATATTTCGCTAGGAGAATAACTTAATGAAAAATATTTATGTTGTTGCGGCTAAAAGAACACCTTTTGGCCGTTATCGTGGTCTTTGGAATCAGAAAAACGCTATTGAGTTAGGTAAAATCACCTTAACCGAGACTTTGAACAGCATCAATTTGGATCCGCAAAAAGTTGACGCTTTATATATGGGTAACGTCTTGAGTGCAGGTCTGGGACAAAATATGGCGCGCCAAATTGCCCTTGGTGCTAGTATGAGAAAGCAAAGCAGCTGCGTAACCATTAATGAGGTCTGCGGTTCCAGTTTAAAGGCAATTCGGCTTGCACAAGGCCAGATGGAGCTCGGTGATTTTGGTATTGTTGCCGTTGGTGGCTCAGAGAGCATGACTAATTCGGTATATTTGGCAAAAGACAAAAGCGGTCAGGACTTGCAGAGTGAAATGATCAAAAATGGTCTGACTGATGCTTTTTCCGGTAAACATATGGGATTAACAGCTGAAAATGTTGCTGAAAAATATCAAATTTCGCGATCGGAAATGGATGAGTTTAGTGTTTGGTCTCACCAAAAAGCAGCTCAGGCCAAGCTTAATGGTTATTTTGATGATGAATTGATTAATGTTGCGGGCGAAAGAGTCTTTGATGAGAACATTCGCGATGATACTAGTGTTGAAGCCTTAAACAAGTTAAAACCAGTTTTCAAAGCTGATGGCTTAGTTACCGCTGGTAACGCTTCACCGCTAAGTGATGGGGCCAGTATCGTGGTGTTGGCAACAGCGGAAAAAGTTCAAGAACTAAACTTGAAGCCATTAGCGCGGATAGGTGAATTTGCCGAATCAGGAAATGATCCAGAATATATGGGATTTGCTCCATATTATGCCGTACAAAAGCTACTTGCAAAGACCAACGGTACCATTAATGACTACGATACCATTGAAGTAAACGAAGCTTTTGCAGCGCAATGTTTGGCTTTGAAAAACGCACTTGCAATTCCAGAGGATAAGCTAAATATGTTTGGTGGTGCCATTGCGCTTGGTCACCCATTAGCCGCAACTGGTACTCGCCTTGTTGGAACAGCTATTAACACATTGAACCGGGTTGCTGGTCAAAAGGCGTTAGTTACCCTTTGTATCGGTGGTGGACAGGCAATCGCTTGTGAACTGATTAGAGATTTTTAACTAATGAAATTTTACGAATTATCTCCAGAAAAAAGGCGCGCTATTTTAAGCGAGCAGGGAATAGAACTGGAAGAAGTAGAACCGCAAATTTTAAACGAACTTGATCAGTTAAGCGAAAATGTTATAGGTGAATTGCGCTTTCCAGTTGGTTTGGTGCAGAATTTACGGGTTAATGGCCAAAATTATCAAGTACCACTAGCAACTGAAGAGCCTTCAGTTGTGGCGGCGGCTAATCATGGAGCCAGTGTTTTTGCTCAAAATGGTGGCGTGAAAGCATCAGGGCAGCGTGATGGAATTTACGGTCAGATTATTTTGCAAGTTAATGCCGCTTTTGCTGCTGATGATTTGCAGTCGGCTTTTCCTCGGCTAATTGAACAAACTAATGCCGAATTTCCTAGTTTAATTCGGCATGGTGGTGGGGTCAAGACGGTTGAAATGACCCAAGCCGATGAACTGG
Source organism: Lactobacillus sp. C449L (assembly GCF_059900815.1). Lineage (NCBI taxonomy): Bacteria > Bacillati > Bacillota > Bacilli > Lactobacillales > Lactobacillaceae > Lactobacillus > Lactobacillus sp. C449L. Next base: position 584,225 of record NZ_JBWXGA010000001.1, on the reverse strand, counting down.
TATATTTAAAAATTTTGATTGATCCAGCAGAAGCAATGGGTGCCAATCGAGTAAATTCAATTTTGGAATTTATGGCTACTGAAATGGCTGCTTTTCCAGGTGTTATTAGCAAACTTTTTGCAATTTTATCCAACTATCCTAGTCAATTTGCGCAAGCAGAAGTAAAAATAAACATTGCTAGTATTGGGGGGTTAAAAACTGCCAAGCAAGTTGCATTGCTTAGCGAAATTGGACAACATGATCCATATCGTGCAGTGACCAACAATAAGGGCATTATGAATGGTGTCGATGGCGTTTTAATGGCTACTGGCAATGACACTAGGGCAATTGAAGCAGCCTGCGGAGTTTGGGCTAATCAAGATGGACATTATCGCAGCTTTAGCAACTGGTCAGTTAAAAATGATCAATTAGTTGGCAAATTAAAATTGCCACTAGCAATTGGCACAGTTGGTGGTTCAATTAATTCGCGCCAAGATGTGCAACAAAGCTATCGAATATTAGGTAAAAAAATCACTAGTCAGGAACTAGCGAATGTAGTTGTGGCAACAGGCTTAGCCAATAACTTTGCTGCGCTTTTAGCTATTGCCACTACTGGCATTCAAGAGGGACACATGAAATTACAAGCCAAAAATATGGTGGCTAGTCTTGATGCAACACCCTCAGAAAAAGAAGCGGTACGCCAAAAAATGATTGCCCACAAGTTATATACATTAGATAGCGCAAAACAATTTTTAAAAGAAATGAGAGCAGGGAAATGATGCAAGTTGGAATTGATCGTATCGGTTTTTATACACCAAATAAATATGTAGACATTGCGGATTTAGCACGTGCGCGCGACGTAGATCCAAACAAGTTTTTGATCGGAATCGGTCAAAGTAAAATGAGTGTGGCTGACCAAACGCAAGATGCTGTTTCAATGGGCATCAACGCAACGCTGAGTTATATTGATGAAATTGAACGTGAAAGAGTTGGCTTGCTAATTTTGGGAACAGAAAGTGGCGTTGATCAATCAAAATCAGCTTCACTGTTTGTTAAAAGTGCACTAGAGCTTGCACCTGATGTGCGAACTTTTGAAGTTAAAGAGGCTTGTTTTGGTATGACAGCGGGAATTATGATTGCGCGTGATTATGTCCGTTTGCATCCGCATCATAGCGCAATTGTGATTGGTAGTGATATTGCCCGTTATGGTGTTAAAACCGGCGGAGAAGTAACCCAAGGTGCCGGTAGTATCAGTATGCTTATTAAGGCTAAGCCACAGATTATGGCGTTAAGAGATGGTCACAGTGCTTATAGTGCTGACATTAACGATTTTTGGCGTCCCAACGATTCTGCGGTTGCAATGGTTAATGGTAAGTATTCAAAAGAAGTATATTTAGACTTCTTTAAACGCACTTTTACAGAATACCAAAAAAAGACAGCGCTCCAAACTAGTGCTTTTACTGCTTTGATTTATCACCTTCCATTTGTCAAAATGGGTTTTAAGGCTAATCAGTTGGCTATTGAAGGTCAAGATGAAGTAACCACCAAACGGCTCGATAATAACTTTACTGCTGCAGCAAAATATAGTCGGGAAGTAGGAAATATTTATACGGCTTCACTTTACTTAAGTTTACTTAGCTTGCTGGAAAATGGTGCTTTACCTTCTGATGCTATTATTGGTTTATTTTCCTATGGTTCAGGTGCAATGGGTGAATTCTATGCTGGTCAAGTTATTTCTGGCTATGAAAATGCGCTTGATGTAAAAGCAGACCAAAAAATGATTACTCGGCGGCAAAAATTGTCGGTCGCTGAATATGAAGAAATTTTTAACCAAGCTCTGAATTTACCATTAGACAATCTTGAACTTACAAGTGACGAAGAACAAGGCTATTGGTACTTTGCCGGCACTAAAGATCACGTTCGTCAATACAAACAAAAGTAGTCTTACGCAGTTTAACTATAAAAAGGTCTCAAATGATTGATTTCTTTGAGACCTTTTTTGATATTCTAGTTTTTTAGAAAGTTTAACTTGCTTATCAAGAACTGGTAGCTTAGATTCAGCAAAATATTTTACGTCGTAAGTTTTTGATGGAAATTTCAACGGGAATTAAAAAATAGGTTTTTATGTTAGTCTAATTGAATTGCTTTCCGGTAATATTTGAATACCGTAAACCGGAATTTTCTCATCATTATTTTGAATAAATAATGGAATACTGCGACCATGTAAATTTTTAACTAAATAAGTCATTTTTGCCTTAGTCATGGGCTTTTGACCGGGGTAAACCAAGCACTCACTACTTGAAATTTTTAATTTTGCTAGAGGCTGAATTTGGTCATGAACTGTTAAAAATAGGGTGGTTTCATTACTTAAGTCACTCGTTAATTGCAATAGATCAGTTAATCTCATCTTATCATTCCTATACAAATTTTAAGTGTTATACTATTCTTTATTATTATAAAAAAGGTGGCTTTATCATTGAGACAATTAAAACATAAAAAATTGTGGCTTTCACTAGTCATTTTTGTTTTATTAATCTGTATGTTGTTCACTGGAGCGGGCATCTACTTCTTTAAGATGGCCTGCGTGCCTGGACCTAAGAGCTTTTTAAGTTCTTCTAGTAATGTAATTAAGAAATCTGATCCGCTATATAAGGAAAAAACATGGTTTAAAAAGACAGCAAAACAAAAATGGTATATCCAATCAGCTGACAACCAATACAAGTTGGCTGCTAACTATATTCCCAGTCGTGATTCGAAAAAAACTGTTGTTGTTTTACCGGGCTACATGGATACCAAAGAAGATATGGGCGAGTACGATGCGCTTTTCCACGAGCTAGGTTATAACACATTGACTCCTGATCCTCGTTCGCAAGGAAAAAGTGAAGGTAAGTACATTGGCTATGGTTGGCCCGAAAAAGAAGACGTTAAAAAATGGATTAATTTATTACTGCAAAAAAATGGTTCTGATCAGCAAATTGTGGTTTATGGTTTAAGCATGGGTGCCGCTACTGCAATGATGGTTAGTGGACTTAAACTACCTGCGCAAGTTAAGGCATTTGTTGAAGATTGTGGTTATACGAGTGTTAAAGACGAAATCGAGCACGAGGCCAAAGAGCTTTACAATATGCCCGCATTTCCACGTTTTCCGCTAGTCGAGATTTTGAGCGGAATTAATAAGCTAAAAGTTGGTTACTTTATGGCTGACGGTTCAAGTATCAATCAGCTTCATAAAAATCATCGACCAATGCTCTTTATTCATGGTGATAAAGATACTTTTGTTCCAACCAAAATGGTCTATCAAAATTATCATGCTACTAACGGCCCCAAAAAACTCTGGGTCACTGAGAACTCTAAGCACGCAAAATCTTTTTCTAATCATCCTAAGGCATACCGCAGGCATATTGAAACTTTTCTAAACAAGTACATTAAGTAGCTAAAGCAAATATATTGCAAGCGTTTACATAAAGCGCTAAGATATGAATGTGGCAAGAGGTGTATCGCGTACCAGGTTTTATCTCCATAATTCGTAAATTATTAAAATAAAGCTCATTGCATAACGAAATAGTTTGCTTTTTCTGACTATTGGAAACTAGTACTTCCAAAGTAGATTATATTTATCAGGCATTGACCACTATGAATCCCGATCAATAATATCTATACCCAAGATAAAACGAATCCTTGTCCACAAAAAATAGTTGTCGTTAATCCGGCAACTATTTTTAATTATTAGCGTAAAGTTAACTTAACTACACTTTCACATCGTGGCGTCTGAGGCAGCATATCGACATTTTCAATCAAGCGAACATCATAAACTTCGCTAAGTAAAACTAGATCTTGAGCAAGTGTTGATGGGTTACAAGAAATATAAACAAAAGTCTTTGGTTTGATTTTAAGCAGGGTTTTAATTAGGCTTTTTGCTAATCCCGTTCTTGGTGGATCAACAATTAATGCGTCAATTGGCACACCATTTCTCTCCAATTCAGGTAAGACTTTTTCGACGCTACCTTGAATATAATTAGCATTTTTAATCCGATTCAAATCAACATTATGCTTAGCATCTGCCACAGCTTCGGGAATAGTCTCAATTCCAATTACCTGTTTAACTTGTTCTGCTGCTAAAATTCCCAATGTACCCACGCCACTATATGCATCAATCAGTGTATCTTCAGGAGTTAAGTCAAGAAACTTAAGGGCTTCGGAATATAAAGTTGAAGTTTGGACTGGATTTAATTGGAAGAATGCTCTAGGTGATAATGCAAACTTTTTACCCAAAATTTCGTCAGTAATCTGGTTTTTACCAGCTAATTTTTCAGTTTTATTTCCCCAAACTTGCGGATTGCGCCAATCAGTTTCGTTTTGATAAACGCTAGCCACATTTGGTAATTTCATTATTTCTTTACTTAGGGCAATCAAATTTTTAATTACATGACCAACTGTAATTAAGGTAACTTGAATTTCCTTAGTAGCATGTGCTTGCCGCACTACAATGGTCTTTAAACCATCAAAATGACGGTAAGGATCAGCGACTGGAACGTGGAGTTTTTCTACTAAATCTTTGATTTCGCGTTCAGTTTTTTGACTTGCTTCATTTTGTGTTGGCATAATCGGCAAATCATATAGTTCATGAGAGTTTGGTGCGAATAACCCTAAACTAGTTTTACCGTGGTCTTGTTCAATTTGGTATTGCGCTTTGTTGCGATAATGCCATTCAGCTGGCGCAGGAATAGTCTTTTTAACCTTATATTTACTGAAATCACGAGGATGATATTTCTTTAGCGCCGCTAAAACATTATCACGTTTAAATTCCAGCTGCTTTTCGTAGGATAAATGTGCCAGCTCTAATCCGCCGATTGCAGGATCAACTCCCTTAGGGAAAGGAACCCGATCGGGACTTTTTTCTTTAATTCGAATAAGTTCTGCTTCGATGTAGTGTGGATACTCTTGGATAATCTTAGCAACCACAACTTCATTAGGCAAAGCGCCGGGAATAAAAATGATTTTCTTACGGTAATAGCCGATGCCCTCGCCGTTGATACCCAGACGCTTAATTGTAATAATTACGTCTTTTTCTTTAGTTTCGTTTTGTTTAAAATTCTTGTACATAATTTTTCTTTCTACAATAAAACGTTAAAATGATAACAATTTATTGTACTACCTAGGAAAAGTTTTTAGCAAGAAGGAAAGAAATTTGCTAGCATGTACTTATACCATAAGAAAGGTGAACTTAAATGCCAATTATTACTAAAGTGAGCAGTCAAAAAAGACCTGGTCGTTATAACGTTTATTTAGATGGCAAATACGCTTTTTCAGCTAGTGAAAAAACGGTGGCGGAATTTATGCTTTTAAAAGGGCAGGAACTAACCGCTGAAAAAGCTGCCGAAGTCAAACAGTTTGATGAAGATGCTAAGGCAACTAACTTGGCTTCAAGCTACTTAAACTTTGAGCCTAGAACAGTATTTGAAGTTTTGCAATATCTAAAAGAGCATAATGTAGCAAATGAACCAGCTCAAAGAGCAGTTGCTCAGTTAACCGAAATGGGATTTTTGGATGATCAAAAGTATGTTGATTTAGCTATTAGGCAAAATTTACGGATTGGCACCGATGGTCCGTTAAGTTTGTCAAAAAAGCTCACCCAAAAAGGCATTGATCCAGAAACTGTCCAATTAGGACTTGAGCAAGTTGCTGATGATGACTGGCAGGATGCGGGGAAGCGTGTTCTTAAGTCAATGAAGAGCAAAATTGGTCGCCTATCTCAGCGTGAGCTAGAGCAAAAAATGCGTACTAAGTTATTAAGCCACGGTTTTTCAGGTGCAATTGCCAGCGCAATCATTGAGGGACTCGGTTTGGAATCCGATGAAGATGAGCAACTTGAGGCTTTAAAAAAGCAGGGTGTGAAAGCATATAAGAGATTTCGTCGTTTTTCAGAAAGTGAACGAGAAAGCAAAATGCGCAATTATCTTTATACTCATGGCTTTTCAAGTGATGAGATTGACGCTTTTCTTGCTGGCGAGATCATTCCGCTAGATGAATTGGCAGAATATTAGGAGTTTTTATGAAGAGACAACAAAACGAAATAACATTTATTGGTAAACCATTTGCTGATCAACTGATGGATGAGCAAAAAACTTTTAACGGTTGCAATTTAGAAATGGAACAAGATCAGGTTTTTCAAAGTTTTTTAGCAACTAACCAGCTACAAAATTATCGCAGTAGCATGATTGTTTTTGGACCAGAAAACTTCATGTACTGGTACGGAGTAGTTGTACCAAATAAAGTAGAAGTGCCAACTGGATTAATGAAATTTGTTTTACCTAAAGCTCTGGTTGCCGTAGAAGAAGAGCCCCAAACGATGACCTTTTTTAGTCAGCCGCTTAATCAAGTTGTACCAAAATTGCTTGAAAAAGTTAGAGCTGAAGGTATACAAACTTATGAGAATCCAGGTGATAGTTTAACGCCATACCTTGTTCAGAATCTTAATTTAGAGACTAAAAAACTGACCCAGATGCTCTATCTTGAGGTCAGTAATTAGTTAATGTTGTTTAGGGTCAATCGATAGGTTATCGTATTCAACATAGGCTCCCAAACAAGTTGATAAAAGCATTACCAAGAAGACAAAGCCAACCGATTTTCCAACAATTTGGTCTAAAGTGAGAAATTCTCGCACTACAAAAGTAGCAGCAAAGCAAAGAATAAAGTCTAAAACAACGTTGGCAAGCTGAATAAGAGGCCGGCGTCTAATGCTGAAAAAGCGTAGTAGTTGTTTAAGCAGGCCATCGTTAACTTCGACTGCTAGTAAATCAACGGGTCGCTGAATGGTAGCTTTAATTGCAAACATGATTAGCGCGCCAACAAAAGCACCAATTGAGGTTCGAACCAAGTCACCAGAATGCAAGACTAGGGCATTGTAGCCAATTCCGATAATGGTCAAGCTGCATAAGTACGGTATTAAAAGTAAAAATGTAAATACAAGTAAGACGTGACTTTTTTTCATTGATTAAACCTCATTTCTTACGTGCTATTCTAACATATCATTTAAGTACATGATATAATAGAAATATTAAACTTGCTATTTAAGAAAGAGAGAAAAAATATGACTAGCGACCCTGATAAGGGGAATTTATTTAATATTCTGAAAAATAAATTATCCCCTTCAAGCGATGAAGAAACCAAAGAGCATTTAACTGAGGAAATTCAAGCACTTCATGATAAACAAAAAATCAGCGATACGGAATTTTCCATGTTAAATAATGTTTTGGATTTTCAGGGACGGATGGTTCGTGAGGTCATGGTACCGCGAATCGATGCCTTTATGGTTGATTGTGAGGAGAGCTTACAAGATAACTTGGAAGAAATCCTGCGTGAACCATATTCGCGGATTCCGGTTTATAAGCAAGATAAAGACAAAACTGTCGGCGTTATCCATATTCGAACTGTTTTACGAAAAGCTTGGGAAAAGGGCTTTGATAAGATTGATTATGATGATGTGATGAATCCGCCATTGTTTGCACCTGAAACAACTGACTTAAGCGAGCTTTTAGTTGAAATGCAAAAAACGCAGCAACAGCTTGCCATTTTAACCGATGAGTATGGTGGCATTGTCGGAATCGCTACAATCGAAGATTTAATTGAAGAAATTGTCGGTAATATTGACGATGAAGTTGACCGTACTGAGGTTTTATCTAAGCAAATTGCGCCAAATAAATATGTCATTTATGGTAAAATGCCCCTCGATGATTTTAATGAACAATTCGGCACCGATCTTGAAATGGAAGATGTTGACACCATTGCTGGTTATGTGATTACTAAGCTTGGTATTATTCCAGCCAAAGGCGAAAAACTATCAGTCAAACTTGACAACGGCATGATTTTAACCACGCGCAGGATGATGCGTTCAAGATTGCTGACAGTCTTATTGACAATTCCAGAAAAGGAACAAAAGGAAGAAGAGCAAAGTAATTAATGAGTGAAAAACTTATTGACAAAGTTAAAAAAAGAAGAACATTTGCGATTATCTCGCACCCTGATGCTGGGAAAACGACGATTACAGAGCAAATGCTTCTTTTTGGTGGCGTTATTCACAGTGCAGGTACAGTAAAAGCCCGTAAAACTGGGCATTATGCAACTAGTGACTGGATGGAAATTGAAAAGCAACGTGGAATTTCAGTTACCAGTTCAGTAATGCAGTTTGAATATGATAATAAGAGAATCAATATTTTAGATACTCCTGGACATGAAGATTTTTCAGAAGATACCTATCGAACATTAATGGCTGTTGACTCAGCTGTGATGGTAATCGATTCGGCTAAAGGAATTGAGCCGCAGACAAAGAAGCTGTTCAAGGTGGTCAAACAACGCGGTATTCCAATATTTACTTTTATGAATAAGCTCGATCGTGATGGTCGTCCGCCTTTGGACTTGATTGCAGAGCTAGAAGACTTGCTTGGCATTGAAGGGGTGGCGATGAACTGGCCAATTGGTTCAGGTCAAACTTTGCAGGGATTATATGATATTGCTAATAACCAAGTTGAATTGTATCGTAAGTCAGGCTCAGAACGCTTTTTACCACTTGACGAGAAGGGTAAACTACCTGAAAGAGATCAACTCAGCCAAAATCCCCAGTATCAAGACACACTAGATGAGATTGAACTGATTAAAGAAGCTGGCAACACTTTTGATGCCGAAAAAATTGCTAAAGGTGACCAAACTCCTGTCTTCTTTGGTTCAGCTTTGACTAACTTTGGTGTGGAAACGTTTTTGAAGAGCTTTGTTAAACTTGCACCTTCGCCGGAAAGTCATACCGTTAATGAAACTGAAACATTAAGTCCGGAAGATTCTGAATTTTCTGGCTTTGTTTTTAAAATTCAAGCTAATATGAATCCTAACCATCGTGACCGAATTGCCTTTATTCGAATTGGTAGTGGAGAATTTAAAAAAGGGCTAGATGTTACCTTAGCAAGAACTGGCAAACCAATTCGTCTCAATAATGCAACTGAATTTATGTCTAGTGAGCGAGTGCAAGTTTCCGATGCTGTTGCTGGTGATATCGTGGGTCTTTATGATACTGGTAATTTTCAAATTGGTGATAGTATTTATGCTGGCAAAAACGAAATTATTTATCCGCCACTTCCGGAGTTTACGCCAGAGCTTTTTGTACGTGTAACTGCTAAAAACGTAATGAAGCAGAAATCGTTTCATAAAGGCATAAACCAACTAGTCCAAGAAGGTGCGATCCAGCTTTACCGAAATTACCAGACGGATGATTATATTTTAGGAGCGGTAGGACAATTACAATTCGAAGTTTTCAAGTTTAGAATGAAGAACGAATACAACTCAGATGTTGAACTAGATAGTATTGGCCATCGAGTAGCGCGCTGGATTGATCCGGAACAACTTGATCCGGCGATGTCAAACAGTCGTAACTTATTGGTTAAAGATCGCTATGATCAACCTTTATTCTTGTTTGAAAATCAATTTGCGGAGCGTTTTTTCCAAGACAAATATCCAGATGTTAGATTAACCGAAAAATTATAAATGAAAAAACAAACAAAAAAGCTGACAGATTGTCAGCTTTTTTGTCTACTTGTCAATGTGGATTTCGATTAAACGTTGACTTTTGTCAAAAGTTACCACGTACGAAGGATCTTTCTCCTTAACTAGTCGCTTAATGACAAACTCCGCTTCTTCCTTACGGATTCGACGATCGTGATTTTCTAAGGCAATTCCAATTGCTTCGTTGCTTTCGGTGTAAATAACACTGGTATTGCCCAAAGAATATACCTTGACGTAATTAACGTTTGTCGAATTTAGTTGGCTATGAACTAGGTCCTTATAACTATTGGTTACATCTATTAAATGCATGGATTTCACCCGTTTCTTCTAGTAGTTCTTTAATATTAGTATAACGCTAATTTTGACATTTTTCTCTAATAAAAAACTAGATTGTTGTAATTTGTTACCTATGTGTTTTAGCTAAAACTCAGTACTACTCTTTTTCATTGTCATCGGTTACTATATTAGCTTTTTCTTGCTCGCTAATCACAATTTTACCGTCAGCAACACTCACTAAAAGGTTCTTAGCAGCTGGGTGGTCAAGCTTATAGTCTGCTACATTATCTTCAACTTCTTCTTGAATTGTTCGACGTAGCGGCCTTGCGCCCATTGCTGGATTGTAGCCTTCTTCAACAAGTTGTTTTTTAGCGTCATCAGTTACGGCGATTTGCATACCTTGATTCTTTACCATGCCATTTACTTCATCAAGCATCAAGTTAACTATCTTGATTAAATCATTCTTAGATAGTTCATTGAATTCAATTACATCGTCTAAGCGATTTAAAAATTCTGGCTTGAAAAATTGATTCATTGACGCTCTGGCGGAATCTGGTTTCTCAGTAGAATTTTCAGCGGTGAAACCAACGCTAGTTTCTTTAATTCCTTGACCAGCATTTGAAGTCATAATAATGATTGTATCCTTAAAAGAAACGGTTCTACCTTGTGAATCGGTTAAACGACCGTCATCCAAAATTTGTAAGAATAAGTTCATTACTGAAGGATCAGCTTTTTCAATTTCGTCAAGTAAAATTAAACTGTACGGGTTACGCCGAACCTGTTCGGTTAACTGTCCAGCTTCTTCGTAGCCAACGTAGCCAGGTGCCGAGCCAATTAATTTTGAAACTGAATAAGACTCCATATATTCTGACATGTCAATCCGAATTAGCGCTTCCTCAGACCCAAACATTTGCTTAGCAAGTTGTTTAGCAAGTTCAGTTTTACCTACACCAGTAGGCCCAATAAAGAGGAATGAACCAATCGGCCGACCAGATTTGTTAAAACCGATTCGATTGCGCCGAATTGCGCGTGCCACTTTGTCAACGGCCTTATCCTGACCAATTACATGGGCTTTTAAGTTAGTTGCTAAATTTTGCAATTGATTTTCTTCTTGCTTTTGCAAGTCACCAACCGGAATCCCAGTTTTTTCTTCAACAATCTTGTTCATAATTTTGCTAGTAATCGTTGGTGACTTGTCAGGATCTACTTTTTGATCCTTCATCTGGCTATACTTCTCAATTTGATCGCGATAATATGCGGCTTTTTCATAGTCTTCGTTTTTCAAAGATTCTTGTTTTAACTGTTGTGCAGCGTCAATTCGTTCTTTTACCTTTTCTTTATCAACGTAAGGTATAGTTAAGTTCATGCGCGATCCAGCTTCATCTAATAAGTCAATTGCCTTATCGGGTAAAAATCTATCTTGAATGTAGCGCTCAGATAACTCAGCTGCAGCTTTAATTGCGTCGTCAGTATAGTGGACATGGTGGTAATCTTCATAGCGCTTTTGAATACCTTTTAAAATCTGAATTGTTTCAGCTATTGAAGGCTCTTTTACGTCAACTGGTTGGAAACGACGTGCTAATGCGGAATCTTTTTCAATTTCGCGGTACTCATTTAAAGTAGTAGCACCGACTAATTGCAGATCTCCACGGGCAAGAGCTGGTTTAATGATATTTCCAGCGTCCATACCACCTTCAGCATTACCAGCCCCGACAATTTCGTGAATTTCATCGATGAACAGGATAATATCATTATGGTCTTGTAATTCTTTAATTAATTGCTGCATACGTTGTTCAAATTGTCCCCGGATGCCAGTTCCTTGCACAAGTGAAACGACATTTAGTGAAACAATGCGCTTATCTTGTAATTTCGCAGGTACCGATCCGTCAACAATCTGTTGAGCAAGTCCTTCTACAACTGCAGTTTTACCTACACCAGCTTCACCAATTAAAACTGGATTATTTTTAGTTCTTCTATTTAAAATTTCGATTACTCGAGCAATTTCTTTATCGCGTCCAATAACCGGATCAATTTTGCCTTTTCGAGCTAGAGCAGTCAAATCGGTTCCATATTGATCAAGTAGGGAGCGGTTATTGCCACCGCCATTAGGTGTGCCATTGCCACCATTCATACCAGGGTCATTTGGATTGCCGTTCATTCCGTTATTTCCGTTGAAACTAAAGAAATCACCGAGATCACCGAAGGGTCCGTTGTTTTCATTATTCATATTAATATTTCCTTGTTGCTTAAGTTCTTGATAGCATTGTTGACATAAATTAATTTCGCGGCTTTGCCCATTAACCTTTGCGTACAGGTGAATAGAAGCAGGTCGCTTTTGACAGTTTTGACAAAGCATTATTTTACCGCCTTTCTTTTCAATGATTAAATTATATAATTAGCACTCGCAATATGCAAGTGCTAAAACTGAAAAAACTTATTTTTTGTAAGAACCAAATATGCTAAAATTGACCTTGGCAAAAAGCCGGAATTTGCTAAGAACAATGCAGGTTAGTGTATTTAGGAAACGGTGGTATATTTGGATTATCAAGAAATTCTCAAGCAGTTGGCAAATGGAGAATTAGATCATTATGAAGTTGAGCCAGATAAAGCATTTGACTTCCAAGCTGCCTTGAGATCTTTTGGCAAACGACAGAACATAACTGGTAAAGCTCTACGTGGTGGAAAAATAGTTTACAGTCAGTCAAAGTCAGAACTTTAATGATGTAAACTGTTACATTTTTGTTGTCTATTTCACAAAAAAATGATAGTCTAAATACACGAATAGGTATTTATTACCGGTTTGATTTTTTCAATTCAAAGGAGATATTTTATAATGGAAAAACGCGATTTTCATGTTATTGCAGAAACAGGTATTCATGCTCGTCCAGCTACTTTATTAGTACAAGCAGCTTCAAAGTTTGGTTCAGACATCAACTTGGAGTACAACGGCAAGTCAGTTAACCTGAAGTCAATCATGGGTGTTATGTCACTCGGTGTTGGTAAAAATGCTGATGTTACTATTAGTGCTGATGGCGACGACGAAAAAGATGCAATCAACGCTATTTCTGAAACAATGAAAAAAGAGGGTTTGGCTGAATAATGACCAAGACATTAAAAGGAATTGCTGCAAGTGATGGTATTGCTGTAGCTCCAGCCTACCTCTTGGTTGAACCGGATCTTTCGTTTTCAAAAACTACTGTGAGTGATGTTGAAAGTGAATTGGCTCGCTATAAAAAAGCAGTTTCAGTTTCAATCGCTGAAGTTGAACAAATTCGTGATAGCGCGAAGAAGAGTTTAGGTGAAGACGAAGCTCAAGTTTTTGAAGCTCACTTGATGATTTTAAATGATCCAGAATTCACTGGGGCCATTGAAAACGAAATCAAGGAACAAAAGATTAATAGTGAAGCTGCGCTTGATGAAACTTCTCAAAAATTTATTGAGATTTTTGAAGGTATGACTGATAACGCATATATGCAACAACGTGCTGCTGATGTTCGCGATGTTTCAAAGCGAATCATGGCTCACTTGTTAGGTAAGGAATTACCTAATCCGGCAGCCATTGACCGCGAGGTTATTGTTGTTGCTCACGACTTGACGCCAAGTGACACTGCGCAATTAAACAAGAAATTCGTTAAGGGCTTTGTTACTGATATCGGTGGACGAACTGCCCACTCTGCAATTATGGCGCGTTCGCTTGAACTGCCAGCTGTTGTTGGTACTGAATCAATAACTCAAGACGTTGAAAGCGGTCAGCCATTGGTTGTTGACGGTTTAAACGGTGATGTTGTTATTGAACCAACTGATGAACAAGTTGCTGACTATAAGAAGAAAAGCGATGCCTTCCTAAAGCAGAAAGCAGAATGGGAAAAGCTAAAGAATGAACCATCAGTCACGGCCGATGGTAAGAAGTTTACTATTGCTGCTAACATTGGTACACCGAATGATATGTCAGGTGTTCACGAAAATGGTGCTGAAGCTATTGGTTTGTACAGAACTGAATTCTTGTACATGAATTCTAAAGACTTTCCAACGGAAGATGCCCAGTTTGAGGCTTATAAAGAAGTCATCGAAGGTATGAATGGTAAGCAAGTTATTATCAGAACCATGGATATTGGTGGTGATAAGCATCTTGATTACTGGGATTTACCTGAAGAAATGAACCCATTTTTAGGTGTTCGGGCAATTAGATTATCCCTGCAAAATGAAGACATTTTCCGTACTCAATTACGTGCACTTTTACGTGCTTCGGCATTTGGAAAACTTGGAATCATGTTCCCAATGGTAGGTACACTAGACGAATTACGCAAGGCTAAGTCAATTTTAGCTGAAGAAAAAGATAAGTTGACTGCCAAGGGTATAGAAGTTGGTGACAATCTTGAAGTTGGGATGATGATTGAGGTTCCAGCGGCAGCTGTTTTGGCTGACCAGTTTGCTAAGGAAGTTGACTTCTTCTCCATTGGTACTAACGATTTGATTCAGTATACAATGGCTGCGGATCGTGGTAATGATAATGTTTCTTATCTGTACCAACCAGCTAATCCATCTGTTCTTAGGTTAATTAAGCACACTATCGACGCAGCCCATGAAAATGGTATCTGGTGTGGTATGTGTGGTGAAGCTGCTGGTGATAATACGATGTTCCCTATTTTACTTTCAATGGGGCTTGATGAGTATTCAATGAGCGCAACTTCAATCCTGCGAATTAGAAGTTTAATGAAGAAGCTAAATACTGAAGACATCAAAGAGTTAGCAAACAAAGCATGTTTTGTTTCAGAAACTGCTGAAGAAAATGAAAAATTAGTTGACGACTTGATGAAAAAAGTGAATAATTAGGTTTGTAAATAAAAAGACACATTAATTTAGGTTGGTGTGTCTTTTTCAATTTCTTTACCTTTTCTTGAGACAATATTCACAGTTTGTTCACTATTTGGATCTATCATAATGATATAGATAGTGTTATTGAAGTTACTTACAAAAAGAAAGTGCTATGATATACTATTTGAGGTAATGAAATAGTATTTTTCAAAGGAGCGTGAAATATATGGTTAATTTATATATATCTCCAAGTTGTACCTCATGCCGTAAAGCTAAGGCGTGGTTAAAGAAGCACAATATTGACTTCAAAGAAAGAAACATCTTTTCGGAGCCTCTCTCTAAAGAAGAGCTTATTCAAATTTTACGAATGACTGAAAATGGTACTGAGGAAATTATTTCTACCCGTTCGAGAGCGTTTCAACAATTAAAGGTTAATTTAGATGATTTATCAATTGATCAATTACTTGATTTAGTTGAAAAGAATCCTAGCCTGTTAAGAAGACCAATTATCATGGATGATCGTCGACTTCAAGTTGGATATAACGAAGACGAAATCAGAAGATTTTTGCCAAGGAAAGTTCGTCGCTTAGAACTTGAAGAAATGCAAAAAATTGCTGATTTATAGTACTTAGTTCTTCTGGAGAAAAAAGCGTTAGTTTTTGAACTAACGCTTTTATTTTATTTGCAAAATACGCTACAATAGAACAAAGGATCTGACGGAGGTGAGAACTCATGCAAGTAGAACACATTAACGAAAATACTATCCGCGTGAGAATTGATAAAGTTGAATTAGCTAAACGTGGTCTCAAAGTTCTAGATTTGCTGGGCGATAAAAATAAGATCCAACACTTCTTTTATTCAATTTTGGATGAAATTGATACTGACCATTCTTTTAGCCAAGATGCCCCGGTAACATTTCAAGTAATGCCAAACAATGGTGGACTAGATTTATTAATTACAAAAGCAACTGAAAAAGATCACGATAGTTTATCGAAATTGTTTGATGGCAACTTAAACGATTTAAAAAGCGATGTCACTGAAGACACGCGCAGATCATTCTTAGATTTAGAAGATGATGACGATGAAGATAGTGGCAAAGAGCTTAATACAGACGATGCTAAGCCAAAGGTAAAGAAACAATTTTGGAAGTTGCAGAAACGGCAGGCTTATAGTTTCGATGACCTTGACAAGGCTATCGAATTAGCTGAAAGCTTGCGCGTTAGTGATTTAGCCTCGAGCCTGTACTTTGAGCGTGGCAAGTTTTACTTGGATTTAGCATTTGAAAGCGAGAATTATTCAGAGCTTAAGCCAGCTGATGCCTGGACAATTGCTAATGAATATGGGATTAAGGTTAAACAAAGTGAAATAGCACGAGTCAGAACAACCGGTAAGTGCTTAATGGAAAGAAATGCTCTGCAGAAACTGCGCCACTATTTTGGCAAGATTGAGCACTAAAAATAAAGGACCCTATAGTTAATTTGGGGTCTTTTTGTTTGTTTGAAAATTAGCCGTATTTTTAGCGTACTTAAATTGTGGGTGATAAATTTGTACGCAGCGCTGTTAAATAATGAACTAGTTTTGGCAACGGAACAAGCTAAAATAGTAAAAAATAGTTCGCGGCTATTTAAAAAGCACTATTTATGTCCGCATTGTCAGCAAGAAGTGCAGCTTATTGTAAAAAAGCAGACAGCTTATTTCAAACATATACCGCTAATAATTAATCAAGTTGGCGAAAAGCAGGAACATGCTTTAAGCAAAAAACTGCTAAAAAAGGCGTTGCTTGCCGCTAATTTTGCTGCTGAGACTGAAGTTGTTTTGGCTAATAAACAATTACGGGCAGATGTTCTCGCAGGCACTGATTTAGCTTTTGAAATACAATGTGCTCCTTTAAATCGCTCCGAATTTCGGCACCGCCATTTGCTATATGGACAAATAGGGATAACGGACATTTGGATAGTAGGTCAGCGTCACTATTTGCAACATAATATCAAAAAATCGCAGCTTATTTTCTTTCGTCAAAACAAACAGTGGCATGATTATTATTTAGAAATAAACCCTTTCCAAAAGATAATTAGCTTGAAATTCAATGTTTTACTTGAGCCGATAACCAATCAAGCACACTATCAAGTAAAAGCATTCGCACTAAATGGCACGGGAATAGCTGAACTATGGCGTTTCTTGCCTAAGTTCAAAAAATATCAGATAAATCCAACTTTACAAAAAAATTATTTGCAAATGCAATTAAAACAAAAAAGCATTGAAGGATTGCAAGTTGCCTCAATGCTCTATCAAAATCATTTAACTGTTGAAGATTTGCCAAGTTGGGTTTTTAGGAAATTTCGTTCAGTTAATTCATGTAACAATGCTATTTCATTTTTACATAAGACGTAAGTGATTTGCCTCAAAATAATTTTTTTCTTCCGCTTCTTCTGGCTCAAAAAGATGCAGACACTTATTATTTTGGAAAATTTTAACTAACTTGTCTTGACTAATCAAGCCTTCAAGTAGAATGCCATAATTGTTATTTTCGTTGAAAATAACTGTTGTAGGAATATTCTGCACGTTAAATTTTTGAGCAAGCTCCTTATCTTGTTCTGTGGAGTCATCAATATACTTACTAATGCGGGGATCAATTATTCTTTGGAAGTTTAGCCCTAAGTCTTGTGCAACTTGCTCTGGCAAGTCTTGCGAATATACATTAAAGTCTGCACTTATAGCTTTTTGCAGGTTAACTAAATAAGAGCGCGCTTTTTTGTTGCCGTATTCGAATTTAATTGCATGATAATTGCGCAAAGCCTGATAGGAGGCCATAGTGTATTGCGGAATGTCATTAACAGTCTGACCAATAGTTTTTCTTCTTATAATATCTTCCTTAATGACCTTGGCGTTAGTAATAGGAATAAAACGAAAACATGATTCAACGCCGAGTTCATCGATTGCTCCCTTAATTGCCATTTCAGCATCATAACAATGAATGCCAATTGGATTGACAAAAAGAAAAATCTCAAACATGTTCAGGCTCCTTAATAAGGTGATTAATTTAAGTAACACTTAAAATCACAAAATACTCATTCGGTTATATTTTACCACGATGACTGAAAGCGCGTGCAATTTTTGCTTGGTTTGTGGTTAATGAATTTTGCCGGAAGCCATATTTTTCCTTTAAAACTGCTAGAACTTTCTTAATCAGATTGGGGTTAGAATTTTCAATTTCTAACTCAAAATCTTCAGATTGATCTGGATAACTTGTTTTGTCGAAGGTTAATTCACAGTTTTTAGGACCATTGGCTAAAATTCGATGAGTTTTGCTATAAGTTTGAAATTTTAGGTTAATATTATTGCCAAAATAATCTTGAAGAAATTGACCTACATTTCCTTGAAAAGCAAAATAAATATTTTGTTGGCCTTTTTCAATTAAACTACGCGCTTGAGATAATGATAAATTGTCATTAATTTCGATGGCTTCATGAAATTTTTGTTGTACTTGATTTTTGTTGGGCACTTTTAAAGTTTGTTCGGCATGGTCATCAAATAAGCGAATGCGGCAGCTGATTTTTTCTTGCTTTAATAAAGCGTTATCCGTGTCGAAATAGTAGTTTTCTTGGTTGAAACTGCTTTTTACGACAAAATCACGGCACATTTTTTGATAAGTGCTTTTAGGCAAAAGAATTTTAGCTTCTATTTCATCATTTTTTGACATCAAATTTCTCTCCAAATTTGCAATCTAGGTAACCAAAAATAAATAGGTTTTCTAAAAGAACTTAAGTATAAAGCTCTAACTGGTACTATTTTGTATCATTACTACCTAAATAGTCAAAAAAAAGGTTTACAAACTTAAAAAGATATAGCAAAAGAGTTTTTTATCAATATTTGTAGTATAGAAACGAGTTAACTTGTTGCTTTTATGTTGACCGTAGTTAGTTAATTTATCATAATCTTAGCATATTAATAGCGGTAGCAGACAATTGGTACTTGGATTCTTAGTGTTACAGCAATTTATTCCTAAATAAAATCATCTAAAGATACACCTAAAAAAATTGCTAGCATTTGTTTTATGTTAAAATAAGTGTGCTGCAAAGAAAGGAATTATTTCTATGAATGATATTGAATGGGATAATTTTTTATGGCCTTATAACGAGGCTGTTCGAGAATTAAAAGTAAAGTTTCGCTCCCTTAGACAGAGTTTTTTAACTAAAGGGGAACATTCTCCAATTGAATTTGTGGTTGGACGAGTAAAAACGGTTGATTCAATCAAGGAGAAAATGCAGCGTCGGGTAATTAGTCAAGACGTGATTGAAACTGATATGCAGGATATCGCCGGAATTAGAATCGTTTGTCAATTTGTAGATGATATTTATAAAGTGGTTGACTTGATTCACGAACGTGACGACATGGAAGTTATTGAAGAACGTGACTATGTCCAAAATGCTAAGCCATCTGGCTATCGTTCATATCATATGGTTATCTCTTATATCGTTTATTTACCTGAAGGTTCTAAAAAAATACTGGCTGAGATTCAGATTCGCACCTTAGCAATGAACTTTTGGGCAACAGTTGAGCATACTTTAAATTACAAGTATCAAGGATCATATCCTGATGATATTTCTAAGCGGCTTAAGTCAACGGCTGAGACAGCATATAAACTTGATGAAGAGATGTCGCTGATAAAAGATGAAGTACAAGAGGCGCAAAAAGTCTTCACGAAAAACAAAGGTAAGGAAAAACAATGAGGATTACGATTGCTCATAACGCCAATCCAGAAACACTCAAGGTTGTGGCGCATCTCAAAAATGTGCTCGAATCAAAAGATGGCGTCGTTTTTGATGCTAAATATCCTGACGTTGTAATTACTGTTGGGGGCGATGGCACATTAATCAGTGCTTTTCACCGCTATGAAAGTCAAATTAGTTCAATTCGCTTTATTGGCATCCATACTGGGCATTTGGGTTTTTATACTGATTGGCGTGGCCCTGAAGTAGATAAAATGATTGATGCTCTATTTTTGCGTGAACCAGAATCGGCTAAGTATCCGTTGCTTGAGGCCGAGTTGGTCACTGAATTTGGCGAAAAAAAGTATTATTTGGCTCTAAATGAGTCGGCTGTGAAGAGAATATCGCATACGCTAGAAGCTAGTGTATACATTGATGGTAAATTTTTTGAGAGTTTTCGTGGGGACGGATTGTGCGTTTCAACTCCAACAGGTTCGACAGGATATAATAAGTCATTGGGTGGGGCGGTAATTCACCCCCGTTTAAAAGCTCTTCAAATGGCTGAAATTGCTTCGCTTAATAATCGGGTTTTTAGGTCATTATCTTCGCCAATTGTGATTGCACCTGAACAATGGATAACAATTGTGCCTAATTCAGACCATTTTGTGATGACAGTTGATGGTAAGAGGATCGATGTTCATAATGCCAAGCAAATAAATTACCGTATTTCAAATAAGGAAATTCGGTTTGATCGTTTCGGACATACGCATTTTTGGTCGCGCGTGCAAAGTGCATTTATTGGTGACAAAGATGACCCTATTTAAAATTATTGTTGAAAAGAATGCTCCCAAGGAATTAGGAGCTTTTTTAATGAAAAATGGTTTTTCTAAGAAAGCCATTAATAGTGCTAAAAGCAATGGTGGCATGATTTTAGTCAATCACAAACGGCGCTATACTAACTATCGTCTTCATTTGGGAGATGAAATTATCTTTGTTCCCGGAAAAGAAAGAGTTAATTCTTGGCTACAACCCTCTCGGAGGCCCTTAGAAATTATTTTGGAGACAGAAGAGTATCTAGTAGTAAATAAACCAGCTGGAGTTTTATCAATTCCTTCGCGCTATAATGATAACGCTTTAGTTAACCAGGTTTTGGGTTATTTTGAAAAAGAAAAAATAACGGAAACTAAGCCGCATGTGATAACTCGACTTGATCGCGATACTTCCGGTCTCGTATTAATTGGTAAAAGTGCGATTGCGCATGCACGTTTTAGCAAAATAAGTAAGGAAAATTTCGAAAAAAAATACCATGCAATAGTACATGGAAATTTTCCTAAAGATCAATTAGAAGGAATAATTGATGCACCAATTGGCCGAAAGGGTAAGGCAGTTGAGCGCTGTATTGATTCGCAAGGCAAACGCGCCCTCACGGCTTACCGCGTGCTTGAACAGGCATCAGGTATTAGTTTAGTTGAGCTGCGTCTTTTTACTGGACGCACTCATCAAATTCGTCTACATATGCAATATATTGGGCATCCGTTGTTTGGTGATTCCTTATATGGTGTAGAAGATGAATTCAACCGACAAGCACTCAATTGCTTTTATTTGGCTTTTCCTGATCCTTTTATTGAGGGAAAGCAAGTTGCAGTGACGGTTGAGGATCCAGCTGATATGCAGAAGCTGTGGCAAAGTAATCGATAGTGAATTGTTAGAAGTAATGATATATTTTGGAAACAAAAAACTTCGTAATTTCTTAGATTTTAGATCAAGAAATTACGAAGTTTTTTACTGGATTAGTTAAAAGAATCTTTTATTCGCTGAATAAAACTCGTGTTCCTTCTGGAACATAAATATTTTTTTGGATAGGTGTCAGGCAGCCATCTTTTGCACTGCGCTTATACAGTGTAGCATTGTCAGTATTTTGGTTAGTAGCCACAACAAACTGCTCACTTTTATCCCAGTTGAAATCGCGTGGAAATTCACCAAAAGTTGAGATGCGCTGTCGAAGTTGTAACGTATGGTCACTCTTAACCGCAAAAACAGTTATTGAATCATGTCCACGATTTGAAACATAAATAAATTTACCATCATGACTAATTTTAATCGCAGCAGCACCGTTGTGATCAGAAAAGTCGTCAGGAATGGTTAAGTATGTAGCAATACTGGTAAATTTCCAGTTAGTTTCATCAAATTTTACAACATTGACTTTGCTTGCCAATTCTCCAACTACGTAAAAGTAGTTGCCATCAGAACTGAAAACAATGTGGCGGGTTCCAAAACCAGGTTCATTTTGGTATTTTGCCAAGTGTTTTAACTTATTATTTTCCAAGCGATAAAAATCAACGCAATCATTTCCTAAATCACAACTGACAAGGTTGCCTTTGGGAGTCTGATCGAAAAAGTGAGGGTGAGGGCCATCAGTCTGTTCGGACTTTGGTCCGATAGTGTCAGCAGTGTGGGTCACTGAATCAATCAAATTTAGCTGACCATCATCATTATATGAAAAAACTGCTAAAACGGCAGTGTGATAATTAGCTGTATAAAGTAATTTTTGCCTCCGATTGATGCCAATATAGGCTGGAGAAGAACCTTCAGTTAAGTAGGAATCCCTTTCTTCATAGACATCATTTTTTAATTCAAACGCGCTAATTCCGCCTTTATTGCCAGCATTGTTAATGGTAAAAATCAGGTTGCCATCTTGAACAAAGTAGGTTGGACCTCCCACCTTAATTACTTCACGGGCTTCTCCAACTTCAACTTCTAATCCCCTTTTAGAATTATAAAGTGGCAGTTCATAAATACCCGTGGCTTTTTTCTTGGTATAACCGCCAATTAGTAGCTTCATTACTAATCCTCCATTTTTTAAACTCTGGTAATATTACTAATTAATCTAGTATAGCATGACAATTGTTAACTAAGTTCTTTATTGATGACAGAAAAAGAAAAAGTGTTAAAGTATGTTGTTAGCTTTAGTGGTAAAATAAGAAAAATTAAAAATTAAGAGGTAAGGTGAATGGACGAAAATAAAATTCGCGAGCTTTATGCTCAGAATAATGTTTCTGATGTTTTTGCTAATTTACAGTCTTCCGCTGATGGATTAAGTTCTGAAGAGGCAGATAAACGACTGCAAAAATACGGTCCTAATGAAATCAAAAAGGCTGCTGAAGAATCAGAATGGAAATCATTTTTCAAGAATTTTATCAGTATGATGGCTATCTTGCTGTGGATTTCTGGTGCGATTGCGATGTTTAGTGGCACGGTGCAGTTAGGGATAGCAATTTGGTTGGTTAATATTATTAATGGACTATTTAGCTTTTGGCAAGAGCGTGCTGCTAAAAAAGCGACTGATGCTCTGAACAATATGTTACCTACTTATGTACAAGTAATTCGTGACGGAAAAAAAGTGCAAATTGATTCGAAAACTCTAGTTCCTGGAGATGTTTTTGTTTTACAAGCTGGGAACTCTATTCCGGCCGACGCGCGACTAATTTCTGCTAGTTCAATGCAGGTTGATCAAAGTGCATTAAATGGAGAATCAGTCCCCGAGTCGAAAACAACTGAATATGCACCAGGTGAAGGCAGTTATGCTGAAACTAATTTAGTATATTCAGGAACAACTGTTGGTGCAGGTACAGCCCGCGCCATTGCATTTGCCACTGGAATGAATACGGAATTTGGTAAAATTGCGCAACTGACGCAAAAGCAAAACCAAGTTGATAGCCCACTAACTCAGGAACTTAATCGCTTAACTAGACAGTTATCAATAATTGCTGTTTCAATTGGCTTGGTTTTCCTGATTGCGGCAATTTTCTTTGTTAAATATCCATTTGCCAAGGCATTTATTTTTGCTTTGGGTATGATTGTAGCCTTTATCCCTGAAGGGTTATTGCCAACAGTCACTTTGAGCTTAGCTCAAGGCGTTAAACGAATGGCCAAAAAGCACGCCCTGGTCAAAGAACTGAATTCGGTTGAAACATTGGGCGAAACAACGGTTATCTGTTCTGATAAAACTGGTACGTTAACTCAAAACCAGATGACTATTCATTATATTTGGACACCTAAAAATGAATTTACTGTTACCGGGAATGGTTATGTTAACAATGGTCAAATCGAACTAAATAAGAAACAATTATGGTATGAGGAAAATCCTGATTTGCGTAAATTGGTTCAAATTGCCTCGTTAGATAATGATACCGAAGTTCAGCCAAGTAAAGAAAAAGGTGGCAAACCTAAAATTTTAGGAACACCAACCGAAGCTTCATTAATTATCATGGCTGAAAAGGCTGGCTTTGATCGGCAAAAAGTGCTGATTAAATATCCACGTTTGCGTGAATTGCCGTTTGATTCAGACCGAAAAAGAATGTCATCAATTCACAGCTGGAATGATACGCAAAATATTATTTTTACCAAAGGTTCATTTAGCGATGTGATTAAGCAATGTGATCAAGTGCAAGTTGATGGTGAAGTTCGACCAATGACTCAGCAAGATCGCGATTTGGCTGAAAAAAGCAATGCTGATTATGCTGCTAAAGGACTGCGTAGCATGGCAATGGCTTATCGAATCATCGATAAAGAAGGTACGGATGTCAATAAGTTAACCATTGAAACTGCCGAAAACCACCTTGTTTTTGTAGGTTTGACTACGATGAGTGATCCTCCTCGTCCTGAAATTTACAGTGCAGTTAAACGTTGTCATGAAGCCGGCATTAAAATCATTATGGTTACCGGTGATTCAAAATTGACTGCCAAGACAGTTGCGGTTCAAATTGGCCTGACCTCCGATCAAGCTCGGGTTATTTCCGGAGATGAACTTAATAAGCTGAGCAATGAGGAACTTCGTGAAGCATTAAAAGGTGAGGTAATTTTTGCTCGAGTTGCGCCGGAGCAAAAGTACAAGGTTGTTAAAACTTTACAAGAAAATGGAGAAATTGTTGCTTCAACTGGTGATGGTGTTAACGACGCTCCGGCATTAAAACAAGCCGATATTGGTATAGCCATGGGGATGACAGGTACAGATGTTGCTAAAGATGCGGCTAATATCATTTTGACTGATGACAACTTTGCCTCAATTGTTGCAGCAATTGAAGAAGGTCGTGCAGTATACAGTAACATTCGAAAATTTTTAACTTATATTCTGACTTCGAATGTGCCTGAAGCTTTTCCATCAATTTTATTTTTGTTTTCCGGTGGCTTGATTCCGCTTCCGATGACAGTTATGCAAATCTTAACGGTTGACTTAGGAACAGACATGTTGCCGGCGTTAGGACTTGGTGAAGAACCTGTTGATCCAGATGTGATGAAACAGCCGCCTAGAAAACGTAGTGAGCACTTATTGAACCGAAGCGTAATTATCAAAGCATTTTTATGGTACGGTTTGATATCAAGTATCATTTCCATTGGTGCCTATTTCTTCGTGAATATGCAAAACGGTTGGCCAAGTGTTGCGCTGGCTTCTAAGGGCGCAGTATATATGCGCGCGACAACGATGGTATTGGGAGCAATCATTTTCTCTCAAATTGCCAATGTCTTGAATTGCCGGACAAACAAGGTTTCGGTATTTAAGAAAGGCTTGTTTTCTAATCGAAGCATCTGGTTCGGCATTATTTTTGAAGTTATCTTGTTCTTGATCTTGACCATAACCCCAGGTTTGCAGGAATTATTTAATACCACGCCACTACTGCCAGTGGACTGGCTATTCCTCTTCTGCTTACCAATTCCTTTGGTTATTATTGATGAAATTAAAAAATGGGTTCTTTACCATAAAAAGTAAAGATCTGACAAATAAAACCGCTTATATAATAGTTAAGCGGTTTTTGTTATGCTAAAATGAAATTCTAAGGAGAATGACAAAATGAAGTGGATTTCAACGATTTCAAAAATTGGCAAACAGGCAATTGAACCAAAAGGTGAAATGGTGATTTTATTCAGTGAAAATATCACACCAGAATTAGCTGAAGTTTCAATAATTCAAAAGTTTGATTCCAACACACCACTTAGTAGCTTTGTTTTTAAAAAAGGTGATACCATTACAATTGATGGACAAACGTTTATTGCTGACTATGTTGGTGCAATGGTGGTCAGTGATATGAAGGCAATGGGACATTTAACTTTGTTTTTTAATCAAAAAAAGCCGAAGAATCCCTTAGCTAATGCTGTCTATTTACCATTAACAGAAGAGCAGAGCATGCCAGAATTTAAAATCGACGATGACATTGTATATGAACATATTTGATTAGGATGATTTGATGGACTTGGAAAAAAAGCACAGAAGACAAACCATTTTTCAAAAATGGTTTTTAAACAATCGCTTTAGCATTGCTTTGGTAAATATTTTATTATTCTTCCTAATTATTTGGGTGTTTAATAAAATTTCCTTTGTGATGAACCCAGCTAGAATGTTTGTTAGCGCGATTTTGCCCCCGTTGGTGCTCGCGTTAATTCAGTACTATATTATGAATCCGCTAGTTGATTTATTAGAACGCAAGTATAAAGTGCCGCGGGTTGCGACAATTATTGTCTTGTTCCTCTTAGTAGCTGTTTTGTTAGTTTGGATTGTTAATACACTACTGCCAATTGTTCAGGCCCAAATTGATTCGCTAATTAGGCACTGGCCACACATATGGAATGATGCTACTTTGGCAGTGCAAAACCTCTTAAGCGATCCGCAACTGCATAGCGTAAAAAATAATATTAACGATGCAATTACACGTGCTCAGGACATGATTTTTAAATCAGGGCAAGACACAATTGATGCTACGCTGGATAATATTTCGTCTGCTATTAGCATTGTAACTGTGATTTTTATGACATTGTTAACAGCACCATTTATTTTGTTTTTCATGCTTAAAGATGGTCATAATTTGCGACCATATCTTACACAATTTGCTCCCAGAAAATGGCAAGATGGCTTTGGTCAACTTTTGTATGATATCAACTCTGCACTATCTTCTTACATTCGTGGTCAACTGACCGTTGCTTTTTGGGTAGGAATTATGTTTGCGATTGGCTATAGTGTAATCGGGTTACCTTATGGTATCGCACTGGCAGTTCTAAGTGCTTTCTTAAATTTGATTCCGTATTTTGGTACCTTTATTGCTTTTATTCCGGCAATCGTGGTTGGAATCATGATTTCAGTGCCAATGGTAATCAAAGTTTTGATTGTGTTCATGCTTGAGCAAACAATTGAGTCTCGAATCATCAGCCCACTCGTTATGGGTAATAAGATGGAGATGCACCCAGTAACAACAATTTTACTCTTAATTGGATCTAGTTCGGTTTGGGGGCTTTGGGGAGTTATCTTTGGGATTCCTATTTATGCTATATTAAAAATCATCACAATGCGTGTTTATAATTACTACCGTAAAGTTTCAAAGGTTTTTGATGAAGATGAAGCTGCCGCTTTAGCTAAAGAGGATACTGATAAAAACAAAGAAGTGACAGATTAAGAAAAAAGTGTGGTCACAAAACCACGCTTTTTACATTAAGGAGAAAGTAAATTGACCAATCATGTCGTTTTATACGAACCATTAATGCCAGCTAATACTGGTAATATCGCCCGGACTTGTGCTGGCACTGACACAGTTTTAGATTTAATTGAACCACTTGGTTTTCAAATTGATAACAAAAAGATGAAGCGAGCTGGTCTTGACTATTGGGACAAAGTGAATGTTCGTCGGCATGATGACCTTGAGGCTTTTCTTAATAGCTTGACGTCTAAAGACGAAATGTACTTAATTTCTAAATTTTCGACTAAAAATTATGCCGAGATTGATTATACCGATCCAAACAAAAACTATTATTTTGTTTTTGGTAAAGAAACCACTGGTCTACCGGAAACGTTTATGCGAAAATATTATGAACGTAATTTACGAATCCCAATGTCGGATAATATTCGCTGCTATAATCTTGCAAATTCAGTGGCAATTGTACTGCTTGAGGCACTACGTCAACAAGGCTTCCCTCATTTGGAAACAGCGCATCATTATGAAAATGATAAGCTTAAGGATAATTACGACCGACCGCAGCGCTACGAACGAAATTTAAAAGGAGAATAAAAATTGGACTTTAATAAAGAGACACCAGTAATTGTTAAGAACTTTCATTATGACATTAATGAAGAACTTGAAACTAAGGATAATGTCAACTTCGGCTTGAAAAAGGTTGAAAAGCAAAATGAAGATGGTTCAACTGACCCAGGAGCAGAGGGAAACTTTTTTGATGTGACCGTCGTTTTTGAGGTTGCTCCTGCTCCGGGTGAATTTACGGTTAGTGGAATGATTAGCCAAGTCGTGCAAATTAAAGACTATTTTGGTGAAGGTGACGACTTATCAAAAGCAGATTATAAATTGTTAAGCCGTCCGTTAGTTGAATATATTGAAACTTTGACTTATGAAGTTACCCAGATTACGCTGGAAGAACCAGTTAATTTGAACTTCCAAGCCAACTTTTAGTTTTTGATTAGGTGCAGTTATGCCTAAGAAAAAGAAAACAGCTAAAGCGCGTAAGAAAGCGCAGAATACAGGATTAACTTGGGCAATTATTGGTCTTATCCAAATTATTATTGTGGGCTTAGCAGCTTCAAGGTTTGGAATTTTAGGTAAACAAATTGCTAATGTTTTTCGTCTGTTTTTTGGCGACTCATATTTACTGATTGTAGGCCTGTGTGCAATTTTTGGTTTAATAATGCTGATCTATAATAAACCAATGCATTTTAAATTTAAGCGTAGCTGTGGATTACTGCTAGCCATATTGGGCTTTTTACTAATTCAAAGCAGCATCTATTTTGAACGTGAACTGGTTAATAATGCTTTTATGAATGCATTTTGGCATGAAATGTCAGCGGAATTTAGTAGAGCAGCGATTACTAAGTCAATTGGCGGTGGTGTGATTGGTGCACTATGCTATCAAGCTTTTTACCCACTACTTGGGCATATTGGTTTACGGGTATTTGCTGTTTTGTTCATTCCTATTGGCATTTTAATGTTCTTTGATGTTAAATTTGCTGATGTAATCAGAAGATTTCAGTCGTTTAGCCAGCTTTTTATCAATAAAAATAAAGAAGCTGGTTCAAAGTTGAAAAACAAATATAGCTCAATTCGGGAAGAACATGCACAAAAAGAAGCAGTAAATAACGACTTAATTGACCAGCACTCTGCTGAATCTTCAGTTTTTCCTAATGTTGATGATTTTGCAGTTAAAGACGAAAATGAGGAAACTGATCAGCCTACAGAAGTAAATCAAACTGATTTTCCAGAGGCTGAATTTGAATATAGCGAACCAGAAAATGATACTTCTACAGTGCAGTTTTCAAGTCATGATGAACCAAAAATTGATAAAGTTGATGCTGGACACTTTAACGATGAGTTGCCTAAGTCTCATTCTTTTTCGGATGAAGATCGGAAAATGGAATTGGAACTGGGCTCAGTAGATCATGGAGAATTCAAGCAAGATCAGAAAGTTAATCCAGAATACAAAAAACCGCCATTAACATTACTTGATCCGATTAAAAATACCGATCAAAGCACTGACAAAGCCTTAGTTAGAAAAAACACGCAAATCTTGCAGTCAACATTTAAGAGCTTTGGTGTTAATGTCATTATTAAAAAAGCAATTTTAGGGCCAACAATTACTCGTTACGAAGTTCAGCCTGCTGTTGGGGTTAAAGTTAGTCGAATTGTTAATTTAGCTGATGATCTTGCGTTGGCTCTTGCTGCTAAAGATATCAGAATTGAAGCGCCGATTCCCGGGAAGCCTTTTATAGGTATCGAAGTTCCCAATCGTTCGAATACTGTAGTTACCTTTAAAGACGTGATGCAAAATCAAGATGCCAAGGCAAAAAAGGATCCAATGGAAGTTCCGCTTGGAAAAGATGTTAGTGGTAAGATTATTTCGGCTAACCTAGCTAAAATGCCGCATCTTTTAATTGCTGGTTCAACTGGATCTGGTAAGTCAGTTGCTATTAACACCATTTTAACTAGCATTTTGATGAAAGCTAATCCTGATCAAGTTAAACTGATTTTAATTGATCCTAAAATGGTTGAATTATCAGTTTATAATGGTGTTCCGCACTTGTTAATTCCAGTAGTAACTGATGCCAAGCTTGCTGCTAACGCATTGAGTAAAGCAGTTAAGGAGATGGAGCGTCGCTACAAGCTCTTTGCTGCAAGTGGTGCCCGCAATATGGCAGAGTACAACGAAAAAGTTCGCATTAATAATCAGGATAAAACTAAACCGGTCATGAAACAGCTGCCTTATATTTTGGTGGTGGTTGATGAATTAAGTGATTTGATGATGGTTGGTGGTCATGACGTTGAAGGAGCAATTGTTCGGTTAGGACAAATGGCTCGTGCTGCCGGAATTCATATGATTTTGGCAACGCAAAGGCCGAGCGTTGATGTTATTACCGGATTAATTAAGGCCAATGTTCCTTCAAGAATTTCATTTGCGGTTTCTAGTGGCATAGATTCGCGGACAATTTTAGATCAAATCGGAGCAGAGAAGCTGCTTGGCCGTGGAGATATGCTTTATATGCCAGTGGGTGCTTCTAAACCTGACCGGATTCAAGGTGCTTATATTGCTTCGCACGAAGTTGAAAAAGTTATCTCATGGGTTCGTGAACAACAAAAGCCAGAGTATGATGAGGGTATGATTCCGCAAAAAAGTGAAGAAACTACTGACAGTGCTGATGATGAACCAGAAGATGAATTTTACGACCAAGCCGTTGACCTAGTTCGGCGCCAGCAAGCTGCTAGTGTTTCTATGTTGCAAAGAAGGTTCCGAATTGGTTATAATCGAGCGGCTCGAATTGTAGATGAAATGGAGGCCAAAGGAGTTGTTGGTCCTTCTGAAGGCTCGAAGCCACGACAAGTGCTTTTACCGCCGCTAAAGAATGATGAGCATAGTTAAAATATTTAAGAAAGTTTAGCATGTCAAGTTTTTATTCTATATTGCTGTTAAAAAATGGTAAAATTAAACCGAAATCTGAACTCATTTAGATATGACCACTAATGAAGAGTATGCGATAATTTTATGATTTTTGAAATATCCGTTAGTAGAGTAAGTAAAAGAGGAAAATCATAATGCAGCGAGCGATTATATTTGGCGCTACCGGTGGAATAGGGCAAGCAATTTGCTCTGATTTAGCCCAAGCTGGCTGGTCTTTATATATTCATTGCAGTCAAAATTGGCAAAAAGCTTGTGATCTGGGAAAACGGTTAAGTCTGGAATATCCTCAGCAAGACTTTATTCCAATTAAGATGAATTTTTTGGCGGAAAATGACGCTTTGGTGAACTTTGTCAATAACTTGCTGCCAGTTAACGCTGCTGTTTTTGCTCAGGGAATTACAGATTATCACTTCGTTAATGGGCAAGCGTTAAGTAAAATTGATGAAATAGTGCAGGTAAATCTCACTACGCCGGTTAAGCTAACCGGTCTGCTTGAATCGTTGCTGATTAAAAATGATTTTAGTCGAGTTGTTTTTTTGGGATCCGTGTACGGAAACCAAGGTAGTGCAATGGAAGCTGTTTATAGCGCAACCAAGGCAGGATTAACTCGTTTTTGTCAAAGTTATGCGCGCGAAGTAGCGTCAGCTAACTTAACTGCCAATGTGATTGCTCCGGGCGCTGTTGATACGGCAATGAATGCAGCTGTGGGAACCGAAGCGATGACTGAAGTTAAAAATGAAATTCCACTGGGACGCTTAGCTACCGGCAATGATGTTTCTTATTGGGTTAAGATGTTACTTGATCCGCGTTCAAGCTATTTAACTGGCCAAACAATCTATGTGAGTGGTGGATGGCTAATATAAATGGTAAAAGTAATTAGTAGTATATGTTATACTCATTGTAGAAAATTATTAATTAAAAGAGGTTACTATGGCAGATATCGGAGACAAATTACGCAGTGCCAGAGAGGCAAAGGGACTTTCAATTGAGGATATTGAAAAAGCAACCAAAATTCAAGGTAGATATCTGACGGCAATTGAGCAAGATGATTTTGATAAGCTACCAGGTGATTTTTATGTGCGTGCTTTTATCAGGCAATATGCCCAGATTGTTGGTTTAGACGGAAAACAGCTTCTTAGCGAATATCACAGTGAAATTCCTCAGTCTGAACCAGATGAATATGTTGAAGATTCTATTGATAATAAGAGTGAAGAGATTCATAAGACAACTAATAGTAAGAAAAAACTATGGCGTGATTATCTTCCTCGCATCATCATTGGGGTTGGAACTGTCGTTGTAGTATTAGTTTGCTACGTAGTTTATGCACATTTTTCGTCCAATAATCAAGCTGATAATTCTGCCAATGATGTAGCTGTTTCATCCGATGATACCAGTAAACCGAAAAAGAAGAAGATTAAGAAAAAATCTGTTAAAATTAAAGAGTTGGCCACGGGACAATATCAAATTACTGGTTTAAAGGATAATCGTAATTTTGTAGTACGTGCTGGTGATCAGGCTACTAATGTTTCTATTACAATTAATGGAACTAGCAGAACTGATTTGAGTTTGGTTGCTGGACAAAAGCACACGATGTATATTCCTGAAAACACGCAGTCAATTGTGGTTACCTTTAGTAATGCACTAGGAACTTCTATTTCTGTAGGTGGCAAAAAGGTGCCATATAATGCGCAAGCAGCATACACTACAATGACGTTCTACATCGGCAAACGCCATACAAATAGTCAGACAACCAATAATAACACTGGTCAAACCGACAACTCAAATTCTGGTCAAACTTCTACTAATCAACAGAATCAAGGTCAACAGCAAAATAATGGTACGACTGATAATTCTCAACAAAATGGTCAGAATAATCAAAACGGCCAAAATAATACTGGTCAAGGTAATACCGGAACCAACGAAACAAATAATAATGGACACACTGGACAAACTAACAACTCTACCGGTAATAATAGTGGTAGATAAGTGGTTACCAAGTAGGAGGAAAAATTTAGTATGAATTTACCTAATAAGTTAACGGTTTTTAGAATCATTTTGATTCCAGTATTTATGTTGATTGTGATTTTTGGTGGCGATGCAAATGTTAAAGTTGCCGGTACAACTGTTTACTGGAGATTAGTGATTGCAGCAATTGTGTTTGCTATTGCGGCAGCTACTGATTGGTTTGATGGTCACATTGCCCGCTCCCGTAATTTGGTAACTAACTTTGGTAAGTTTGCCGATCCGTTAGCAGATAAGATGCTGACTATGACTGCGTTTATTATGCTTATTTCCTTGAAACTAGCTCCGGCTTGGGTTGTGGCTATCATTGTTTGCCGCGAATTAGCTGTTACTGGTTTACGCTTAATTCTTGCTGAAAACAAGGGTCAGGTTATGGCTGCTGAAATGCCAGGCAAAATTAAAACAACTTGCCAGATGTTATCAATTATTTTCTTGTTAATTGGTGACTTCTACCATATTGGAACCATCTTGCTTTACCTCGCTTTACTCTTTACTATTTACTCTGGTTGGGATTATTTCCATAGTTCATGGGATGTCTTTAAAGGTTCAATGTAATAGCTATTAAAAAATTTAATCCTCTAAGCTAGAATAATCTGGTTTAGAGTTTTTTAATGTTGAAGAAAAATAAATTAATTTGGCTGTTTTAAAGAAACAAGAACATTTTGCGTACTTAATTAATGCAAACCAGAAATTTTAAAACATTTGTTCGTATATTCCTTGCAAATATATACTAAATCAAAGTATAATTAGTGAGTATTAAATTGAGGACTATCTGCTAGAGGAGGAAAAATTCTTGGCCAAAGATGAAAAACAAGCTGCATTGGAAAATGCACTAAAAAAAATCGAAAAGAATTTTGGTAAAGGTGCCGTTATGCGCATGGGTGATAAAGCAAATACCAAGATTTC
Source organism: Lactobacillus sp. C449L (assembly GCF_059900815.1). NCBI lineage: Bacteria > Bacillati > Bacillota > Bacilli > Lactobacillales > Lactobacillaceae > Lactobacillus > Lactobacillus sp. C449L. The sequence continues at coordinate 551,028 of NZ_JBWXGA010000001.1, read as the reverse complement.
GACGGTTCCATCCGGTTCGCTTGCACTTGATGCAGCTCTTGGAGTTGGCGGTTATCCGCGAGGTCGAATTGTAGAAATCTATGGTCCCGAATCATCAGGTAAAACGACAGTTGCTCTTCATGCAGTAGCTGAAGTACAAAAACGTGGAGGCACTGCCGCTTATATCGATGCGGAAAATGCAATGGATCCAGCATATGCAGAAGCACTAGGGGTTGATGTTGACTCACTTATTTTGTCACAACCCAATACTGGTGAAGAAGGATTGCAAATTGCTGATACACTGATTACTAGTGGAGCAATCGATATTTTAATTGTCGACTCTGTTGCTGCATTGGTACCTCAGGCTGAAATTGATGGCGAAATGGGTGACAGCCATGTTGGTTTACAAGCTCGTTTGATGAGTCAGGCTTTACGTAAGCTTTCAGGTAATATCAACAAAACAAAAACTATTGCAATTTTTATTAATCAAATTCGTGAAAAAGTTGGAATTATGTTTGGCAATCCAGAAACCACTCCTGGTGGAAGAGCGCTAAAATTCTATTCAACCATTCGTTTGGAAATTAGAAGAGCGGAAAAGATTAAGCAAACTGGTGGAGAAATTACAGGTAACCGCGTTAAAATTAAGGTTGTTAAAAATAAAGTTGCCCCGCCATTTAAAGTTGCTGAGGTTGATATGATGTATGGTAAGGGTATTTCGCAGAGTGGCGAATTACTTGATATGGCAGCTGAAAAGGACATTATTGCCAAAGCTGGCTCGTGGTATTCTTACCATGATGAGCGTATCGGACAAGGCCGGGAGAATGCCAAACAATATTTAGAAGATCACCCCGATGTTTATGACGAAGTTCAGCATCTAGTTCGACAAGCATATGGAATTGATGAAGAGTCAATTGCTGATCGTGAAGACCCGGAAAAAGTGAAAGCTAAAAAGGCTACGGCAACAAAGAATACGGAAAAGGAGGCTTCTGATCAAAAAGAAGCCGATAACAAAAGTAGTTAATGTTGAAGAGATTAACCTTGATCTGTAATTCAGATCAAGGTTTTTTCTTGTCGTTTGACATAATTCCAGAAGATTATTATTATTAATAATGTGTTAATAATCTAGAAAAATAAAAAAGGCGATAGTAATCATGACAAATACAATTTTGATTCCCGTTGCGATTGCTATTATTTCAATTTTACTGGGCACAGTCGTTGGTTACGCGGTTCGCAAGAACATTTGGGAGAAGAATGCCCGAAATGCACAAAGCGATGCTGACCATATTTTAACCGAAGCAAAAGCACAAGTAGATGCTGCAAAAGCTGAAGTCAATGCTCAAAAACAGGCAGCAGATGCTTTAAAACAAAGTGCACAAAATACCAAAAAAGAAAAAATTCTTGAAGCTCAAGAAAAAATTCAAGAATATCGACAAAAGGCTGAAGACGACTTAAACGTTAAACGCGACATAATTGCACGTGATAATAATCGTTTGCAACAACGTGAAGATACTCTTGATCATAAAAGTTCTTTGTTGGCGGAAAGAGAAAACGGACTTACTGAAAAAGAAGATCAATTAAAAAAGCAGGAATCTGAACTAAATGAAAAGCTGCAAGAAGCCGATCAACTAGTTGAAAAGAATCAGCAGAAACTCTATGAGATAGCTAATTTGAACAAAGACCAAGCTAAAAAACTGGTCCTTGATCAATTAACCGATGAACTAGTCAAAGAACGCGCGGAAATGATTAAAAATAGTAATGAAGAAATTCAAACTAAAGCTGATCATTATGCTCGCAAGATTATTATTGACGCAATTCAAAGCAGTTCGGCTGATACTGTCGCTGAGACAACTGTTTCAGTGGTTGACCTACCAAATGAAGAAATGAAGGGCCGTATTATTGGCCGTGAAGGCCGTAATATTCGTTCTTTTGAAGCTCTTACTGGAGTTGATTTGATAATTGACGATACTCCTAAAGTAGTTACGCTCAGTGGCTTTGATGCCATTAGACGTGAAATTGCCAAACGGGCAATGGAGCGCTTAGTTAAAGACGGCAGAATTCATCCGGCTCGAATTGAAGAGATGGTTGATAAAGCGCGTAAAGAAGTCAACGACGACATTTATGAAGCTGGGGAAAGTGCCTTAATGGAACTTGGAATCCATAAGATGAATCCAGAGTTAGTTAAGATTCTTGGTCGATTAAAATATCGGACTTCGTATGGTCAGAATGTTCTTGGCCATTCAATTGAGGTTGCTAAACTGGCTGGTACAATGGCAGCTGAGTTAGGTTTAAATGAAAAATTAGCGGTTCGCGCGGGATTATTACACGATATAGGAAAAGCCATCGATCATGATATTGAGGGGTCACACGTTGAAATTGGTGTAGAATTAACCAGAAAATATCATGAACCCGATGTAGTTATTAACGCAATTGCGGCACACCATGGAGATGTTCCGAAGTTATCGTTTATTGCTGAACTAGTTGTTGCAGCCGATACGATTTCATCAGCTCGTCCTGGTGCAAGAAGTGAGAGTTTAGAAAATTATATTAGACGATTGACTGAACTTGAACAAATTGCAAATAAATATGATGGAGTTAAACAAGCTTATGCCATTCAAGCAGGACGTGAAGTTCGCGTAATGGTAGAACCAGAAAAGATTTCGGATGATCGGATTACCGTTTTGGCTCGAGATATCCGTAATCAAATTGAAAAAGAACTTGATTACCCTGGAAATATTAAAATTACAGTAATTCGCGAGAAACGGGTAGTAACTGTTGCAAAATAAATAAAAAGTTGAATCTGAAAGATTCAGCTTTTTTTGTTTTGTGCTATTTATTTTGTGGCGTAAATGAACATAAAATATCGTAATTAAATATATTTTAGTAAAATGAAAGGGTATACAATACGAATTAGTTAGGGGGAGCCGAAATGAAATTAAGGGTATCTCGGGAATTAAAGAGCTTTTTGCATGATTTAGGCTATCCGTTTGATTCCATTTCAGGTTTGCTCAATTCCAGTGTTATGGACAAATACCTTAATTCAAAGTGGATTAAAAATTCTCGTACATTTGAAATACTGGATAAAGAAGCAACCAACGAACAACTTTTAGCATGTAGTGATGTCAGCAATTTTTATCAGTTTGTTCCTCCTTACTTTGCTGCACTATCTAGTAAGAATGGAATGCAGGCAATTTCAAGATTGGCATCATATGAACAACTAATTGGTCCAATTGAAATGGGTACATTTAAAGAGGGTGAAAATCTAAGAATTCACATTAGCTATCTTGATCAATACCGTAAAGGTTCTCGTTTTAGCTTGTTAGTTGATCAGATTTCGCTAATTAGCTTACTTAGAACGGGTACCAACAAAACAATCATACCGCTCTCAATTGGTAGTAGATTTAATTATGGGCCCGAAATTACAAAATACTTGGGAATTGAGCCGCAAAAAAGCCAAGATAATTATTTAGTTTTTGGCAAACAAGATTTACTTCGCCCCTTTTCTACTCAAAACGATGTTATCTGGAGTTTTATGGAACCAGGGCTCAAAAAATACATTAGGGAGCTGAATATTGATCCGCCTTTTTCAGCGGTAGTCCAAAACACTTTGTTTAAACTGATTGCTGGTGGCAATTTTCAGTTAAAAAATGTAGCCGATGAATTAGGAATTTCTTCTCGAACTGTTCAAAGGTGGTTAAGAAAAGAGCATACCAGTTTTAACGAGCAACTTCAAACTGTTCAAAAAGTTCTGGCATTGAATTTATTACAAGATATGACTCTTACCACTGCAGAGGTTAGTTTTTTAGTCGGTTTTAGTAATGTAACTTCTTTTTATAAGTCATTTAAAAAATGGACAGGAAAGACAGTTTTAAAATACCGTCATCAAATGATTTTGACAAAAAATAGTATTAACTCAACCATATAAATAATGCTCAAAATGAAAGGAGCAAAAAAATGATTTTAAAAAATGATGCATCATGGAATGCAACTTATGACGTAGTGGTAGTTGGTTTTGGTGGAGCTGGTGCAACTGCTGCTCGCTTTGCCGCAGATAACGGAGCAAAGGTTCTATTAGTCGATAGTGCACCCGAAGGACATGAAGGTGGCAATACGCGCTACTGTGGACAAATAGTTCAGGCAGGCTATGACTTTGATAAACTTAAAAAATATTATCAGCAAATGACTGCTCCGCTAGATTTAGATGAAAAAGTTCTTGACACTTTTGTTAAAGGAATGGTTGATTTACCAGATTACTTTGAAAAGTACTTAGGAGGAAAAGCATTCAGCGTTCGAAATAATCCAGGAAATAAGAATGTAGCCCTTTTAGCATATATGATTGCCGAATATCCAGAATTTGAAGGTGCTGAAACAAATGATGATTTGCTTATTCATGATCATATTTTTGATGCTGCCTTATGGAAAAAATTGCGCCAAAATGTACTGGATCGCAGTGACAAAATTGATGTTTTATATTCCACTCCAGCTAAGCACTTAATCCAAGATGATGATAAGACAATTGTTGGAGTTCAAATTGAAAATAATCATAAGGTATTTAATGTTAGAGCAAAAAACGGAGTCATTTTAACTCTAGGTGGTTTTGAAAATAACGAAGAAATGATTCAAGACTATCTCGGTGAAACAAAGCTCTTGCCGTATGGAACTTTATATAATAACGGCGATGGCATTAAGATGGCAATTGAAGTGGGTGCTGATCTGTGGCACATGAATAATTATGAACCAGGTGGTCCGGTTAATATTGCCGCACCAAAAGGTCAGCGTGCTCATAGTACTATGGCTTGGAAATCACTATTTACTGGTTCTCTTATTACAGTAGGGGATGATGGTACGCGTTATATCGCTGAAGATGATCCAACTCGTCACGGGCATCGATATAATCATGGTATTTGGAGAATTCCATTGGCGCAAGTTCATCCACATATGATTTTTGATCAAAAGAAATATGATGAATTTATGGCCGAAAACCACGATAATTTCCAAAAAGAAACAATGCAAAAAGTCGTAAAATCTGACACAGTTGAAGATCTAGCAAAAGAAATTGATGTTGATTCAGCAGTTTTGCAAAAAACTCTTGAAACATATAACTTCTTTGTTGATCAAGGCATTGATTATCAATGTGGTAGAAAGCCAGAATCAATGGTTAAAATTTCACTTGCTGGCCCGTTATACTCGCTGGCCCAACAACACACTATGCTTAACACGCAGGGTGGACCTAGGCGTAATGAAAAAGCTGAAGTTCTGGATACTGATCATAAGGTATTGCCACATTTATATGCCGCAGGTGAACTCGGTCACATTGGTGCAAATCAATATAACGGTGGTGGTGATATTGCTGATTGTCTCATTTTCGGGAAAATTGCGGGTGAAAACGCAGCTAAAAGTAAAAACGAAGATGTAAATACCGGTGCTAGTGTGAGTGCTAGTCAAATAAGTACTGACTTTCCGCGTTCAGACCTCGAAGAAAAAGAATATCCAACAGGTCATAACCAATATATCGGAAGATCAAATAATGGTATGGGTAATGAAATCGTTGTTCGTGTAACAGTTGATAATCATCAAAAGCTAAGTGAAATCGAAGTTCTAAAAGAGAGTGAATCACCTGACTATGGTGGAAAAGCGATTAAACAGCTCCAAGAAAAAATGCTTCAAGAAAAATCAGCGGATGTAGACGTCGTGTCAGGTGCTTCTGCTACTAGTCGAGCATTTAAAGAAGCTGTAAGTTCTGCAATTAAAAAAGCTCAAAATTAAAGGAGGCAAATTTTATGGCTAATCTAAAGGACGGAACATACCAAGGCACAGGCTCCGGTAATCGCGGTGAGGTTAAGGTTTCGGTTACCGTTAAAGATAATGTTATTAAAGATGTCAAGATTGACTACCAAGATGAAACTGAAGGTATTAGTACAGCTGCGCTTGAAAAAGCACCCAAGCTGATTATTGAAAATCAATCATATAATATCGATGCTGTCACAGGTGCGACAATTAGTTTTCAAGCAGTTGAGAAAGCCGTTAAAAATGCTCTTCTTAAAGCTGGTGATGCCCGCGGCTTCGATAAAAAAGTTGATTTGAGAACAGTTGCTAAAAATGATGAAATAAAAGATTTTCGGTATATGGATCCGTCTAAGGTCAAATTTGAAGATGAAGCTGATGTTTTGGTAATTGGCTCAGGTGCTGCTGGCTTGTCAGCTGCAATTTCGGCTCGCCAAGAAGGAGTATCAGTGCTTTGTCTAGAGTATACTTCTAGTTACATGTTATCGGACATGACCTTATCCGGAGGCTACTACAATGCCGGAGGCGGCACTAGTTTACAAAAAACACAAGGAATTAAAGACACAAAAGAAAACTGGAATAATTATTTGAAAGCAGTTGGTCAAGGATATGAAGACGCCGATATGCGTGAAGAAATCGTTGAACATGGAGCAGAAGACTATGAGTGGCTAGCAAACGATGTAGGTGTTAATTTCCAAGAAGTTCAGCAAATCGGCAATGAAGAAGCAATGAAAGAATATGCCGTGCCAGCTGCTCGTTCACACTTAACAGTTGAAAAAAGTGGTTACGGATTATCCCAACCTTTGTTTAATAAAGCAAAAAAACTAGGAACTAAATTCATTTTCAATATCACTGCAGAGAATCTGATTACTGATAAAAATAATGACGTAATCGGTGTCCATACCAACAAAGGAAATTTTAAAGGTCAAAGTGTAATTATCGCTACTGCGGGATTTTCACGCAATAAAGAAATGCTAAAAAGTTTCGCACCTGATTTTGCGGTTGGCGAATCATATGGCTCAATTAGACAAATGGGCGATGGCATTACAATGGGCGCGCAAATTGGAGCGAAACTAAAGGATATGTGGATGCCAATCGCAAATTCAATTGGCACGCAGTCCGGTGATAATGTTTGTATCGGACCCTTGTGTGCGGCATGGACCAAACCATATATATGGGTTGGAACTGATGCTAAAAGACATTTTAGAGAAGATATGTACTTTGAATTTGCTTCAAAGAAGATTGCTGCCTTAAATGGTGGCTATGTTTGGCTTCTTTTCGACGAAGGAATGGCCAATGAAATGCCAACTGAATTTTCGGCTCCCGCAGCATCTCCTCATCTAAAGCGCGAAGTAGAAGATGGATATTTTAAAAAAGCCGATACAATTGAAGAATTAGCTCGACAGACTAACTTAGACCCAACCATACTTAAAGAAACAATATCTCGCTGGAATACAGATGTTAAAAAAGGCAAAGACACCGAATTTGGGCGTAAAAAAGACCTAACTGCTTTTAAAGCACCATATTATGCTGCCAAACTAGCACCGTCTACTCCCGATATGGCTGGTGGATTAAGTATTAATAGAAAAGCTGAAGTTTTAGATAATCAAAATCAACCAATTACTAACTTATATGCCGCCGGTAGTACGACTGGTGGCTGGCGCGGTATGACCTATCCAGGATGCGGTATGGGAATTACTAATGCAGTTGTTTTTGGTAGAATTGCTGGCGTAAGTGCTGCTCAAAATTCGCTTGCCACTAATGATACTAGCTCAGGTGCTTCGCAGCAATAAGCTTAAGCTATAAAAAATTGGATTTGAAAAAGTCCAATTTTTTATTTAGTAATGATGACTATCATTTGTCAGAGTTTTTTACATTAGCTTAAAGCAGCGCAAGGAGTGATTTGTACATTTTTAAACAAGTCGGTATAATTAAAGCAATTAATTGATGAAAGTAGCCGACTATGTTTAAGATTATTGTTGAATTATTCTTCTTAGTGATTATTCAAGCCTCAATTACCCCGTTTATTCGGAGACTGGCCTTTGTTTTGGGCGCAGTTGATGTTCCTAATAAACGTCGAGTTAATAAAAAGCCAATGCCAACTTTGGGTGGACTGGGCATTTTTGTGACATTTAATATTGGTGTTTTTATCCTTTTACGAGAACAATTTCCCACACATGAAGCGTTTAGTATTTTATTGGGCTCAAGTGTAATTGTTTTAACGGGAATAATTGATGACATCATGGAGCTTAAGCCTCGTCAAAAAATGTTTGGTATTTTTATCGGCGCGTTAATTATTTATTTTTTAGCGGGAATCAAAATGAATGTGCTTAATCTGCCATTTGTTAATAAGCAAATTGACCTAGGTTGGTGGAGCTTACCTATCACTATCTTTTGGATTCTTGCCTTGACTAATGCCGTTGATTTAATTGACGGATTAGATGGATTAGCCACTGGCGTATCAATGATTTCCTTAACTACAATGGGAGTTGTTGGTTATTTTTTCTTACATACTGGTCAGCTTTATATTCCAATTGGCTGTTTTATGTTGGCAGCTTGCCTACTAGGTTTTTTGCCTTATAACTTTCACCCTGCAAAAATGTTTTTAGGTGACACAGGGGCGCTTTACATCGGCTTTATGATTGCTGTATTTTCGCTCAAAGGCTTAAAGAATGTGACTTTCATCTCAATGCTTGTGCCCGTAACAATTTTGGGAGTGCCAATTGCTGATACGATTTATGCGATGATTCGGCGTAAACTTAATAATCAACCAGTTTCACAAGCCGATAAGCATCACTTGCATCATCAGTTAATGAAAATGGGTTTGACACATCGCCAGACAGTATTAGCAATTTATGCGTTATCACTAATTTTTTCATTTATTGCCTTGCTGTTCCTACTTTCTCCAACTTGGGGCATGTGGTTACTGATTGCCGGTTTATTAGTAGCAGTTGAACTTTTTGTGGAATCAATTGGTCTATTAGGCGAAAAATATAAACCACTGTTGCAAATAATACAGAAGATAATTAATTCGCGTAGTCGCAAAGATCCAAATGTAGAGGTTTGGCATTTAGGCCAAGAAAAACCAGAACAACTAAAAAACAAAAATAAAAAGGACTAATTTCAGTCCTTTTTTATTTTTCACGATAGTTATGGTCAGTAACTAAAATTTCGTTATACCGCTTTTGGCCAGTAGAGATTGTTATTTTTTCATTTAAAAGATTAGTCAATTTTTTCTCGAAAACCGTTTGTTCATTTTCATCAACAAAAACCCGAAAAACTATATCAATTCCATATTCAATTTTTTTAACAAAAATTTCGGCTTGGCTTAAAAAATGATTCACTTCGTCTAAGCGTTTATAATCCACATGAAAAATCAGCTCTTGTTGCAAGACACATTTAACCACGCCAATAGCTTCTACACCTTTTGTTACACTGTTGGAATAGGCGCGAATCAACCCTCCGGCACCAAGTTTAGTTCCGCCAAAGTACCTAGTTACAATAGCAGTAACATTCTTTATGCTCATCAATTGCAGAGCCTTTAATTCAGGAACGCCGGCTGTTCCTGCCGGTTCACCATTGTCGCTAGCTTTGACATGTTCGTCATTTAAACCGATTGTATATGCAAAAGTATTATGAGTAGCATCACGGTATTTTTTGGTAGTTTCTATAATTGCTTTTTCCGCTTCTTGGACGGTATTAGTTCGCACTAGAGTAGTTATAAAACGGCTTTTTTTGATGATAAGTTCATTATTGCCATTTGCTTTAATGGTTAAAAATTTTTTTGCTTCTGCCAAAAAGTTTTCCTCGTTTTTACGTAATTAAAATTGGAGGACAAAGAAATGAAAAGTACATCGTTTCTCGTCGGTCGCCAGTGGCTTAGTAGTCAAGAGGATTTTAACACAATTAAGAACGTAACTAAAATCAAGGCGATTGAAAATAATCACTGCAATCGATGTGGCAGTTTGATTTCTGCCAAACTGCCAAATGGAAAAAAATACTGTCGCGGATGTATTGAGATTGGAAGAATTGTAGAAGGGGATTATTTGATTCGTTATGATCAAGAATTTACTTTTCCAAAAAGAAAAAATGGTGCCCTAACTTGGACAGGTAAACTAACTGATGATCAGGCCAAATTGTCCTATAAATTAGTAGATAATTTTGAAAATGAAAAGAACACACTTGTGCATGCCGTAACTGGAGCTGGTAAGACGGAAATGCTTTTTCCTGTAACTGCAAAATGTATCGCTAAAGGCAAAAGATGCGGTATTGCAACTCCAAGAATTGATGTCGTTAATGAACTCTATCCCCGATTTCAGGCAGCATTTAGTACACTGAAAATTGGCAAATATCACGGTCGTGATTATAAAGAGCCACAAATAGAGCAACTAACTATCTGCACAACACATCAATTATTAAAGTTCTATCATGCTTTTGACTTGTTAATAATTGATGAAGCTGATTCGTTTCCATATGCAAATGATTCTCAACTTCACTTTGGTGCTGTAAATGCAGTTAAAACAAAAGGGGTGCGAGTCTATTTAACGGCAACGCCACCACCTGATTTATTGCAGGAAGTTAAAAGAAAAAAATTAACAATTTTGCAACTGAATCATCGTTTTCATGGTGGTCTTTTACCTGTTCCCAAAGAGCAATTGTTTCTACGTCCGTTTATTAAAAAAGGCCAACTTCACTCTCAATTATTAAAGGAGATAATTGACGTAATTAGTAAAGGCCATCCGCTTTTGCTGTTTGTTCCAAGAGTTGAGCAAATTACTCAGTATTTAAATGCTCTTCAAAAAGAGCCCCAATTAAGTAATATCAACATGGACGGAGTTCATGCAGATGACAAGGAAAGACTTGATAAAGTGCAAAAATTTCGTGATGGAGAATTGCAACTGCTTGTTACCACTACAATTTTAGAACGTGGGGTAACCTTTAAACACGTTTGGGTTATTGTTGTAGCAGCTGACGACCAAATTTATACTACATCAAGTCTGGTTCAAATTGCTGGTCGAGTGGGCCGTGCTAAAGATGACCCAGATGGTTTGGTATTATTTTGTTATCACAAGTATACTGAGAGCCTTCGCAGTGCAGTGAAACAAATAGCAGGTTTAAATCAATGAAAAAATGCTTACTTTGCGGTCAAAATTTTGTGCCTGAGCTATCTTTTAGGCGTATTTTTTCATTTCGTAATTATCGAGAACAGTGTCTGTGCCAGTATTGTCTGGCAAGATTTGAGCGTTTAACGGGGCGTAGATGCAATTTTTGTAGCAAAGAAATTAGTGTAGGAGCAACGTGCCGTGACTGCCTGGAATGGAAGCAAAAGTATAACGGTTTCTTATTAAAGCATCAGGCAGTTTATCGCTATAATATAACTTTTCACGAGCTAATGGTTAACTACAAACGTTATGGAGACTACATTTTGAATCAGGTTTTACAGGAACTTTGTTATCAGGAACTTTATAAAATAAAAGCAGATTTTTATGTTCCGCTTCCAACTGCACCAGAACACATCAAAAAACGTCAGTTTGATACGGTTAGAGCAATTTACGATGATTTATTACCACTTACACTAGCTTTAGGTAAAAATAGCGGCTTTGACGCTCAGGGTGAAAAAAATCGAAAACAAAGGCTAAAGAGTAGACAGAGTTTTTTTGTTAAAGAAAATCTTAATATTGATATGAATTTTAAAAGAATACTGTTATTAGACGATATTTATACCACGGGACGAACGCTCTACCATGCGCGAGATGCGCTCTGTAAGGCTTTTCCCCAAGCTATAATAGCTAGTTTTTCAATTTGTAGATAAGACGAATCTTGTTCAGCGCTTACAAGTTTTGTTATAATAAATATAAGAAAAGACTGCATAAGCAGTTGAAAGGAGAATCTCATATGTTAAAGTATAACGTTCGTGGCGAGAATATTGAGGTAACCGATTCTTTAAGAAGTTACGTTGAGAAACGTCTAAAAAAATTAGAAAAATATTTCGAATTAAATCAAGATATGGTCTCCCATGTTAATTTGAAAGTCTATCGAGATCACACTGCTAAAGTTGAAGTTACTATTCCACTGCCGTACTTAGTATTGAGGGCTGAAGAAACAACAGATGATATGTATCGTAGTATTGACTTTGTTTCCGAGAAATTAGAAAGACAAATAAGAAAATATAAAACTCGCGTTAATCGTAGAAGTCGTGAAAAGGGCATGAGTGATTTCTTTGTTGGAGGATCAGATGATCTGGCTAAAGAAAAAGATGCCGGTGAATTTACAATTGTTCGTAATAAGCAGATTGGCTTGAAACCAATGAGTCCTGAAGAGGCTATTTTACAAATGAATATGTTAGAGCATGATTTCTTTGTTTTCTTAGACGCGGAAACGAATGGCACAAGCGTTGTCTACCGCAGAAATGATGGTCGTTACGGTTTGATTGAAACCAAATAGAATAAGTTGCTACTTAAGTGAAGACCTCACATTTAGTGTGAGGTCTTCGTTTCGTTTATTTTTCATTTAGGCCCAATCATGTTAAAATTATTATGTGTTTTTATACTTAAGTACATATAAGGATCGATTAAATGGCAAACATTTTAAAGAAACTATACAACAACGATAAAAGAGAGCTAAGAAAATTCGAAAAACTAGCTGCTCAAGTTGAAGGTTACGCTGATGAATACAGCAAACTTTCTGATGAACAATTAAAGGCTAAAACTCCTGAATTCCGTACTCGTTTGAATGACGGAGAGTCATTGGATTCGCTTTTGCCTGAAGCTTTCGCAGTTTCCCGTGAAGGTGCTAAACGTGTGCTGGGGTTATATCCTTTCCACGTTCAAGTTTTGGGAGGTATTGCCTTACATTTTGGTAATATTTCAGAAATGATGACTGGTGAGGGTAAAACTTTAACAGCAACTATGCCAGTTTATCTGAATGCACTGACAGGTAAAGGTGTTCATGTTGTTACTGTTAATGAATATTTATCTAGCCGTGATGAAGAAGAAATGGGTCAGTTATACAGATGGCTGGGCTTAACCGTGGGCTTGAATCTTAACTCTATGTCACCGGATGAAAAACGTGAAGCGTACAGCTGTGACGTAACTTACTCGACTAACTCGGAACTGGGCTTTGATTACTTGCGCGATAACATGGTAGTTTACAAAGAACAGATGGTTCAGCGTGAACTTAATTATGCTATTATCGATGAAGTCGATTCTATTTTGATTGATGAGGCTAGAACTCCGCTAATTATTTCGGGCGAAGCCGAGCAAGCTAATGGTGACTATATTCGAGCAGACCGCTTTGTTAAAACTTTGAAAGAAGACAAAAGTGACGACGACGTTGATGATGACAAAGACTATGGTGATTACAAGATTGATTGGCCAACAAAAACTATTTCTTTGACCAGAACAGGTATTCAAAAAGCTTGTGATCATTTTGGTCTGAAAAACTTGTATGACATTGAAAATCAAAAGTTGGTTCACCATATTGATCAAGCCTTACGTGCTAATTACATTATGCTGAAAGATATCGATTATGTTGTTCAAGATGGAGAAGTATTGATTGTCGATTCATTCACTGGTCGTGTGATGCAAGGTCGTCGCTATTCTGATGGTCTTCATCAAGCAATTGAGGCTAAAGAAGGCGTTAAGATACAAGAAGAGTCCAAGACTCAAGCCACGATTACTTACCAGAACTTCTTCAGAATGTATAACAAGCTTTCAGGGATGACCGGTACTGCTAAAACGGAAGAAGAAGAATTTCGTGAAATCTATAACATGCAGGTTATTACTATTCCAACTAATCGACCAAATATTAGAGAAGATAAATCAGATATTTTGTATCCAACTTTAGATTCTAAGTTTACTGCGGTGGTAAACGAAATTAAGGAACGCCACGCAAATGGTCAACCAGTTTTGGTAGGTACGGTTGCGGTTGAAAGCTCAGAGAGATTGAGTAAGTTACTCAATCAAGAAAGTATTCCGCATGCTGTTTTGAACGCAAAAAACCATGCCAAAGAAGCGCAAATTATTATGAATGCTGGACAGCGTGGTGCAGTAACAATTGCAACCAACATGGCTGGTCGTGGTACTGATATCAAGTTAGGACCTGGAGTTAAAGAGCTGGGCGGATTATCGGTAATTGGTACCGAACGTCACGAATCGCGAAGAATTGATAATCAGCTTCGTGGACGTTCAGGTCGTCAAGGTGATCCCGGTGTTACACGTTTCTACTTATCACTTGAAGATGATTTAATGAAACGTTTCGGTGGCGATCGAGTTAAGGATTTCCTTGATCGCTTATCTGATGATGTTGATGATAAAATTATCGAAAGTCGCTTAATTACTCGGCAAGTTGAATCAGCTCAAAAACGTGTTGAAGGTAATAACTACGATACGCGTAAGCAAACTCTACAGTACGATGATGTTATGCGTATTCAGCGTGAAATTATTTACGGCGAACGTATGCAAGTTATTGGGGAAGAAAATTCACTTAAAGATGTCTTAATACCAATGATTCGCCGAACAATTAATAGCCAAGTTGATATGTTTACCCAAGGTGATCGTAGTAAGTGGCGCTTGGATTCTCTGCGTGATTTCATTAGTTCTAGCATACTTTCAGAAGAAAAGACTAATGAGATCGACTTTAAGAAGATTACAGTTCCTGAATTAAAAGAGAAATTGTATGATGAAGTTGAAAATAATTATAATGAGAAGGCTGAAGTTTTAGCTGATCCTTCACAAATGTTGGAATTTGAAAAAGTGGTCATTCTCCGAGTAGTCGATGATCGCTGGACTGACCATATCGATGCTATGGATCAGTTGCGTCAATCGATTAGTCTTCGTGGATATGGACAGCTTAATCCACTGGTTGAATACCAAGATTCTGGTTACAACATGTTTGAAGAAATGGTTTCGAATATTGAGTTTGATGTAACTCGCTTATTTATGAAAGCTGAAATCAGACAAAATCTTAGTCGGTAAAAAGTTAAGATTGAAGAGAAAGCAGCGAGCTTTCTCTTTTTTACTTTATAATCTTCAGGAGAAATTTTAAATAAATGGAAATTAGTGAAATTCAGAACCAATTAGACGAATTAAAAAAGCGGCTTGACCACTTTAGGGGGTCTCTTTGACTTAGATTCAATTGACGAAAGCATTGCTGTTAATGACAGCAAAATGCAAGAACCGACTTTTTGGAATGATCAAGAAAAAGCGCAAGAATTAATTAGTGAAAACAACTTTCTAAAAGAAAAACGCGACTCCTTCTTGAAGTTAGAGGAAGACTATCAAAATGAAATAATTACAATGGAATTATTGCGAGAAGAACCTGATGATGATTTACAAAAAGAAGTTGTTGAAGACTTAGACCATTTACAAGCCGAATTTCATAATTACGAAATGGATTTGCTGCTATCTGGCAAATACGATAGTCATAATGCTTTGCTTGAAATTCACCCTGGTGCTGGCGGAACTGAGGCGATGGATTGGGGACAAATGCTGCTGCGGATGTACCAACGCTATGCCGATATTCGTAATTTTAAGTTTGAAATTAATAATTATGAACCAGGCGAAGAAGCTGGTCTGAAGAGTGTCAGTGTGCGAGTTAGTGGAAAAAATGCATACGGGTTACTTAAATCTGAAAATGGTGTACACCGTTTAGTAAGAATTTCACCATTTGATTCGGCCAAAAGAAGACATACTTCTTTTGCATCAGTTGAAGTAATTCCAGAAATTGATGATAGTATCAAAATTGACATTAATCCCAAAGATTTGCGAATTGATGTTTATCGCTCTAGTGGTGCTGGTGGTCAGCATATTAATAAAACTTCTAGTGCAGTTAGAATAACTCACTTGCCTACTGGCTTTGTTACTACTTCGCAAGCACAACGCTCGCAACTGCAAAACCGCGAAACTGCAATGAATGAACTGCGAGCAAAACTTTTCCACTTGGAAGAAGAAAAAAAGCGTCAGCACAAGCAAGAACTTAAAGGTGACCAAAAAGAAAATGGCTGGGGTTCTCAAATCAGGTCGTATGTTTTTCATCCTTATAATTTGGTTAAAGATTTAAGAACAGGCTATGAAACTTCTGACACAAGTGGTGTAATGGATGGAAAGTTGCAACCATTTGTGTATTCATATTTGCAATGGTTGCTAAGTCAGGATAATCCAGAATAGGTGGAAAAATGAGTTTTTGGGGAATCGTTGGCATTGTTATATTGGCAGTGGTAATTTTGAGTATAACTTTTGCTTTCTTTCACATTTTGTTCATGTTATTACCAGCTGTATTGGTAATAGCGGGAATTTTATGGTTGATTAATCATTTTACTAAAAAAGATGATCATCAACCAAGCAATGGTCCTAATTATAAAACTTGGAATGACTGGTCAAATAGCAATAGAGTTAGACCAAGACGTAAAAAAGTTCGTGACGCCCATACTAAAGATGTAGATAAGTAGTCTATGAGGCAAAAAAGATGGTAAATGCAGTTAAATTAAAAAATTTAGTGCGCGATAATAAAATTGCGTATGTTGTACAAGGAAAACAGTATGTTGATAACCACGAAATCAAAGTTTCTGACATCTATCGTCCTGGGCTTGAATTAACTGGGTATTTTGACTTCTATCCAAAAAATCGGATTCAGCTTTTAGGTCGAACAGAAATTTCATATGCGGCCAGACTAGATCACGAGAGTTTGGTACAAGTTTTTCGAAAATTATGTACTCCGGAAACTCCCTGCTTTTTTGTTTCGCGCTCGCTTCCGATTCCTAAAGAGTTGAAAGAAGCCGCTGAACTGGCAAAAATTCCGATATTGTCCTCGAATGAATCAACAACTTATGTTTCAAGTATTCTAACTGAATACTTACGGGAACGTTTAGCTGTTAGAGATTCTATTCATGGTGTTTTGGTTGAAGTAAAAGGGATGGGTATCCTGCTTACTGGTGACTCTGGAGTAGGAAAATCTGAAACAGCGTTAGGACTAATTCACCGTGGTCACCGGTTAATTGCCGATGATCGGGTTGATATTTACCAAAAAGATGTTGAAACCGTTGTGGGAGAAGCTCCTCAGATATTAAAGCACCTGATGGAAATACGTGGTATCGGAATTATTGATGTTATGGATCTTTTTGGAGTTGGTGCAGTCAAAAATCGAGAAAGCATCCAGTTAGTGATTAAGCTTGTTAACTGGGACAATAATGTTAATTATGATCGCTTAGGCTTTGAAGAAAGTAAACGCGAACTATGTAATGTTGAAGTACCGCAGATAACTATTCCAGTTAAAGTGGGACGGAACATGGAAGATATTATTGAAATTGCGGCCATGAACTTTAGAGCTAAAAAAATGGGCTATAATGCAACTACTACATTTGATAATAACTTAACTGCTTTAATTGCTGATAATTCAAAGAACAAATCAACAAAGGATATAGATAAATGATTTTAGCAATCAGTCCAAATGCCTTTAGTATAGGCGGTTTAAGTGTAAAGTGGTATGGCATTATCATGGCGGTCGCTATCATATTAGCTGTTTCAATGGCAATTGTTGAAGGTAGAAAACGCCAGATTGAAAGTGAAGACTTCGTAGATCTTCTTTTATGGGCTGTCCCGTTAGGCTACATCGGAGCACGTATTTACTACGTTGCCTTTGAATGGGGCTATTATTCGCAGCATCCGGATCAGATTATTGCAATTTGGAATGGTGGAATTGCAATTTATGGAGGCTTACTAGCAGGATTGGCAGTTTTACTAGTTTTCTCATACAAAAGGATGCTGCCACCATTTTTGATGCTTGATGTGATTACTCCCGGAGTTATGGCAGCGCAGGTTTTGGGGCGCTGGGGTAACTTCTTTAACCAAGAAGCTCACGGCGGACCGACCACTTTGAGTTTTTTGCAAAGCCTGCATTTACCGGATTTTATTATTAGTCAAATGAAAATAAATGGAGTATATTATCAGCCAACTTTTTTATATGAATCTTTCTTTAACTTAGTGGGTTTGATATTAATTTTAGCTTTGCGTCACAGAAAACACTTGTTTAAGCAAGGTGAAGTATTCATGCTGTATCTTGGATGGTACTCTGTGGTGCGGTTCTTTGTTGAAGGCTTAAGAACTGATAGCTTGTATTTAGTTGGCAGTATTCGTGTGTCACAATTGCTTAGCCTGATATTATTTGTTGCAGTTATTGCATTGTTTATATATCGTCGTCAAGTTGTGAAACCGAAATGGTATCTTGATGGTAGTGGATTGAAATATCCGTATTCAAGAGATTAAGATAGTAAATAGTTTTAAATATAGAAAGTATGGAAAAAATATGACAAAAATTGCAGTTTTAGGAGCAGGTTCATGGGGTACGGTTTTAGGTTCAATGCTTGCTGATAAGGGTAATGAAGTTATTCTATATGGTAACAATGAAGATGTTAATATTGAAATTAACGAGCATCATACCAATGAGCTTTACATGAAAAACTGGAATGTTAATCCGGAAGCTACAGCTACTGGTGATTTAAATGTTGCACTTGACGGGGCAGAGGTTGTTTTATTTGTATTACCAACGCAAGCAATTCGCATTGTGGCAAAGCAAGCTGGCCAAATTATTGCTAAATCAGGACGTAAGCCATTAATTGTTACCGCAACTAAGGGTATTGAGCCGGGTACTAAGAAACTAATTTCGGAAATTTTGACGGAAGAAATTTATCCTAATGATGCTGATCAAATTGTTGCAATTTCTGGTCCAAGTCACGCGGAAAGTGTTGCCCAAAAAGACTTAACTGCGATTTCTTGTGCGTCAACTAGTATGAAAAATGCGGAAAAAGTCCAAGAAATGTTTTCTAATGATTACTTCCGTTTATACACTAATAGTGACTTAATTGGTGTTGAAGTTGCCGGTGCTGTTAAAAACGTTATTGCAATTGCGGCTGGAATTTTGGTTGGTAAAAAATATGGTGATGACGCCAAGGCAGCGCTAATGACTAGAGGCTTAGCTGAAATCACACGATTAGGCGTTAATTACTTTGGTGCTGAACCGATGACCTTTAGTGGTTTGTCTGGAATTGGCGACTTAATTGTCACTTGTACTTCAGTTAACTCCCGTAACTGGCGTTGTGGTAAGCAACTTGGGGAAGGTAAAAGTCTTGACTACGTATTGAAAAATATGGGACAAGTAGTAGAAGGAGCGACAACAGTCAAAGCTGTTCATGAATTATGTCAGGAAAAACGAATCGATATGCCGATTAGTGAAGCTATTTATCGTGTTCTTTATGAAAATGCTAATGTTGATGATGAAATTACAAAAATGATGGGCAGAAGTCCTAAACAGGAAATTAGACTTTAATCTACTTCCATTGTAATATTTACTTACGAAAAATAAGAAATTCATAAGGTGGAAATATGACCAAAAAATATGACGTAATTGTTATTGGTGCAGGTCCGGGCGGACTCACTGCTGCACTATATGCTTCCCGTGCTAATTTATCAGTATTAATACTCGACCGTGGCCTCTACGGTGGCCAAATGAATAATACTGATGCTATTGACAATTATCCTGGCTTCTCAGAAATTAAGGGTCCAGAATTAGGCGAAAAAATGTATAACTCAATCATGAAATTTGGTTCTGAGTTTGAGTATGGTGACGTACAGTCGGTTTCTGTTCAGGGCAACGAAAAAATTGTTAGAACTGATACTGCTGAATACAGTACCCAAGCTTTAATTATTGCCACTGGAGCTGATCATCGCCATTTAAACGTTCCCGGAGAAGAAGAGTATTCCGGCAAAGGTGTTTCATATTGTGCTGTTTGTGATGCAGCCTTTTTCAAAGATGAAGATATTGCTGTCATTGGTGGTGGTGATTCCGCTATTGAAGAAGGAATTTACTTAGCTCAAAGCGCCAAATCAGTGACGGTTGTTCACCGTCGTGACCAATTGCGGGCACAACCGACTTTACAAAAGCGTGCCTTTGCAAATGATAAAATACACTTTATTTGGAATGGGATTACCAAGTCTATTGATGGTGATGGCAACCGGGTAACTGGAATAACATATGCAGATAAAGAAACTGGTACGGAAAAGAAACTTGCTGTTCGTGGCGTCTTTATCTATGTTGGTGTTAATCCACAAACTCAACCTTTTAAAGATTTAGGTATTACAGACGATCAAGGCTGGATTCCCACTGATGAACATATGCGTACAAAAGCTGACGGAATTTTTGCATTAGGTGATGTGCGTGCCAAAGATCTTAGACAAATTGCTAATGCGGTTGGTGATGGCAGTATTGCCGGTCAGCAAGCATATAACTATTTACAGAGTTTAAACGATTAATAATATTCTTAAAAAAGGATTCACTTGAGTTGAATTCTTTTTTTATTAATGCGGAATGACTAGAAGATAAATGCTAGAATAAGAACTATGATATTGAGTTTGTTTAGAGGTTTTATCTTAGAAAACGAGGTTTAATACTGTGACTGACGCAGAGAAGATTTTTCAAAATTGGCAAAAAGCACCAAACATGCCCGACTATTTAAAGGAAGAGTTAACGAAATTAGGTAAAAATTCTAAATGGGTTAGTGATGCCTTTGGACAGGACATTAACTTTGGAACTGCTGGTATGCGTGGACAACTTGAACCGGGTACTAACCGAATTAACTTATTTACGATTGGGCGGGTAACCGAAGGACTTGCTCGTTTAATTGATGAAAATGGAAGCGCAGCGCAAAAACGTGGGGTAGTAATTTCGTTTGACTCGCGCTACCATTCCCGTGAGTTTGCGGAACATGCTGCGCGAGTTTTAGGCAAACATCATATTCGTGTTTATCTTTTTGACGATTTACGACCAACGCCAGAATTATCATTTGCCGTGCGGTATTTGCACACTTTTGCGGGTATTAATATTACGGCTTCACATAATGCTAAACAATATAATGGCTATAAAGTATATGGTGAAGATGGCGCTCAAATGGGGCCAGAAGATGCTGCTCGGGTTTTTGAATACACTCAAAAAGTGGAAGATATATTTGCTGTAAAAGCTGCTCCTGTTGAAATTTTGCGAGCTAATGGAAATTTACAATTGATTGGTGAAGACATTGATGAAGCGTACCTTGCGGAATTGAAAAAAGTCAATGTTAATAAAGAACTGATTAAGGCTAATGCGAAGCAACTAACAATTATTTATACACCTTTGCATGGTACGGGAAAGATGCTCTATGAACGGGCATTCAAACAAAATGGTTTTACCAATATCGTTCCCGTACCTAGTCAGTCAATTCTTGATCCAGAATTTCCAACAACCAAAAAACCAAATCCCGAATATCGAGACGTTTTTAATCCGGGAATTAAGCTTGCAAATGAAAAGAATGCTGACTTAATCATTGCTACAGATCCGGATGCTGATCGAATGGGTGCCTGTGTAAGAACCAAAAACGGTGGTTTTCAAGTTTTAACGGGAAATCAGATTGCCACATTAATGATTTACTACCTGCTAGTTAATCTGAAAAGTCGTGGTAAGTTGAGTAGTGATTATGAACTAGTTACTTCGATTGTTTCTAGTAGTATGCCAATAAAAATTGCTCAGGATTTTGGTATTAAAACTAAGTCAGTCTTAACAGGCTTTAAGTTTATTGGTGAAGAAATTGATCGGATGAATAAAGAGCATGATGGTAAGTTTTTGATGGGATTTGAAGAGAGTTACGGCTATCTGTTTAAACCCTTTGCACGTGATAAGGATGCTATGCAGGGAGCAATCATGTTTGGCGAGGTGGCTTCATATTATGCTTCACGGAAGATGACCGTTCTTGATGGATTAACTGAAATTTGGCAAAAGTATGGAACATCTTACGAAATTACTCGGGCAATTGAAATGCCGGGAATTGGTGGTCAGAAAAAGATGGCTGACTTAATGGAAAAACTACGCTCCGAGCATTTGAACACAGTTGCTGGCGTCAGGGTAGTTAAAATTCAAGATTTTCTAAAGCAAGAAGAAGTCGCTAATGGGAAAACTAAAACTATTTCTGGATTACCAAAATCAAATGTCTTGAAGCTTTATTTAGCCGATGAGACTTGGCTCGCCCTAAGACCATCAGGAACTGAACCAGTAATTAAAGCCTATGTTGGAGTTAACAAGCCAACTATTATGGCAGCTGAGCAGTCTGCTGAAGATTATCAAGCAGCTCTGGCAAAACTCTTAAAATAAAGACAAAACGCGTGCGAAAATACGTTCGATATAGTAGAATAGAATACGTGAAATATAAGTTGGGCTTTTCTGTCCAACTTTTTTACGAGGAGCCTTTCTATGATTAAACGACAAGATAAACGTAAATTTGAACTTGTCTCAAAATTTAAGCCAGCTGGTGATCAAGAGCAGGCAATTAATAAATTGACAAGTGGATTTAAAAAAGGCTATAAAGAACAGATTTTGGAAGGTGCTACCGGTACAGGTAAAACCTTCACTATGGCCAATATAATTGCAAATTTAAATAAACCAACTTTGGTTATTTCGCACAATAAAACCCTAGTTGGTCAACTTTATGGTGAATTTAAGGAGTTCTTTCCGAATAATGCGGTTGACTACTTTGTTTCATACTATGACTATTATCAACCTGAAGCCTATGTTCCTCAGTCTGATACTTATATTGAAAAAGACTCGGCAATCAATGATGAAATCGACCAGTTGCGTCACCAGGCAACCAGTGATTTGATTGAGCGTAATGATGTTATTGTGGTCGCTTCTGTTTCTTGTATTTATGGTTTAGGTGATCCTAATGAATATGCAACAAGTGTGATTACGGTACATGAAGGCGATGATTATGGTAGAAATACCTTGCTGCGCAACTTAGTTAATATTCAATATGATCGTAATGATATTGATTTCCAGCGAGGACGTTTTCGAGTTCGAGGTGATGTAGTTGAAGTCTTTCCTGCTGGTAACTCCAATCATGCCTACCGAATTGAGTTTTTTGGAGATGAGATTGACCGCATAGTCGAAATCGATGCGCTAACTGGTGAAGTCATTGGTGAACGAGAGAGTATTTCCTTATTCCCGGCAACGCATTTCATGACTAATGAGGAACAAATGCGGCGTGCACTTAAGGCCATTTCACAAGAAATGAAACTGCAAGTTAAAAAATTCGAAGGTGAAGGCAAACTGCTAGAGGCCGAACGTATTAAGCAGCGTACCACTTATGACATGGAAATGATGGGTGAGGTAGGATTTACCAGCGGTATTGAAAACTACTCTCGTCATATGGAAGGACGTAAGGAGGGTGAACCACCTTTTACACTACTTGATTTTTTTCCAGATGATTTTTTAATTTTGATTGATGAGTCTCATGCGACAATGCCTGAAATTCGCGCTATGTATAACGGTGATCGTAACCGAAAGAAGACCTTAATTGATTATGGCTTTAGGCTGCCATCAGCGTTAGACAATCGCCCGTTAAAAATTGAAGAGTTTGAAAAGCACGTTAACCAAATTTTGTATGTTTCCGCAACTCCAGGTGACTATGAGCTTGCCAGAACCAATCATAAGGTTGAGCAAATTATTCGACCTACCGGACTGCTTGATCCCAAGATTGAAGTTAAGCCAGTTGAAGGACAGATCGATGATCTGGTTGGTGAAATTAATCAGCGAATTGAGCGTAACGAGCGCGTCTTTGTCACTACTTTGACTAAAAAAATGGCAGAAGATTTGACTGATTATTTGAAAGATCTAGGAATTAAAGTGCAATATTTGCACTCCGATGTAAAAACGCTGGAACGAATGCAAATTTTACGGGATCTACGATTAGGTAAATATGATGTTTTAATCGGAATTAATTTGTTACGTGAGGGGATTGATGTACCTGAACTTTCCTTAGTGGCAATTTTAGATGCTGATAAAGAGGGATTTTTACGAGCTTATCGGCCCCTTGTTCAAACCATGGGACGGGCATCGCGTAATTCGAATGGCGAAGTGATTATGTATGCTGATACGGTTACTGATTCAATGCGTCAAGCAATTGATGCCACCCAAAGACGACGTAAATTACAAATCAAGTTCAATAAAGAACATGGAATAACACCAAAAACAATTGTTAAACCTATTAGAGATGTTATTTCGGCCACTAAAGTTGCTGATGAAGTGGTTGAAAAAGACAGTTTTGCCGACTTGAATTTTGATGAGTTGACCAAGAAGCAAAAGCAGACGATGATTAGTGATCTGCGTAAGCAAATGCAAGAAGCAGCAAAGAAGCTTGACTTCGAAGGAGCTGCTACTTTGCGGGATGCAATTATGGAATTAGAAAGTTCCACTAGAAAACCAGTTACTAAAAAAGGAAAAACGCTAAATGGTAAATAATAAGATTGTTATTCGCGGAGCCCGCGAGCACAACTTAAAAGATATAAATTTGTCAATTCCAAAAGATAAAATGGTCGTGATTACTGGATTGTCTGGCTCTGGCAAGAGCTCTCTAGCTTTTGACACACTATACGCAGAGGGTCGTAGGCGCTACGTTCAATCACTGTCTAGCTATGCACGGCAGTTTTTGGGGCAAATGGATAAGCCAGCAGTTGACTCAATTGATGGCTTAAATCCAGCAATTTCGATTGATCAGCGAACAACTTCGCATAATCCGCGCTCAACGGTTGGGACGGTAACTGAAATTAATGATTATTTACGACTTTTATGGGCAAGAGTAGGTCATCCAATATGTCCAAATGACGGAACTTTGATTGAGCGTCAATCAGTTGAGCAAATGGTTGATCGAATTTTGGCATTGCCAGAACGGACACGCATTCAACTTTTATCGCCAATTGTAAGGTCAAAACGTGGTGCTCACAAAGATGTGTTCAAGCGTATTCAACGGGCAGGTTATGTTCGGGTAATCGTAGATCAGGAAATGCATGAAATTGGTGATGATTTTGCTTTAGACAAAAATAAACAGCATACCATTGACATTGTTGTTGATCGATTGGTTGTTAAAGAGGGAATTCGTTCACGCCTTTTTGATTCGGTTGAAGCTGCTTTACGCTTATCGGAAGGTTATATGGACGTTGATATTATTGATGGCGAAACGCTTAATTTTTCGGAATACTATGCATGTCCGAAATGTGGCTTTACCGTTGGTGAAATGGAACCCAGATTGTTCTCTTTCAATGCCCCTTTTGGTGCCTGCCCAGAATGTGATGGCTTAGGAGTTAAGCGTTCAGTGGATGAAGACCTGCTTGTTCCTGATAAGAGTAAGACGTTGGCCGAAGGTGCAATATTACCGTGGAAAAATTCTAAATACTATGGTGGAATGCTTGAACAAGCTTGTAAAGCACTAAAGATTCCAATGAATAAACCATACGGTAAACTGACCAAAAAACAAAAAGAAATGTTATTGCATGGAACTGATAAGGAAATTAATTTTCATTTATCAGGTGAATTTGGAGTTAAGGATACTAAGGCACCTTTTGAAGGAATTATGGCAAACGTTGAACGGCGTTACATGAATCCAATGTCTAAATTTATGCGTGATGTCATGGGCAAATACATGACGGAAATGACTTGTTCCACTTGTCATGGTAAGCGCCTTAGCCCTAAAGCTCTAGCAGTTAAGGTAATGGATAAAGACATTTCCGAAGTATCGGAATTATCAATTAATAAAGCTCTGGAGTTTTTCCAAAATCTTAAATTAGATAAGCAAGAGGCAGTCATTGCTAAACCAATTTTAAAAGAAGTTCGTGATCGATTAACTTTCTTAAATAGTGTTGGACTTGACTACTTGACCTTATCGCGATCAGCCAATACACTTTCTGGTGGTGAAGCACAACGGATTAGATTAGCAACCCAAATCGGATCAAATCTCTCGGGTGTTATGTATGTTTTGGATGAGCCTTCAATTGGGCTACATCAACGTGATAATGATCGCTTAATTGCTGCACTCAAGCGTATGCGTGATTTGGGCAATTCTTTGATTGTTGTTGAGCATGACGATGAAACGATGAGACAGGCCGACTATCTGATTGATATGGGTCCAGGTGCTGGCGAATACGGTGGCGAGGTAATGGCTGCTGGAACACCTAAAGAGGTTGAGCAAAGTACTAAATCGTTGACTGGGCAGTATTTAGCTGGCAAAAAGTTTGTTCCTGTTCCTTTAAAACGCCGTAAAGGAAATGGTAAAAAAATAACAGTTACTGGCGCTGCTGAAAATAACTTAAAGAACCTGAAAGTTGATTTTCCACTAGGCGAATTAATTGTAGTTACCGGTGTCTCTGGATCTGGTAAGTCAACGTTAGTAAACATGATTTTAAAACGGGCTTTAGCTCAAAAACTGAATCGTAATCAAACTAAGCCTGGAAAGTATAAGAGCATTTCTGGCTTCCAAAATCTTGAAAAGATTATTGATATTGATCAAAGTCCAATTGGACGGACACCAAGAAGTAATCCTGCTACGTATACTAGTGTCTTTGATGACATTAGAGGACTTTTTGCTCAGACAAATGAATCAAAACTGCGTGGTTATACTAAGGCGCGGTTTTCATTCAATGTTAAAGGCGGCCGCTGCGAAGCTTGCAAAGGGGACGGAATCATTAAAATCGAAATGAATTTTTTACCCGATGTTTACGTGCCATGTGAAGTATGTCATGGCAACCGCTACAATTCTGAAACGCTTGAAGTTACTTATCGCAAAAAAAATATTGCTGAAGTGCTCGATATGACAATCAGTGAAGCCTGTGAGTTCTTTAAAAACATCCCTAAGATTGCTCGTAAGATGCAAACAATAGTAGATGTAGGTCTAGGATATGTAAAACTTGGACAATCTGCTACAACTTTGTCGGGTGGGGAAGCACAGCGAATGAAGCTGGCATCTGAACTACAAAAAATTTCAACTGGCAAAAACTTTTACATTTTAGATGAACCAACAACAGGTCTGCATACTGATGATATTAGAAGATTGCTTGATGTTATGCAGCGCCTTGTTGACCAAGGAAATACAGTTTTAATTATTGAGCACAACCTTGACGTAATTAAAAACGCCGATTGGTTAATTGATCTTGGTCCTGATGGTGGAGAAGGTGGGGGTAACATTGTGGCCACCGGAACGCCCGAAAAAGTTGCAAAAGTTAAAGGCAGCTATACTGGTCAGTATCTCGCTCCAGTATTAAAAAGAGATACAGCGTTAACCAAGCAAGCGTCTAAAAAAACCGGCAAATAGTGTTTATTTATTTTTAAAAAGAGTAAAATAACGGTCAAGGAGGAAAACAAATGAATAATTTTTCTAATTACAAAGAAAATCGAGGCTTTAATTGGGCTGCACTTATTTCAGGTGTTTTAATGATAATTGCGGGGCTATTTTTAATTAGACACCCTGGTAAAGCTTTGCACGCATTCGTATTGTTATTTGCAATTGTTTCAATTGTTCAAGGTTTTGTCTGGTTAACTTTTTATAGTCGCTTTCATTATTATGTTCCGGTTAGCTGGCTCTCAATTGTTTCAGGAGTTTTGGATATTATTGTGGGAGTACTATTTCTATATTCCTATGATGCTGGAGGACTTACGATTGCGTATTTATTCGCATTTTGGTTTTTGTTTGATTCAATTTCTGGAATTACTTTCTCATGGCATTTACGCGACTTATCAAGTTTTTATTTTTGGATAAATATAATTTTGAACATTCTAGGACTATTAATTGCAATTAGTTTAATGTTTAATCCTGCTTTGTCTGCTTTAACATTAATTTGGCTTGTTGCTTTTTGGCTGTTGATTTTCGGTGTAGCTGAAATTGTTGCGGCATTTGCTCGTAGATAACAAATGAATAAGATAAAAAAGTTCCTTTTCGGGCTTTTTTTTTGCCAAAAAACTTAAGAAACACCCGGTATGATATAATTGGCTTAAAAGGGGGCTAATGAAAATGGCTGACAGTAAAAAACAATTACTAATCGTCACGGGGATGAGTGGCGCTGGTAAAACAGTTGCCTCGCATGCCTTAGAAGATATGGGCTATTATGTAGTCGATAATTTACCTCCAACTTTACTTTCAAGTTTTTGGGATTTAATTGTTAATTCAAACGATTTTAAGAAAGTTGCTGTGGTGGTTGACCTTAGGATTAAAAATTTTTATAAGGACTTAGTTAATGAGGTTAATTCGCTTGAAGATAATAGTAGAGTGCAGACTAGAATTGTCTTTTTAGAGGCCTCAAATGACTGTTTAGTAGCTCGTTATAAGGAAACTCGGCGTATTCCTCCCCTTGGCCATGATGGTCGATTACTTGATGGTATTTTGGAAGAACGGCAAATTTTAGAAGGAATAAAAAATCGTGCAAACGATATTATCGACACCTCAAATTTGAAACCAAAA
Organism: Lactobacillus sp. C449L; assembly: GCF_059900815.1. Classification (NCBI taxonomy): domain Bacteria; kingdom Bacillati; phylum Bacillota; class Bacilli; order Lactobacillales; family Lactobacillaceae; genus Lactobacillus; species Lactobacillus sp. C449L. The sequence goes on along the minus strand of NZ_JBWXGA010000001.1, from coordinate 522,971 downwards.
GAGTTGAGACAGAAGCTTTTTGATGAACTAGGTGATCATAATAATCAAACATTCTCCGTTGAAGTTATTTCCTTTGGCTTTAAGTATGGTATTCCGATTGATGCTGATATTGTGATTGACGTTCGTTTCTTGCCTAATCCGTTTTATCTTCCTGAACTGCGCCCGTTTACCGGGTTAGACAAACGAGTTTTTGACTACGTAATGGACAAAAAAGTTACAAAAACCTTTTACAGTAAATTGTTGGATTTGATTGAAACTGCTTTGCCAGGCTATATTCAAGAAGGTAAGGGAAAGTTAACTGTGGCAATTGGTTGTACAGGCGGTCAGCATCGTAGTGTTGCAATTGCCAGGCAGCTTGCTCACGATTTAGCAGAAAATTATACAGTAGATATCACTCACCGTGAAATTAGTCGGTATACTAGAAAAAGGTGATAAATATGACTTATGATAATTCAAAGACAATTCGAGTAACTAAAAGCCGGAGACCACAAGTAGTCGTGATTGGTGGTGGTACAGGGCTTCCAGTAGTTCTGAATGCATTAAAGGACCAAAATGCCGAAATTACCGCAATTGTGACAGTTTCAGACGATGGAGGTTCATCTGGTTCGATTAGAAACTTTATTAATGTTGTTCCTCCTGGTGACATCAGAAATGTTTTGGTTTCATTAAGCGAGATTTCGCAAGAAGAAAAAGACATTTTTCAATATCGTTTTGATTCTTCGGATTCATTCTTTTCTGGTCATGCAATTGGGAATCTTATCATTGCCGCTTTAAACGAAATGCATGGCAATATTTTTGACGCAGTTCAATCGTTATCCAAAATGATGCGAGTTGATGGACATGTTTTTCCAGCTTCAAATGAACCGTTAACTTTAAATGCTGAGTTTATCGATGGTACTACTCAAGCGGGCGAAAAAGAAATTACCAATATGGATAAGCGTATTCAGCGAGTTTGGGTAACTGATTCTAGTTCAACGGCAGAACCTCAAGCTGTTTTACCTGTTTTAGATGCAATTATGAAAGCTGATGCAGTAGTTTTAGGGCCAGGAAGCCTATTTACTTCAATTCTACCTAATCTGATGATTCCCAACTTAGGCGAGGCAGTTAGAAAAACTAAAGCAGAAGTAATTTACATCTGTAATATCATGACCCAGTTAGGAGAAACCGATCATTTTTCTGATTGTGATCATGTTTCGGTTATTAATAAACATCTTGGTGGTCATTACATTAATACTACTTTGGTTAACGGGGCTAAGATTGATATGTCTAAATTTGATCCAGACGACTATGATGCTTATATAGAGCCTGTAAAGAATGATTACCAAGGTTTGCGTGAGCAAGGGTGCCGAGTTATTACTGATGATTTTATCGACCAAAGAAGTGGCTTGGTTTTTCACGACGGACAAAAAGTAGCACATGAAATTATTAATCTTGCTTTCGCCGCGATGGCTCGTAGAAAGAGGCTTGAGTAAACAATGGCAAGTTACGCAAGCAAAGTTAAGAAAGAGCTAACGTCGCTTTCAATTTTGCCCGAGCATGCTAAGGCAGAGCTGGCGGCTTTTTTACGAATGAATGGTGTCTTAAACTTTCATGATCATATGTTTAGTTTGGATATAACAACTGAAAATCCAGCAATCGCACGTAGAATTTTTTCTTTAATTAAAATAGCGTATCACGTTGAACCACTGTTAATTGTCTCTCGCAAAATGAAGTTAAAGAAAAATAATCAGTATCTTGTGCGATTACAAAATCATGTGCGAGAAATTTTAGCTAATTTGGAAATTTTAACTGAGGATTCGGGTTTGATCACTCGCATTCCGACTCGAATTATTGAATCTCGTGAAGGTGCAATGTCGTATTTACGTGGTGCTTTTTTAGCAAGTGGAAGTGTTAATAATCCGGAAACAAGCCGATATCATCTTGAAATCTATTCAGCATACGAAGACCATAATGATGATTTACTTGAACTAATGAATCATTATTTTAGCCTAAATGCTAAAACGACTAAACGTCGTCGGGGCTATATTGTCTATTTAAAAGAAGCTGAAAAAATTGGTGATTTTTTGCATGTTGTTGGTGCCATTAACGCAATGCTTTCATTTGAAGACTTGCGCATTATGCGTGACATGCGAAATTCAGTGAATCGATTGGTTAATTGTGACACTGCTAATCTTAAAAAAACTGCTAATGCTGCCGCCAAGCAAGTCGAAGATATTGAGGCCATTGACCGCAGAATCGGATTAGACAATATCCCAGAAAAGTTGCAGGGAATAGCACGTTTGCGCTTAGATAATCCTGAATTATCTTTAAAAGAAATTGCTCAGCAGGTACCTGATGGACCAATTTCAAAGTCTGGTGCTAATCATCGTTTTGCCAAGTTACACGAAATGGCAAAAAACTTAGCAGACTAAAAAAGCTCCGAAAGATAATTCGGAGCTTTTTTAATGTGGATTTTTAGTTATTTCTTTTGATTGACCATAATTTCGTCAATTAGGCCATAGTCTTTTGCTTCTTGTGCAGTCAAGTAATTGTCGCGCTCAGTATCCTTTTGAATCTTTTCAAGTGGTTGACCGGTTGTTTCATGTAAAATCTTGTTGATTTTTTCACGACTCTTTAAAATTTCGTTGGCTGCGATTTGGATATCAGTTTGTTGCCCTTGTGCTCCGCCAAGTGGTTGGTGAATTAATACGGTTGAGTTTGGTAGAGCAAAACGCTTGCCCTTAGCACCACTGGTCAAGAGGATGGATGCCATTGAAGCAGCCATACCAATAGCGATGGTTGAAACGTCCGATTTGATAAAGTTCATGGTATCCATGATTGCCAAGCCGGAAGTAATTACACCACCAGGTGAGTTGATGTAAAGGGAAATGTCCTTAGTATTGTCTTGCGCATCAAGGAATAATAATTGGGCAATAATTGTATTTGCCATATCATCATTAATTTCACCACTAAGCATAATAATTCTATCTTTTAATAAACGCGAATAAATATCATAAGCACGTTCGCCACGAGCCGTTTGCTCGATAACTGTAGGTACAAGCATATTTCTGCCTCCTGATTTTACTTTCATATCTTTTAGCACTCAATTAAGTACAGTGCTAATTAAATCACTTACATTAAAAGCTGTCAATGAAAGTGTATTAATTTTGTATTCTAAGTTTCACTGTTTTTATTATATAATGTCAAGAGTAAACTAAATTTTGGAGGAATAATTTTGAAGCTTTTTAAGAAAATAGCGACGATTACGATCACGTTGATTGTTGGTTTATCTGTAGCCACCGGACTATTTATTTTGCCAGTTGAGGCGGATACAACTACTCAACCACCTGTTCAAGAGGATTCAAGTAAAACAAAGACGATCACTAATTCTGATAATGAAAACAATGGTGAAGAAGCAGAAGACATCGACGGCAATAATAATGGTGATTCAACTTCTCAGAATCCGACTGATGATAAAAAGCCGGTTAATCCCGATGATAACACTAAAAACAACAAGAAAAAGAAGCCTAAGCAAGTAGTTACTGGTTATTCAATGATGACTAAGGTAGCTGGTAATAAAAACTATAAGGTTTGGCAAGATGTAAAAAATGGTAAAGTTACCAAAAAAGTAGCAGATGGAATCAGTTTTCAATATAGTCACATTCAATCCGATCAATTAATTGAAACAAAAAATGCTCGTTATTGGCGTATCTACGTTAATGGCCGCTTAGTTGGCTATGTTAATGAAAACTACTTTGCTAGAAATCAAATTGCTGTTCCCAAGACTGTCTCTTTAGTTCGTAACGATTTCTACCAATTTTCTTCTAGGGATGCTATTTCTTATGTAACAAACTCAATGGGAACAGTTATCAATAATAGTAATGTCAAAATTTCTCGCGAGTATATTTCTTGTTCAAAACCAAAAACCTACAATGTTAAATATACATATGGTAATGCGACAGCAACTGTTAAAGTCACAATAAGAAAAAGTACAAAAGAGGGTATTGCGGATCCAGATGTAACAAATTCATTCCCATCCCAAAGCGGTACTAACGAGCACCAAGCATGGAAGACACATTATGGTTCTTCAGTTAATTATATTAGTCCAACTGAATATACTCCAGAAACCGACACACACACTTTAACTAGTGGTAATTTGACTTTAAAGACCAGATTTTATCAACCAGTTCTTCTTAGTGTAAAAGACCCAAACGATGACAATATCAACCGGGTTGGCCATATTCCTGAAGGTGTGACTGTTTCAAACGGTTGGGCCTATACAAGCCTGTTAAGTCATACTTATTTAACTTCTGGTCATATTGTTGGTTATAACTTAAATAAACTTACAAACCCATACAATGCGCAGCATTTACTTGATATGTCTCAAAAGGACTTTAACAACTATGTTAAACATATTAAAGTAAGTCCATACATTCCGATTGGTCATGGTCAGGCAATGGGTGCTAGTGATAAGTATATTTATGTTTTGAACAATGATAATACTTTGAAAGAAACTACTGACTCAGAAGAACTCATCCAAATTCGAAAGAGTGATTTACAAATTAACAAGATTTGGACAATTAAGACTTGGGTTGGAGATGAAGCCAATTCGCGCTATTTCCACAATGGAGTAATGATGTCTGATTACGAAATGTACACGGTTTACCATGATACTAAGAACAATTGCTATGAATACTGGCAGCTGACTCGTACCGGCGATAATTGGTATCCAAAATTAGTTGGTAAGACAGATGGCAACTTTGTAAACAATAATTCACCTGTTCAAGGCTTTACTTATGATCCTGAAAACAAGAACTTCTATTTAGCCTTTAACGATTTAATCTTTAAGATTGGTCGTGATGGTACTTTGAAGGACCATTATTCCTTTGATACTGGTCGCGAGATTGAAGGTATCTCCGTAAGTAACGGTCAGCTATATGTCAATTTAGCTCAACGGGCTGAGTTATTAGTAAGTATGAGAATTGACTAATTTGAGTAAAAAAATAAGAGCCTTTCAGCTCTTATTTTTTTCGATTTTTTTTTGACAATCTGGACAAATACCGAATATTTCAAGGTGACTAGTCGAAGTAACAAAACCAGTCTGTTTTTCAGCTTCTGCGCGCATATGGTTTTCAACCGTTTCAAAATCCGGATAATAAACATCGGCAATTTTACCACATTGTTTACAAATAATGTGAAAATGCGGTTCAACAAAATAATCATAATGAAGAGAATCATCACTATTTTTAATTTCGACGACTATACCGGCGTCAACAAGTTTATTTAAAGTATTGTAAACCGTTGCCCGATAGGTTGGTTCGCTACCACTGATAGCTTCAAAAATATTGGCAGCCGTGGGATGATTATGGTTTGACATAATGTATTGTAGGATTTTCAGCCGTGGTTTTGTTACTTTCAAATTATGTTCACGCAGTAAATCTTCGGCTTTATTAAGATAGTCTGACACAGTTTTATCTCCTCATAGTTATACCCATAGTTTAGCATTAAACGGCATAAAAAAACCGTCTTTTACAAGACGGTTTTGATAACTTGGTTGATATTATTATGCTTTTGCGTCTTGATGACGTTTAATTGTTGGTAAAATCATTCCAAGTAACAGTAAAACAATTGGCGTAGCAATATTCAAGCCTAAAGTAAACGGATCGGTTGAGTACATGCCCATTAAACAACAAGCAATTGTAACAATTAAGCCCCAGACGCCAAGAGTATATGCTAAACCTTGGTGTTTGGTCATTTCGTAATTTTGGCCATTGTGGAATTTAGATGCTTGTCGACGTAAGGCGATGTAAGCAAGAAATACCCAAAGGTAACGCATTGGCATTACAATAGAATTTAATTTGATCAGCTGGGCCATAACTGCTTGAGCGTTGGGCATAACGGCTTGAAGTACAATTAAACCACCTGATAAGCAGACAACCATCCAAATACCGTTAATGTAAGCACCATGCTTGTTAACTTTTAACAACTTCTTGGGAATGTAATCCTTAGCTTCTTTACTACCTAAGAGAATTCTCAAAGGAGCATCAATACTGATTACTAAAGCAGAAAACTGACCGATTACGTTGCACCATGAGTAGATGTACATGAATAAGCCACCAACGCCATAATAGTCTCCTAATTTTCTAAAGGCCATGTATGGTCCATTAGAAATGTACTCGTTCAGGTTTGCATTAACAACCTTAGGATCAAACATTAATGCTAACGCAATTGTTCCTAAAATTGCAGAAATCATTACCATGGCAGCTAGACCAAGCATTGACTTAGGGAAGTTGCGGGAGGGATCCTTCAATTTGTTAACATATGGCGAAATTTTTTCAGCACCACCAACTGCAAACACTAAGATGGATAAAGAAGTAAAGTACTTGACATTGAAATCAGGTACAAAGTTTCTCCAATTCCAGTTAATGCTGTTAAGGCCAGCATGAGGATTAATCATTGGTGCCGCATACATCATGATGATAAACAGAATCGACATGATAAACATTGAAGATCCAGCAATTGTTGACAGAGTCTTAATAACCGGAACTCCGCGGCTAGCAACCCAACAGAAGAACAGGAATACAACCAATGTTGCTAGCTGCGTCCAAGTTGTAGGTAAGCTATCGTACCAGTTTGTGTTACCAAAGATACCCCAAGCCATACCTCTTAAGCCGCCTGTACCTTTACTTGAAATGTAAACGACGTGCACAGCCCAGAAAGTCCAACCAGCGTAATATGCCCATTTTGGACCCATAGTAGCATTGATCCATGAGGCTACACCACCTTCAGAATTCTGGAACACTGAACCAAGTTCACCGACCATTAATGCGTACGGAATGAAAAACAAAAGGAAAATAATAATCCAACTGAGAATAACTTTTGTACCATCAAAATAGATGAACCCATTGACAACATTACCAAAGCTCCAAACAATGGAGAAGGCCATAGTTGCTAGTGTGGGCCACATCATTTTTTTGGAATTTTCTTGCGATTGCTCCATAATTCTAATACTCCCTAAATTAAAAAACATAATAACCCCAACATTGTAACCCATACATTGGCAAAAAGCCATTTTTTTTAATCTAACTGACTAGAGTCGAAGAAAGTGTTGATTTAACAACTTAAAAGTGTGAAACTAGATGTGTTGCTTTGAAAGGTGGAGTTAGATTGAAGAAAACACTTAATTATAAACTGCTAATTGCTGGCTCGTTAGCTGCAATTGGCTTATTTGTCGGGGGTAATAATTCACCTGTATGCGCTAAAAACTATCGTAAAGCTGTGACTAAAATTGCTGGTGATGATAACTATGCTGTTTATCATCATGCTTCTAAGAAAGGACCATCAGGTAAATTCACTTCAACTAAGTACTTTAAACATGCTCAAATTCAATCAAAGAAATCAGTTTCTACGAAAAAAGGCACTTTTTGGAAAATTATTGTCGATGGCCGTCCGGTAGGTTGGGTAAATCAGAACTATTTTGCTAAAAATAAAATTTCTGTAGTCAACAAAGTTAGCTTAGTTCAAAACGACAGTTTTTCATTTAATACTAGAGACGCAATTAACTACGTTACTGATAGTACAGGTACTGCAGTTGATGCAAAAAAAGTCAATGTATCTCAAGTAAATATTAGTTCGGCAACTCCTGGTCAAACTACGGTAGAATACAGTTATGGTAATGCTAAAGCGAATGTTGATGTGACTGTTCGCTCTGATAAAAATGAAGGTGTAACCAGAACTATCAAGAAGCCAATGCCGGGACCAAACGAAGTGACTACCTGGAAAGGCAGCTCAAAATCAACTTCAAGAAATTGGAATGCTGCTCATAATTTTACATTTGAAACCAGACCAAATACATTTAAAGCCAACGGCCTAATTTTGAAAACTAAGTTTTTCCAGCCACGTTTTGTTAGTCTTGATTATGGCAAAGCTGCCGATAAGATGGGACAAGTCGGCGTGATTCCAGAAGGAATTACAGTTCGTGGTTCAAGTTTTACCGTTGCTGTTTTTAATTCGAGTAGTGATCAATACGGCCATCTAGTTTCTTATGACTTAGACCACCTTAATAAGTATGCCGCTCAAAATTTGCCAGGGTTAAAATGGTCAAAGTTTAAGCAATATGCAGCCCATATTAAAGTAAGTCCATATATCAAATTAGGACACGGGCAAGCAATTGGTTCATCAGCTAACTATATTTATGTAATTGCCAATGATAATTTATCTAAAAACTCAAATGCTTCTGAAGAAATTTATCAAATTCGAAAATCAGATATGATGGTTAACCAGATATGGAGTTTTAAGATTCGCAATGGTTCGTCACCGCGTTATATTCACAATGCCACTTTCCCCGATGATAACACTATGTATTGCTTATTCCATAATGGTAGAAATAATTGTTATGAATATTGGAAAGTCACTCGTGATGGTGACACTTGGACACCAGAAGAAGTTGGTGCAACCAAGGGTAACTTTGTAGGTAATCAATCTCCTGTCCAAGGTTTTACTTATGATCAAAAACATGACCAGTTTTATATTGGATTCAATGATTATATTTTTAAAGTTGCAAAAGATGGTACATATAAGAAAACCCACCGCTTTAATGTCCGCCGAGAAATTGAAGGCTTGTCAATTTCTGGTAATAAGATCTATGTAGAATTTGCTCAACGCGGAGAGCTAACTGCCGGTAAAACTAAATAAAAAAGAAAACCAGCTTGATGTGAAGCTGGTTTTTATATGGAAATGGGGTATTGGTGGATCATTAATTTTAGGTTTTTTTTGGCTCAGTTATTTCTGCATTAGCAATTACATCTTTATTCGATATTATTTGGCCAATTGTGCCATGGGCTTGTCAGGTTCGGCTTATGCTATTTTGGCAATCTGGGATTAGTAGAGAACTTCAAATTTTTCCAGCTTTTGAATATATAATTCCAGTAATTATCACAACTATATTCATTTTTTTAGCCAATAGGTACTTTAACAATTGGCAGGGTACAAAGAGTAATGAATAATACTGCTGAATTGCAATACTGTTTTGATGCCGACTAAATAATACAGTCGATTTCATAAAAAAACAAGTTATTAAACATAACTTGTTTTTTTATAAAATGCATGATGGGTCCTCTGAGAGTCGAACTCAGATTTTAAGAACCGGAATCTTACGTGCATCCACTCACAAGAGTCCAAATAACAGGTAGATTTTAGCTTAATCTAGAAAAAAGTTTTATGTGACTTTTATAAATATCAAGATAATGAGAAAAGTAATAGTTACAGAGCAAAGCCAATTAACAGCATATCAGATATTCGTAGTTAATAATAGAAAACTAAGAATCAACTCGTTCAATTTGGTTAGTTTTTATATGCTACTAAAATTATGAAACAAATAATCAAAAAAGTTTGTGGCAACTACGTTATTAATAAAATAATGCTAAAAAACAATGTTGATGCTATGTAATGTGTTTCAGAAAATGAAACACTCTTTCTTCGAAAAAATCATTAAATCATAAATACTGAATTTAGTTTCGAAAGCGCTTTTTTGAATGTATATTGGAAATGAAAAAAATAATAGAATATTCAAAAAGGAGATTCTGACATGGAAAAAAGAGATTACATTGATACCTATACATATTCAAAAAAAGAAATGCAATTTATGGTTGATTTAGGTTTGAAAATTAAAGAATCAATAGTAAATGGGTATTATCCTCAGCTCTTAAAAAATAAAAATCTAGGAATGATCTTTGAACAAACTTCGACACGTACACGTAATTCTGCTGAAGCAGCAATGTCCGAATTAGGAGGTCACGCTCTTTATTTGGCACCTGGTCAAATTCAATTGGGGGAAGATGGACATGAAACTCTGGATGATACAGGTCACGTTTTGGGTCGTTTGCTTGATATCATTGGAGCACGAGTTAATCATCACGAAGAAGTGGAAGGACTAGCAAAATACTCTAAAGTACCAGTAGTGAATTTTATGAGTGATAAGAGTCATCCGACTCAGGCTTTAGGGGACTTGATAACCATTGAAGAACATTTACCAGAAGGTAAAAACCTTGAAAATGTGAAACTGGTTTTTGTAGGTGATGCTACTCAAGTTGCGATTTCAACAATGTTTTTCTGTGCCCAGATGGGAATGGAATTTGCTCAATATGGTCCGAAGTCAAATCAAATGCCATTGGATGTATTAGAACATGCTAAAAAGATTGCTAAAGAAAATGGTGGAACAATAGAAATTTCAGACAATGAAGAAGTTCTTAAGAACGCAGATTTTATTTATACTGATGTCTGGTATGGTCTTTACGACAAAGAGCTACAAAAAGATGAGTATATGCAAGTCTTCTATCCAAAATATCAAGTTAATGACGAATTACTTGGAAAAACAGATAATCGGGATGTTAAATTTTTACATTGTCTACCAGCCAATCGAGGAGAGGAAGTTACAGATTCAGTTCTTGATGGAAAACACTCAATAGCTTGGGATCAAGCTGAAAATCGGAAAACAGCTATGCGAGCAATTTTTGTTTATTTGCTTAATCCATGTATGAAATCAGCATCAGAAGCTTTAAGCGAAAAATATGAAGGTGAAATAGATGAAATGCTTTCAAAAGAACCATATAGAAATAATGGAGAATTGGGTATTAAATACTGACTTTCAAAAGAATGTAGGTGCAAATTATGCAAACTAAAGTTTCCGAAAAGAATGAGTTCGAAACTAAAAACATTAATCGTTTATTCTTAAAATATGGTTTTGTTACGCTCGCAGGAATGTTTGCTCAGTGCATAATGGTAATACTTGAAGCGGTTATTATGGGCAACGGGCTGGGAGCAGTTGGTCTCGCAACAATTAGTATTATTATGCCTCTTGAATTAGTTAATGATGCTATTGGAACTGGACTAGGTATAGGCGTTTCTACTATAGCGGCCCAATATAAAGGACAAGGAAAAGATAAGAAGGCACGTAAGATATGGAATGACGGTTTTTGGTTTACTTTAATTTTTTCGCTTATTTTAGCTATTTCAATTGCTGCTTTCGCCAAACCTGTAGCAGTTGCTTTAGGAGCAAAAGGACCAGTTATAGAAATGGCAACGCAGTTTATACGCGTATTTATGATTAGTTACCCATTTTGTTTCGTTGGACAAATAGGCATACCAATGCTAAGAGTTGATGAAAAGCCAGGAATGGCGAGTTGGATAACTGCTATTGCAGCTGTTATAGCAATTTGTGAACTTTATTGGGGAATTTTCATTGCACATATTGGAATTATTGCCTCAGCTATCTATTACGGTTTAAGCATTGGTATCTTCTGTTTATCGTTCATTCCATTTTTTAATCAAAACAATAAATATCATTTATCGCTCGATTTTAAATTTAATTGGAAAGATTTGAAGAGAGCCATAATACTTGCAATGCCATTTATCCTAATTACTTTGTCTAGCGCTGTGTATAACTGGGTAATGAATGTAGTTTTAGGACATTTTGGAAATAACAATGATATAGCGGCATTTGGTCTCATTAATGGATATATTTTTTACGTTTTAAACATGATTACCACTAGTTTGATGCAAGGAATGCAACCCATTGCCAGTGACAATTACGGAGCTAAATTAAATTCGCGTTTAGCTCAACTACTTAAAATAAGCGTGCTTTCAAATACTATATCAGTAGGAGTTTTAACAGTAATTTTTGCTGTTTTTGCTCGGCAGATTACATCAATTTTTACTTCAAGTGCGACAATTGTTAACCTTACTGCTAGTTCAGGACTCATTGTAGTGGGGCTCACAGCTTTTGGTTCTGCAGTAAATATGATGTCCGGTTACTATGAAGCAATTGGTAAAGCTGGAATTTCAACATTTCTAGGAGTTCTAAAATTTTTGATATGCGCTAGTCCACTTGCACTGTTGCTTGCTTATACAGTTGGCGTAAAAGGAATTTGGTTTGCACAACCAATTGCCGACATTATTTCTTTCATTGTAGCAATCGGTTTTCTAATGAGAGAAATAAGGAACGACAAGAAAGAAGAACTGTAATGATTTATGCTGACAAGATTGTAAAAAGTAATCAAATCTGGACAGGCAATACTGATGAAACTATTTACGGTGGAATTGCAATTAAGAAAAACCGAATTATCTATATTGGGTTTCAAAACTTAAATGATTACATTGGTCCAGAAACAAACATTTTAGATTTTGGCGATGATTTAATAATACCTGGCATTCATGATGCTCATGTTCATATGCTGATGACTGCTTTGATGCATTCAGGAAAATGCCCTGCTCTTTATAATACTAATTCTGAAAAAGAATGTGCAGAGATTGCTTGTCAATATTATAAGCCAAAGAATCTAATTGGCGGTTGGCTTATCGGAATGGGATGGTATCAGCTATTGTGGAAGAATAAAACTTTACCTACAAAAGATAGTTTAGATGAATATTTTCCTAATACACCGGTATTTCTAATTGATTCAAATGCTCATACTGCTTGGTTAAATTCTGAAGGTCTGAAAACACTAGGATTCAATAAAGAAAATTCTGAGAACAACGAAAATATCAGAAAGTTTGAAAACGGTGAGTTAACCGGGATTATTGGCGAAGCCACGTTTATGAGAATAGCAAGTAAAATTCTTACTTCTGATGAAACAGCCACAGCTGAATTGTTTATTGATACTATGCAAGAAATGAACAAATTAGGAATTACACAAATTGATGATGTTGCAAGTAGTGCTGTAGCTGATTCAGATCAGATTGCTGATCATAGTTGGAAGAAACTTGAAAATGAAAATAAACTAACTGTCCGAGTTAATTTGTATCCAACCTTATTAGATGATTTTACGAGGATACATCAAATGACTATCGAGTGTGGTAGAGCAGAAAATGATTCAATGCTGGGAGTAGCTGGTTTTAAATCGTTTTTTGACGGAGTTTCAAGCATGCATACAGCGTTTTTATCAAAACCATATAGTGATGCAAAGTCATCAAATGATGTTGGTCATTTAACGGTCGAACCTTCTGTAATGGAAAGAAGAGCCTTAAAAGCCGCAAAAGTAGGCTATAACATCAAAATTCATGCTATAGGAGATGGCGCAGTTTCGAAAGCCTTGGACATTTATGAAAACGTTGAAAAAGAGTTAGGCGAAGGTATGCTCAAAAACGTTCAGTTTAATATTGAACATCTGGAGAATATTGAAGAAAAAGATATTGAAAGATTAAGAGATTTACATGTTATTGCATCGGTTCAACCTGCGCATACTTTAATTGACCCACGAGGAGAAGAAGCCGATCTTGGAACGCTTCGAATTAAAATGATGTGGCCTTTTAGGCATTATCTGGCAAGGGGAGTTAAAATCGCTTTTGGAACGGATTCTCCAGTAGTTGATTTTAATCCTTTTGAAAGCATTTATAATGCAGTTACCCGAAAATCGATAAACGGAGGTAATGCTTGGGAAGTCCAAAATAGCATAAGTATTTCAGAGGCATTGAAAGCTTACACTTCTGGATCAGCCAGTTGTTCAAGCCGTCAAAAAGATGTAGGAACACTTGAAGTTGGCAAATTAGCTGACTTAGCAGTATTAAATGAAAATATTTTAAAAGTAGCACCAGATTTGCTGCTCAACACTAAAGCAGTTATGACAATGGTTAACGGAAATATAGTATATAGGAGATAAAAAATGAAAACTTTAAAATCAAGTCCAAAGAGTGATGGTTATAGAATGCCGGCTGAGTTTGAATCTCATAGAGGAGTTTATATTCTTTGGCCAGAGAGACCTGATAACTGGAGAAATGGTGGAAAACCAGCTCAAAAAACGTTTGTTGATGTTGCTACCGCAATATCAAAATTTGAACATGTGACGGTAGGAGTAAATGATGATCAATACGAAAATGCCGTAACTATGCTTCCTGATAATATTGAAGTTATTGAGATGTCAAATAATGATTCATGGATACGTGATTGTGGGGCTACATTTGTTAAAAATGACAAGGGAGACATACGCGCTGTAGATTGGCATTTTAATGCCTGGGGTGGCTTAGTTGATGGCTTGTATTTCCCTTGGGACAAGGATGATCACATTGCTCAGAAAATGGCGGAGCTTGAACACGTTGATCGCTATCGTCTAGACGATTTTACCCTTGAGGGTGGTTCAATTCATACTGATGGCGAAGGAACTTTAATTACTACCGAAGAATGTCTTTTATCAAAAGGAAGAAATCCGCAGTTATCTAAGCTCCAAATTGAAAAAGTTTTGAAAGAATATTTAGATTTGGAGAAAGTGATTTGGCTTCCGAAAGGAATTTATTTAGATGAAACAAATGGTCATGTGGATAATATTGCTAACTTTGTTTCGCCTGGTCATGTTGTATTAGCTTGGACTGATGATAAGAGTGATCCGCAATATGCTGCTTCAAAGGCTGATTTGGATGTGTTAGAAAATACTACTGATGCAAAAGGGCGAAAAATAAAAGTTACAAAGTTATATTTACCTAAACCGGTTAAAATTACTAAGAAAGAATCGGAAGGAGTAGATGCTGTAGATGGAACACTTCCTAGAATTGAGGGTGATCGCCTAGCTGCTTCTTACGTTAATTACTATACAGCTAATGATGGAATTGTATTTCCGACGTTTAATGATCCAAATGATGAGAAGGCTAAGATAACTTTACAAAAATGCTATCCAGATCGCAAAGTAGTAGGAGTTCCAGCACGAGAAATTATTCTTGGGGGTGGAAATATTCACTGTATTACTCAGCAAGTACCTAGATAGGAGAAGTGGAAGATATGTCTGCTAAAATTTTAGTGGCTTTAGGTGGGAACGCAATTTTAACAAAAGATGCAAGTGCTAAAGCTCAGAGAGAAGCACTCAGAAAAACTAGTAAACAACTAATTAAGTTTGTTTTAAATGGGGATAAATTGATTATTGCACACGGAAACGGTCCCCAAGTTGGGAATCTTTTGTTGCAACAAGCTGCTGGTTCTACCAAAGAGAATCCTCCAATGCCTATTGATACAGCTGTAGCTATGACTGAAGGGAGTATTGGGTATTGGCTGCAAAATGCTCTTGATGAACAACTAGCTCAAAATCATTTATCTCAAGAGGTTGCAACAGTTGTAACGCAAGCAATAGTTGATCCTAATGACCCATCGTTTAAAAATCCTACAAAGCCAATCGGACCATTTTATACTAAAAAAGAAGCTGAAAAAGTAAAAAAAGAAAATAGCAATTTTATTTTAGTAGAGGATTCTGGAAGAGGATATAGAAGAGTTGTACCGTCTCCTATGCCTATAGTAATAAAAGAGAGTAATATTATTAAAGCAATTATTGAATCTGGAAATATTCCTGTTGCTGTGGGCGGTGGTGGCATGCCTGTGGTAAAAGAAGGATGTCGACTAGTAGGAAGGGAGGCAGTAATAGATAAAGATTTTGCTTCTGAAAAACTCGCAGAACTAACTAATGCAGATAAGTTTATCATTTTAACAGCAGTGGATAATGTTTATATAAACTATAATCAACCTAGTCAAGAAAGCCTTGGTAAAATAAAAGTTGCTAAGATAAAAGAGTACCTTAAACAAAATCAATTCGCTAAAGGATCAATGCTACCGAAAATTCAGGCAGCAATTGCCTTTGTTGAGAAAAGTAAAAATCCAAAAGCTGAAGCTGTAATTACATCTTTGGAAAATGTCGAAAACTATTTAAACTATGGCGAGGGAACTATTATAACAAAATAAAAAGCTGTATTAATACGTATTTGTTAAGCTTAAAAATTATACTAATGTATATTTATCCTAAAAAAGCATAATGTCTCACTGGCAATATGCTTTTTTATCTAGTTATTATATATATATTGGTAAAGTACTAGTTCCATAATTATAGCTACAGAAGTTCTTGAGCCAATGTCGATATCATTAATCCTTAGGCAATCTGTGAATAAATAGAAATTTATATCACTGAGATTTTGAATTGTGTTATTATCGGCTCCTGTTATAGACACAATTAATGGAGTACTATCTAATTTTATCAAATCGCTAATTAATTCAATGAATTCCTTGTTTTCACCATTAAAACTCATTATAAACACAATACTATTTTTGCTTATTTCCTTTGAAATTACCTTACGGTAATTATAGTCGGACGGAAAAAACACCCTGAACCCAGCCATAGAATAAATGAATTTAATATACTCAACCAAGTGCTTGGTTGTATCTTTGGCAAAAAAATAAATATCAGGTTTTTGCTTTAATTTGTCGGCTACTAATTTTAATTGTTTATTCTTTATAACTCGAATAGTTTCTTCAATATTTTTTAAATAACTTTCCCGATATGATAGATTCTCAGTGAAAAAAATATTTTTGTTTGGATTTTCTTTTTCAGTAATCAAAGTGAATTTGATTACTGTTGCAAATTCGCTATAACCTGAAAAACCAATTTTTCTGACGAATCTTATAAAGGTGGCTGGCGAAACATAAGCCATAGCTGCTACTACTCTAATACTTTTGCCAGTAATTTCTTCCATATTAGAGATAACAAATTCGAAAAGTTTATGCTCATTTTCAGTGAGGTCCTTTAAGTGTGAACCGACTATTTCAAAAAAATTCATTTTGACCTCCTAAAAAATGGGAATTGCTTTTATGATAGTATGAAGGCCACCTCCACCGATTAAAATTTCTCGAACCGGAAATGGAATAATCTTTCTTTCAGGGTATAAACTTTTGAGTTTTTCTTCGGCTATTTTATCTTGAGGATCACCAAACTGGGGGAAAATAATTGCACGATTCAAAGTAATATAATTAATGTATGTAGCAGTTAGAATTTGTCCAATCGTTCTGGCCATTAAACCATTAATTAAGTCGATACCTTCAGATTCTTTTGCAGTCAATTTTTGAGCTTGAGGAATTTGAAATTTATTTATTTTGAGTTTTCTTCCTTTTGCGTCGGTAGTGTGACTAAGAATATCGAAAGCTTCTTCACAAGCAGGAAAAAGTTCACTATTTTGGTCATCAGTCCATGTCATAGCTATTTCTCCTGGTTTAATAAAAGAAACCATATTATCAATATCTCCACCCGTTTCATCAAGAAAATAACCGTGCTTTAGCCAAATGATTTTTTCAGCCCCTAAATACTGTTCTAATATTGTAGATACGAACTTCTTTGATAAGCCGTTATTTCTATCTTCGGCTAAAAGAACATCTTCAGTTGTGATTACTGTTCCTTCGCCATCCGTGATTACTGAGCAGCCTTCAAGGACATGATCAATCGAATAATAATCAATGCGAAGAAGGCTGGCCACCTTAATAGCTAATTGATCATCTTTGTCCCAAGGAAAATATAAACCATCGATTAGGCCACCATACGCATTAAATTTAAAATTAACTGCTCGAATTCGTCCGTGATTATTTTTGACAAAAATTGGTAGTGTATCTTGTGCCCATGCATCATCAGATGACATTTCGAGCACTCTAGCATATTTTCCTACCTTGTTTTTTGCATTTAAATATTGATTTTCGTTAACGAGCATTGTTATAGGCTCAAATTTACTGATTATCTTGGCTAGCTTGGTAAAAGCTCTTTGAACAGGTTTAGCCCCGTTTCGCCAATTGTCAGGTCTTTCTGGCCATATCATAAAGATTTCCCTTTGAGGAGCATAATCTGGAATCATTTGATATTTATCTTTTTTTGGAGTTGATTGTCTAATTTCCATATATTTTCACATTTCCTAAACAAGTAGATATTTCTATTTTACTTCATCAATAAATAATAGAGTACTTATTTATTTTAGATATGTAAACTAAAGGAGTGGTAAATAGCTTGAAAAAGCTATTTACCACTCCTAACATTTTTATAGAAGTGGGCCCCCTGAGAGTCGAACTCAGATTTTAAGAACCGGAATCTTACGTGCGATCCATTACACTAAGGGCCCAAATAACACAACAGATAGTATACCAAAAAACTGTTAGAGTTAAAATCTTTTTGCAAAAAATAAGCTATTAGAAAGGGTAAATAGTCTTAATTCGTAGTAAAAGATATTTTTTTAATAAAAGTTGCAATATAAAATAGCTAATGAAGTTTCTGTATGGTAAATTCACTTTAGCTCAGTGCTTATTTAAAGACAATTAAAAGAAAGTAAAGGTATAAGATGGATAATTTGTTACAAGAGTTTATTCAATATGCAAAATCATTAAAAGGAGCTGATGTTTATTATCGTGATGACTGGCAGTGCTATTATTTTTCCTTGCTGGGTAAGTGTTTTGGAATGATGTTACCCGACAAAATCACTTTAAAAGGAGATCCAGATGAAAACCTTATTTTACGCAAACAATATCATGATGTTATTCCAGGATATTATGCGAATAAGGTCCATTGGAATAGTATTAAATTGGATACCGATGAGCTCACTCCAGATAATATTAAAAAAATGATTAACACTTCATATAATCTGGTGTATCAAAAACTTTCAAAAAAGGATCAAAAACAAATTGATGAAGAAAGTTGAAGACCTTACAGACAAAGACACTTATAAATGTAATTTTTAAAAAAAGTATGGATCTTTAAGTAAAATAATGTCAGTATTAAATACTTTTGTTTTACTTGAATTATTTAAATGAGGTTGATATACTATAGATGTCGATTGAGGAATGGGAGATTTTAATATAGCTAAATCTACGTTTCTCATATATTTTTAGACAATCCGGGACGTTTTTTGACAAATGATGGGTCGCAAGTGTCCCGGAAGAAAGAGAGAATAAATGTACTCGCAAATTCCAGTGCTTGAAGCTCTCGTTCCTGACATTTTAAAGGTTTTTCGCCAAAGGTATCTTATCCTTGAGCAAATTTCGCATAATGCACCAATTGGTCGTAGAAGTGTAGCTCAGTCTTTAGGACTTTCTGAAAGAAATGTACGAACTGAAACCGAGTATCTTCGTGAACTTGGTTTAATTGAAATTAAGAGTTTTGGCATGTTCATGACGGAAAAAGGACAGAAGATACTGCAAGATGCAGCTCCTCTAGTTGATCGTCTGTTTAATGCTCGCGAAACTGAAATCAATCTTGCGCAAAAATTAGGTATTGAACGGACAATTATTGTTCCTGGTGATAGTGATTTGCAAGAGTTGGTTTATGAAAGAATGGGTGAAGAGTTGAATTCAGCTTTGGACCTACTCTTACCGCTTGGGCATTCGATTATTACAGTGTTAGGCGGTGAAGCCCTTGCAAAGTCAGCTAGAAATTTGTCTAAAAGGCTAAGTAAAAATCGGCAGTTGGAATTTGTACCTGGTCGTGGGGCCCTGGGCGAAAATGTTGCTATCCAAAGCAATACAATTGTTCAGGAGATGGCGGCTGTGACTGGTGGCAGATATAAGACTTTATATTTACCAGAACAAGTTTCCACGGAAGCTTACAAGTCACTAATTCGTGAATCAACAGTAGCTGATGTACTTGAAGATATTTCAAAAACTGATGTCGTAATTCACGGAATCGGGCTAGCTCATGATATGGCACGCAGAAGAGGATATGATTCAATTCGTTTATCGGAACTGCGTGAAAAAAAAGTCGTCACCGAGTGTTTCGGGTGTTTCTTCGATGGCGAAGGTAAGATTGTCGATCGTGTGCAACAGGTTGGCTTACGGTTCGAGAATCTAAACAAAATACCTCACATATTTGCTTTTGCTTGTGGTAGCCGTAAGGCCAAAGCAATTAAAGCATATATGCCTAATGCTCCTCATCAAACCTGGTTAATAACTGATGAAGGAGCCTCAAAGATGATTTTAAAGGAGAAATAATTCTCATTTAAAATAAATAGATGTTTATAGTTCTTAAGGAGGACTTTAGAATATGACAGTTAAAATTGGTATTAACGGCTTTGGCCGTATCGGTCGTTTAGCATTTCGCCGTATTATGGACTTAGGCGAAAAGTCAAAGGATATTGAAGTTGTTGCAATCAACGACTTAACTACTCCAGCACTTTTGGCTCACTTATTAAAGTATGATTCAACTCATGGTACTTTTGACCACGAAGTTTCAGCTACTGAAGATTCAATCGTTGTAGATGGTAAAAAGTACCGTGTTTACGCAGAACCTCAAGCTCAAAACATTCCTTGGGTTAAGAACGATGGCGTTGACTTTGTTCTTGAATGTACTGGTTTCTACACTAGCAAAGCTAAGTCACAAGCTCACCTTGATGCTGGTGCAAAGAGAGTTCTTATTTCAGCACCTGCTGGTAACGACTTGAAGACTATTGTTTACTCAGTAAATGATGATACTTTAGATGCAAGCGATACAATTGTTTCAGCTGGTTCATGTACTACTAACTCTTTGGCACCAATGGTTGATGCTTTGCAAAAAGAATTTGGTGTTAAAGTAGCTACTATGACTACTATTCACGCTTACACTTCAACTCAAATGCTTTTGGACGGACCTGTTCGTGGTGGTAACATGCGTGCTGCTCGTGCTGCTGCAGTTAACATTATTCCTCACTCAACTGGTGCTGCAAAGGCTATTGGCCTTGTTGTTCCAGAATTGAATGGTAAAGTTAACGGTCACGCACAACGTGTTCCTGTTACTGATGGTTCATTAACTGAATTAGTTTCAATCCTTGACAAGAAGGTTACAGCTGATGAAGTTAACTCAGCAGTTAAGAAATATGAAAGTCCTTCATTCGCTTACAACGATGACGAAATCGTTTCAAGTGATGTTGTTGGTATGACTGCTGGTTCAATCTTTGACCCAACTCAAACTATGGTAACCACTGCTGGTGACAATCAATTAGTTAAGACTGTTGCTTGGTACGACAATGAATACTCATTCACTTGCCAAATGGTTCGTACTTTGTTGAAATTTGCTACTCTTTAATCTATAAATTGATTACTGTTAGTAGTAAAGAGAAGGCGGAGGGAGATTCTTCCTTCCGCCTTTTTTTCAAGAGAAAATAATTAAGTTATCGGAGGATATAGATGGCTAAATTAATCGTTTCAGACCTTGATGTGAAAGATAAAAAGGTTTTAGTTCGTGTTGATTTTAATGTTCCTATTAAGGATGGTGTGATTGGTGACGATAACCGTATCGTTGCGGCTCTACCAACTATTAAGTACATTATTGAAAACGGTGGTAAGGCTATTTTGCTTAGCCACTTAGGTCGGGTTAAATCAGATGCTGATAAAAAAGAGCTATCGCTTAAGCCGGTTGCTGAGCGCTTAAGTGAATTGTTGAAGAAACCTGTGACTTTTGTTCCTGCAAACGAAGGAAAAGAAGTTGAAGATGCAATCAACAAGATGCAGGACGGCGATGTTGTTGTTCTTGAAAACACACGGTTCCAAGATATTGACAATGACTTTGGTAAACGTGAAAGCAAGAACGATCCAAAATTGGGTGAGTACTGGGCATCTCTTGGTGATATGTATGTTAATGATGCGTTTGGTACTGCTCACCGGAGTCACGCTTCCAATGTTGGTATTGCTGAAGCAATGAAGAAGGCTGGTAAACCTGCAGCAGCTGGCTACTTGATGGAAAAAGAAATCAAGTTTTTAGGTGATGCTGTAGCTAACCCAGTTCACCCATTTGTTACTATCCTTGGTGGAGCTAAAGTTTCTGATAAGATTGATGTTATTACCAACCTGATTCCTAAATCAGATCACATTTTAATTGGTGGTGGTATGGCTTACACTTTCTTAGCCGCACAAGGTCACGAAATTGGTAAATCTTTGTTCGAACCTGATAAGGTAGAACTTGCTAAGCAATTGCTCAAAGAGGCTAATGGTAAGATTGTATTGCCTGTTGATAACTTGGCAGCAACTGAATTTTCAAATGATGCTGCTCGTAAAGTAGTAGAAGGTGATATTCCTGAAAACATGATGGGACTGGACATTGGTCCTAAGACTGTTGAAAAATTCAAGGATATTCTCAAGGACGCTAAGACAGTTGTTTGGAATGGGCCAATGGGTGCCTTTGAAATGTCAAACTTCGCAGAAGGTACTTTAGAAGTTGGTAAAGCTTTAGCTGAATTGAAAGATGCTACTACAATCATCGGTGGTGGTGATTCAACTGCTGCTGCTAAGCAATTAGGTATTGCTCCTAAGATTACTCATATTTCAACTGGTGGTGGAGCATCTCTTCAATACCTTGAAGGCAAGGAGTTACCTGGAATTGCCTGCATTTCAGATAAATAAGCTATAGGAAAGGACGTCGATTAAATGCGTACACCAATTATTGCTGGTAACTGGAAGCTTAATATGAATCCAGAGCAAACTGCTGAATTCGTTTCCGCTGTTAAAGGTAAGTTGCCAGCCGCAAGTGAAGTAGAATCATTGATTTGTGCACCAGCCGTTGACCTTGATGCTTTGAGAAAAGCTGCTCAAGACTCTGAATTACGTGTTGGTGCTGAAAATGCCTACTTCGAAGATGAAGGTGCTTTTACTGGTGAAACATCACCTAAAGTTCTTAATGAAATGGGTATTAACTACTGTATTATTGGTCACTCAGAGCGTCGTGGTTATTTCCACGAAACTGATGAAGACATCAATAAGAAAGCTAAGGCTTTATTGGCTAATAATGTAACCCCAATTGTTTGCTGTGGTGAGTCACTTGAAACTCGAGAAGCTAATAAGCAAGAAGAATGGGTTGTTGGTCAAATTAAGGCTGATTTAGAAGGTTTAGCAGCTGATCAAGTTTCTAAACTTGTTATTGCCTACGAACCAATTTGGGCAATTGGAACCGGTAAGACTGCTAGTTCAGATCAAGCCGAAGAAATGTGCAAGACTATCCGCGACACTGTTAAGGACTTGTACAATGAAGAAACTGCTGAAAACGTTCGTATTCAATACGGTGGTTCCGTAAATCCAGGTAACGTTAAAGAGTTAATGGCTAAGCCTGATATTGATGGCGGTTTAGTCGGTGGTGCATCACTCAAGCCAGATTCATACTTAGCTTTAGTTAATTACCAAAACTAATTTTTAACTGTACTAATAAAAAGTCTCTGCTAATTGCAGAGGCTTTTTTGATTGAAAAATAATTTATTTTTAAATAAATCTTCATTAATTGCTGGTAATTTTCAATTTAAAGAATACACTGAAATAAATGGTTTAAGAAAGAAGGCACCATTATGAAAAAAATAAAACTATTGCGTTGCTTGCAACAGCTATTACCTTATTTTCAGCTGCGAGTTATATAGTTGTCAAACCTACACAAGCAGAGGCAGTAAGTGCTAAACAAGAAGTGATGCTTAAGGCAAACCCAAACACCGGTGAAATTTATGATCAGTTCTTTAGATCAGCGGAATTGGCTCAAAAATATCACGACTATCATTTCGCGGATTTAAACTATCATTCTGTCACCGTCAATTAGAAAAATACTAATATAAGATAAAGAGTTCATTTTTGTGAGAAAACTGGTATAATACTTAATTATCTTAGGGTCACAGGAGGCCAAAAATATGAAAAGTAGAAAAATTATTACACTGCTTGCTGCCGCTGCCGTTACTTTGACTTCTGCTACAACTGTAGTAGCTAATCAACCATCGCAAGCTCAAGCTGCCAGTGTCAAGAAGAGCAAATATGGCTTTGCTAAGTCATTTACTTTCCCCACAACTTGGCGTGGCAAATGGTATAGCACTAATAACTTGACTCCAAGTCCAATGAACATTCAAAAGTCTGCTTTTGATACACCGTGGACAAATGAACATGTAAAAACTGTCAAGATTGGTAAAGTTAAGGGGACTAATAAGTACCCGTGGCAAATGTCTAAGACCTGGAAACAAAAGAATGCAGATATTTTTGCAAAATATGCTAGGGTAACGACTAAGAAGATGGACGGCAATAAGTGGACAGTTGTGAGTCCAGTCGATAAAAAGTCAACTAAAGAAGGCTATGCATTCATTGTTAAGAATGAAACTGTTGATGGAAAAAATATAGCAGTTTTATTCCAAGCAAATCCTCAAGATGGCAAAGTTAGAAACCAATTCTTCACTTCTGAAGAGTTAGCTAAAACTTACGCTACGTATGAGTTTAAGGATATGACATACAGTAAAATCAATCCTAGAGAATAGTCTATTAGTATAGAAACTGTAACTACTGTAAATGGTAGTTACAGTTTTTTTGTAAAGAAGAAAGTTGTAAAAGTATTGAAAGTACTTTTCAACCAGTTTGGTCAAAATATGAATTCGATTACCTTTGCCATTATTTTCTTGTACATGCCATAAATGTAATTTCAGTATCAAGTTAATGAGCATAAGCAGGCTACGACTTAATAGTAAAAATTACAGTAATCATAAATCATTTCTTATAATTTCATGGTTTAATCCCACATCATATAAGTTTGACATCAATTAAAAAACTTAGTAAAATTAAAATTATATTAAAATTAAAAGAAGGAGGATAAAATGAGTCGATACATAAAGAGGCATATTATTTCAGTTGCAAGTGCTTGTCTCTTGTTACTATTTAATTCCTTACTTCAAGTTTTTGCTGCCACTAAAATGGCCGAACTTGCTAATTACTTAATTGCGAAAAATGTTAAACGTTTTGGTCAAGTTCTAATATTGATATTTGTGCTTTGGTTAATTTCATTCATTATCTCTTTTCTGGAAAATTATGTACAAGAAAATGTAACGCAAGATATTCTAAGTGATATTCGCAAGGATATAGCTGCGAGTTTAATTACCATTCCGCAAAGTAAATTTAAACAAAAACCTGCAGATTACTATGAATCTTACCTTCAAAATGATGTAAATTTGATTCAAAAAGAAGGAGTAAATACTTTCTTTTTAATTATTAAATTTAGTGGTAACGCAATTTTTTCTTTAATTGCTTTGTATGTTTATAGTTATATTTTATTTATTACTGCAATTTTGTTGGTTGCTTTAATTGTAGTGGTTCCGCGATTTTTAAAAAGATATCTTACGACCGGTGTTGAAGAGATTTCTCGGGCAAACGAGAAGTTTTTAAAGTACTCCAGCAGTGGTCTTCACGGTTATGAAACGCTTTATGCCTTTAATGCTCTTAGAGAAATTAAGAAATTAGTTGAAAAGGGTTCTTCAGCATTAAAGAAAGCTAATGTTCATAACACGGTTAGACGTTCTTTTGTTGACATTATAACTGGTGTAATCAATATCGGAAGTCAATTGCTTATTCTTGGTATCACTGGCTTTCTACATTTTCAAGGTGAATTAAGTGCTGGAGCAATCCTATCAACTGCTGAACTGGCTACCAAGGTTTTTGATTCCGCGGGAATTATTAATCGATACTTTGCTCAACTACTTTCAACGTCCAGTATTTTTAAAAAATTCGCAAATCTTAGCAATCAAGCTGAAAGTGAACCAAAGCCTTTTAACCAGACAGTATTTTCAGTTTGTTTTGATTCACTTGAGTTTAAAAATGTATCGTTCACATATTCAAATACAGATAAAAAAATTCTATCTGATTTTTCCTATATTTTTACAAAAGGCAATTTATATAAACTGAATGGCGAATCGGGCCGGGGAAAATCTACGCTACTAAAGCTTGCAACACATCAACTTTTACCAGATAAGGGTACAATTTTACTTAATGGAGTAGATATTAACACAATTCCGCAACATATTATTAATTCAATCATTATTTGGGTGCCACAGGTTATTAGTATTTTTCCTCAATCAATTGACTATAATATTGCGCTTGGACGAAAAGTCGATGCCAAACAAATAATTCAAGCCAAGCAAAGTTTTGGTATAAATGACCACTGGAGCTATGATTCCCTGTCAGGTGGCGAAGAGCAGCGCGTTGCCCTAGCTAGACTTATTGACACAAAAGGTAAATTGATATTGCTTGATGAGAGTTTTTCCAGCATTGACTTGGAAACTACTCAAGAACTAATGAAAAGTCTCCTTAGTCAAGTTGACTCCTTGATTTTGATTTCCCATAGAAATGAAGAAATCTCAGGCTATTCATTTGAAAATTTATCGATGAATTAGTGTATATAAAAAGCATCCTATTGGGATGCTTTTTTAGTTAAACTTCACTTTGTAATTTTGACCAATTGGCGGAAAAGTTGGAAGCTGAAGAGGAGTAGTATGCCATTGGGTAAATAAGGTTGCGCATAACAGAATAAAGGGGACATCTTCGGGACGAACAATATCGCAAGTCAAAACTACCCCCATTTTTTTAACGTCTGTGTTGACGGTAGCAACTCGTTTAACGCCAGATAAAAACTTGTAACTACCTTGTTTAATACTTCCTGTAACAAGGTAGTTTAAGCGAGTAATATAAAAGAGATTGGAAACTTTAGTGTTGAGCCTTTTGACTTTAACTAATGAATGGTTAACGACGTCAATTGTATATGACGAAACGAATCCGTTACCATCAGAATACAGGCGGCCAATTTCAATTCCACAAGGGTCTTTTAAATAAAGGGTATGATTTGGATTGTCTAGATTCCCTTGGATAATAAATTGAACTTTGCCTTTTTCATTAACTACCGGTATTTGGCCATACTCTTGTTTTTGAGTTAATTCCAACAAATAGCGCATTTCCAGCACCTCTATTCTTTAGCATTTTCGCTAATAAATTTTCTTAATATATAAGCTACTCCATCCTCGTCGTTGGTTTTGGTTTGAACTTGGGCTAACTTCTTAATTAGTGGAATGGCATTACCCATTGCCACGCCAGTACCAGCATCTCTAATCATACTTTCGTCGTTAAGATTATCGCCTATAGCAGCAACTTCTTCACGCTTTATACCTTTCTTTTGGGCGTAATCAAGTAATGCTGGGCCTTTTTGCGCCTTAATGTCATTAATTTCAATGTTAGCAGGGGAACTAGAAGTAATAACAACATCGCCAAGAGCCATGATTTCTTTTTTAGCGTCAGAAAAAGCTTCAGGACCTTTAGCATCAAAGGCGATTATCTTCATGATTTCTATTTTTGGATTGCTAAAAAGTTCGTTAAAATCTTTCACATAAGTCATGCTAAGCATAGCATTGCTGCCAGCAGCAGTGGCCACAGCTTTTTTGAAAGACAAGCCGTGATTTAAAGCAACAAGTCCTCGGGCGAGATTAACAACCCGTTTACTGATATTCTTAGAATAAATTAGTTTCTCGGCGACAAGGTCATAATAAATGTGATGTCGATCTAAAATTTCAGCAATTTGCTGAGCTTTAGCACGAGGAAGCTCATGTTTGACTTGTAAATGCTCATTGGTATCAAAAACTAAAGCACCATTGATATTGATAAAACCAGTTTTTAAGCCATATTTTTGCATTGCATCTCGAGATTGCTGAGGTGTTCGTCCAGTCGCAACTAGAAACTCAATACCATTTTCTTGGGCTTGACGAATCGCTTTGGCATTTTCTTGTGATACAACCAAATTGGTGTTAAGTAATGTTCCATCAAGGTCACAGGCTACTAATTTAATCAAGGTGAAAACAAACCCCTTTCTCAAACTGTTTATTACTTTTCTTTACATATCATCTTAACATATAAGCCGAAAATGCAGATTGCTATTTTTAGTTTCTGTTGAATAACAGCTAAAGCAACCAGTAAATATCGCAGATTCTCTCCAAACTTAATTAATTTCATGATACCATAAAGGCTAGTGAAAGAGAGGGTGTCTAAATAATGAAAAAGTTAATTGGCAATGATTGGGATGAGGTCTTAGCTCCTGTATTTAAAAGTAATGAATATCATGAACTACATGAATTTTTAAAAAAAGAATATCAAACCAAACAAGTATTTCCCGACATGTATCATATTTTCACTGCCTTTAAACTAACTCCATTTGCCAAAACAAAAGTGGTTATTTTAGGACAAGACCCTTATCATAATCCTGGTCAAGCAACTGGAATGAGCTTTGCAGTGATGCCGGGAGTAAATTTACCCCCGTCTTTACAAAATATTTACAAAGAACTATATGATGATGTGGGTTGCGTGCCGGTAAATCATGGTTATTTAAAAAAATGGGCTGACCAGGGTGTGCTACTTTTAAATGCTGTTTTGACAGTTCCATATGGTCAAGCCAATGGGCATCAGGGTAAAGGCTGGGAGAAGGTCACTGATGCCGCTATTCAAGCATTGAGTGATCGAGGTAGAGTGGTTTTTATTTTATGGGGACGTTTTGCGCAAAACAAAATCGCTTTAATTGACCAAGATCGAAACTTTGTGATTAAATCAGCTCATCCTAGTCCTTTTTCTGCTGATCGCGGTTTTTTTGGTTCGAGGCCGTTTTCACGTTGTAATGAAGCGCTGAGAAATTCTGATGAAACACCAATAGATTGGCAATTGCCCCAAGAAGTTAGTCAATCTGATTTAGCTTAGGTGATAGATATGAGTATTTTTGAATTATTAAAAAATAAAGTGAAGAGTGCAAACAAGACTTATCGAGTTGTTTTTCCAGAAGGAAACGATGCCCGAATTTTAACAGCTGCGGCTAATTTGGTTAAGGACAAAGTCATTGAGCCGGTTCTGCTTGGTGATCAAAAAATGATTGCTGAACTTGCTAGTCAAGAACACTTGTCTTTAGCAGACGTTGAGGTAATTGATATTGCTAGCTATTCTCATACTGACGAAATGGCGAAATGTTTTCTTCAAGCTCGTGGAAAAGAAATTGCAAAATCAGAAATTGTCAAAACACTACAAAACCCCAATTATTTTGGCACTATGATGGTTAAAATGGGACAAGCTGACGGAATGGTATCCGGAGCTGCTCATTCGACCGCTGATACAGTACGTCCTGCTCTGCAACTAATCCATACTGCTAAAGGAATGAAACGCGTCTCTGGCAGTTTTATTATGGAACGAAATAATGAAAAATATGTGTTTGCCGACTGTGCGATTAATATTGATCCAGATGCTGAGACTTTAGCTGAAATTGCCTATCAATCTGTTACAACGGCTAGAATGATTGACATTGAACCTCGCGTGGCCTTTTTGAGTTTCTCAACTAAAGGTTCAGCTCAGGGTGAAATGGTCGAAAAAATTGTAAAAGCAAAAGAGATTTTTAAGCAAGAGCATCATGATATATTGGCTGATGGTGAATTACAGTTTGATGCGGCTTTTGTTCCAGATGTTGCAACCAAAAAAGCCCCAGACTCTGAAATTAAAGGTAGGGCAAATGTCTTTATTTTTCCAGAATTGCAATCGGGCAATATTGCGTACAAAATAACTCAGCGTTTAGGCAACTTTACTGCGATTGGGCCAATTCTACAAGGAATAGCTAAACCAGTTAATGATTTATCGCGTGGCGCAAGTAGTAAAGATGTCTATAATATGGCTATTTTAACAGCTGCGCAAGCTCTTTTAGAGGACAAAAATGATTAAATTGAAAGTGAATTCTTCTGACGAGATGAAAAAAGTTGGCGCTGCAATTGGATTAACAGCTAGACCACATGACTTGTTGCTGCTGAATGGTGATTTAGGAGCTGGCAAAACGACTTTGACGCAAGGGATCGGTCAATCCTTGGGCGTAAAGCGTCCAGTAAAAAGCCCGACTTTTACCATTGTTCGCGAATATCAGGAAGCCAAGTTACCAATTTATCACATGGACTTTTACCGTTTAGAAAATGATGATTTGTCTTCAATTGATCTCACCAGCTACTTAGCCCAGCCTGGATTGGTGGTAATTGAATGGCCTGAAATAATTAAGGCTGATCTTCCCGATGCATACCTACAGGTGGTAATTAGGAGAGTAGATGACAGTTGGGATTCAACTAAAAGAACGGTCGAATTTAGACCACAAGGTAAGCGTAGCGAATCATGGACAAATGAGATTTTAAATAAGTTGAAATAAAAAGGAACCGAACTAGTTCAGTTCCTTTTTTGATAGGATCCTTACACTTGATAAACCAAGTTTTTAAGTGCCTCATCGCCAAATTCTTTGTTTTGAGCAATAAGTATACCGGCACAAGCTTCACTGTCGCTTAATGCGTTGTGGTGGTGCCATAGTTCTACATTCAATGCATCAGAAACAGTGTCCAGCTTATGATTTGGTAAATCAGGTTCAAAGAGTTTACTTGATTGCAAAGTATCAATAACAAAGTAGTGCGGTTCCTGAATGTCATAGCGAGCTAAACTCTGGCGCATTACATTGGTATCAAAGCGGGCGTTATGGGCACAAACAAGCATTCCGGGCTGATACAAGGCCTTGATTTGAGGCCAAACTTCCGCCATTGTTGGCGCATCTTTTACGTCGTTTGCAGTAATATCGTGAACCTGAATATTGCGAGCATCAAAAGGCATTTGCGGATTGATTACAGTGTAAAAACGGTCAACAATTTTATTATTCCGCACCATTACCAGGGCAAGCGAACACGCGCTTTCAGGATGACGATTTGCGGTTTCAAAGTCCATTGCGATAAAGTTCATTTTTTCTCCTTTAAAACTTAATTTTAGTATAACATAGGATGAAGCAAGCAATTGAATGCGGTAAAATAAAAAGAAGATATAAAAAGGGAGTTTTAATTTTGGGGTTAATTGATCTAGCAAAAGATGGAATTGAAATTAAAAAGCAAGTACCGCTAAGCAAATATACGTTTACCAAAACTGGTGGACCTGCAGAATACCTAGCTTTTCCACGAAGTCAAGATGAACTTGAAAAGCTAGTCAAATATGCAGAAAGTAATGATATGCCTTTAACGGTAATTGGCAATGCTTCTAATCTAATTATTCGAGATGGTGGTATTCCGGGACTAGTTCTTATTCTTACCAAAATGAAAGCAATTAGAGTTAATGATAATATGGTAACAGCGCAAGCAGGAGCTAGAATCATTGATACTGCATTTACTGCAGCGAGGTATGGTTTAAGTGGAATGGAGTTTGCTGCAGGAATTCCTGGCAGTATTGGTGGTGCTGTTTTTATGAACGCGGGCGCGTATGGCGGGGAAGTTAGTCAGGTAACTAAGTCAGTTATGGTTCTAACGCGCAAAGGAGAATTTAAAGAGTACTCTAACAAAGAAATGGAGTTTTCTTACCGTCATTCTTTGGTTCAGGAAAATGATGCTATCGTAATTTCAGTCACTTTTAAATTGCAACATGGTCAAAAAAGTAAAATTCTTGCTGAAATGAACTACCTTAATGCTTTACGTCAATATAAGCAGCCTTTAGAGTATCCATCTTGTGGTAGTGTATTTAAGCGACCCGATGGGCATTTTGTTGGTCCGATGATTATAGCTGCTGGTTTGCAAGGAAAACAAATTGGCGGAGCTCAAGACTCGCTTAAGCATGCAGGCTTTATTGTTAATAAAGGCGGCGCAACCGCCACTGATTATCTCGATTTAATTCATTTAATTCAAAAGAAAATTAAAGAAAAATTCGGGTTAGATCTTCAAACTGAGGTTAGAATAATTGGAGAACATGCTGATTAAAATCAACAATTTCGCGGGTAAATATAGAGAGGAGAATCTATGGAGTCGAATTTTTCAAATCTATTCACTTGGAGCAATCTATCGACTATTCTTGACGTACTAATCATTTGGTTTTTGGTTTATCATTTGGTTATTTTAATTAGAGGGACAAAAGCAGTTCAGCTAGCCAAAGGAATAGTACTGATTTTTATCGTACGTATTATTGCTGGTTTTTTACAACTACATACGACAACTTGGTTAATTGATCAAATTGTTTCGTGGTCAGTTGTTGGAATTATCGTCATTTTTCAGCCTGAAATTAGACGTGGGTTGGAGCACTTAGGTCGGTTACCAATTTTTGGTGGTCGTGAAGACAGTGAACGAGATGAGTCAATCCGGTTCATTAAGGAACTTGATAAGGCGATTCAGTATATGTCTAAAAGAAGAATTGGTGCTTTAATTACCATTCAGCAGGAAACCGGTCTTGATGATTATATTGAAACTGGAATAAAGTTAAACGCACATGTTACCGGGGAGCTTTTAATAAACATCTTTATTCCGAATACACCACTGCATGATGGCGCCGTGATTATTAATAAAGATCATGAAATTGCAGTAGCAGCAGCTTATTTACCTTTATCAGATAGTAGTATGATTCCGAAGCGTCTAGGTACAAGGCACAGGGCAGCGGTTGGCATTTCGGAGGTTACGGATGCAATTACCATTGTTGTATCTGAAGAAACCGGTGGTGTTACAATTACGCGTAATGGTCGATTTTTATTAGATATGACTCGCGAAGAATATATGAAGTATCTAACCGCTGAACTTGTTCCTAAGAAGAATGAAAGCGAAACTTGGTATCAGAAGATTGTGCGCAAGATTTGGAAGTGGGGTGCTGACCGATGAGAGACTTTTGGAAAAGACCATGGTTTATTCGCCTTGTTTCGCTGCTGATTGCTGTTCTTTTGGTAATTTATGTTCATGACACACAAGGGGGTTTTTTAACCCAAGGACAGTCTGATCGAACTAGGCAATCCGCTAACAAGACGCAAACCATTAGCGTTCCCTTACAGGTTTCAGTTGATACTGATAAATATTATGTAGTTGGTTACCCGGAAAAAGTAAGTCTTACTCTCGAAGGCTCGAGTGCTTTAGTTACCTCAGCTGTTAATACCCAAAATTTTCGGGCATACATTGATTTAACCAGTAAAAAAGTTGGGAAGCATAATGTTAAAGTACGCGTAACGGGATTAAGTAAACAAATTTCTTATCTTATTAATCCACGAACTGTAAATGTTAATATCCAAAAAAGAAAATCGACCACTATGCCTATACAGATAGAGTATAATAAAAATGCGTTAGCTCCTGGATATAAATTAGGTCACACTAGTGTTTATCCTCAGCAAGTAGAAGTTACCGGAGCCCGCAGTGAAGTGGAACAAATTGATCAGATAGTTGCTAAGGTAGCGCTGCCTAATGGAATTGATCATAACTATGAACGCCAAGTTAGCTTAATTGCGCAAGATCGTAAAGGCAGACAGCTAAACGTTGTCATTGAACCAGCTACTGCTAAAGTATCAATTCCAGTTACGGTTGCAAAAAAGTCTGTAAAAATTGAATTAGAACCTAAACATGAAAAAACGAATAAAATATACTCTTTAACTGTAAAAAATGATTATGTTACTATATATGGATCCGAAGAGGATTTGGCAAAAATCAAGAAGCTAAAAGTTCCGGTGAATCTTAGTGACATCGTTTCTTCGACGACAAAGACTGTCAACCTGGATTTACCAAAAGGAGTAGTTAAGGCTAATCCAAATCAAATAGCAGTAGAAATTAAAGTTGAAAATTCAAATAATAAGACGGTAAAAAACTAAAAATGAAAGAGAAAGGTTGTTATTAAATGTTGAAATATTTTGGTACCGATGGAGTTCGTGGTGTGGCTAATCAAGACTTGTCACCAGAATTAGCGTTTAAATTAGGACGTGACGGCGGGTATGTTCTAACTCGTAATAAGGCTAAAGACGAACAGGCAAAAGTTCTTGTTTCTCGAGATACTCGTATTTCGGGTCAAATGCTTGAACTTTCTTTAATTTCTGGGTTGCTGTCAGTTGGAATTGAAGTATTAGAAGTAGGCGTAATTACTACACCTGGTCTTTCTTACTTAGTTCGTGCACAAGGTGCCGATGCCGGCGTGCAAATTTCGGCTTCACATAATCCTGTTGAAGACAACGGGATTAAGTTTTTCGGCAGTGACGGTTTAAAACTTTCCGACGAAATGGAGGAAGAAATTGAAAAACTGATTGATGCCAAAGAAGATACTTTACCGCGTCCATCTGCTGAAGGGCTGGGCTCGTTAACTGATTTCCATGAAGGCAGTGCTAAATACCTGCAGTTCATTGAAAACACGATTCCAGAAGATTTAGATGGCATTAAAGTGGTCATTGATGGTGCCAACGGTGCTGCCAGTAACCTAATTTCGCGTTTATTTGCTGATTGCGGCGTTGAATTTACTACAATTGCTACTCACCCAAACGGCTTGAATATCAATGACCATTGCGGTGCGACTCATACCAAAAAGTTGCAAGAAGAAGTGGTTAAACAAGGTGCGCAATTAGGTCTTGCATTTGATGGAGATGCTGATCGCTGTATTGCCGTTGACGAAAATGGTAAAGAAATTGATGGTGATCACATCATGTATGTCCTAGGAAGCTATATGGAAGCAGGCGGTCGTTTGAAAAACGACACTATAGTTACTACGGTAATGAGTAATCTTGGCTTTACTAAGGCACTTGAAAGACGAGGTATTAAGAATATTCGTACTCAAGTTGGTGATCGCTATGTTTCTGAAGAAATGCGAGCTCATGGTTATAATCTTGGTGGTGAACAATCTGGGCACGTTATCATGAGCGACTATCACAATACTGGTGATGGGATGCTAACTGGTTTGCAGTTAATGGTTGTGATGAAAAAAACTGGTAAGAGCCTTACTGAGTTGTTAGAAGATTTCAAGGATTACCCACAGTGTCTTGTTAATGTTCCGGTTACCGATAAAAAGAGTTGGAAAGAACATCAACCGATTCTTGATGTTATTAAAGAAGTTGAAGCTGATATGGCTGGTGATGGCCGGGTACTTGTTCGTCCTTCAGGAACCCAATCACTTTTGCGGGTGATGGCTGAAGGCCCAACTCAAGCAGAAACTGATGCCTATGTTAAACGCATTACTGATGTCGTAGAAAAAGAAATGGGCGCTTAAACTTAAAATTTCAAATTTAAAAGGAGCAGGAAAAAATTTCCGGCTCTTTTTTGTATGTACTAGTGGTTCGGCAATATAGTATATACCAATTTATAAAATAGTGTCTTGACCAATTATCAAAAATAAACTATCATTCCTAACATAACTTAAAAAATATAAAAGCCCAATAATTTAAAATAGGGCTATACCAAAAGGAGAAAAATATGTGCGGAATTGTCGGAATTATTGGTAAGCCAGCTAGAAACGTTGTATTAAGTGGACTTACAAACTTGGAGTATCGTGGTTACGATTCAGCAGGAATTTACTTAAATGATTTAAAAGGTAACGAATTTTTAACTAAGACGACTGGTCGCATTCAAAACTTGAAAGCCAAAATGACGCCTGATGAAGAAGGGCTAGTTGGAATTGGACATACTCGATGGGCAACGCATGGTAAACCAACTGAAACTAATGCTCATCCTCAGTTTGATGAAACCCAACGCTTTTACATGGTCCATAATGGAGTTATTGAAAATTACCAAGAAATTAAAGATAAATACCTAGAAAATGTGCCATTAAAGTCAGATACTGATACCGAGGTAATTGTACAACTCGTTAGTAAGTTGGCTCGAGAAGATAACATAGACGCTTTTTCAGCGCTTAAAAAAGCCCTATCACTGATTAAAGGATCATATGCAATTTTATTGGTTGATAACACTAAGCCTGACCATATTTTTGTAGCCAAAAATAAGTCTCCTTTGATGTTAGGTCTTGGAAATGGCTTTAATGTCGTTGCCTCCGATGCGCTTTCTGTATTAGATCAAACAAAAACTTTTGTGGATTTGCAAGATGGTGAAGTTGGGGACATTACCAAAACAAACTATGAACTTGAAAAAATAACTGGTCAAAAAGTTGGAGTAAAGCCCTATAAACTAGACATTGATTCGAACGCTGCTTCAAAGGGAACGTATGAATTTTACATGCTTAAAGAAATTTGTGAGCAGCCTAATGTATTGCGGCATTTAGATCAATATTACTTAGATAAAAATGGCGAACCAAAGGTGAATGAAGATATTATTGATGCACTTGCTAGGGCTGACCGTTTGTATATTTTTGCCGCAGGGACAAGCTATCATGCCGGCTTAGTGGGTAAGGCTCTTTTTGAAGAATTTACGGGTATTCCAACTGAAGTTGGCTTTGCCTCAGAAGCTGGCTATCATTTTCCAATGATGTCTAAAACGCCATTGTTCATTTTTCTTTCTCAGTCAGGTGAAACAGCAGATTCTCGAGTTGTTTTACAAGAAGCAATTAAACGCAAAATTCCAAGTTTGACCTTAACCAATGTACCTAATTCAACGCTCGCACGCGAAGCAAATTATGCGATGTCGCTTGAAGCCGGACCTGAAATTGCTGTTGCTTCAACTAAAGCGTACACGGCTCAAATTGCGGTAGAGGCAATTTTGGCAAAAGCGCTAGGTGAAAGGCTCGGTAAAAAAGCAGCGCTTGATTTCAAGTTAAGAGAAAATCTTGCTCTGGCTGCTGAAGGCGCCGAACAGGTGATTTCAGGCAAAGAAAAAATTGAACAGTTAGCAAGGCAGTATTTAATACCATCACGTAATGCTTTTTATATTGGACGCGGGATTGACTATCCGCTAGCATTAGAAGCTGCTCTCAAGCTTAAAGAGGTCTCTTACATTCAAACTGAAGGTTTTGCAGCTGCTGAGTTAAAGCATGGTACGATCTCATTAATTGAAAAAAATACGCCGGTAATTGGGTTAATTAATGATCCAGTAACCGCCGACTTAATGCGGGGCAACATCCAGGAAGTAATCTCACGGGGGGCAAGTGTTATTACAATTGCAAGCAAGACCTTAGCTACTTCGGGAGACGACATTATTTTGCCAGATATTAATTATTATCTAACTCCGTTAATCAGCGTAGTGGCAGCACAATTATTCGCTTATTATGCTTCAAAAGATAAGGGACTTGATGTTGATAAACCGCGAAATTTGGCTAAGAGTGTCACAGTTGAATAAATAGTTAAAAAATGGACATTGTTAATTTGTAAAACAGAATAGTTGTGAAAAAAGTCGTAAGTAATTACGACTTTTTGTATAATGAAGAAGATAATAAAAAGTCAGTGGAGGAATAGCATCTTGGCAATTAAATTAATCGCAGTTGATCTTGATGGTACATTGCTTTCTAGCACAAACCAAATTTTGCCCGAAACTGAAAAAGTTTTGAAGCAAGTGAATAATAATGGTATAAAAGTTGTTCTAGCAACTGGGCGTCCGCTTTCGGGGACAATGCCTTTTAATAAGCAATTAGGACTTTTAGGCAGTGAGCAGTATGACATTGTATTTAACGGAGCTGTAATTCAGAACTTAGCTGGAAAAGTCATGATGAATCAAGAAATGGATTATCGCGATTTTGCTAATATGCGGCGGCTTCAAAGACTTGCTCATGTCAATTTGCATTTTGAGACGCCAGAATGTTTTTGGACATGCGATCAAAACATTGGCATCAACTTATCGGTAAATTGTGCTATGACTAATAATGTGATTAAAGTACGCAAAGCTGAGGATATTTCTCAAGACTTTTCATTTAATAAAGCTGGTTTTAGTGAGACAGATAGTCTTGAAGAGGTTGAAAAGCTCTGGAATAATATTCCCGAATGGGTATTTGCTAAATACGATGTGGTACGCACTTTTTCGTCGAATGTTGAGGTTAATGTCAAAAATGCTTCAAAGGGTAATGCCTTAGTTGAACTTGCTGATCGCCTAAAGATTGCCCAAAGTCAGGTAATGGTTTTCGGTGATCAAGGCAATGATATTTCTATGTTTAGCAATCCTAGCTTTAAAAAAGTGGCAATGGGCAATGCCATTGAGATGATAAAAGAAAATGCCGATTATATAACAGATGACAACGATAATGATGGAATTGCCAAAGCAATAAAAAAATTTGTTCTGTAGTAAAATAAAGTTGAGTTGAATATTATGATAGAAAAAAGTAAAGAAAATAATATTTCTGAAGCTGAGTGGGAAGTTATGCGAATTGTATGGACACTTGGCAAAATCCATGCTGGCGATATCATTGAACAGCTGCAAGCTAAGAAGAACTGGTCGGAGTCGACGATTAAAACACTGATGGGACGACTTGTTAAAAAGGGCCTGTTACAGACTAGCAAAGACGGTCGACGATTTGTCTATACAGCTGCAGTTAGTCAGATCGAAATGATGATTCAGGTCACTAAAGAAATGCTAAATCGCATGTGTGATATGCATAAAGGCCAAGTACTTATCGAAATAGTCAAAGATATGCCATTGTCAAAAAGTGATATTTCTACGATTGAACAAGAACTTGCATATAAGAAAGAGCATGCTCCTGAAAAAATTGATTGCGACTGCTTAGCTTCAGGTGAACACGATTGCTAGAGCAATAGTTAATCTACTCTAAGGAGGTTAGTTTAATGAAAAAGTTTGCTAGTATTGCATTGCGATTGATTACAGCGGCAGCCACTTTTATTTCAGGTTTTTTATTACTAGAGAGTCCTGTCACAATTGAAGTTTCTAATGTTCAAAAAATGGCAAAAGTTGTAATTAATAAAAATGTTGATCAAACTAATGATTCTAACTTAATGGGCGCATTAAAGTTTGCTAAAGATTTTGGTATTGAGGATAAAGTTCTGCAGCAATTGCCGCAAAAGTACCATCGCGACTTATCGTATGTAAATATGTATGATTTGAGCGTGACTTATCAGGAAAACGGTGAATTATCGGCCAAAAATTTAAATTTGCCCGAAAAAAACCAAGTTCAGAAAGCTTTTAATTATATTGTCGTCAATAAGATAAATGAGAATCTTAAGCAAAACACTAAACAGGTCAATAATTTAACCAATATCTTTCATTATTTCCTTTTTGGAGCGGTTTTATTGTTCTTTCTAGCGATTTTATTAGTTCTATTTGGAAAGTACTGGGCATCAATTGCTTTATTGATTGCATCAGTTGGTTCGTTTGTAGTGATGCAATTTTATTTGAATCAAGTGGTGCAAAATTTGCAAACGGGACTATATCAAGGCATTTCACTATCTACTTCCATGGGTTTATGGATAGGCTTAGCAGTTGGAGTGATAGCTGCTGTGATTTGGCCGTTTATTTTAAAATTATTTAAAAGCAACAACTAAATTAATTTGATAGAAAAAGCGCAATTACTAAATATTGTAGTAACTGCGCTTTTTGTATGGAATTACAAGACATGCAAGTAACAAGTGCAAAAATGATTTATTATTAAGAAGCCTTATTAAAAATAGTAAATAAACCTTGATATATATGATAAAATTAGGATTAGTGATATTAATACTGAAATAAGGAAAAAGTAAGGAAAAAGTAATGTACTATTTTTTAAACAATCGCTTAGATGCAAATAGTTCTGGAATCGAACATGCGGAAGTGAAAAGATTAAAGCTGTTTAAGCAAAATGGTGTTCCCGCAAAGATTGTCATGTGTGAATTTAATCGATTCGCGCATAGAAACTTGTCACTGTATGGTTTAACTGATAATGACTATATAAATATGTTTGACTTCTTTGCCGGCACAGTGAACTATCCGGAAAAAAGTTCTTCTATTGATGATCTCGGTATTCCTGAAACTAGTCGAATTGAAGAAACAGAAAATGGTTATGAAGTTTTTTCTGAAAAACGTAAGACTATGACAATTAGCCTATTTTCAGATAAAAGTATTGATACTGTACGCTATTTAAATGGTGATGGCAATTGCACTAAGGAAGAAATATATGATACTCGTGGCTTTAAAAGTTTGACCCAAATTCATGATTCTGGTGATGGACACCTACAATACGAGTTATTCTTTCGTCCCGATGGT
Source organism: Lactobacillus sp. C449L (assembly GCF_059900815.1). Classification (NCBI taxonomy): domain Bacteria; kingdom Bacillati; phylum Bacillota; class Bacilli; order Lactobacillales; family Lactobacillaceae; genus Lactobacillus; species Lactobacillus sp. C449L. The sequence continues at coordinate 483,599 of NZ_JBWXGA010000001.1, read as the reverse complement.
ACAATATATTATGAAATTTCGTATGAACAACGACCTAATTTTTTACCTGCAACTAACATTCAATTGACCGATCTTGATGGCAAAGTCCATTCTTTAATGAATAATGGTCAAGCTTTCACTATTATGTTAGATCAACTTAATGAACTTGATGGTGATGAAAAGTCAACTTTTATTTCGGATCGAAGCAATCTTACTAATATGCCGATGATTTACATGAAAACGCCAGCTAGAAAGATTGAGCACTTTCATAATATTCATTTCCGAGATTACTGGGATCCTAATTCGCCTTTAACATATGACTCTATTTCTAACAATGACTTACTTGCAAAAACAGATTTAGTAGTTACTCCCGGTGAGCGGCAAGCTCAAGATATGATAAAACGTCTTAGAACGCAGGTACCGATTGTATCAATACCAGTTGGAATAGTTCCTGATGAGCAACTAAATGCTCAACCAGTACCAATGAATCAACGTACTCCTGGTAAGATTATTGCAATTGCGCGCCTTTTTTATGAAAAACGCTTGGATCACGCGATTAAGGCTTTTGCTCAGGTATATAAAAATAATCAAAATCTTAGCTTTGATATTTATGGTTATGGGGACAGTAATGACGGCTATAAAGAAGAAAACATGCTTAGAAAACTGGTTAAAGACCTTAATTTAGAAAATGCTGTTCACTTTATGGGCTACTCGCACGATATGGATACTGTTTATAATAACGCCGAGTTATTAGTGCTATCCTCCCGTTTCGAGGGTGCACCTCTTGCAATTGTTGAAGCTCAGTCTCACGGTGTACCGGTTTTTTCTTACGACATTAATTACGGCCCATCTGACTTAATCAGTAATGGTAAAAGTGGTTTGGTACTTCCTAGCGGACAAATTAACAAACTAGCTGAAGAAATTCAAACCTATTTTGAAAATGCTGACTTACGTGACCAGCTGAGCCAAGGTGCATATGAAAATGCCAAGCGTTTCTCAGGTGATAATGTCTGGAAATACTGGCAAAAGTATGTTATTGATGCCGAATAATATAGGAAAAGTAATGAAACCGTCTTCTTAGACGGTTTTTTATTTTCTTGAAAGCTATTGATTGCATTTCCAATTTATTTACGTTACTATGGTTAATTAGTTAGCTTGCTAACTAAAATTATGGGAGGAATTTGAATGGAAAGAAAACTAGATGCAAAGTTAATATGTTCAATTTTTGCAGCGGGATTGATGTCTTTTTCAGGCGTCTTGATTGAAACAGCGGGGAATGTAACATTTCCGGTATTGATGAACGAATTTCATGTAAATATGGCAATGGTTCAGTGGATGACAACAGGGTACCTATTAGTTGCTTCTATTGTTATGCCACTGTCAGCGTATTTAAAAAAGAATTTTAGTTCGCGTGCGCTGTTCATTACAGCATCTGCTTTATTTATTATTGGATTGCTGGTTGATGTTGTTGCAGGAAACTTTTCTCTTTTGGTCATCGGTCGAATCATTCAAGGTGCCGGAGCCGGAATTGCAATTCCGCTAATGTTTAACATTATTTTAGAAAGAACACCTTTAGACAAAATTGGTTTACTAATGGGAATCGGAACAATGATTACTGCCGTAGCTCCAGCTTTAGGACCAACTTTTGGTGGTCTGGTTGTTAATACCATGGGCTGGCGTTATATCTTCATTTATATTATTCCGGTTATGATTATTTCCTTAATTATGGGAATTTTTTCAATTACAAAGGAAACCAAAGAAATTAAGCGTACAAAATTGGATGTTGTTGGATTTCTTAGTATTTCTGTAACATTCATTGGCTTGATTATTGCTTTCAGTAACTTAGCAACAGTTATGGAGAAACCATTGACCTTTACTGTTTCGCTGATTATTGGAATTATCGGATTGATCATTTTTATCAGACATTCACTAAAAGTGGAAAATCCGCTAATTAATATTCGTGTGCTTAAGAAGACAAAGTTTACCTTAGGTATAAGTGCTTATTTTATTTTCCAGATTAATACATTAGGCTTGTCATTTATTTTGCCTAATTATGTTCAGATTGCCAACCATGCAACTGCAATGACAGCTGGTTTACTGCTTTTAACTGGTGGTATTATTGGTGCCATTGCTTCACCTATTGGTGGACGCTTACTTGATAATTATGGTCCTCGTAGACCAATTATGTCAGGAGCAGTTTTAGAATTGATTGGTGGCTTATTATTCTGCGTCTTTGCCTCTAACTTTACTTCAGTCGAAATTATTCTGTTTTACACGATTACGATGCTTGGAACAGGATTGGTTATGGGCGATACGATGACAGCGTCACTTAACGTTTTAGATGAAAAAGAAAATACTGATGGGAATGGCTTGTTCAATATGGCTCAGCAATTTGCCGGTGCTGTAAGTACATCAATTGTTTCCGCAATTATGCAATTTGTTCAACAGATGAGTACAAAATCAACGCCAGCAGGTAAACTGGTCGATGCCTCACAAGTTGGATTAATCTTTTTACTTATTTTGGTTGTTGGTGGTGTATACTTGCTTTATAAAGCAACAAAACCCGTTAACGCTAAGGAGTAACTATGAAACGACTTGGATTGGCTTTGCAACGTGTCCAAAATACTTTTAATCGGAATGTTGATCATTTTGCCAGAGAATTGGGATTAACCGGAACGCAAATGCTGATTATTGAATATTTGGCTTCGTTTTCTAAAAAAAGCCCAATTTACCAGAAAGATATTGAACATGAATTCAATATTAGAAAATCAACTGCAACTAATATATTGCACTTGATGGAGCAAAAGGGATTGATTACTAAAAAGATTGACAGCAAAGATACACGTTTAAAGGCTATCCAGTTGACCGATAAGGCGCTAAAGCTTGAGCAAAAGATAACTTCTTATTTTGTTGATTCTGAACACAGTACAGAAGAAATCTTAGGTTTAGAAACTAAAAAAGAATTGGTAGAGAACTTGTATAAGCTAGATCAAGCTCTATCCGATAAATAATAAAACACCAGTTGTTTGACAACTGGTGTTTTTTATATGGAGGTAATAAAAGCTATCTTTCGTAGTTAGGGGCTTTTTTCGTAATTTGCACATCGTGAGGGTGTGATTCACGTAGTCCCGCATTCGTAATTTTCACAAATTGAGCGTTTTCGCGTAACTGATCAATTTTAGAAGCTCCGACATAGCCCATTCCTGAACGTAAACCGCCAATAATCTGAAATATAATATCAGATACATCTCCTTTATATGCAACTCGTGCTTCCACACCTTCAGGAACTAGCTTGTTAGCCTCATTAACTCCGCCTTGAAAATAACGATCTGAAGATCCATGCGATTGGGCCATAGCGCCAACTGAACCCATACCGCGATAGGTTTTAAATTTCTTGCCATCACTTTCAAAAATATCTCCCGGTGCCTCAGTTGTACCTGAGAGCATACTACCAAGCATTACGGCATTGCCACCAGCTCCTAAAGCCTTCACAATGTCACCGGAATATTTTATACCTCCGTCAGCAATGATTGGCTTATGGTATTCGCGGGCTGCGGTTGCTGCATCGTAAATCGCTGTGATTTGGGGAACTCCAACTCCAGCAACCACTCTAGTGGTACAAATTGACCCAGGCCCAATTCCGACTTTAACTACGTCAACCCCGGCATCAAATAATGCTCGGGCAGCGTCTCCAGTGGCAATATTGCCAGCTATTAGTGTTACATTTGGAAAATGCTCTCGAATTTCCTTTATTTTGCGTAAAACGCCAGCTGAATGTCCATGTGCAGTATCAATTACAATGGCATCAGCGCCTTTTTCAAGAAGTGCCTCTGCTCGTTCAAAAGTGTCGCTTGTTACGCCAATTGCAGCTGCAACTAAGAGGTGATTTTGACCATCAACAGCGGCTTTTGAAACATCACTTGGAACAACAACGTTTTTAACATTTGCCACTTCACCAGCCTGAGCGTTGATAGACATGTTTTTATGAATAACTCCCAGTCCACCTTGTAATGCCATCGCAATTGCCATTGCTCCTTCAGTTACGGTATCCATTCCGGCACTAATTAACGGAATTTTAAGTTTTAAATTAGGAGCTAGTTCGGTGTGTAAATCTACTTCATTTGGTAATACATGGCTTTCAGCTGGAATTAGTAAAACGTCGTCAAATGTTAGTCCATCTTTAACAAATTTTGTTGTCCAATTAGACATTTAATGCACTCTCCTTACTTTGAAATGATGATGTTAAATTGACTTCACTTTACTAGTGATTTTAAGGTTGGTCAAGTGTGAATTATAATCAAATCAATAGTTAATAATGTGAATAAAAATAGCGCCTCAACTCAACAACTAATTTTGACAAGTAACTTTAGCAGCTTAAATATAGTAAACGATATAATTAGCCAATACTTAAATTATGCTTAAAAGTATGGTAAGATTATTATCGGTTCTGTTGTCTAAGTAAATAATTTAATATTAGGTATTTTGCAAGCGGTATTCGTCCGAACTTGCCTTTTTGTGCCTTGCCGAATAATGTTGTAATGAAAAAGGGTGGTTTTTAGATGGAAAGAAACATTGTCGAAGCGCACAATCTTTCTAAAGAATATACTGTTATAAATCGGGGAGATAGCTTAAAAGCAGCATTTAAAAATATTTTTAGACCAAGTAAGAAGATTGTTAAAGCAGTTGATTCTCTTGATTTTTCTATTAAAGAAGGAGAAACGGTAGGCTTTATTGGGCAAAATGGTGCCGGTAAAACAACGACAATTAAAATGTTGACCGGTACCTTGTTTCCTTCCACTGGACGCTGCAGAGTAAATGGGTTTGACCCAGCAAAGCGAGAAAATGAATTTAAAAAGTCTATTTCCGTAGTAATGGGCAATCGTTCGCAGCTTTTTCCCGATCTTACTCCTCGCGATTACCTGAAACTTTTACAATCTATGTATGAAATAAATGATCAAAAATTCAACCAAACCGTCGATGATTTAGCAAATATGCTGAACGTAGCTGATAAGCTGGATACTCAAACGAGAAAATTATCATTAGGCGAAAGAATGAAAATTGAGTTTTTAGCTGGCGTAGCAACTAAGCCAAAAGTTTTGTTTCTAGATGAACCAACAATTGGATTAGACTTATTAGCTAAGCGTGATATTAGAAAATTCTTGGTTCGACTAAATAAAGAAGAAAAACTGACCATTTTTCTTACTTCACATGATATGGAAGATATCGCTGCTATCTGCGATTATTTAATAATTGCAAATCAAGGAAAAATAATGTGGAAAGGAGAAAAAAAGGAATTACTAAAAAGATTTAGTAAAAGTAAATATATTAGTTTTGTAAAATCAGAAAGTTTTAATATTAAAGATATTCCTGCGAAGATAATTGATCAAGACGATTTAGCCATAACAATTAAAGTCCCAGCAGAAGATGTTAATCAAACCGTTTCAGCATTAGCTGAAAAAGAACTTGGATCAGAGTTCAAGATTAGTGATTTGAAACTTGAAGATACAATTTTAGAGTTGTTTGAGGAAGGAAAAAAGCATGGTTAGAAAGTACTTTTCCCTGATTAAGATCACTCTTAAATCAATGCTTGCTAATAAAAGTAGTATAATCATACTACTTCTTCAGGCTTTAATTCCCAGCATTGTAATGTTTTATTTGTGGTCACTTATATTGAATAAGGGGCAAACTATTGGTGGATTTAACAAAACTCAATTAATCGTTTATTACATTGGAGTTAATTTTATTAATTCTTTTGTTTGGTATGCCGTTGATTGGGAATTGAACGATGATATTCACTCGGGCGAGTTATCCAATATTATCCATCGGCCAATATCAATTCAAATGTATTACTTTTCTAAAATGCTAGGAGACAGGTTTGCAAACCTAATCTTACTGTTGCCCCTTATTATACTGGGTGGAATTTATATAGTTGCTAATGATTTATTACAGATTTCACTTGCAGTACTTGTTGAGTTTGTCGTCAGCTTAATTTTAGCTGCAATTATTTGGTTTTTATTCTCATATATAGTAGGGAGTGTTGCGTATTGGTTCGACAACCTTTTCTTTGTTTTGTTGGTCAAAGAAGTAGTAGTCAATTTGCTAGCCGGCTATTATTTTCCTCTGGAAGTGCTTCCAGAACCTTTGGAAAAAGTGCTGAAATGTCTTCCTTTTCAATATTTCAGTTCTTTTCCAATTGATACTCTCGTAAAAGGAACTACTCATACAATGTGGCTGTTTAATACGGTTATCGAACTAATTTGGATTGCCGTCTTTTATTTGATGCTCTTGTTTGTAAATAAAAAGGGTCTTCAGAGATATTCTGATGTGATGGGATAACCATGAAAAATAAACTTAAGTTAGTCAAGTCTTTAATTAAAATATCTTTTTTGGAAAGCGTCAGTTTTCAGCTAGACACACTATTTGGCATATTATCCTCTATATTATGGTTAGGAATTCCAATCGTATTTTTTAGAGTTATTTACTTAAATGTAGATACAATTGGTGGCTGGTCATTCGATGAATGTCTTTTATTGGTGGGCGTGTATACAATGCTTGATGGGATCTTAATGGCTTTTTTAGTCAGAACAATGCCAATGCTGGAAAAGGACATTCGTGAAGGAACACTTGATTCAATACTCTTAAAACCTGTGAATACGAAATTGTTTTACTTTTTCAGATCAGTTGAATTTACTCAATTTGTTAATGCTATTTTAGGATTAATAGTTGTTATATACGCCTGCCGCAACTACTCAATCGCTTTCTCTCAAATCGGCTTTTTTCTTCTCTCTTGTGTTTTGGGCTGCATACTATATTATTCGTTGTGGTATCTTTGGACAATTTCTGCTTTTTGGTTTCCAACTAATTTTGGACGAACAGATTTGTTTTTAAGTATGATACAAATGAGTAGGTACCCGTCAACGATTTTTCGTGGAATAGGAAATGTAATCTTCAATTTCATCCTGCCACTAGGGTTAATTGCTTCGCCGGCGACAATTATTTTGTTGCATCCAAATCGTTTGGGTATTTTATTGACACAAGTTATAGTAGCAATCATCTTTATCTTTTTAGATACTTTTGTTTGGAATTTAGGCATTAAAAAATATGATGGAGCAGGTAGATAAGCACCCTGAAAAATACTAATTATTCTATACAGAAATTGCAAAAAATGCGTCAAAATCCTTGCAAGCTAAATATAAAGTCCGTAGAATTATGGCTTGCAGTTTAAAATTACAAGCCTAAAGTTGTAATTATCGATATAAAAACTGCCACCTTTTCATTTAATATATATACTTGAAAAGGCAAAATATTTTTCAGACTTGGACCACTTTAAATAGCTATTTAATAATAAAGCTTGTTGAGTTATTAGGGATAGATTTACAGTTTATATTCTTGCAAGCTGAAAATGTCCAAGTTTGAATTAAATAAAAGCTCTCGTGTAGTCGAAGAGTAGATATGAAAGGAAATACCCTTGATTTTAATCAAAAGGGTATTTTTTTGTTAAAAAAAGCATTTAAGTTTACATTTGTAAACTTAAAGTGTATATTAAATATAGTTTACAAATGTAGACATAAATTCAAGGGCAAAAGGAGAAATAATCATGACTAAACTGACTGTTTTAATTGCAGGTATTGTACTGATAGCATTTATTGCTTGGTGGTTTTTTGGTAAGCACAACGTTCAGGCTGAACAATCTACTGTTGAGGCTAATAAACAAATGGTTAACATTGAAGTTAAAGGTGGTTATTCCCCAGAGAAGGTCGTTTTGAAAAAAGGTGTTCCAGCAGTTCTAAACTTTAAACGGGATGATTCTTCAACGTGCCTTGATCATGTGATTTTTTCAGATTTTGGTATTAATCAAAAACTGCCAAAAGGTGAAGTTGAACAAGTTAAAATTGACACTAATAAACCGGGTGAATATGACTGGTCATGTAGTATGAACATGTTCCACGGTAAAGTAATTGTTAAGTAACTGAACAAGGAAATACTGAATATGAAAATAACTACGCGCTTTTGGATATCTTTGGTGTTTTCTTTACCGATGTTACTGGAAATGATAATCCATCCTTTTACGGGCTGGATGCTTCCAGGCGGTTCATGGACAATGTTAGTTTTTACAACGATTATCATGCTAGTTTCCGCGGGGCCATTTGTTACGAGTGCCTGGTCAGCTTTTCTTAAACATCACTCCAATATGGACACGCTGGTTGCACTAGGAACATTAACAACATACCTATATAGTGTGTATGCAATGTTTACTGGGAAACCAGTTTTTTTTGAAACAGCAGCTTTTGTCATTACCTTTGTCCTTTTAGGACAGGTTTTAGAAGAAAGAATGCGCCATAATACCTCAAGTGCAATTAGTAAGCTAATTAATCTTGGGGCCAAGAACGCTTTAGTTAAGCGGGGAAAAGAGTTTGTTAAAGTACCAGTTGATCAAGTAATTAAAGGCGATTTGGTTCAGGTTTTACCTGGCCAGAAAATTCCAGTTGACGGAAAAGTTATTTCTGGGACTTCAACAATCGATGAGTCGATGGTTACTGGAGAAAGTATGCCCGCCAAAAAGCACTCGGGAGATCAGGTAATTGGTGCCACGATTAATCAAAATGGTTCTCTGATTTTCGAAGCAGAAAAAGTGGGTAGTGACACTATGTTGTCGCAGATTGTTAAGATTGTTAAACAAGCTCAAAATAGCCATGCTCCAATTCAAAAACTAACTGATAAGGTTGCTAATATTTTTGTACCGACAGTGTTAATTATTGCGGTAGTAACGTTCATCGTTTGGTTTGTTTTCCTTAACAAAAGTGTACCGACTGCTTTAAATTTTGCTGTAGCGGTAATGGTTATTGCATGTCCTTGCGCCCTTGGCCTTGCTACTCCAACTGCACTGATGGTTGGAACGGGCTTAGGTGCCAAACTGGGCATTTTAATTAAAAACGGTGAAATTTTAGAGGCTGCTGACGATTTAGATACAATTGTTTTCGATAAAACCGGAACAATTACCATGGGAAAACCTCAAGTAACCAATATAATTGGTGATGAAGCTAAAATATTGCAAATAGCAGCAAGCTTAGAAAGACACTCTGAGCATCCACTTGCACCAGCAATTTTAAATGCTGCTAAAAAGGCTAAAGTGTCTGAAAATAAAGTTAGCGATTTTAAGATCATCGAAGGGCAAGGAATTACCGGTAAGCTAATAGGGCAAGACGTTTTTGTAGGTAGTCCAAATTATACTAAATTTACTAATGAATCCGAATTTTCTAGTCAGATAACTGAATTGCAGAATGAAGCTAAAACAGTCGTGTTAGTGGCTTTAGCCGAAAAAATTATCGGACTAATTGCTATTCAGGACGCACCTAAGCAAAATGCAAAATTAGCAATTAGTGAATTAAAAAAGCAGGGATTACAAACGGTGATGCTAACTGGAGATAATACTTCAGTTGCTACTTCAATTGCTAAGCAAGTAGGAATTGATCGAGTAATTGCCGAAGTTTTACCAATTGACAAAGCTGAAGAAATTAAAAAACTGCAATTGCAACAAAAAGTAGCCTTTGTTGGTGACGGTATCAATGATGCCCCAGCCTTAACCCAAGCTGATGTTGGTATTGCAATGGGATCAGGAACTGATGTTGCAATAGAAGCTGGAGGAATTGTTTTAATTAAAAATGATTTAGAAGATGTGGTTCGTGCGCTTAAGTTAAGTAAAAAAACATTCAAACGAATTAAGCTTAATCTTTTTTGGGCGTTTATCTATAATGTTCTAGGTATTCCAGTTGCGGCTGGATTGTTTTCCGGATTTGGCTTAACGCTAAGTCCAGAATTTGCTGGTTTGGCAATGGCTTTTAGCTCGTTGTCAGTGGTAATTAGTTCAGTTCTATTAGGAAAAGTAAAAATTTAGTCATGAAAAAAGGGTAGCCGAATTAACGGCTATCCTTTTAATTTTTGCTTTAAAACTGTGTGAACTTAATATCGGTGTTTTCCTTTGAGCAAAACTGGTTTAATTTGCATCAGATAAGCAATCACTCCAACTATAAACCAGATTATTGAAACAATTGCCCCACTTAATAAATCGCTTGTTCCACTTTTGATATATGTAACCGGACCTGCAAATGGAAAGAGCATTGCAAAAACCCTTAGCCAATGCGGATAGGCCGTGATGACAACAAGAATTCCAGAAACAATTTGCATTAAAGCGCTAAAAATGTTCTGTAAAAAGTATGGGTCATTCATTTGCCAGGAAATTGCCCAAGCGCTAAAGCCAAGAATGATACCATACAGACACAGTAAAGGCAATAATACTAGTGCTCGGCCAATTATTTCAAAAGGAGCGCCAAGAATGAAGGCTAAAAATAGATTGATGAATGCTAGCGTGGCACCAATAATTAATGAAACTAGACATTTACTCAACCAGTACCGAATACTATATGGTCTTTTGGCAATTAATTCAAAATCAACGCGTAAATCAGAATCACCAATCATTAGCTGACTCATTGTTTGCATTGCCAAATTGGCTGCGTCGATAGCAATTGAAGCAATAGCGATTCCCCAGCTAAAGCTACCAACATATTGCATGTCGATTAAAACCAACAACATCATATCGATTAGCGGAGTAAGGAAAAAGTAGACGATTTTTGTGCGCCAATTATCTAAAAAAGGTAGTGATGAAAATTGTGTCGTAAACATTATATTATCTTCAGAGCTCCTTTCTTTCTGACTAAGTAATTAATTTTTCTGACCACAATTATAATCAAAAGAATCCAAAAACTAAGACTGCAAAGATATGCCAGCCAGTTAAAAGAAGCTTGTCTGGTTAATGTTGCAATTGGAGCCGTGATTGGGATAAACCATTGTGAAATTCTAGTTAGTGGGCGTAAAATAGTTTCATTGCCAAATAAACCTGCCAAAAGCAAGATAGGCGTGCCAATTAGAACTTCATAAATCATTGAATTTCTAGAAAGTGTCAAGAACGAAGCAATTAGAATACCCATTATTGAGCAGCCAATCCACAATAAAATGATTAAGAAAACTATTGCAAAAGTGACTTTTCCAGTGGCTACACCAAGAATTTTTGCCATGAAAAACGAAATCGGAAATGAACATAGCCCGTAGCTTGAAGCAGGCAACAGCAAGGTTATTAGGGATGCCCGTTCATCATACTGACTGTTTAGTAAATAGGGTAAAGTTCCCTTATAACTTTCAAAACTAATGCATCCTGCCACTGTAGTACAAGATGTCCAAGTACCAAAGACGCCGCTTTGAAGCCATAGCAGCGAATTATTTAAATCTTTTGCAGCATACGCGATGGTGTATTGCACTAAAAATATCGAAATTGTACTGGTAATGGTTAGCCAGACAAAGTATTGGTCTGATAAATAGTCCCGAACATGAAAGAGAAATAGCCGTATAAAACGCATGGTTAATTCCTCCTCAGTTTTGGAGCTAATGCCAAGTAGGAGTCTTCTAAATTTGTTAGTTGACTGCCAGTTTCGGTATTTGCCAATTCGACTACACCAGCCACTGTACCAGTATAAAAAACTCTACCAGCGCCTAAAATAACTACGCGATCGGCTAGTTTTTCTACCTCGGACATCGTGTGACTAGTCAGTAAAATACTGATGCCAGAATTAGCTAAATTTCTGATTGTGTCTTGAACACTTTTGGCAATTTCAATGTCCAAACCACTTGTTGGTTCGTCTAGTAGTAATAAGTTGGGATTTCCAAGTAAAGCACGAGCAATATGGAGTCTTTGGATCATACCCTTTGAAAATTCGCCCGTCTTTTTATTAGCGACATTGCCCAGTTCGACTATGCCGAGAACGCGCGCAACTTCATCTTTTTGTTTACGATAGGGAACTTTTGCCAAATCGGCAAAAAACAGTAAGTTCTGTTTGGCGGTTGCATTACGGTAAAAGCCCATTTCACCACCAAAAGAAACTCCGATACTTGGTCTTTTATTTGTGGTAGTGATATCTTGTCCGTTCATCACGACATTTCCAGAAGTTGGAATTAAATAGCCACCAATTATTGAAACTGTAGTTGTTTTTCCAGCACCGTTTGGTCCTAGAAGTGACAAAATTTCACCTTTATTTATTGTGAAAGAAACATCATTTAAGGCAGTAAAATCTTTGCCATGATCCTGATAAGTTTCTTTTAAATGTTTAACTGTTAAAATATTATTCAAAATTTTTCTCCAAAATTAATTGTAAATTCTTTATCACTAAAAAAGGAAGGAGTGACTTTTTAAGTTTTACAGGTTAATTTGAAGATCTTTTGATGTTCGACATTAAATCTATTGTTTGAATTATATCATATTTTTGTCATCTTTATTGTTATAATTACTAAATAATGTATGTTAAAAAATAAACCATGTTTAAAAGAATAACAGTTGGAAAGTTGAGCAAAATAAGTTTATTCAGCTTGTTGGTTACGATTTAAAGTAGCCTAAAATTTTTAAAAAGAAGAGCAACAAAATATTAAGCAAGCACTAGGTAAAACGGCCTTAAAAGTCGAACATGTTGGTTCAACCTCAACTCTCGGTTTGCGTGCAAAGCTAATCATTGAAATTTTATTAGTTGTATCTGCTTCTAGTAAAGACAATCGTTATTTGCTGCAATTAGAGAGCTGTGTATTCGTGAACCGGAGTTTGAAGAGCACAGGACGTTTATTGGAAAAAAGCATCAATTGTATCTGCATGTATATAAGTCTTGACAGCCAAGAAGCGCGTGACTTGATTATTTTTCGAGATTGGTTGCTAGTCAATGAGCCCGAAAGGCTAAAATATCAGTAATTAAAAAAAGCCAGCTAGCGAATGGTAAACTGCTCAAGATTATGCGGATGCAAAAGGTCTAATGATTGCTGAAATTAAGCGGCGAGCATCTGAACATTTTGAAAATTAATCTAAAAAACCACTGAATCTAAGATGAAATAGATTCAGCGGTTTTTTTAATCAACTGATTTTAGAGCTTCCAGCATGTCGAGATTCTTCAGCTTGCTATTAACAATAAAGCCAAGAATAATAGTGATGATGCCAATTACGCCTAGTGGCCACATAAAGCTTGAAGCTGAAAGTGTTGGATTAAACATCACGTTATCAGGTGGGACCACATATAAAATGTAACGGTAAAGTAAGTCACCACCTAAATAACCTATCAAAATCCCGATACCAGTTAGCAAAATTGTTTCGCGATATATATACATCGTTACTTCCTTATCATAAAAGCCCAGTACCTTGATTGTTGACAATTCCCGAATTCGTTCGGCAATATTGATATTAGTTAGATTGTACAAGATAACAATTGCCAGCAATCCGGCGACGATGATTAAAACAACCATAATCATGTTCAGGGATTGAACAACAACATCAAGCTCCTGACTGATTGCAGTGTTTTGTACTACGCCAGCCACGCTGTTAAGAGCCATGAACTGTGCTGCCACTTTTCTGGTATTTTTGCGGGAATTATTTTTCAAATTCACCAGGTAAGCAGTAGTTGAATAGGGCCGGTTAAACACTTTTCGATATTGATGCTGATTCATGAAGAGAAAGTGTCCCATGTACATTTCGGTGATGCCCGCAACCTTCATAGAACGTTGGTGATTGTCCTGATCAGTTAAGGTGATGTGATCACCTTTTTGAACATGAAGCAAATTGGCCAGACGTTCTGAAATAACTACGCCATTATTCGTTAAAGGAATAGTTTGCTTACGACGTCGATCATTTAAATGAACGTACTGATTAAGCAGATTGCTCTTTTTAGGCACAATCAAAGTAATATCTTGCGTGTCACCATTTTTACCGGCAGTTTTAGACATTGACTCATAGTAGATAGGTGTTGATGATTTGATATTTGATTTTCCTAACTTAGCTTTTAAGCCATCTTGCTGCTTAGCAGTAACGGGCTTTTTTTCTGCCACAATCATGTTGTAGTGAATCAAACCAGAAAATTGGCGATTATTCATATTGCTAATTGAGTTCTTAACAGCAAAACCGGTAAAAAGCATTGTAGCCGCTCCGCAAACGCCAAAAATGGTCATTAACATCCGTTTTTTGTAGCGAAAAATGTTTCGGGCAGTAACTTTATGTGTAAAGCTAAGGTGATTCCATATAAACGGAATGTGCTCAAGCATAATTTTTGATCCTGCTGCTGGTGGCTTGGGTAACAATAGGGAAGCTGGTTTTTCTTTGAATTCACTTTTAGCTGTTAAGTAGGCGGGTAAGACAGAACTAATCCAAGATAAAATTAAGGCAACTAAACTAATCTGCCAGTGAAAATGCTCCTCAATTGGTGGAATAGTCAGCGACTTGTAATAAGCATGATAGACAATTTGCGGCATTAATGTATGCCCAAGGTAAACGCCAATAATTGTTCCAATTGTTCCTGATAGAAAACCATAAAAGATAAATTTATTAATAATAATGTAGTCATCATAACCAAGTGCTTTTAGAGTTCCCGAATTGATTCGTTCTTCATCGATAAACCGATTCATAGTTGTAAAAGTTACAAGGGCAGCAACAAAGTAAAGAAAAATAGGAAAGACCTTGGCTAAATCTTCAACGACTCTGGCGACAATGGTATAGACAAGATTTCCTTCGCCTCCAGGAACTTCGCGTCGATTATAAACACTATAACTTGGTAGGGCGAGCTGTTTTAATCGTCTTTTAGCTTTAGAAATTTGACGTTCCCCAGTATTGATTTTAGCTGACTGCTTTTGTAGTTTCAGCTTTTGCTTTTGTAGTGTCTTATTTTTTTCAGCCAGTTCAGCTTGCGCTTTTGCAAGTTGTATCTTGGCCTGCGGTGAAGTGGCTTGAGTCGCTTGGGAAGATAAAAGTTGCTTTTGCACTATTAACTGCTGATTAGCGTTAACTAATTGCTGCTTAGCTGCTTGAATTTGGTGTTTAGCTTGAGCTATTTTTTTCTCTTTTGGCTTTAACTTATTAATAGCAGTATCGTAGATTCGTTTTTGCCGTTCACGAGCACCACTTTTGAGCATCATTTGGAGATCTTTCTTGTGGTGACTGACCTTATTGGTGTATTCTTTGCCATACGAATCTAGTCCACGCAAATCATGGTAGCGTAGGTTAGCTACAGTATAAACAGTGTAATTAAACGCTTGGGGCATAACTACAGCGTATCCTTTTAGTTCTCCTGTACCACTGTTGCTTTGTCCTAAATTGACATTCGACAAAATCTGACTGGAGCGAACAAATCCAACTATCTTGAAGTTTTTACGTTTTAATAATGTAGTACCAAGCACATTTTTCTTTTCGGTAAAATTAACTTTTTGACCAAGCTGGTACTTATTATTATAGTGATCGGCAAGGGCAATTTCATTTTTATTTTCAGGTAGCCGCCCCTTGCGAACTTCATATTGACCAATTGCTTTTGGCTTTGAGAAAACGCGGAAACTTTCCGAGGTATTCTTTAAAACCGTATCGGTCATGTAGCCAAATTCTACTTTTTCAAGCCCTTTTGCTTCTTTAATACGCTTAGTGTCTTTTTGGTCAAGGCCATAATTACAAATAACGGTTAAGTCAGCTGTATTTAACTCTTGAGCATAATGATTACCGGTATCCCGCATATCAGGTCCAGTTACAATTAACCCGACTAATGCGAAGGCACCAATCATCATTAATCCCATGATTGACAAAAATTGCCCTTTAGTGTGGCTAATTGATTGCCAAAAGTCTTTCCAAATCATTTTTTTCATTTTGAGCCTCTACCACTTAATATCGACAATATTCTCAGGCTGGGCATTTTGCTCGATTTTGGTAACTTGGCCATCATGAAAGTGAATTACTCGGTCAGCAATTGGAGCTAGAGCACTATTATGGGTAACAATCACCACGGTTGCTCCATTTTTGCGGCTCATATTGGCAATAATTTGAAGAACGCTTTTACCAGTATGGTAATCAAGAGCTCCAGTTGGTTCATCGCACAAAAGAATTTTTGGGTTTTTAGCGATGGCTCGAGCAATGGCGACCCGTTGCTGCTCACCACCGGAAAGTTCGGCCGGAAAGTTATTAATGCGATTCTTAAGACCTACATCAGTTAAAGTTTGAACTGGATCAAGTGAATCAGCAACAATTTCAGAAGCTAATTCAACATTTTCTTTTGCAGTTAGATTTTGAATCAGGTTATAAAACTGAAAAACAAAACCAATGTCGTTTCGGCGATAACTGGTAAGTTGACGCTTGTTGTAATGGGCAATATTATTACCATCAATGACAACATCTCCAGAAGTATTAGTGTCCATGCCACCAAGTATGTTTAAAATAGTTGACTTTCCGGCACCTGATGCACCTAAAATGACAGCCAATTCACCTTTTTCAACTGAAAAGCTCACATCATTGTTAGCCAAAATTTCAGTATCACCAGTACGATAGCGTTTAAAGTTGTGTTTTACTTCTATATAACTCATAAAGAATTATTCCTCTTATTCTGGTAGACAATATTTTATATTTATTTTAGACCTATTTTTGCTCTAAATAACTTTCAAGGACTTGCAAAACACCCATTTCGTTGTTAGACGGTGCTTCATATTTAGCGATTTTTTTCAGTTGCTCGTCGCCATTCTTCATAGCGTAACTGTAACCAGCTAACTCAATCATTTCTTTATCGTTCATACCATCGCCAAAGGCAATTAGTTCTTCTGGTTTAACATCGAAATAACGCAAAAAATACTTGATTCCTTGCCCCTTGTTTACGTTGTAGGGCATTACATCAATATTCTTAAAACCACTAGTTGTACAATGAATTCTTTCGGTATTTATAGTGTTGAACTTTTTTTCAATTTCATTTGCCAATTCTGATGAACATTCGAGGCTTAACTTAGTTAAACTGTCGTTGATTGGAATATCGAGTAAATTAGAAATTTCGGCAGCACCGGGATTGAAAAAGTGCATTAAATATTTAAATTTAGCAGAGGACTTTTTATCTAGATAGGCGCGGGTTAGTCCACTGGCTAAAATTTCCACATCAGGATAATTGGTTTGGATAAAGTTAATTAGTTTAATACCCGTCTGGTATGTAAAGACGTGGCTAGTTATGACTTTATTGTCTTTCGTTAAAATGGAGCCGTTATCAGCAATAATATCGATTCGATCAAGGAAGTCGTAAAAATCTTGTCGCAAGCGCGATAGCGGCCTACCACTAGAAACAATAAAGTGTATGTGATGCTTGCGTAATTCGGTTAGTACTCTCTCAAATCGTCCATGGTCGAACTTTTTTTCATCATTTTCAAAAGTTCCGTCCATATCTACGGCTACGGCTTTAAATGGAATTGATGTCATTTTGTTCTCCTTATCACTAAAACTTTACCTTTATTATATAGTAGATGAGACAATCTTTTGCTGATAAATAGTTATTTTTTGAATTAAAAAACAGACTCATAATAAATGAATCTGCTAGAAAAAATAATTAATTATTATTCATTGGCTTTCGTTTTCCGACTAACCAGCAAGCGACAAGTGCAGTAATAGTTTCAATTAGAATTAAAACAATATTCATGCCGAGCTTAACTTGACCAAGGCTGAATGTGGCACCGTTAAATAACTTGTTTTTCTCAGCTAGGTATAAATCAAAAATAATCGAGCCAATAATTAATATGCCCATAATAGTCCACTGGTTACGATTGAATGCGATACCATATTCTTCTTCACGCCGTCTGATGCTAGGGAGAATTACGCCAAGACCAATTAATACTACAATTGCAACGATATTAATGATTAACTCATACCACCAGTAGCCACTGAATTGTTGAACGTCTTGTGGTGCAATTCCTAAAATTGTTGCAACTGCGGTAACAATTAATAAAAATAAACCGGCTAAATAGCCAACTCGGTCATTTTTTAAGAAAACATAATCGGAAGGAAATTTCTGGGGATTTTTCCGTATTTGCATGAAGGAAAAGAAAATCCAGCAAGTAACACCTGGAGAAATAATTCCATTAAGATTTAGTAACCAATTGAAAATGTCGTTCATATCAGGTAAGAAAATTCCCAGTAGCATGATAAAAGCAGATAGTCCAACCGTTAAAATATAACCATTAACTGGTAAACCATTTTTATCTTTTTTCTGTAAAAAGTGGGGCATGTACTTATCGCCAGTATCCGAGATCAGCATTCTAGTCATCGCGTCTAACAAAACTGCTAAAAGTGCTGCATTGTAAAAGACGGACGTCCAAGCCCAGATGTAAAGCAAGGTTTTACCCATGCCATATTGATGGCCAACCATATCAAAAACATAATAGGCACCGTTCATCTTTAAGTCATTGGGGATGTGATAACTATCAAAGTAAATACCAAGGGCAAATGATCCAAAAACTGTTAGAAAAATAGTCATAAGGGCTAAAGCCACCATTGCTTTGGGAAAGTCAGATTTTGGCTTTTTCATTTTGGTAACATATGGCGCTACTAGTTCACATCCATTTAGGGCGTATATCAACATAGCAATAGTTGTCCAATAATGCATATCAAACTTTGGAATCAGAGTTTTCCAGGTAAATGGTTGAGTTGCCATGTGACCGCCTGATTTTGCTAGTCCCAAAAACGCCAGAAAGACAAACATTAGCGTCATGATTAACATTAAGCCACCGCCAATGGTTGAAAGTACTTCCATTGAACGAGAAAAATAATGCTCAATTACAATAAAAATAATGAACATCGCAAAAGTCATTAATGCAAAGCTAGTGTTGGAGATTTGATTTTGAAATTTTTCTGAACCAGTAATTGCCCAGCCAATATCAACAATAATTTCATTAGCTGAATCAACAGCATACGGAATAGATGCTGCCCAGTAGGTCCAGGCAGTAAAATAGCCTAAAAATTCACCGTTAGTACCACGAACCCAAGACGAAAGTCCACCGCCTTCTTGGTTAAAGACTGATCCTAATTGTCCCACCATTAGCGAATAAGGAATAACGTAGAACAGACACATAATAATCCAAGAAGTAACAACCGGCATTCCCTGATTTTGGAAATTATACATGATATCATCGAGACCAATAACGGTGCAAAATGCCATTAATGTTAAAACTGGCCACGAAATAAATTTTTTATTGGAATTTATTTCCTCCACAAGTATTTTCTCCTTTTCTAAAAAACTAACGTTTACATTTTACTAATTAAAAGTAAAGCTGACTAGAGTAAATTAAGAATTTGTTACTAGCTACTAGTAAATCAGGTTTTAAGAAAAGCTTCCTTAAATGGCTGATACTATTGAATTTTCTATGGCTGTGCGTTAAGATTATATCGTTAATATCTTAAACAGAGAAAGAAGGATTCTTATGTCAGGACATTCAAAATGGCACAATATTCAAGGCCGCAAGAATGCGCAAGACGCAAAAAGAGGTAAAATTTTTCAAAAGTTATCTCGTGAAATATACATGGCTGCAAAGAATGGTGGTCCTGATCCCTCTGGGAATCCTAACTTGCGGATGGTAATGGATAAGGCACGTGCTAATAACATGCCTAAGACTAACATTGACCGCGCGCTTAAAAAAGCTGAAGGAAATTCAGATGAACATTATGATGAGATTACATATGAAGGATATGCTCCTGGTGGTGTTGCGGTTTTCGTTGAAGCTTTAACTGATAACAAAAACCGTACTGCTTCTGCAGTACGTGTTGCATTTACTCGGAATGGCGGCTCACTTGGTGCATCTGGTTCAGTGGCTTATATGTTCAATCGCAAAGGTTATATTGTAATCGATCGTACAACAACTGATGCCGATGAAGACCAAATGTTACTTGACGTAATGGACGCGGGTGGCGATGATTTGCAGACTAGCGATGATGCTTTTGAGATCTACACAGATCCTAAACAATTTGCTCAAGTTCGAGATGCATTGGAAAAAGCTGGCTACAAACTTGCTAATGCTGAGTTGACAATGATTCCGGAAAACACTACGCCTGTTCCTGAGGATAAACAGGAACAATTTGCCAACTTGGTAGATGCACTAGAAGATGATGACGATGTTCAAAACGTATATACCGCTGCAGCAGACGAAGATTAGTAATTTTTAAATTTCAAAAAAGCAAAATCACCCAAAAATTGGGTGATTTTTTTTGCCCAATTTTTAAAACTTTTCCTTTACTTTTACGTAATAAATAATGGTGGCAAAAATGAAGGAGGTTTTTATGCGAATTAAAAAAGCGGTTGATTCATTAATCGAAGAAGCAATTAATCAGCGTGCCAGCGATATTTTCTTTTTGATCCAGGATAACAGAATGGTTATCAATTTTCGAATAATTACCGGAATTGTAAATCAAGCCAGTTATTCAATGAATGAGGGAAAAGAAATAATTAATTATTTGAAATTTGCGGCTCAAATGGATATAGCTGAACATCGACGGCCTCAGGTAGGAGCGTTTGAATACGAGTTTGAACATAAGAAGTACTATTTAAGACTCTCCAGCATAGGTAATTACTTAGATTACGAATCATTAGTCATGAGAGTTATTTATCAAATTAGTGAAGGAAATTACTTTTTTGATGAACAAGTTCAATTGTTGAAAAAATTGACCCAAAAACGAGGTCTAATTTTAACCAGTGGACCAACTGGATCAGGAAAAACTACTACAATGTACATGCTTGCAAAGTATGTAGGACAAAACAAAATGGTAATGACCATTGAGGATCCAGTGGAAATTCATGAGTCCAGTTTTTTACAAACTCAGGTTAATTTAGAAGCAGGTATTACTTATTTAAGTTTGCTTGAAGCTGCATTACGTCACCGTCCTGACATTTTAATCATTGGAGAAATCAGAAATACTCCCACTGCTCGTTTAGCAGTTAATGCAGCCTTAAGCGGACACTTAGTATTTGCGACTGTCCACGCTAAAAGTACTTTGCAAACAATTTCTCGATTAGAAAACTTGCAAGTTAACTCCACTGAAATAAATAACTGTCTCACTGCTGTTTGTTACCAGCGCCTATTGCCAACCAAAGATGGGTTTTCATGCCTAATGGATATTGCCAGTGATACCTTTTTACAAGAAATAATTAAACATGAAAATCACGGTAGCTATGTTAACTGGTGTGAGAACTTAGTTAGATTGAAAAAAGGAGAGCAAATTAGTGCACAAGTATTTGAACAGTTCAAGGAGGGATAAGCTAACTAGTATTGAGCGCCTTATTTTTCTTGATTATTTACAAAATAGTTTAGCAAATGGTTTTTCTCTTAATGCAAGCTTAGAGATAATGCCTATTTTATGGCCGAAACGCGAAAAAAAGATCAAGACTTTAAGAAAAAATATTCAAGCAGGTTCAAAATTGAGTAATGAAATGCGCATTTTAGGTTTTCCGAAAACAGTTGCTGTTCAAATTGACTTAGCAATGGAGCAAGGTAGTCTAGTTGAATGCCTGAATCAGCTTGCAAAATTAGATCGACTAAAAAATGCTCAAATTAAGAAGTTGAAAACAGAGATATCATATCCCTTTGTTTTGGCTATTATGATGATTATCCTGTTAATTTTTATGCAGACTTTTGTTTCTAGTCAATTTACTGAGTCAGGGGAACATACTGGCGATATAATGCTGTTCGGTTTGCTGTTAATGAGTTTCGCTTTTATATATTATTTGATGCGAGTTATCTCATTACTTAAAAAACAAGATTATCATTCATTAAAACGACTTGTGCATTATCCTATTGTTGGCGAGTTGGTTGAAATTTATGTCAAGTATTTATTGGTTTATGATATTGGGCTACTACTTGCAAATGGTTTTTCTCTACAGAAAATGTGTGCATATGCTTCTAAGCAAGAAAAGGGTTCATTGCAGCAATTTATAGGCCAAAGGCTGGGAGATCAGCTATTAAAGGGAAAAAGTTTATCAGAAATCGTAAAAAAAGAACCATTTCTGCCCGATGAAATATTGCTACTCTTACAAACTGGTTCTAGAAAAGCTGAATTGAGTAAACGTTGTCTCCTTTTAGGGCAAACTTTGTTTACTGATCTTGCAAATAAAATCGAAAAATTAATTGTTAATGTTCAGCCGTTTTGTTTTATTTTAATTGGATTATGCATTATTGGAATGTACCTAAAATTATTGCTGCCAATGTACGCCATGATGCAAAGTATTTGAGGAGTATATGAAGTGAAAAGCAAAATAAAAAAATATATTTTAAATATTTTAAAAAAAGGCAGAAAAGCGCAGGGGTTTACTTTAATTGAAATGGTAGTAGTTGTAGCAATTATTGTAATGCTCTTAATAATCATTGCGCCAAATCTGACCAAACAAAAGCAACACGCGAGTGAGAAAACTAACGATGCATTTAAGTCTACCTTGCAGACACAAGCAAACTTATATGAAGATGATAAAGATCGAGATGGTAAAGAAATTAGCTTTAAAAATATGTTTGATGACGGGTACTTGACTAAGAAACAATTTGAAAAGTCTCAAAATTATACGGTAGTTGATGGTGTGGTTGCAAAGAGTACCAATTAAGTTAAAGCAGTCTGGATTTTCAATCGTCGAAATGGTCATTGTTTTAGGAATTTCAATTGGTTTAGTTACACTAGAATCAATTAACCTGAATACATATACTGAAGAATTAGTTTTAAGAAATACTACTAGAGAGATAAAAAGTGCGATTGAGCAGGCTGCCAGAGTTTCTGTAATAAACCATTCAGCAACTTTGATTAGATATCAGCCAGTATCGAAAAAAATTACTATTTTTAGTCACAATTATTCGCGGATAATAAAAGTTGATTCCAAGATTGAAATTTATAATCTTTCAAATTTGAAGATTTCATCTAATGGTACTATGCCGCCACATAAAATTGTGATTACTAACCACAAAAAATCCACTAATCTTATTCTTCAAATGACTTGGGGGAAAATAATCAGTGAATCATCATAATTTCAAAGCATTTTTAATGATTGAAAGTATAACCGCGTTAATTTTAGCAATATTTGGTGTTAGTTCTGTAGCTTTAATAGTTGGCGAAAGCAGAGCGTGTGAGCGCAATATTGAATTAAAAGCAGATCGAACTTATGCTTGGCATGTATTAAAGAAAAATAAGCTGAATCAGGTACGAGTTCACGATCACATATACCAAAATACAAATGAGGGTGTGTATGATACAACCGAAAAAAAGAAATATATTGTCAAAAAATGACGGCTTTTTATTAGCCGAAGCTGTGTTTTCGGTGTTTGTAACATTATTAGTTGTTCTTATTTTGCAGGACTTAATGAAAAGTATAACAATTGCGAATCGAGCGGGGCATCGAACTGACGACATTGTTTTTGCTTATGTTCAATTTAATCGCTTTTTAAAAGCAGATAGTACCAAAGTAGCATATACTGATCCAGATTCATCTAATCATCAAAAAGCAGTGCTAGTTAAGGTTGACAGTAATAATCAAAAAAATGTTTATGCTTTGACACATTATAAACGAATGATTCGTGTAACAACTCCTGAGGGAGGCCATATGCCTCTTTTGCTAAATGTTAGAAAAGCAATTTTTGCCACTAAAGATCGTCAAATTAGAATTAATGTTACTGAAAAAGATGGTCGCTCTTCAGAAATTTATTTCAAACTTGATCCTAAGCTAAAAAAGAAGAAAGAAAATGAATCAAAAAAATAAAACTCTAACAGCTAGTGCTTTGTTAAGCAGTATTTTAGTTTTAACAACTTGTCTATTATTTTTACATTTTTACCAAGAAATCTATCGCAATAATATGCAAAATAGCTTCTTGCTTATTGAGTATCTGATTAATGACGGATGTGCTTGCTTATTACCTTATTTCTATTAAAATATTTAAGAGATATAGGAGTGTATGTAATGGATAAAATTGAAGAATTATATAAGAAGTTTTTGGATAGTGTTATATGTTTGCAAGATGCTTTAAATGTTTCGTTTGGTGAAGCACTAACTGAAACATTTGACAATTTGGAAAATAATAAAATCAAAGTTGAATTGGGAGCACCGGATAAGGAAACAGTTACCAGGCTTAGTGAAAAATATACTGCCTTACATTACAACGAACTGTCTCAAAAGGTAAAGGTACAAATTTTCACTTATTTAGTTCTTAAGTCGGTTAGTGAAGATAAACTAGATGCTAATCAAATGCCAACGCCGATTACGATTTCAACAGTCATTGCGATGTTTATGAAAAAACTGTTACCAGATAAAAAACTATCAATCGTGGATCCAGCAATTGGTACAGGAAATCTCTTATTTTCAGTTGTTAATCAGATAAAAGGAGCAAATCATTCAAAAGCCAACTTCGTTTTATCTGGAATTGACAATGATGAAGATATGCTTAATTTTGCTGATATTAATGCCCACTTGAATAATATTCAGGTTGATCTATTTTGCCAAGATGCGTTAACACCTTGGTTAGTTGCTAAACCTGATGTGGTTGTCAGTGATATACCAATTGGCTATTATCCAGTTGACGAAAATGCCGAGAACTTTTCTACTAAAGCAGAAAAAGGACATTCATTTGCACATTTTCTCTTTATTGAGCAAATTGTTAAAAGCCTAAAATCAAGTGGCTATGCCTTTTTATTGGTGCCTAATGCAATTTTATCTGGAAAAGATGGCAGCAGTTTTATGCCCTGGCTATCTGAAAAAGTAATCATAAAAGCAATTGTTGAACTTCCTGATAATTTTTTCCAAAATAAATTTAATCAAAAATCAATTTTGGTATTTCAAAATCATGGCGAAAATTTAGAAAGAGGAGAAGTATTTCTCACAAAGTTAGACTCTTTCAAAAAGGAAGAAGACCTAATAAAGCTTAATGTCAAACTAAATGAGTGGTATACTAAAAATAATCATTAATTTGTGAAAAAGTCAAAATTACGTGTACGGAGGGATCTCATTTATGAAAAAAGTTTTAGCAATTAACTCAGGTAGTTCTTCTTTTAAATACAAATTATTTGCCATACCAGAAGAAAAAGTTCTGGCAGAAGGAATTGCTGATCGAGTTGGAATTGAAGGATCTTCTTTTGAAATAAAATTAGCTAACGGCGAAAAACACTCCGAAAAAGTTGCTATTCCAAATCAAGAAACTGCTGTTAATCTGTTGCTGAAGGCCTTAAAAAAATATAATGTAGTTACAGATTTAAGTGAAATAGTTGGTGTAGGTCATCGAATTGTTGCTGGTGGTGAAGATTTCACTGATTCGGCAATAATTGATAAAGAAAAATTACAGAAAATATATAATTTAAAAGAATATGCTCCTCTGCATAATCCAGCTGAAGGCAAAGGTATTGAAGCATTTATGAAAGTTCTACCAGATGTCCCAGAAGTTGGCGTATTTGATACTTCTTTTCACCAAACTTTAGATGCTGAGCACTATATGTATTCAATTCCTTATAAGTATTATGAGAAATACGGTATTCGTAAATATGGCGCTCATGGCACATCTGTACGTTACATTGTTGGTCGTGCATCAGAAATGCTCGGTAAAGCTGCAAAGGACTTAAAACTAATCGTATGTCATCTTGGCTCCGGTGCTTCTGTTACTGCTGTGAAGAATGGCAAATCATATGATACTTCAATGGGATTTACGCCGCTTGCTGGAATTACTATGGGTACTCGTTCAGGGGATGTTGATCCTTCAGTATTGCAATATATTATGAACAAGGATCATATTGACATCAACCAAATGATTGATATTTTAAACGACGATTCCGGGTTGTTAGGTATTTCCGGCATTTCCTCAGACATGCGGGATTTGGAAAATAATTCCGATGAAAAGGCTGCTCTTGCTCGTAAAATATTCGTTAATCGCGTAAGACAGTATGTTGGTTCCTATATTGTTGAGTTAAAGGGTGTTGATGCAATTATATTTACAGCTGGCGTTGGGGAACATGACGCTGGTATCCGTGAAGAAATTATGAAATCGTTTGAATTTATGGGCTTAGAACCGGATTACGAAAGTAATAAATCTAATGGTGAAAAAGTTATAACGAGACCAAGTTCTAAATTTAAGGCTATAATCATTCCAACTGATGAAGAGCTGATGATTGAACGTGATGTTGTCCGTTTGGCACATTTGAACTAATTTTAAACTTAATAATTTAGTAGTGAACCGCTAAGAAAAATCTTAGCGGTTTTTTTTATTTGAATTTTGTTATGATAGTAAGTAGGCTAATAGGAGATATATGATGGATTGGCATAAAGATCGAATCGGTTCAGCAATAAATGGTACTAATCCAATGGTAATGGCGGAACTAACTGGAAGTTTCGTAGCTTTTGGAGATACACAGTTTTTACCAGGTTATTGCGCTATATTACCTAAAAGAAAAGTACCTTCTTTGAATGATTTAGAAATTAATGAAAGAGCATCATTTTTGTGTGACATGAATTTGGTAGGGGATGTCCTATTAAAAGTATGCTCATGTCAAAAGGTTAACTATGATATTTTAGGAAATACTGATAATTTTTTGCATGCACATGTATTCCCACAATACTTAACAGAAAATTCTAATAGGTTGGCAAAGTCTGTTTAGCTATATGATTCGCGTTTTTGGACTGATTCAAAATATCAGTATGATGCAAATAAACATGGAAAAATAAGACAAGCTATAACTGAAGAATTAAAGAAAATAACGCAAGGAGAAATAAATGATTAAATTGGTAGCAATCGATGTTGATGACACTTTATTGAATAGCAGTGGAAAACTACTCGAATCAACAATTAAAACTATTAAAAAAGCAGTAAGTAATAATGTTAAAGTAGTACTTTGCTCTGGTCGTCCACTAGCTGGTGTTAAGCAATTTTTAAACGATATGGATATTACTGCGAATGATCAGTATGTCATCACTTTTAATGGGGCAGCGATTGAATCGGTTACTGGGAAATTATTGAAAAAATCTGGCTTAGATTTTGCCACTTATCAAAAAATTGATCAATATTCATATGCTCATGATGTGCCCTACAATATTGTTGACGCTAACAGTAATATTATTACTAGCAATTTAGATGTTAGCTGGATTACGGTTGTACAAGCTTGGGAAAATAGTGCCGGTATCCTAGTAAGAAAACCTGAAGAATTGTCTAAAAACTGCCAAGTTATTAAGGCCGTTTTTTGTGATGAAGCAAAGAAATTAGACGCTATTGAAGCTGACGTAGTTAAGGAATTTGGACAAGATAATTATGTAGTGCGGGCTCATGATTACTTTTTAGAAGTAATGCATAAGAATGTCAATAAAGGTGTAGCCCTTAAGTTTTTAGCCGAAAAATTGGGCATTAAAACTGATGAAATTTTAGCAATCGGTGACGAACGAAACGATATTCCAATGTTTAAAGTAGCCGGTGCCGCTGTTGTGATGGCTAATGGATCAGATTCTGCCAAAGAGCATGCTGATTATATAACCTTATCTAATGATGAAAATGGTATTGAACAGGCATTTAATAAGTTTGTTTTTTAGTATGACTATTGTACAGATTAGCTTTGGCTGGTAGCAAAAAATGGCTGTATATGCTATAATTGTTCTACCCAAAGCGGGGGTGTTTTGGGATTCGACAGGCGTAGATCCGCATTAACTGCGGTTCGTAGGTCACGTCTACGTAAAAACGTCACAGTTTTTCTAACTGCAAATAAAGAAAATTCATACGCATTAGCTGCTTAATTTAAGCGCATGTGTTGCTTGTTACTGAATCACTCACGTTCGGTTTCAAGTATCAACTTAGTGAGTTACGTTTAACTACCTCATCTGAATAGTTAAAAAGAGTCATTCCAGGTTAGCTAGCTCATTCTAGCCCTGTTATATGGCGTTTTGAGCTAGTGAAGTTCAAATAATATAACTATGATCGTAGATGTTAGTGACGGAATGCGTTTGGACAGGGGTTCAATTCCCCTCACCTCCATATTTACATTAATAAAACCCTGCAATAACAAGCTTGCAGGGTTTTATTTTGTGTTTCGCACGGCATAAAGCGAAAAAGAGCTGCTATTTTACTAAATATCAAATTATTAAATAGATTTAGCAGTATTTTCTCGGTTTTTCATTAAAGTATCAAGAGTTATTTTCTCCAAAGAATATTTAAAAAACTATAAGAGCTTTTCTTATAAGTTTTTGGTTAATTTTGAATTTATTATTTAGAAATAGTGTATGCGAAAGTAAAGCGCTGGACATACAATTAAGCGATCAAACTTTTTTAAAAAGAAATTCACTTATTGCTGGATCTTTTTAAATTGCCACTACGTCGTATTGAAGAAGAGGTAAGTCTGGCAAGTACGTTAGACTATCTTCGTATTCTTTGGGAATCGGCATTTCTTTGGGATAAATTGCCATACCATGACCTAAAACAACATTTGCAAGTGCAGCGTCAAAGCTATCAAGATAAATGATTTTGTTGTATTCAATTTTCATTTTAGCTAAAATATTGCGAATTTTCGTTTGAACATCGTTGTCATCAATAGCCGACCACTCTTGCAGAAAAAGTGATTGCTTTTTTACTTGCTTTTTCATAAGGCGGTCGTGGTCATCAAGATAGTTATGACTAATAATAATGCCAAAATTTGCAGTTCCAATATTTTGCGAATGAATATTCTTAATTTTGCTAACAGCGGTTGAAAAGCCAATCAATACATCATAATCATTAGCATCTAATTTGGTAATATTAAACTAGCTAAATCAGCTATAACTGTATTTTAATTATTCAATAAATGTGTAGAAAAAATGGTGCCATTGTGGGATCATTTAGATAATTATACGCAATGAACTTAGGAAGCATTAAAATGGATTCTACACAAGCAAGTATTTTAGGGAAACTAGTAAAAACTTTGGGAACTAGCACAAATGATATAGACAATACTTTAAATAAATATTTTATTGAACATTATTATGAGGCTAAAAATTATAATATTTACGCAATTGCTGAAGAGTGCAATGTGTCTCGGTCAAGTATTCGTAGATTTTGTCAGAAGATAGGCTTTGAGAATTTTTCTGCTATGAAAACGGCAATGAAGCAACATAATTCAAAAGGTGAAGTTATAAGTGATACAGCTTATCGAAAAAATCTAACTTCACAAATTCTCACAATTATTCATGAACTTGATTCGCGTATGGATACTGATGAGGTTGGGATAATTAGTCAACGTATTAAAGAAGCAGAAAATTTTTATTTACTCACTGAAAATACAGAAAATTATGTTAGTACAGAATTTCAAGTTCAGCTGGCTAGATATGGCAAAGTTGTTTGGCCGATAACAACCAAAAACCAATTTTTAATTATGAAAAATCAGTTCAAAACAAATGATTTAATTTTTTCTATTTCTGTTTCTGGTAAATATGCTCAAAATATTGAAAGCAATTTAAAAAATTGTTCGTCTAAGTCCATACTGATTACAGCAAATCGTCTTTATGATTTTACTAAAACTTTTAGTTTTGTTTATTATATGAGTCATATTGATAAAACGTCAGAAGCACAAATCTATCGAGAATTTGGTGTACCATATATTCTTGAAATCATTGCAAATAATTATAAGAGTCATATTTTGAACCCTAGATAAATATAGGGGTCAAAAATTGAAGCGTCTTAATTCCTAGTACTCAATATAATTTAATTATAGTTAGGAAGAAAGGACGAATTGTATGACTAAATTTATTGAAAAGCCTAAATTTCCTCAAAATTTTCTCTGGGGAGGTTCTTCTTCATCTTGGCAAATTGAAGGTGCAGTCGAAGAAGATGGAAAAACACTAACGTTGATGGATTTAAATACAAGAAAGAAAAAGCCTTATGCCGATGATACATATGCTTCTGATCATTACCATCACTATAAAGAAGATGTCAAGTTAATGGCCGAAGCGGGGTTGTCATCTTATCGGTTTTCAATTTCTTGGGCAAGAATATATCCAACTAAAGATGGAGGTGTGAATCAGAAAGGAATAGAGTTCTATAACAATTTAATAAATGAATTACTAAGATATAATATAACCCCAATAATTACTGTATATCATTATGATATGCCGTTATGGGTTGATAAAGAATATGATGGCTGGTATGGAAGAGGCATCATTAAAGAATTTGACCGATATGCTAGAACAATTTTTAAAGCGTTTGGCGATAGAGTAAAGTTATGGTTATCTATCAATGAGCAAAACATGCAAATATGCTATGGAGACTGGTTGGGAATCGATAAACATCCAGAGACTTGGTTTAAAGATAAGTGGAATGTGAACCACATAATGAATCTATGTCACGCTAAAGCTGTAATTGCATGTCATGAACTAGTTCCTGATGGCAAAATTGGTCCTGTTCCAGGTTATGTTCCAATTTATCCTTATTCATGTGATCCTAAAGATCAAATTGCTGCAATGAATGCTGAAGAAATGACGGAGAAAATCTGGAATGATTTATATGCTCATCGTGAGTACAATGGCTTTATCAAAAATTATTGGCAGCAATATAATATAAAACCAGATATTCAACCAGGAGATATGGAATTAATTCATAAAGCAAAAATAGACTTTTTTGGATTAAATTGTTATCGTTCAAATACTGCAAAATATTGCTCAGTAAATGAGAAAGAACAATCGTATGAATTAAATAAATCAGGAAAGAAGGGGGAGCTTATTTTTCCGAAAGTGCCTGGCTTATATCAACTGGTTAAAAATCCATTTGTTGAATATACTGACTGGGATTGGGAGAAGGACCCGGTAGCAATGAGATACATGCTAAGATATGTATGGGACCATTATCAATTGCCAATGATTATTACTGAGAATGGCTATGGGGAACATGAAAAAGTTTCTAAAGATGGAAAAGTACATGATTTTGATAGAATAGCGTTTCTTCGTGAACAAATAAAGCAAGTTGGTTTAGCAATCCATGACGGCTGTGAAGTATTTGGATACAACCCTTGGACATTTTTGGATGTGTTAAGTACTGGTAACGGAATGTCAAAGCGTTATGGTTTTGTTTACGTAAACACAACTGACGAAGAAAAATTGAATTTTAATAGAATTCCAAAAGATTCATATTACTGGTACTCAAAATTAGTAAAATCGAATGGCTCAGATTGGGGTGAATATAATGACTAATTATCAAGCTATTGCCCAAAAAATTTACGATGATGTTGGGGGATCCGGTAATATTGTAAATATAAATCATTGTGCAACGAGATTAAGATTACGAGTTATCGATGTCAATAAAATAAATGATGATGAAATTAATAAGCTTGATGGCGTTGCTGGAACCGTTAAACACGATCAAGAATACCAAATTGTGATAGGTACCGACGTTGCAAAAGTATACAACGAATTTACTAAATTTGTCGATAATAAAAAAGAAAATACCAAGAAGTCCCAAAAAACTAAGCTTTCTTGGTCTAATTTAGGACACACAATTATTGACTTCATTTCTGGAACCTTTGTGCCAATCCTAGGAGTTTTAGTTGCTGCAGGATTGGTCTCTGCCGTTTTAAATATAGCTACATCTTTTTTTGGTTTAAATACAAAAAGTGGGACTTATACGGTACTATATGCAATATATCAAGCCGGGTACTATTTTTTACCTCTTTATCTTGGTTATAGCGCAGCACGTAAGCTAAATATGAATCCCATGATGGGAGGTTTCTTAGGAGCAGTTTTAGTCTATCAAACGATTGATTCTGCAAAAGGATTAGATTTTTTAGGATTGGCAATACCTCAAATCCAGTACAATACTTCTGTAATTCCTATATTATTAGGTGTCTTGTTTATGAAGCTAATTGATTTAGGACTCGAAAAATTAACACCTAAAAGTATTAAATTTTTTGTAAATCCTTTGTTAACGATGTTGATTGTAGTTCCAGTAACTTTGCTTTGGCTTGGACCTTTGGGATTTAAAATAGGCTCTCTTATTGCTGGTGGATTAGAATTTATCAACTTAAAACTCGGCTGGCTCTCTGTTGGTATCATCGCGGCGATAACTCCATTACTTGTGATGACAGGTACTAATCAAGCGCTTTTTCCAATTTGCATTGCTGCTGTATCTTCGGTGGGGTATGATGCTTTCGTCCTGCCAGGAATGCTAGCTGCAAATGTCGCTGTTGGAGCTTCTGCTCTTGCTGTAGCTACGTATAGTAAAAATAGTAAAGAGCGACAACTTGGATTATCATCGGGGATTACTGGATTAATGGGGATTACGGAACCAGCTTTATTTGGCATTTTAATTAAAAATAAAATCGCCTTATTTAGTACCATGGTTGCTGCAGGTATTGCCGGTTTTGTTGCAGGGTTGGCAAATCTGAAGCAGTTTGCAATAGTTTCTCCCGGTATTGCAGCCTTGCCAACATTTATTCATACGAAGAATGGGAAAATGGATAATAACTTTATTGTTGCCATTTCAGTTCTTTGCTTGTCTGTTCTGCTTTCATACTGCTTAACATTTTATTTTGGACGAAGAAAGCAAAATGTGGAAGAAAGAATAGTTAATAATGATATATATCTTCCCGCGGAAGGCAAAGTTATACCTTTAGATAAAGTAAAGGATGATGTTTTTTCGAAAGGACTAGTTGGAAATGGCTTTGCTATAATACCAAGTAATGAAAAAGTAATTAGTCCTGTTGACGGAACAATTACAATGGTTACTCAAACTAAGCATGCTGTCGGCATTAAAACAGATAGTGGCTCTGAGGTTTTAATTCATTTAGGAATTGACACTGTTAAAATGAATGGCTTAGCATTTGAATTAAGTGTTAAAGAAGGCCAAAAGGTTAAACATGGAGATCTTTTAGGGAAAATGGACTTAAATTTAATAAAATCTGAAGAAAAAGACCCAACTGTGATAATTGTCTTTCCACAGAGCGACCGAGAGCTTCTAAGAAGTACTTCTGGCAAAGAAAAAATAGGAGAAAAAATAGGGACTCTTATTTTAACGTAAGCTATTTATTTTTTAAAAAGATTTAAACTAAAAGAGGAATGGATATTCCTCTTTTTTCTATAATATAATTTTTAATGATAAAAAGTCAGAAAATGAAAAACTATATAGGATTGCTGTCTTCTAACATACTTTAGCATAAGACATTTCTAACCGCAGGATCTTTATAGATTGCCACTACATCGTATTGAAGAAGAGGTAAGTCCGGCAAGTACGTTAGATTATCTTCGTACTCTTTGGGGATTGGCATTTCTTTGGGATAAATTGCCATACCATGACCTAAAACAACATTTGCAAGTGCAGCGTCAAAGCTATCAAGATAAATGATTTTGTTGTATTCAATTTTCATTTTAGCTAAAATATTGCGAATTTTCGTTTGAACATCGTTGTCATCAGTAGCCGACCACTTTTGCAGAAAAAGTGGTCGCTTTTTTACTTGCTTTTTCATAAGGCAGCCGTGTTCATCAAGGTAGTTATGACTAATAATAATGCCAAAATTTGCAGTTCCAATATTTTGCGAATGAATATTCTTAATTTTGCTAACAGCGGTTGAAAAACCAATCAATACATCATAATCATTAGCATCTAATTTGGTAATACTATCTGAAAAATTTTCGGTATCAAGTTGTATAGATAGCTGTTGGTTTTTTTGTTTTAAAGTCTGAGCAAGTTTAATCGTCCAATAGCTAAATCCACGCAGATAGTGGATGCGCAAAGTATGGTAAGTGTTGTTTAACTGAAAAGCTTTTTCTCCAAACTCATAGTAGGTTTTCATTAAGGGCACGGCATAGTTATATAAACTAATTCCTGCAAAAGTGACTTTGAAGTGCGAAGTTGAACGATCAATCAGTTGAACATTTAACTCTTTTTCCAAATTTTTAATAGCGTTACTGATAGCAGTCTGAGAAACAAAGTTTCTTTTTGCTGCCGGTGTAAATCCTTGTGTTTCAACGACATCAATAAAGTACTTAATTGATAATAAACTATATTTCATCGTGTTTTTCTTTCTCTTATAACTTTAACTAATAAGTTATTACCATTATATGTTAGCGCTTTCTAAAAAGCGAGGGTAAAATTCAAAGTGTAACAGATGTTACTTTATTCGCTGTCTAAATACTATCAAAAAGGAGAAGCAGAAATGGCTGAGAAATATATTTTAGCGATTGATGAAGGTACTACTAGTACGCGCGCAATCATCTTTGACCATTCCGGAAAAAAAGTAATTGATTCGCGTAAAGAGTTTCACCAATACTTTCCTAAACCTGGTTGGGTAGAACATGATGCCAATGAAATTTGGAATTCGGTACTGTCCACGATTGCTAACTCATTTATTAATTCTGACATTAAGCCGAATCAAATTGCTGCGATTGGAATTACAAATCAGCGGGAAACCACAGTTATTTGGGACAAAAAGACCGGTTTGCCAGTTTATCATGCAATTGTTTGGCAATCTAGACAAACTTCTGATATTGCTGACAAAATTATCACTGATGGCTATCAAGACATGATTCATGAAAAAACCGGTTTGATTCCAGACGCATATTTCTCGGCAACCAAGATTCGCTGGATTCTTGACCATGTTCCAGGTGCTCAAGAGCGTGCTGAAAAAGGCGAGTTGCTTTTTGGAACAATTGATTCTTGGCTTGTTTGGAAGTTGACAGGCGGCAAAGTACATGTGACAGACTATACCAACGCCAGCAGAACCATGTTGTTTAATATTACTGAGTTGGATTGGGATGATGACATTTTAAAAATGTTAAACATTCCGCGGAAAATGTTACCTGAAATCAAATCCAATTCAGAAATTTATGGTAAAACGGCGGAATATCACTTCTATGGCAGTAAAGTGCCAATTGCTGGAATGGCTGGAGACCAACAAGCAGCATTGTTTGGTCAGCTCGCTTTTGAACCTGGTATGGTCAAGAATACTTATGGTACAGGAGCTTTTACTGTAATGAATACAGGAGAAAAACCAAAGTTCTCTGCTAATAATTTACTAACTACGGTTGCTTACGGTGTCAATGGCAAAGTAAATTATGCTCTTGAGGGCAGTATTTACGTTGCCGGTTCAGCAATTCAATGGCTACGCGATCAGCTTGGAATTATTGATGATGCGCCGCAGTCAGAAGCAGCGGCTCTAAGATCAAAAGACAACAATGAAGTTTTTGTTGTTCCAGCATTTACTGGCTTAGGAGCACCGTATTGGGACTCAAATGTTCGCGGTGCTGTTTTTGGATTAACTCGTGGTACAACAAGTGATGACTTTACTAAAGCCACTTTACAGTCTTTGGGTTATCAGAGTCGTGATGTTATTGACACGATGCACGAAGACACCAAAATTAAAATTCCTAAACTGAAAGTTGATGGTGGCGCTGCTAACAATGACTATTTAATGCAGTTTCAAGCCGATATTTTAGGAATTGAAATTGAACGGGCAGCAAATTTGGAAACCACCGCATTAGGAGCTGCTTTTTTAGCAGGATTAGCCATTGGCTTTTGGAGTGATTTTGATGACATTAAGAAAATTCAAAAAGACGGCAAAATCTTCAAACCTCAAATGGGTCCTAAGGAACGAGAACACTTATATACTGGTTGGAAATCCGCTGTTAAGGCCGCTCAGAGCTTTTCATATACTCCTTATCAAAAGTAAGTATTTAATTTTAAAAGGAGAGAAACAATGGCTTTTTCAATTACAACAAGAAAAGATGAGATTAAACGTCTAAAAAATGAAAAACTAGATTTGTTAATTATTGGTGGTGGAATTACTGGTGCTGGCGTTGCTCTTCAAGCAAGTGCTGCCAAAATGAAAACGGGCTTGATTGATATGCAAGATTTTGGTGGCGGCACTTCATCTCGATCAACTCGGCTTGTTCACGGCGGTATTCGCTATCTTAAAACTTTTGATGTTCAGGTGGTTTCTGACACGGTTAAAGAACGGGCGATAATTCAACACATCGCTCCACATATGACACAACCAGATCCAATGATTTTACCAATATATAATGAGCCGGGTACAACTTTCACAATGTTTTCTGTAAAAGTGGCGATGGACTTATATGACCACTTGGCTGGAATAGAGGGCGATTCACCATTGATGAAGTACTCCAATTATGCAATTGATCGTGCTGAGACATTAAGGAGAGAACCGCAACTGAATGCTAAAAACTTAGAAGGTGCAGGAGTTTACCTTGATTATCAAAATAACGATTCAAGATTAGTCATAGAAAACGTCAAAAAAGCTCATGACCTTGGTTGTTTAGCGGTTAGTCGTCTAAAAAGTATCAAAATTTTACATAATGAAGATAAACAGGTTAATGGTGTCCGTGTTCACGACAACTTGACCAATGAGGAATTTAATATTTATGCTGACCTTGTCATTAACACCTCTGGTCCGTGGTCTGACTTGGTTCGTGAAGAAGACGAACTGATTTATAAAAAGCCACGTTTACGTCCGACTAAAGGCGTTCACCTTGTAGTTGATCAATCGCGCTTAAAAGTACCACAACCAACATATTTTGGTTCTGGTACGGCTGATGGCAGAATGATATTTACGATTCCAAGAGAAGGTAAAACTTATTTTGGAACAACTGACACTGACTTTACAGGAGATTATGCTCATCCAACAGTTGAACGCAGTGATGTTGATTATTTGCTTAATATCATTAATAGAAAATATCCAAGTGCTCACCTTACAATTGATGATATTGAAGCCAGCTGGGCTGGTGTACGACCGCTGATTGAAGTTGAAGAAGAAGAAAATATCGCCGCCGCTGCTGATGCTTCCACTGGAGCAAGTGTTTCTGATAGTACTTCAGCTCCGTCAGCTGTATCTCGTGGTAGTTCACTAACTGAGGCTGATGATGGTCTTATTACTCTTGCTGGTGGTAAGTTAACTGATTATCGTCTCATGGCAAATGGTGCAATGGAGAAAATTAGGAAAGACTTTCACGATAAGTTTGGTAAAGATTTTGTTTTACAAGATTCAGCCAAAATTAAAGTTGCTGGCGGTGATTTTGATGCCGATAATGCGGAAGAGGAACTAGCAGCTATTGCCAAACGTGGAACTGCAGTTGGAATTGATATTGATGATGCAAAAGAAATTGCTAATTTGTTTGGTTCAGATGCTGAGCAAATTTATAACCACGCTAAGGAAATCAAACCAGCAGATGGCCTTAGCTTAGGGGAAACTGCAGCACTTGACTATTCACTTGCTGAAGAAATGACCCTAACCCCAGTGGATTACCTTTTGCGCCGAACATACCATATTTTGTTTAAAAACGACACTTTAGATCAAATCAAAACTGGCGTTGTCAAACATATGGCGGATTTCTATAGCTGGGATAAGGCGCAAGAAGAAAAATATGTCCAAGATTTGAATAAAGAGATTTCAGAGTCTCGATTGGAGGGAATTAAGTAAGAAAAGTAAATTTTATTAAAAGATAGTAAATTACCCCTGAAAAAACCTATTAGATTTTATTCTAATAGGCTTTTTTGATGTCAGAAATAAATGACAAGTTATTGTATTTTACTTTAAAACAGGTAAAATAAAAAAATCAAAATTTTTTATATTTGAAAAATGGTTTTAAATCGAGAGAGCAAAAGTTTAAACTTATTATGAGGTGTTATATATGGAACCAATTTTTTTAACGCCATACTTTAGACCAAAAATTTGGGGTGGTCGAAAATTAAAAACAATCTTTAACTACGATATTCCGGACGGCCAGGTCGGTGAGGCTTGGGTTATCTCGGGATATAAGGATGATGCTTCTACTGTAACAGATGGTGATTTTAAAGGACAGTCTTTGCGAACCCTTTATCGCAATCATCATGAGCTATTTGGTTATCCTAAAAGTAAAGAATTTCCTTTATTAGTGAAATTCCTTGATGCTAACGATAATTTGTCTGTGCAAGTTCATCCTGATGATGATTATGCTCGAAAGGTGGAACATGATCGCGGTAAAACCGAAAGTTGGTATGTCCTGCAAGCGGATCCCGGATCATATTTAATTTATGGGCATACTGCTAAAACACGTGAAGAACTGGCAGACATGATTAAAAAAGGCAAATGGGATAAATTATTGCGTAAAGTGCCAGTTAAAACGGGTGACTTTTTCTATGTACCTGCCGGAACTATTCATGCCTTGACTAAAGGAATCTTGGTAATCGAAACACAGCAATCCAGTGATGTTACATATCGCTTGTATGATTATGATCGTGTCGATAATCAAACAGGTAAAAAGCGCGAGCTGCATACCCAAAAATCAATTGATGTTACCACTGTGCCGCATGTTGATCCTCAACTTGATATTCAAGTAAAAGAAGATCAAGATGCTGAGATTAAGACTTTAGTTCAACCACCGGTTTCGCCGCACTTTTACTTATGGCAAGTTGATTTAGCTGGTAAATGGGAAACCGGACTTAATGGTCATCCGTATAAGTTAGTTACGGTGATTGAAGGATCAGGGCAGTTAGAGCTAGGTTCAAAAACATACAATTTAGCAAGAGGAATGAACTTGATTATTCCTAATCAAATGAAGAACTTTACTCTTACTGGTAAAATGAAACTGGTTATTTCTGCTCCTGGAAATGAAGAATAATCAACTATTTAGAGGAGAATAAGTATGATTTATATCGCTTTTGGATCGATTATTATGGTTGTTGGGTTAATATGGTTAATTAGCCCGTCCAAGAAGCCTAATCCATTATACGGCTACTATTCATACTTAGCTCAAGTTAATAAATCAAGTTTTCAATTTGCGCAAAAAAGAGCGAGTCTGTACTTTCTTTTATTTGGAGGAATCCAAATCTTGATTGGATTGCTGATTCACTTTTTAAAATGGGACCGCTACTTTATTTTCTGGCTTCTCACTTTTTATCTTTTTCTGGTGTTTTCAATTATGGCTACAGAAAAAGACTTAAAAAAGTTTTTAATTGACCGTCACGAGTTACCTGGAGATTATATCGATCCTGATAAAGTAAAACATGAAAGAACTAAAGGATTTAGGGACAAAAAATGAAACTAAATATTTTAATGGTAGAAGATGATAAATCAGTTGCTGAAATGATGAGCATGTTTTTTAAAAAAGAAGGCTGGACCAGTGACATTGCGGAAGATGGTGTGCAAGCTGTAGAGAAATTTGCTCAAAACCCCCGCCAATATGACTTAATTACCTTAGATTTAAATTTGCCCAAAAAAGATGGTATTCAAGTAGCCAAAGAAGTGTGTGCAATTTCGCCGACTATTCCGATTATCATGATTACTGCTAGAAGTAGTGAAGCGGAGCAAATTTTAGGACTGGGTGTTGGGGCTGATGATTACATATCAAAACCATTTAGTCCACTGGCTTTAATTGCAAGAATCAAAGCGTTGCAACGACGGATTTCTATTGAAGATAAACAAAAAGACGCGGCAGCAGATGAAAATTCGGAGTCTTTTGACGTTGTTACTGATCATATGAAAATCTCGAAAACCAGGCGAGAGGTCTTCTTTGGCGGTAAAGCCGTAGATAATATTACTCCTAAAGAATTTGATTTGTTATACACGATGGCGCAAAAACCTAAACAAGTATTTTCACGTGAGCAGCTGCTTGAGTCCGTTTGGGGCTATGACTATTTTGGTGAAGAAAGAACAGTTGATGCTCATATCAAGAAATTAAGACAAAAGCTTGAAAAAGTTGGTGCAGATGTTATTCAAACGGTCTGGGGCATCGGCTATAAATTTGATGATTCGCAGGTTAGAAAATGAAGTTAATTTTTCAACATATGCTTAGCTTCTTGCTAATCATTTTAACTACTGTGGCAATTATTGGCTATTCGGAGATTGCTTATGTAACTAACCAATCATATACGCAGAATTACGAGCGCATGCAAGACTATGCTTCTTCGCTTGGAAGTCTTGCGGCTACTGATAAAAAGAATGGAACGTTTTTGCTTAATTCAGCTTTTTTGTCCCAGTTGGAATTTGTACTGCATGGTGATGATATCTTTTTACGGGTTTACGATTCAGAAGGAAGACAGATTTATCCCTCAACTTCTGAAGATTTGCGCTTAGCTTCGGACGTTTTTGGCATTCTAAAGCAGGGTCAAGAAATTCAAATCAAGAATAACAATAATTCTCATACATACTTGGGACATACTAAAGACTCATTTACTGGAGTGTTAGTGCCTTGGATGCTAGATAATAAACTAATTGGTGCTGTTTGGATGGGTGCAAAGGTTAAAAGTGTTGAGCGGCCAATTGAGATGGCCAAACAGAACTTGATTAACGCTTTTATTACCGTTTTGATTGTTGGTATAATACTAAGCCTAGCTTTGTCATACTATACGACAAGTAAAATTAAACGATTGACTGTAGCGACTCAAAAAGTAGCTAAGGGTAATTTTGATGTGCAACTTGACTATAGGGGCCATGATGAAATTGACCAACTAGCAGCAAACTTTAACCAGATGGTGCGCACCCTTAAAAAGTCAGATGATGAAGTTAAAAGCCAAGAAAAAAGACGAGATCAGTTTCTCGCTGACGCTGCACATGAAATGAGGACGCCTTTGACAACAATCAACGGAATCTTGGAAGGACTACAGTATGATGCTATTCCAGAAGAATCCAAGCCAAAGTCAATTGCATTAATGAAGCGGGAAACTAAAAGACTGATTCGTTTGGTCAACGAGAATCTTGATTTTGAAAAAATCCGCAATAATCAAATTAATTTAATTAAGACAACTTTTAATGCTCGGAAAGTTCTAGACGATGTATATACCCAGCTTTCTCAAAATGCTGAAAAAGCTAATGATAAAATAGAAGTACAAGCTCCAACTGAATTACCGATTTATGCTGACCGTGATCGTTTCACACAAATAGTGGTTAACCTAGTCCAGAATGCAATTCAGTTTACGCAAGCGGGAAATATTAAGATTTCTGGGCGTCGTGTTGCCAACGGTACTGAAATCTCCGTTAGTGATAACGGTATGGGCATGAATGAAGACCAGATGAAATATATTTTCGAAAGGTTCTTTAAGGCTGACCCTTCAAGAGCGCGAACGGGTACCGGAGAATCAGGCCTTGGGTTATCAATCGTTTCTTCATTAGTTAAACAGCATGGCGGAGAAATTAGCGTAGAGT
The DNA here is from genome assembly GCF_059900815.1 of Lactobacillus sp. C449L. NCBI lineage: Bacteria > Bacillati > Bacillota > Bacilli > Lactobacillales > Lactobacillaceae > Lactobacillus > Lactobacillus sp. C449L. Next base: position 442,684 of record NZ_JBWXGA010000001.1, on the reverse strand, counting down.
CACATCCAAATGAAGGCTCAAACTTTAAAATTACAATTTTTGATCAAGGTCATGAGCAATATATTGCAAAATAAAAAACACTTCTATAAACAGAAGTGTTTTTTATTTATGAAAAGAATTACTTTTCTTTATCGGTTGTATCTTGCCAGATTTTCGCTGCTGCAGGTATTTTTCCTAAGTCAGTCATATTGTCCTTATCGACAACAATTAAGTTATTAGGGCCCGAAGCCAGTTTATTAAAGCTGTCTAAACTCTGGTTTCTGAAGTAACCCTCACTGGCCGCAGCCAAACTAGATTGTAGTTGACTGATGCGATACGCCTCAGCATCAGCTTCAGTTTTTACGGCTTCTGCTTTGGCTTTGGCTGTGGCAATTAAAGCTTCATTTTTGGCTTTAGTAGTAAGCTCAATGTTCTTGGCTTCTCCTTCAGCTTTTTCTATTGCAGCAATCTTTTCACGATCTGCTGTTAATTGCTTGTCCATGGCTTTTTGAATTTCTACACTAGGTAGTAATTCGTCAATGTTAACCCGGACAACCCGAATACCATATAAATCTGTTAAGTCACCAATTGCATCAGCCAATTGCGTGTTGATTTTACTGGTAGAACCAAGGGCATCATTTAAGTCCATTCGACCGATAATATCTCTTAAGTGACCTCTAATTAGCTCAACCATTGATTTTACAGAATCGGTATTGTTATAAAAATACTTATATGAATCCGTGACTAAGTAATTTAAGGTCAAGCTAGTCGTGATTTCGGCATTATCTTTAGTAATAATAGAGTACTTAGATATTTCTGCAGGAAACATTGCCAAAGATACCCGACGCAATTTTTGAATAACCGGAATAATTAGGACCAAACCGGCTTTAACCGTCCGTGAGTATTTACCTAAGGTCTCGATTAGACCTTCATTATTTTGTGGTACCACACGGCAGCAAGATAATAGTAGCAGAATAATGACAACAATTAAGATTGCAATTTTCATTTAAAAGTACTCCTAAGTAGATATAAAAATATTAATAGGTTTGTTTTCTAATTATAAGACTTTTTCTTATTTTTACTAGACTTATTTTTCTTTTCCTCTAAATGGTTCTCAGAAACAGAATCTGGTATTTCAGTAATTTCTGTTTGTCTGCCTGACAGTTCGGGGGCATCAGTTTTATACAAATTGGTAGTGGATTTATGCCGTTTAGAAATCAGTGCAGTTGATTTATTCTTTAGCTTTGCCCTGAGATTTTCCATTTGCTGGAAGTTAGTTAAGTAATCATACTGATCAGGGTTAACTGGTTTAAATCCCTCAGGAGTGTAAAACCGAAGGAGGTTGTGATTATTCAACAGATCAGAGTACTTAAGCGAAATTCTTCCTTTCTTTGCTAAAGCAGCAATTTCAGTCTCTTCTTGTTTAGTATAGTTAATAATTTCCTTACCAGTTTTACGGTCATAAACCACACCTTTTTTCCCCTTACCACCAATTATGACATATTTTTGGCTAACGATTGTGCCATTTCGGAATACAACCCAGGGCTGATATTTAGGTGATAAAAGGTCATTACCGAATTGAATATACTTACGGTTTGAAATACCTAAGAGATGTAAAAGTGTTGGTAAAACATCGATCTCGCCAGCAACCTCATGTTTGATGTTGCCCTTCAAATTAGGAGAATAAATCATGAAAGGTACACGCTGCATCTGTACATTGTTATAGCTATTCCAAGTATCGGAACTTTCACCAACAATTGGAGCTAAAGTTTCATTTTCCGAATTGCTTAAGCCATAGTGGTCACCATAAATGACGACCATAGTATTTTTAATTAAGCCAGATTTATTCAGATAATTAAAAAATTCGCGAATAGACTGGTCGAGATAGTGAGCGGTCTGAAAGTAGTTGTTAATTGACTTGTCAGTTGTATCAGCTGTTTTAAAACTGGGATCAAGATCTTCTTCATCCATATCAAACGGAGTATGGTTAGTTACGGTAATAAACTTGGTGTAAAAAGGTTGTTGCATTCGTTCAAGATACTTGATACTTTCGGCAAACATAACTTTGTCCTTTATTCCGTAGCCAATGCGATCGCTGCGGTCAAAGCTGAAATAATTTTGATCAAAGAAGTAATTGTAGCCCATGTTTTTATATACGTCATCACGGTTCCAAAATGATCCAACATTACCATGGAAAACAGCCGAAGTATAGTTACCATTTTCCCGCAAAATTTGAGGTGCAGCTTGAAAAGTATTAGAACTCCCTAGCGCGGTAAACAAAGAGCCATCCGAGATACCAAATGTTCCTGTTTCTAGCATGTTTTCCGCATCACTAGTACGCCCAATACCAACCTGATGATAGAAGTTTGAAAAGCTCAGCGAGTGCTTATTATGGTAAATTGAATTAAGAAATGGCGTGACTTCTTTGCCGTTAATTTTCAAGTCAATTAAAAACTGCTGAAAACTTTCAAGGTGAATAACAATTACATTCTTGCCTTTTTCAACGCCGTAATATTCGGGATTAACCGGTAATTTGTTTTTACGCGTATAAGACAAAATTTTGTTGAGGTCTGCAGTATTAGCATTTCGATTAACTTGTTCCGTTTGTTCATTTTTGATGCCATCGTAAATAGTATAAGTGTCAATTCCTAAGTACTTAACAATATAGGAACGATCAAAAGTAGTCCCTAGAAGGCGAGGTCTAGATGATTCAGCTAAAAAAATGTTCAAGCTCAAGACCAATGCGCCAAAAGAGGTTATTGCAAATGGCGTGAGAAGCCCATACGACTTTTGTTCGATTTTAATTTTACGTGCAATTAAAAGACCGATAATAACGATAAGATCCAACCAAAGCAGCAAATCAGTAGGGTGAAGTAAGGCGACTGCACTTTTTCCTAATCCGGGAGCCACTTTGCCAGCATTAACAATTGTTTTAACTGTAATAAAGTCTGAGAACTGGCGGTAATTTAAAATATTAGCGAAAAGCAGGCCAGTATTGGCAAAGTCCATAAATAGCATGACACAATAGGAAACGATTGGCTTTGGAAAATAAAAACCAATACTAAATAACAGAATTGCCGTTCCAATTGGACTAATCCACATAATAATGTGCTGATATGGATCTGAAATGCCTAAGTTAAAGTCGTAATATGCCGCAAAAATATACTTTAGGGTAAATAAAACAACTAAAAGGCAAAAAAAGCCTGTACGAGTTTGAATAAAATTAATCAGATTTTTTTTCTTCAAAATGAACTCTCCTTATCTGATTATTTTAAAATTTTCATTCCTTTTAGACAATCTTTTCTTGATTGTTAGTCTTTTTTTAAGAAATAATTGTTCTAGATTGAGTATAATTTAAATGAACTCTATTTTAGGAACAAGAAAACATGATTTTTTTAGGACCACTTTATAACCTAATTGCCCGTTTGTATGCTACTCAAATAAATCATTTTGCTTTAATTAAGTTAGTTATGTTGGCGTTTGATAAGACTATTTTTTATTTTTTAGTCTTTATGGTACTCCGGTTAGTATGGTTAATGACAATTCATCGTCGCCGCACAATTAAATCTGAAGCAATGGTGTGGTTATTTGCCTTTTATATAATTTTATTGTTAATGCTAACTACGTTTCGAGATACATATTTCCCATGGCAACTTTCTCTGAACTTTCATCGACCGTTAAGCGAAATCAACTTAGTGTTTATGAAAGAAACTTGGAAAATGTTTTATGCGGAAAGTCGCCTTGATTTTGTTTATAACTCTTTTGGAAACATTATCTGCTTTTTGCCTTTTGGTTTTTTAGCACCAATTGTTTTTTCCAAAAAACAAACTTTTTTGCGAGTTTTGTTTGCCGGTATAGTTTTTTCAGTCTTTATTGAAGCAATGCAATTTCTATTAGCTACTGGAATCAGCGATATTGATGATGTTTTCTTCAATAGTTGTGGAGCAGTGGTGGGATACCTACTTTATGCAGTGTTTAAGCAAGCTAGGCGAAAGTCTTAAAACTATGCAAAAAGCTCTGGTATTTGTAAAATAAGATTGCTAAAATGTTCATGTGAAATAGATATTTAATTCAATAGGGGAGCGTATTATATGAGCTTAATTAAATTCGATAGTACTAAATTAACACCATTTGTTCATGAAAATGAACTTAGTGAAATGCAAGCAATGGTTGACGCCGCAACAAAGGAATTAAAAGAAGGTACCGGAGCAGGTAGCGACTTCCTTGGCTGGGTTGATTTACCAGTTGACTACGATAAAGCCGAATTTGACCGTATTAAAAAGGCAGCTAAGAAAATTCAAGCTGATTCGAAAGTTCTAATTTGTATCGGTATTGGTGGTTCTTATCTTGGTGCTCAAGCAGCTATTGAATTTTTAAACAGTGCTTTTTATGGTAAAGGTAAAGATAAGTATCCGACAGTTGTTTTCTGTGGTAATTCTCTTTCGGGCTCATATCTTCACGATTTAATTGAGTGGCTTGGCGACAAAGATTTCAGTATTAACGTTATTTCTAAATCTGGTACTACTACTGAACCAGCAGTTGCATTTCGTGTTTTTAAAGAAAAGCTAATTGAAAAATATGGCGTGGAAGAAGCGCAAAAACGGATTTTTGCGACAACTGATCGTGCTAAAGGTGCCCTTAAGACCGAAGCAGATGCTGAAGGTTACGAAGAATTTGTTGTACCAGATGACATTGGTGGACGTTTCAGTGTCCTTTCGGCTGTTGGGCTTTTACCAATCGCGGTTTCCGGTGCTGACATTGATCAATTAATGAAGGGTGCAGCGGATGCGCGTAGTGAGTATAAAGATACTGATTTATCAAAGGCTACACCATATCAATATGCTGCTTTACGCAATATTCTTTACCGCAAAGGTTATACTACTGAAATTGTAGAAAACTATGAACCAACTCTGAGAATGTTTAGTGAATGGTGCAAACAATTAATGGGAGAATCAGAAGGTAAGGACAATAAGGGAATTTGGCCAGCAAGTGCCAATTTTACAACTGATCTTCATTCCCTTGGACAGTACATTCAAGAAGGTCTGCGCAATTTGTTTGAAACTGTAATCAGAGTTGAAAACCCGGCAAATGATGTAGTTATTCCTTCAGACGATCGTAATCTTGATCAGCTAAACTTTTTGGCCGGCAAGAGCTTGAGCTATGTTAATGATCGCGCATATGAAGGTGTTGTCTTAGCCCATACTGATGGTGGTGTCCCAGTAATGACTGTAACTATTCCTGATCAGACTGAACACACTTTGGGTTACCTAATTTACTTCTTTGAATTGGCAATTTCGGTTTCAGGTTACTTAAATGGCACTAATCCATTTAATCAACCTGGTGTTGAAGAATACAAACGTAACATGTTTGGTCTTTTGAATAAGCCAGGTTATGAAGAACTGCATGATGACTTGGTATCTCGTTTTGAAAAATAACTAGAAGTAGTTTTAGTGTTGAATCAGATTGATTTTTTCGAATTGAAATACTAAGATAGTAGTGTTTGCTTAAAGAGCATCTGGATTGATTTCCGGTAATCAGTGAGATCGGATCCTTGAGCGGAATAAGATAGATAAAATAATTTAGTATAGTTCATCCTGTACATTTTTAAATTATTGATATTCAATCAATTATGGAAAGGGTAAAAGTCTATGACTTTTTACTCTTTTTTATTATTAGGAGATCTCTTATGCAAGAAAAAGAAGAAACAAAAAAACACGTTTTATCAATTATTAGCTGTGCTTTGATGGCTTTTGTCTCAATTTTGACGGAAACTAGTTTAAATGTTACATTTCCGACCCTGATGAAACAATTTCATATTAGCCTTGGATTGGTACAATGGACAACCACGGGCTACTTATTGATGATTGCGGTTATTATGGTGTCTAGTTCGTATTTAAATGAGCGTTTTTCGGCTCGGCAATTGTTTTTAACTGCTGCAATTGCTTTTATTAGCGGTTCAATAGTAGCTGGTTTTGCTCATAGCTTTTGGGTTTTGCTAGTAGGGCGACTCATTTCTTCAATTGGTGCCGGCCTATCAATACCGTTAATGTTCAACTTGGTTGTCGAATTAATGCCTCAGGAGAAATGGGGTTTTTATATGGGATTGACTGGTCTAGTTGTCATTTTGGCTCCATCTTTAGGGCCAACTTTTGGTGGAACGGTCGTATATTATTTTGGCTGGCCGTTGATTTTCCACATTGTTGCTGGAATAGCCGTGTTGGTTTTAATTATGGGATTTTTTAATGTTGAACAGTACCATGAGAAAAAACACTCTAGTTTTGACTGGTTACGTTATGCTATTATTGCGATTGCAATGGTAATCTTCAATTTAGGTTTTAATCGCATTAGTAATGGTTTAACAGATACTGGCTTTTGGCTGAGTATGATTATAGTTGCACTTTTAGTATTTATCTTTATTAGGTTATCTAAGACCAGTGAAAAGAAATTGATTAACTTAACTGTTTTTAAAAATAAGCCATTTGTTTTTGCGTTAATTTCATACTTATTGCTGCAGTTTATTAACATCGGCACCAGTTTCGTTTTGCCTAATTATGTCCAGATTGTCAATCATGCTAGCTCACTAATTGGCGGTTTAGTTTTACTTCCTGGCTGTATTTTAAGTGGTATTCTCAATCCTTGGTTTGGTCATATATATGATCAAAAAGGGCCCAAAGCTCCTTTTTTAATTGGTACTATTTTTTGCTTTACGGCTAGTGTATTGTTTACTGTTTTTGGTTTGAAAATCCCAACTGTAATGGTTGGAATCTTCTACGGCATCATGATTATTGGTCGGCAAATGGCCTTTAACAATACGATGGCCGAAGCATCAAAATTGCAGCCTCAAGAGTTGCATACAGACGCAACGGCTGTTTTTCAAACTGGTCAGCAATATGCAGGCTCAATGGGAACCACAGTGATGGCCGCAATTATCTCTGCTTGGCAAAAAAGGTCTGGCAACTACGCCGTTTTAACCGCCCAAGGAAGTCAAGTGGCATTTTTAGTTATGGCAATACTCTGCGTCGTCATTTTCTTTAGCTATCTAAACTTATTTAGACTAGAGAAAAAAACAAATTAATTTCATATATTATTAAAAGGGAGTCAAAAGACAATCATGTAATTTGACTCCCTTTTTTGTTGATCAAAAAAATGTAATGCTATTAAAATTAAAATATTTTTAATTAAATTATGGACTTTTTAAATAAAAATGATAAAATACTAAAATAATTGATTTTTAGGAGGAAAATAAAATGCAACGAATTACAAGCTTGCCAAACTTATCAAAGATAATTTTGAAAGGTAACGTACACTTAAAATTTAATGTAATGAAAGAGGAGTATTCTAATGGCTGGTACAACCGAAAACAATAAATTAACTGTAAAAACATTTTTTAATAACATCTTAGCGGGTACGGCAACTGGCATCATTGTCGGGCTAATCCCAAATGCTGTAGTTAGTGCTGTTTTGAAGCTTTTTGGGGTCAATTCAGTAACTGCCGGAATTAGTCAAGCTTTGCTTATTTTTCAATGTGCGACTCCGTTGTTAATTGGAGCATTGATTGCAATTCAATTTAAAATGGCGCCCTTGGATGTTGCAATAGTCGCTGCTGCTGCTTATGTGGGCTCTGGCGTAACTAAGTTTGTTCCGCAGATTGTTAATCCCGCTACTAAAGCACAAGGTGTTTTTGTTTCGGCTGGAACAGGGGACTTAATCAACACGATGATTACTTCTGGATTGGCTGTTGGTTTATTGTTATTAGTTGGTGATCATTTAGGTTCAGTTAAAATTGTGGCCGCTCCGATTTTAGTCGGTGGTGGAGTAGGCTGGATTGGGATGCTGATTTTACCTTATGTCAGCAAAATCACCACGTGGTTAGGAAATGTTATTAACTCCTTTACTAATTTACAACCAATTTTAATGTGTATATTAATTTCTTGTATGTTCTCTGTGTTGATTATTTCTCCTATTTCAACAGTGGCAATTGGTATGGCAATTCAATTAAATGGACTTTCAGCTGGTGCTGCAGCTATGGGCGTAGCGGCAACTACGATAGTTTTAGTTGTACATTCTTGGCGTACTAATAAATCGGGTGTGACCATTGCAATTGCTTTAGGTGCTATGAAGATGATGATGCCAAACTTATTCCGTCACCCAATTATTTTACTGCCAACACTAATCACAGCAGTTGTTTCCGCAATTCCAGTGGCATTATTACGGGTTAGTGGAACGCCAGCCTCAGCAGGTTTTGGCTTAGTAGGTTTAGTTGGACCATTGGCTTCTATGGATGCGGGAAGTGCTAGCATTAGTGTTGTAGTAGCACTACTTGTTTGGATCGTAATCCCTGGCGTTGTTGCGTTTATATGTCGTTTTGTTTTTGAAAAAGTACTTCATGTATACGATGAAAAAGTTGTATTTGCTTACTTGGGCGAATAAACAATAAAAGAATAGCAAAAAGTCAACTTCTCAAAGTTATGAGAGGTTGACTTTTTAGTTTGATTTTTTTCAATTTGTTTTTTCTAGTTTCAAAGAAGTTGTATTTGAAGTTAATTTAGCTTTTTCCAAGCACTTTCAATTTGTTCATAATTTAAAGCAGAGGTTTCAGAAAATAATAGTTTAGCTTCACCAAGTTCTGATTTAGAACCGATGCCTACGGAGAGTGCACCTGAACGATTAATCGCCGTAATTCCAGCAACCGAATCTTCAATTCCGACACAGTCTTTTGGTTTTAAGCCAATCGCGTCAGCTGCAGCAATGAAAATGTCTGGTGCTGGTTTTCCAGCAGCCACTTTACTTGGATCGGCAATTGCATCGAAAGTATTCATTAATCCTAATTTATCTAAAATATATGGTCCATTCAAACTGGCAGAAGCAAGGGATAATTTAGTGTCATGCTTTTGGAACTCGGTAATCAATTCTGAGATTCCGGGCAAAATATTATTTGGAGTTAGGCTTGCAAGTAATTCACGAAAGACAGAATTTTTTTCAGCAGTCATTTCATTAAATTCTTGTTCACTGACCTTTATATTTAAGTAATTTAAAATGGCGGTCAATGAATCGGCTCTGCTTACACCTTTAGTTTGCACTTCTAATTCATCGGGTAGGTCACGATTAAAGTGGTCTTTGATTAACTTGCGCCAAGCTTGAAAATGGTAAACAGAAGTATCCGCAATTACACCATCAAGATCAAACAGTACGCCTTTCATTGATAAACTTCCTTTCGCTGGCTAAAGGTGTTTTAGCCATAATAGATTTAATTTCAGCAAAATCATCATCTGAAATATTGATAAACGGTAACATTATGTTCATTTCTTTTAGTGAACTTGAGCCAAAAGTTGCTAAATTCTTAGGATCTTTTAGAAATTCGAATACACTATTAATTGAATGCAATTTTTCAACTAATTCTTCGTCAGACATAATCTGCTTTGCTGGCATGTTTAAATCATAGTATTCAATGTAGCCAGATTCAGGTTGATAAGTAATAGTATAATTTCCGCCAGATAAAGTTAGAGGTAATTTTTCAGCAACGCCATTTACAACGACGCTTTCATTAGTACGCGGCAACGTTACAGATACTTCTTGTCCAAAGGGTACATCTAAGTTGATTTCAATTGTATGATTATTATCTTTTTCTAACTGATATTCAATCTTTAAGTCGCCATACGAACTTTCGTAATGACCTTTAACATGCTTCAGGCGATAGTCAAATTGTGGAGCAAATAAAACTTTTTGGTAACCCTTAGATTGATTTTTAATTCCTAAGACTTGTTGATAAGCCCATTGCATAATTGCACCAATTGAATAGTGATTTAACGAATTCATTCCTTCAGGATTCATTGAACCATCAGGTAAAACGGAGTTCCAACGCTCCCAAATTGTCGTTGCTCCAAGGTTAACTGCATATAACCAACTAGGAAAGTCTTCATTTAAAAAGATCTGGGTAGCAAGTTTATGCTTACCATTTTCAGATAGAACTTGACAAATTATTGGTGTTCCAACAAAGCCAGTCTTTAAGTGGTTGTTGTCTTTTCCAAGTCTAGTTACTAAATCATTAACAACTCGTTGCTTTTGACTTTCAGGAATTAAGTCAAACCGAAGGGCTAGGGCATAAGCAGTTTGTGTATCGATTGCTAAACGACCGTTTTCAGTAATGTATTCGTGCGCTATGGCCTGCTTGATTTTTTGGGCTTGCTCATTATAAATCTTAGCGTCCTGTTGCTTACCAACTACTGTGGCAGCACTAGCAACAATTGAACTTGAGTAGTAATAGTAAACTGAAGCAATAAAGTCTTCATCAGTTTTACCAGTAGGCATCGCAGGATTTTCTCCATCTAATGAAAGCCAATCGCCGAACTGAAAACAGCCGGTCCAAAGGTATTTGGTACTGGTGTTTTTACTAATCCAATCAACCCAAGATTTCATACTCGAGTAGTTTTGACGTAAAATTGCTGGATCACCATACGCCTGGTATACAACCCAAGGAATAACGGTTGCAGCATCACCCCAAATTGCAGCACCGCCACTGTCGTTACCCATTGCCGGAGCATACATAGTGAGCATTCCATCATGAGCTTTTTGCTCAATTTGCATGTCACGCGCATATTTTTTAAAGAAGGCATACGTATCCATGTTTAAAACAGCGGTGCTTGAGAAAATATCGGCATCTCCGGACCAGCCGAGCCGTTCATCACGTTGAGGGCAGTCAGTTGGAACATCAAAGAAATTACTCTTCTGACTCCATAAAACGTTTTGTAAAAGACGATTTACTTTGGAATTATCAGTTGCAATTCCACCCGTAGTTTTCATATCAGAGTAAATAACAGCGGCTCTAAAGTCTTCTTTCTTCAAAGGCTTATGATTGCCAGTTACTTTGACATAACGATAACCATAGTAAGTAAAGTGGGGACGTATCCATTTTTCTTTCCCATTTGAAATATAGTGAAAAGCAGCACGTGCTTCACGCAAGTTGTCACGGTAAAAATTGCCATTTTGCAATATTTCACCAACTTGCAATTGCATTTCGGTTCCCGCTTTTTCATGATTGAAAAATTCTGGCCAGCCAGCTTGATTTTGTCCAAAGTCTAAAACTGTTTCACCAGCAGGGGTTTGAATAATGTCTTTTACAGGAAGATATTCTTTAACTTTTAGTGGTAGGCTTAATCGATCATGCAAAATGTTTTTTGGATGGTCAATGACGGTTGCCGCCTTCCAGTCAGTAATTTTACGGGTAGCATCATAATCTTCTCCGTAGTAAATTGCTGACTTAGTAATCCTGCCAGATGTGGTTTGCCAAGAATTATCACTATTGATAATTTCTTCACTACCATCTTCATACTTGATGTGTAATTCAGCAATTGCCATTTGTTGGTCACCATATATATTGTCTTGACCACCATCAAAGCCAAAATTACCTTTATACCAGCCATCACCAAGAGAAATTAGTAGTTCGTGTTGGGTTGATTGTTGTAAAAGATGACTAACATCATAAGTTTGCACCTGAATCAGCTGGTTATAAGCTGTAACTCCCGGTGCCAGCAACTCATTACCAATTTTTTCATCATTCAAGTATGCTTCGTAAACGCCAAGACCTGACATGTAAAGACGAGCACTTACGATGTTTTGTTTACTGGTAAAGCTTTTTTTAAGCAGGGTGTTTTGAAGATCTTTATCAGAATTTCCAATCCAGTCTGCTTTAAATGGCTCATTTATTTTACCGGTTTCGAAAAAACTATCCTTGCTGGTTTCATTGGCTTCGCTTCTGAGCGAGACAGTTACTTTATAACTTGTTCGGGGTTGAAGCTCAAGCTCAAAGTCAAAAAAGTTATTGTCATAGTCTTGCCAATCGGAATCATAAACTATGTCATCACTTGTTACTACAACTTTTTTCTTCGTGTCTTGAATAGGAAATGAACTATTAGCACTAAACTCTACTCGCACGCGATTATCTAGGTCGAATCCAAGCGGCTCGGAAAGATGATTAATTGAGATTTGATTAATTTCGAACATCAATTTGCTCCTTTTATAAGCGGGTATCAAACTGACCACAGAATGGATCTACGGGGTTTTTACCCAAGAATTCACCTTGGCCCATCATTTTCTTAAGTAGGGCATCAATTGTTACATCATTGCCAGTATAAGCATTGATGTATGTTGAAACCATTGGGATATCAAAAAGATGATATGGGTTGCAAGTTGAAACGAAGACAGTCGGAATGTCCTTCATAAACCAAGGAGCATCAGCTGCCATTAAGTGAATCCAGTCAAGTCTAGTTGTAGTTTGGTTGCTGGCAGTTTCTACATTAGCAACGTAGAAAGCCAAATCAAACTGATCTTTTTCGTATTGCACGCCGCCTTCAAAAACTTCTCGGAAATCAAGGTTTTTGCGATCAAATACAGTAACTTGGAAACCTTTTTCTTCCAATTTTTGCTTGAATTTAGCTGTAACTTTACCGCCTTCTTTGAAGCCGCCGTCATCGCTATCGCCTAAAACTACTAAACGAACTCGTGGGTACTTCTTTGGTGTAATTGGAAGAAGTTGATCACGATCTTTAACAAGAGTGATTGATTCATTCGCCACTGTTGCAGCCAACTTTTCATGATCGGCTAATTTTAAGTCAAATTTGCTTGTTGAAGGTTCACACAGGTTGTTATCAATGTCCATGACTCCTTGAGCCACCTTGGTAGCAATGATTCTGGTTACTGCTTCATTAAGTCGTTCTTCGGAGATTGTACCATCATTGACTGCGTCAGTGATAAACTTATAATCTTCATCAATGTCTTTATTGAAAAGTATCATGTCGACCCCTGCATTGATAGTTGCTGGGAGTGCTTCTGAACGTTTCAAGATTGCATTATAGCCAATCATTGGAGTGGCATCAGTGATAGTTAAACCATTGAAGTTTAATTCTTTGCGAAGTAAACCATCGATTAACAGTTTTGAAGTTGTAGCAGGGCGTAAATCCTTATCTTCAATTCCGGGTTGCAATTTTCTTTCCCATGCAGGTTGCATAATATGAGCAATCATAATGCTTGGCAGGCCATTTTCGATTAAGTGGTGGTATATTTGACCATATGATTCCATCCATTCATCTGCTGATAATGAATTAATTGAGCTTAAAAGGTGTTGGTCGCGTTCGTCGACACCGTCACCAGGGAAATGCTTGGCAACTGGAATTACATGGTTATCATTGAGTCCGGCAATTTGAGCATCGGACATCTTGATTACTCGGTCTTTATCACTTCCGTAAGTACGTACATTCATAATTGGATTATGGAAGTTTTTATCAATATCAACAATTGGTGCAAACGACATGTTTCCACCAACCTGCTTTGCTTCGTAACCCGAAACAGCTCCTAGGTTATAAGCGTTTTTTGTATTATCAGTTGCCGCAATTTGAAGTGGGCGTCCAAACCAAGTACCTTCGTTAACTAGGCCGTTGCCACCAGCTTCAAGGTTTGCAGCAATTAAAAGGGGAATATCACTTGCTTCTTGTGACGTAGAAATTTCGTGTTGTAATTTCTTGGCATTATCTGGGCGATACATAATCCCACCCGGTTGATACTTATCAACAAATTCTGTTAAATTAGTGTTATCTTCGTCTGAACCGATGACAAAGAAAAGTTGTCCGATTTTGGCATCTTTTGACATACTTTTAACTTTTTTATTAACAAAGTCGATTTGAGAAGCTGATAAGTTATATGGCTTCTGAGTTAAATCTGTCATTTTTTTCCTCCGTGTGCTATAAATATAATTTGATTTCAATTTCAATTTTAATCTAGAGCTGATGTTATCGCTATTGTCAAAAGTCATAAAAATTGTGTTCATTTCACAGTTTTTCAATTAAAGAAATAACTAGCTTAATTTTTGATCAATGTAAGTGTTACTAACTAAAGAAAGTAAAGAAGGTCAATTTTCTTGAAAGAACAAACCCTTAAACTCCTTAGAAAAAACAATTCACCTAGAGACTGGTCTGACGTTTTAGAAACAGTTAAAAAAAGTGGTAATTTAACCAAAAAAATTGGCAAAGTAAATAATGAACCTGTATATCGTTTTTTTGATACATATTCCGATAATTTAACTTTAAATAGTAGTTCGATTTCAATTGCCGTTCAACCTACTGAATCGTTTATTCCATATCATGTTCACGATTATGTTGAAATTATGATTCCGTTAGTAGAAGATTGTACTGTAGTAATGGAACATTCCGAAGTTCAGGTAAAACAAGATAACCTCATTTTTATGGGTAATAGAACTATCCATAAGGTTAAGCCGATTAGTGAAAATGGCATTGTCGTTAATATTGCACTGCGCGGTTCAGCATTTTCGCTGAATGAACTTGATTATTTGAACAATAAAGAGAAAGGCTCGAATATTTCGAATATTTTATTTTCGCTTTTGTCTAATGAAGAATTTGGTGAGGGAAGATACAGCCTATTTGATATTAATCATAATCCTAAAATTAAGGAACTAATCTATGATGTTATTTCAGAGTATTATCATCCAGACATTCAATCTGACCAATTAATTCGATTAGAGATGCTAATTTTATTTACTCGTTTAATTCGCCAAGCGGCAAAAGCTGAAATTAAAGTTAAAGATTATCGAAAGCAAAAAACTAATCTATTGTCCTTACTTTTATATATTGAGAAACATTATCAAGATATTACATTACAAAAAATGGCTAAACATTTTGGCTTTAATCCTAATTACTTATCTGACTATCTTAAGAAGCAAACTGGTAAAACATTTATCAATTTGGTTCACTTACAGCGGATAAATGTTGCAGCGGAATATTTAACTTACTCAACTGCTCCAATTGAACGAATTGCTAACAGAGTAGGCTACGAAAATCCCTCATATTTTTATAAAATCTTCAAAAAGTATTTCGGTATTTCGCCCGCAGAATATCGCAAAAAAAATAGTTAAATAGCTAAAACTGGCATAATAATTAGCCAGTTTTTTTTGACTTTTAAGAGTAGTAAATCTGTGAAATGGATATAGATTCTCTGTTTTTTGGATATGGTCAGGGCAGATTTTGACTAATATACTTTACTTAAAATTTGAAAGCGAATCCAAGAAGGAGAAAAAAATGAACAGAAAACAAATAACCACAGCAATAGGTATTCTAAGCATGAACCTGTTGCTTATGTTGTCAACTGCTGTAACCTCTGCGATTGCGGCAATTGCTAAGTCCTTTCCTAAGGAGCCAATTTCTAAAGTACAATTGATTGGTTCGATTCCACAATTAGGTCAGATTATTGCGACTGCATTATTTGCTTATTTAACTTTTAGAATGACTAGAAAGAACTTAGGCTTGCTAGCTATTGCAGTTGTTGGAATTAGTGGCTTAATTCCAGCGATATACAGCAGTAGCTTGAATTTGATATTAGCGTGCATGGTATTAGTAGGTTTTGGTACAGGAACTATTACTAATGTTGTACCGGTATTATTGCAAGAGAACTTTGAAGGTGAAGCTAGAGCAACTGCCATGGGTTGGGCATCTGGTGTTACTAATGTTGGAATGATGATCTTTACCGCTCTAGGTGGTGTCTTAGGTAGTACAGATTGGAGAAATCTATTTTGGGTATACGGACTTGCACTGATTGTCTTTATATTAGCACTGATGTTGATTCCACAAGACCAAAAATTAGGTAATTCTGAAAAAGAAAATGGAAACAAAAAGAAGACCAGTTTCTGGACCTTATTAAAACAATTAAATGGTCTTGTTTATGTATTGTATTTAGTCAACTTTATGCTTTCATTAGCAATGATGACATTTTTATCTAACCAGTCAATTGTGTTATCTGCACAAGGAAAAGGTACTGCTTATGTTGCAATGGTAACTGCACTAGGTAATGTAGGTGGAATAATTACTGCAACTTTCCTAACTTATATCAGGAAGTTTACAAGAAACGATACAATTGCTTGGGGCTTTATTGCGTTTGCATTATCATTTGTCTGCATTGTATTCTCGTCTAATGTGGTATTACACATTATTGGAAATGCGTTTTCTGGCATGGGAATTGTTTTGGTTAATGCTACAGCACCATATGAAATGTCAATTTTAACTAACCAAGAGCAATTTCCAATTGCTATTTCAATCAACACTTTACTCGGCTCTATTGCAGGAATGATTGTTCCAATGTTACTAGCAGCAGTTGGTATTGCTCCAGGGCGCGATTCATACATTGCGGGAATTGCAATTTCAGTTGTTACTGCTGTACTTTTGTTTGTAACCAGATATGGGTCAAGAGTTGAAAAAGCGCATGGTAATGCAGAAGCAAATTAGGTAAATTTTTTAAGTAATTGTTCTTTAGTATAATTGGAGAAGAAATATGAAAATTGAGAAAGTACAATTAGATAAAGAAAATCCGCTTGTTACTTTAACTACTTATGTTTTAGATGATTCGTCGGAAATGCTTAATGGTGCTCCAAGACCAGCAGTTATTATCTGTCCAGGAGGTGGCTTTTTCAGTTGCTCTGATCGAGAGGCGGAGCCAGTTGCTATGTATTTTGCTGCACAAGGTTATCATAGTTTCGTTTTACGCTACGCTACTTATTTTAGTGGCGGTTTAGAAATGCCAGATTTGTCAAAGCCCCTGCCGCTGAAGGAAGAATCTACTTACCCAAGACAAATACGCCAACTAGGAAAAGCAATGCTTTACATAAAAGAAAAAGCAAAAGAATGGCATGTTGATCCTGAAAAAATCGGAGTATGTGGTTTTTCCGCTGGTGGACATGTTGCAGCGCTTTATGCAACTTGCTACAATGAATCTGTTTTAACGGATTACTTAAAAGTTAGCGCAAAAGACTTAAAACCAGCTTTTGCTATTGCAGGCTATGCGCTAACGGATTATCATTTTTTGGATGAAGAATTAAAGTCTAAACAAGATTCCCCTGGAGAGTCTGCGTTTATGAAAGCTTCAAATGTCGCATATACAGGGGTTGAAGTCCCTGATAATGAACTTGAAAGCAAGATTAGTGTTGTTGACCATGTAGATAGTGAAACTCCGCCATTCTTTATTTGGACAACAACAACTGATCCTTTGGTATCACCTGTGCATTCCCTAAAGCTTGCATTAGCTTTAGCAAAAAAGAAGGTTCCCTATGAAATTCATATGTTTGGTGAGGGTACACATGGTTTAAGCCTTGGTACACAAGCCGTAGCAGATTCTAAAACGCAAGTTGAACCAAATGTCGCTCAATGGACTACTTTATGTACGAAATGGCTTGAAAAACGTTTTGCTCTAAATTTACCCGATAAAAGTCCATTTGAAGAAATGAAAGAAAAAGAAGAAAGCAACGCTAAGAAATAAAGCAATAAAAGGTCAGTCAATCAAAAGGGCTGACTTTTTTTGCTGTTTAATATATTGCATTTAGCTAAAAGCTTTGTGTGAAAGTAAATCTGGAAAAGCAACATCTTTTTTCTGGCTTTTGAATATGGTTTTAAATAAAGCTAGCTAATATACTAATCCATGATAGTGTAAGCGGTTCAAAGAGAAAGAGAGAAAACAATGCTAAAATTTGAAATTAATAATAGAAAAACTGACTTTCCTCATTATTGGGAGATATGTGTTGGAAGCTGTCATGCATATACAGCCTTAAGAGCAGATTATCGTCAGCAGTTAAAAAAAGTGCATGATGAACTTGGTTTTAAATACGTTCGTTTTCATGGTCTATTTGATGACGATATGAGTGTATGTATTGAGAACTTTGATTTCTCAGGAAAATCGTTAGGTATTACTTATAATTTTGTTAATATTGATAATGTGATTGACTTTTTACTGAGTATTGACATGAAGCCATTTTTAGAGCTAGGCTTTATGCCTAGCTGTCTGGCTTCTGGAGATGGAAGAGTCTTTGCATATGGCGGTAATAATTCAATGCCGAAGTCTGATAAAGCATGGGAAGAGTTAATTAGTCGCTTTGTTGAGCATATTATTGACCGTTATGGTAAAACTGAAGTTGAATCATGGTTCTTTGAGGTTTGGAACGAGCCGAATTTACCATTGTTCTTTTCTGGAACACAAGAAGACTATTTCCATTTATATCAGATAACAACAGAAACAGCCAAGAAAATTGATCAAAACCTTAAGTTTGGTGGTCCTTCAACCTCATTCAATTCTTGGATACCAGAAATGGTTGAATTTTGCGAAAGCAACAACGTTCCGTTAGATTTTCTTTCAACGCATCATTACCCAACTGATGACCCATTATGGCAAAGTGGTTTAGATATTGATGAGTTCTTTAAAAAGACCGGGGGTAAAGAAACGGTTTACCATCGTGGAATTCTAAAAGAAATGACCAGCAGGACTAAGAAACAAGCCCAAGGCTACCCGTTATATTACACGGAGTGGAATGTTTCCGCGATGCTTGGGGATAAGATTCATGATGAACCGTACGCTGCTGCAATGGTGGCAAAGACTTTAGCAGATAATGATGGTTTGGTTGATGGTTATTCATTTTGGACATTTAGTGACATCTTTGAAGAACAGTCTCAAAAACCAGGTGTATTTCATGGTGGCTTTGGGTTGCAAACAGTTGATGGAATTGAAAAACCAGTTTATCGAATCTTTGAAATTTTCCATGAATTAGGCTCTAAGAGAATTGAAGTTCAAGGAAACGACCAAGGTACTGCTGAGGTATTGGCAGTGCAAAAAGATCTTGATTTACAAATTCTTGCGTATAATCATAATGTGCCTAGTGAAGAAATTAAGACCGAAGAAATTGAAGTTGATCTTGAAGCCAATAAATCATTTGAAGCCAAGATTGAACGAATTGATGAAAATCATGCAAACCCAATTAAAAAGTGGAATGAAATGGGCAAACCAGTATACATTAAACAGCCTGAAATTGCTGAATTAAGAAAATCATCCAAGCTTAAAGATGAAAAACTAAATATCAAAGATGGCAAACTAAGTTTGGAAATGCCACCACACTCATGTGCATTTGTTACAATTAAAAACTACTTTGATTAAATAGCTAAATAAACCACCTAATATATTACTATTGGGTGTTTTATTTTATATAAATTTATTAATTAAATTACATAATTAGAAAATTTAATTAAAAAGACACTTTGGCAATATATCAGAGAAAAAAAGTTTCTTAATGCCTACGATTGTAAACATTTTGCAACGATAACATGTTTTAATAATAATTTTAAAAAAGATCACTTGTAAGCGATTAAATAACTTCTAAAACCCCCTTTTTTAGTGCAAAAAAAGGTATAATTTGTAAAGAAAATGAAGGGGGTTAAGAATCTATGATGTGTGATAATTTGTTTTTTAAAATATTATGGGTAATTGTATACGGCATTACTGCTTACTTTACTTTTACTGACAAGATGATGATGGCAATGTACTGGATGGCTGGAGGCATGTTTGCTCAAGCTGTTGTTGACCTTGTTTATCACTTTTGGCCAAAGAGCAAAAAATGCTAATTATTTAATATTTGTACCTCAATTATCAATAGTAAAATTATTTAGTGAATTAATAAAAAGCAGCTACACAATTTGTGTAGCTGCTTTTTAGTGGTTAGACTAATAAGTTTAAGTAACGATAACATCCAAGCACGTATCGATTAAGTCAGATTTAACTATGAGTAGGGAAAGGTGAACTGTTTAACCCAATCCGCTTTGTCGTGATTCATCATGGAAATACGACTAGTATCAGAGTATAGCTACCTTTGTTGATCATTTTCTTTTAAAAAACTTTCGATAATTTTTTCACGCATTGTAAGAAAAATTTGGTTATGACCAGTAGGGTGTATGCGATTAGTCAGTAAGATTAAACCGGTTTGCTTAATCCGATCAAGTAAAATCAAGACACCAGTGAAGCCGGTGTGTAAAATTAGTGGGTAATGGAGTTCAGGATCAAAACGCAAATCCCAGCCCCAGGAACGGGGCTGAAGGTTCGTCGCATTTTTGTTATCAAAAAGCTTGGCTACCACATCTTGGTCATAGGGTAGAATGTCACGATCAAGGCCAATATAGCCTTTAGATATACGAATCAAATCACGCATTGAAGAAAAGAGACCAGCTGATCCACAATCACTACCAAGTTGACGCGCTTTAGGGTCATGAGGAACGCCCTGTAGCATTTCGCTACCTAACATACCAGTAGGAACACAATTGCTTTTTTTAGGAAAAAAGGTTGTGTCTTGTAAGTTCATTGGCTCGATAATTTCGCTCAGTCCAACTTCCTGGACTGAGCGATCATATATATTTTTAATTGCTAAACCAAGCAGGATGAAATTCGTATCGGCGTAGCGCATTTTATGCTCAAATTCATCTGTTACAGGTAAATTGATAATTGCCTTGATTAATTCGTCATGGCTCAGTGTGTCGCGGTTTTTAATCCAACCGCGAATTCCGCTAGTATGTGTTAGTAGGTGAAAAAGACGAATACGTTCATCTTTAAATTCGGGCAGAAATTTTTGCAGTGGTTCAGTAAAGTTGATTTTTCCTTCCTGATACAGCTTTAGTAGGATATTCTCCGTGATTAATACTTTGGTTAAACTGGCTACATCGTATTGGGCAAAAGGACTCAGCTGAGTTACTTTTGGATAAGTGCTGGCAAAACCAACCGTAGAAGTGAAAATTTGCTCTTTTTTAATAAAAGCATAGTTTACTCCCGGAACAATACGCTCAGAAACCATCGATTCAATTAAGTTCTGGGTGGCGGAATAGTCAATCATAAAATTTGGTCCTCATATAAGTTTCTCTATCTATTATATACAATAAAAAAGTAATTTTGAGGAATAAAACTAATAACCATATACTTAATTGCATTAGCAATAATTTTATTTCAACTAAAAAAGTTGACGTAATTAGTTTTAATGTCTTGTTTATCGATAAAAATTCCTTGACAACATTACCGTCATACCGCATAATAATTACTGTTGATTTTGCCCGTTGGTCAAATGGTTAAGACGCCACCCTCTCAAGGTGGAGTTACGAGTTCAATTCTCGTACGGGTGATTTAACACTGGGATATAGCCAAATGGTAAGGCACAGGTTTCTGGTTCCTGCATGTTTCGGTTCGAGCCCGGATATCCCAATATTTGTAATTTGTCTTAGTATCAACTAGCGTCGAGCATTGATACTAAGGCATTTTTGTTTTAAACGATTGTAGAGTGTTTGTTGATTTTTTCTTACTGTAAAAAATAGAAACAAGATATATCGTTTAAGCAAAACGTGATATAATGTTACTTGTTTATAAACTAGTAAAACCACATTAGAAAATCGTTTTAGTTGTTAGACGTAAATAAAGCTAAATGGTTCTAATGATATTATTAAGAATATTGAAATGAAGACTTGGAGATTTTTATGAAAAAACTAAGTGTTAATGCAAAAGCAAAATCATTGTTATTTACTGGCTTTTCCGCAGCCGTTCTTGCATTTGGAGGCGTCAGTGCTAATAGCGTTGTTCAAGCTGCCGATGTTCCTGGTGAAGGGACTGTTGATGGTCGCATTTCAACTGTGACTGTTCATTACCAAGATGAAGCTGGTAACAAAATTGCTGATGATCAAGTTTTTGATGGTCATGTAAATATTGGATATGGTAGTATCCGTAAGGCTATTAAAGGATATACTTTAAAGGACTGGCAAGGTCCAACTGAAGGTTTCTTCAGTGATCAGCCTCAAACTGTGACTTATATCTATTCAAAAGGTAGTACGCCGACTGAAAATGAAACTCCGGTGAACTCTGGTCAAACTGATAAAAAACCAGAATCTAGCAATCAAGATTCTAAGGATAAATCAAATGCTAACAAGAAGCCAGTTGCGACGGAAAATACGAATAATAAAAAAGATCCAGTCGTTGATCCTTCAAATACCGAAACTACATTGCCTCAAACTGGCACTGACAAGCTAGCTTCATTTAGCATGATGTTTGCAGGTCTTTCTGCTCTAGCAGTATCATTCATAGGAATGGTTGGACTTCGTAGAAAACAAAACTAATTAGTTTTGGTTGAATAAAATAGAAAAGCAGCAGGTTTTAACTTGGTGCTTTTTCTTTGCTTTATGTTTTTTACTGACAAATAATTACTAGCAGCTTTGCAAAAAAAGCATATGATATAAAAATTTTTAATCTAGCGAAAAATCAAAAAACTCGCAAGCTATTAAAACTTGCGAGTTTTTCTATAGTTACATTCCAGCCTTAATAATTTTCTTTTCAGCCATTGTTTTACGTAACGAAAGTAGGGCAGTATATGTAGATAAAATGTAAACTTTTTCCGTAGGCAATTTAGCGATTTCGTTAATGACCGCTTCATTGTCAGGACAAGTGGTCATTTGAGCTGGGTCAAACCCAGCAACTTCTAGTCTAAAACTCATATCTTGCCAGCGCTCACCACCAACTAAAATTTTCTTAATTTGCTTATGGTTTAGTTCTTCAAACTGACCATCCCAAATCCATGAGGTATCAATCCCGTCAGCGTGATTTGCATTAAGCAGGGTTACCAGCGAATAATCTTCTTTTTCCGTATTTAGCATATGAAGAACTTCATCTAAACCAACGGGATTTTTGACTAAAATCAAATTAATTTTCTTATCAGCGTAACTAATTAATTCTTGTCGACCAAAAACCCGTTTGTTTTTAGCAAAAGCGTTGGCAACTTCATCATCACTTAAGCCAAAGTACCTAGCAACGGAATAGGCAGTTAATGCATTATATATGTTGTAAGTTCCACCTACATTGATGCTATAATCTTTGGTGCCCATCTGAAATTTTAGTTGATTTGGACTTTGCTCAATTATTTTGGTAACTGAATATGTTAAATGAGGCCGGTGATAATCACAATTGGGGCAGAAAAAGTCGCCTAAATTGGCATAGATGCGGTCATGGTAGTGGAGAATATGATCACATTTTGGACACAAAACACCATCGGTATTAACGGGTGCTTTAATGTCATTTTGCGGCTGATCATTTGGGCGCTTAAAACCATAAAAAATCTTGGGATTTGGTAAATCAACTGATGAGAAGATACTTGCATCTCCATTAGCGATAATTGTAGCATCAGGAGCTAGCTTAATTCCTTCAACGATCTTTTCATAAGTGGTATAAATTTCTCCGTACCGATCCATTTGATCACGAAAAATATTAGTTAAAACAAAAACACTTGGTTGCACTAACTTAGTTACCATTTTAACGTTAGCTTCGTCCACTTCAAGCACAGCAATTCGTCGTTTTGAACTGCTACTTTTATGTGCTAAAAAAGCAGTTACGATTCCCTGCTGCATATTAGAACCTGACGGATTAGTTAAAACATCGCCGTATTTTTCTTGCAATGCTTCAACAATTAGAGCTGTAGTCATGGTTTTACCGTTCGTACCAGTGACAATTATTGTTTCGTAGTCATTAGCCAGTGCGTTCAGAATGTTGGGATCAAGTTTCATTGCTAATTTCCCTGGGAAACTGGTGCCGCCTTTTAAGACGTTATGGAGAAACCAATAACTCGATTTTCCAGCCAATTTGGCAATTCCAGATTTTAGTTTCATATTTTATCCCTCGCTTTAAAATCATTATCAACTATAGCATAGCGAGCAATTGAAAACGAGTTTTTAGTGACAATTTAACTGCACAGATTTTAATTTTCATCTATACTAGATAAGTTAGATAAATTCTATTTGAACAAAGGAGCTAAAATGGCACAATTATTTTTTCACTACGGAACAATGAGTAGTGGCAAAACACTTGAGATTCTCAAGGATGCGCATAACTATGAGGCTCAGGGCCGTAAAATTGTTTTAATGACCAGTAGTATTGATGATCGAAGTGGAGTAGGTACGATTGCTTCGCGAATAGGTCTTCATCGAGAAGCAGTCCCAATTGCACATGATATGGACGTTTTTGCTTACATTCAAAAAATTAATACCCAAGAAGAAAAAAACGGTGATGGCTCGATTGCTTGCGTGTTTGTTGATGAAGCACAGTTTTTGGAGCGACATCACGTTTTTGAATGTGCCAAAATAGTTGATGAATTAGGCATTCCGGTAATGGCCTTTGGGCTAAAAAATGATTTCCAAAATAATTTATTTGAAGGTTCAAAGAACTTACTAATTGTTGCTGACAAAATTACTGAAATCAAAACCATTTGTCACTACTGTGGACGTAAGGCTACAATGAACTTACGTATTCATAATGGAAAACCGGTTTATGAAGGTGAACAAGTTCAAATAGGTGGCGACGAGAGTTACTATCCGGTATGCCGCTTTCATTACTTTCGCCCAAGTGAGCACAGATAGAGAGGAACTGAAAAAACATGGATAAAATTATGGCGCAGCTTGAAAGTCTTGTAGCTCATTATGACGAGTTGCAAGAAATGATGGCCGATCCAGAAGTTATCAATGATACTAAGCGCTACATGGAAGTTTCTAAGGAAGCATCTGATTTGCGCGAAGTTGTTGAAAAATATCAAAAGTATAAGTCAGATAAAAAAGACATCGCTGACAATAAAGAGATTATTTCAGGTGAAAGTGATTCTGATTTAGTTGAAATGGCTAAAGAGGAAAATGCCGATTTAGAACAAGAGATAGTTGATTTAGAAGATCAAATCAAAATATTGATGTTACCAAAAGATCCTAATGATGATAAAGATATTATTATGGAAATTCGTGGTGCAGCAGGTGGTGATGAAGCCTCCTTATTTGCTGGTGATCTTTTGCGAATGTATGAAAAATATGCTGAACGGCAAAATTGGCAGGTTTCTATTGTTGATAGTGAACCAACCGAAGTTGGGGGCTATAAACGTATCGCAATTATGATTACTGGTGAAAAAGTCTACTCTAAACTTAAATATGAAAACGGAGCACACCGCGTGCAGCGTATTCCTGTAACTGAATCTCAGGGACGGGTTCATACTTCAACTGCGACAGTTGCCGTAATGCCAGAATATGAACAAGTTGACCTTGAATTAGATCCTAAAGACATAAGAGTTGATGTTTATCGTTCTAGCGGTGCAGGTGGTCAGCACATCAACAAGACATCAAGTGCTGTTCGAATGACTCACCTGCCAACTGGTATTGCGGTTGCAATGCAGGACCAGCGTAGCCAGCAACAGAACCGTGAAAAAGCGTTGCAAATTCTAACTTCGCGGGTATATGACTATTACGAAAGTCAAAATCGTGATCAATATGATGCGGAGAGAAAAAGTGCCGTGGGTACAGGAGATCGTTCTGAGCGAATCAGAACGTACAATTATCCTCAAAATCGAGTAACCGATCACCGAATTGGACTTACGCTCAATAAACTAGATCGTATTATGAATGGTGAGTTAGATGAAGTAATTGATGCGCTAACACTATATAATCAAACTAAGCAGTTAGAGGAGCTAGCTGATCAAAATGTCTAAAATTGCCACATTAAGAGACTTGCAAATTTGGTCTTCTGAAGTTGCACCAGAGGAGCGGCAGGAAGATATTGCTTTTTTGATTACTGAACGATTAGGATTGAATTTGAGTGAATATCAATTGAAGCAAGATATGCGCTTAACTGATGATCAAGTAGAACAAGCTAAAAAAGATATTAAGCAACTTGTCAAGGGAGTTTCTCCGCAGTATGTTCTTGGTTACTCTTGGTTTTATGGCTATAAGATCTTACTTCAGCGTGGTGTCTTAATTCCTCGCTTTGAAACTGAAGAGTTAGTTGCTTGGGCTTTGAAAAGTCTAAAGAATGAGGATAAAGTCTTGGACCTTGGAACTGGCTCAGGTTGCATTACGGTTGCTTTAGCCAAAGAAGCTGAAAAAAAAGGCTTAACTAGTTTAACTCTATATGCCTCAGATGTAACTGATGCCGCCTTAAGGACAAGTGAAGAGAACTTTCTAATTCATAATGTTGATGTGACTGTTCGCAAAGCAAATATCCTAATTGGTTTGGAAAAGTTCGATAAAATCATTTCAAACCCGCCATATATTAAAGAGTCTGAAAAAGATATTATGGATCAAAATGTTCTTCAAAATGAACCTAAAGAAGCATTATTTGGTGGTGAAGATGGTATTGGTTTCTATCGTAAATTTGCCAAGCAAGTTCGCCAGCATTTAAATCCAAAGGGTGAATTTTACTTAGAATATGGTTTTAGTGAAAAAAAACAGCTTCAAGAATTATTTGCCAAGGAACTCCCTGATTTTACGATAGAATTTAAAAATGATTTGGCAGGTAAACCCCGTATGGTAAATGGAAAGTGGAAAAGATAATGGAAACGAAGATTTTTTTGCCAGGAGAAATCGACGCTGCAGTCAAGTTATTATCTAAAGGAGAATTAGTTGCCTTTCCAACGGAAACGGTGTATGGCCTTGGGGCGCTTGCTACCAATGAAAACGCAGTCAAAAATGTTTATCTAGCTAAAGGACGTCCAAGTGACAACCCGTTAATTGTGACGGTTTCTGATGAAGTGATGATGACTAGATTTGCCAATGAAGTACCTAATAGTGCTAAAAAGTTGATTAAGCAATTTTGGCCGGGTCCTTTGACAATTTTACTTAAGGTTAAGCCTAAAAGTTTGCCGGAAGTAGTAACTGGGGGATTGGATACGGTGGCATTTCGCTGTCCCGATGATCAGCTAACTCATGAACTAATTACCAAATTAGGTGCTCCTATTGTTGGACCGTCTGCTAATACTTCTACCAAGCCTAGTCCCACGACAGCACAACATGTCTATCATGATATGGAAGGTAAAATTGCTGGAATAATCGACGGTGGAGCCACTAGATTTGGACTGGAATCAACGATTATTGATTTATCGGTTAAAAATCCTATTGTATTACGTCCCGGTGCAATTACTCCAGAAGAACTAAGCACCGTTTTAGGTAAAAAAGTACTAATCAATACTGGTAAAGTTGCCGATAAAGATATTCCTAAAGCACCGGGAATGAAGTATCGCCACTATGCCCCTAGTGCTTCTGTTATTATTGTTGATTGTGCTAGCGATTTTACGAAAATTAACTTTACTAGTGAAACTGGTGTAATGGCACTTGAAAAAGAGCTCGAAAAAATAGATTTGCCAAAGCAAAATAAGTTTAGTTTGGGTTCAAGCTTGACTGAAGCTGATCATAATTTGTTTGGCGGCTTGCGTTATTTTGATGATCAAAAAACTATTAAACAAATTTATGTTCAAGGATTTAGTGGTAGTGAAGCAACTTTTGCATATATGAACCGTTTAAACAAAGCGGCGGCTGGTCATCATTACGCAACAAAATAAAAAATTGGAGGCAAAGGACTTTAAACCCTTTGCTTTTTTGATTAAAATAACTTTAAGCACATTTTGTTACAGGAGGAAAAAGATGGGCAAATTTACTGTTTTAGATCATCCGTTAATTCAGCACAAATTAACAATTATTAGACGTAAGGAAACAAGTTCCAATGAATTTCGGCAAATAGTTGGTGAAATCGGAGGGCTCATGACTTATGAAATTACTCGTGATTTACCACTTAAGGATGTGGAAATTGAAACACCAATAGGTAAAACTACGCAAAAAGAAATCGCGGGCAAGAAAATGACTATTGTGCCAATTTTACGTGCAGGAATAGGTATGCTTAATGGTGTGATGGAGATGATTCCGTCTGCAAAAGTTGGCGTAATCGGTATGTATCGTGATGAAGAGACTTTAAAACCGCATGAGTACTTTTGTAAAATGCCTAAGGACATTGCAGAAAGAGCATGCTTAGTTGTTGATCCAATGTTAGCTACTGGTGGCTCCGCGAACATGGCAATTGGTGCACTTAAAAAACGTGGTGTTAAAGTAATTAAGTTAGCAGTTTTAGTTGCTGCTCCTGAAGGTGTTAAGGCAATCCAGGAAGAAAATCCAGATGTTGACATTTATGCCGCTGCTGAGGATGAAAAGCTCTTACCGAATGGATATATAACACCAGGACTAGGAGATGCTGGTGATCGGTTATTTGGTACCAAATAAACTTTTTAACAAATAAGTTAATGAAAATCGCTTACAAGTTTTCACAAAACTAGTGAATGGTGTTAATATTGTATGAGTGTTCAAAAATCTGGGCACGAGAAGGGAGGTCACGAAGAAATGGAGCAACCATTTGTTTTTAAATTTTTGGGCTTAAGCTTTGATTTATCAGGGATTATAGGCTCAACTTTAATGGCAGCTGTGGTGTTATTTGTTTGTATTTGGCTCTCTCGAAAAGTTGAAATGAAACCCAACAAAAAGCAGAATATAATTGAGTTCCTGCTAGATTTCACTGATAATATTGTTAAAGACAATGTCAGCGATGTTGATGCTCGTAAACATGTTTCGTTATACGCTTTTGTTTTGTTTTTGTATATTTGGTGTATGAACCAGTTAGGTCTTTTCTTAGAGGTCAAGGTTGGCGAAAGTGTATTTGTCAAATCCCCAACTGCTGATCCAGTAACGACAATGTCGTTTGCAATGATGACCATGCTTCTATCATTTACATTTGGTATGCAAAAATTTGGGACTGCTGGCTACTGGCGTAATTATGCGGAACCAGTTAGTTTTCTTTTTCCAATTAACATGATTGAAGAGGTTACTAACTTCCTTACGCTGTCTTTACGTCTGTATGGTAATATCTACGCAGGTGAAGTTTTATTAACACTGATTGGTAATAGCTTTGCACCAAGTTTTGGAGCTATTACTTTGGTCTTAGCAGCACCGCTTGCTATGATCTGGCAAGGTTTCTCTGTCTTCATTGGCTCTATTCAAGCATATGTTTTCGTAACTTTATCGATGGTTTATATTGGTAAAAAGGTTACAAAAGAATAATTTTCGGAGGTTTTAAATATGTTACAAGCATTTAAGTATATTTCTGCAGCAGTTGTAGCTAGTGTCGCTGCATTAGCTGCTTCATGGGGTAATGGTAAGGTTATCACTAAGACGGTCGAAAGCATGGCGCGTCAACCTGAAAGTGCCGGTAATTTAAGATCAACTATGTTTATCGGTGTTGGTTTGATTGAAGCCGTTCCTATTTTGGCCATTGTTGTTGCTTTCCTAATCCTCTTCGTTTAATTTTTACTAGAAAGTATTTAAGTTAAAAAAGAGAGAAGGGCAGTAAATGACATTTCATACTTTATTTGCAGCCTCAGCAGGTTTTACCTATTTAGGTAATACGTTATGGTACATAATTGTTTTTGCAATTTTACTTGTCTTGGTGAAGCATTATGCTTGGGGACCAGTCTCCGAGATGATGGAAAAAAGACGGCAAAAAGTAATCAATGACTTGGATTCGGCTGCGGATAACCGCAAAAAAGCCGAAATCTTGGCTAATGAACGTGAAGCTGCCTTGAAAAATTCAAGACAAGAAGCAACACAAATTCTCTCTGACGCAAAGGCAAATGCTCAGAAAGCAAGTAGCCAGATTGTAGCTGAAGCTAACGATGATGCGGCCTCAATCCATGAAAAGGCCAAGGCAGATGCCGCTCAGGCTAAAGCTGAAGCTTTGGATGAGGCGCGTACACAAGTTGCTGATATTTCGGTTACAATTGCTGAGAAAGTAATTGCCAAGAACTTATCTGCAGATGACCAGAAAGATTTAGTCGATCAGTTTATTAAGGGGCTGAATGAATAATGTCCTTGACAAAAGAACAAATTACTGCGCGTTATGGCACTGCACTATTTGATTACGCTCAGGACATGAATGCTTTGGATAAAGTTCATGCGGACTTACAGGAATTACGTAAGGCTATCTTGAATAATCCTAGGATATTGAGTGTTTTTAGTGATCCTATTTTTAATAGCGATGAAAAGAAAAAGTCATTAACAGTGATTGAACAAGGCTTTACTATAGAAGTTCAGACTTTTTTGAATTTGCTATTAGACTATAATCATTTTCAAGATCTTGTTGCAATTATAGATTGTTTTAATGAACTATATAATAGTAATAAGAAAGTAATGGTTGGTACTGCAATTACAGCAGTCAAGTTAGATGATGCGCAACTCAGAGCTTTAGGAGATAGTTATGCCAAAAGATTCCATTTAAGCGCTGTTCACCTTGAAAATGAGGTTGACGAAAGTGTAATTGGCGGTGTAATTCTAAAAGTTGGCGATTGCGTAATCGATGGTTCAGTTAAGAATAAGCTGAAAAAGATTCGTGCGCAGTTAATTAATAAAAATTAAAAGAGGTGAAACCATTGAGCATAAAAGCAGAAGAGATAAGCTCTTTAATCAAGCAACAGCTTGAACACTATGATGACAAACTCGACATCAATGAAGTTGGGGTTGTGACATACATAGGTGATGGTATCGCCCGGGCTCACGGATTGAACAATGTTCTTGCTAATGAACTATTGGAATTTGACAATGGTTCTTATGGTATTGCCCAAAACCTTGAATCAAATGATGTTGGTATCATTATTTTGGGTAACTTTGATGATATTCGTGAAGGTGACCAAGTCAAACGAACCGGTGAAATTATGCGTGTTCCGGTCGGAGATGAATTAATTGGTCGTGTTGTTAACCCTTTAGGGCAACCAGTTGATGGCTTAGGTGACATTAAAACTACCAAGACTCGTCCAATCGAGGCTTCAGCGCCGGGTGTTATGCAACGACAGTCAGTTAATCAGCCGCTGCAAACTGGAATTAAAGCAATTGATGCTCTGGTTCCAATCGGCCGCGGTCAACGTGAATTAATCATTGGTGACCGTAAAACCGGTAAAACTAGTTTAGCAGTTGATACTATTTTGAATCAAAAGGGACAAGACGTAATTTGTATTTATGTCTTTATTGGACAAAAAGAATCAACGGTTAGAACACAAGTAGAAACGTTAAAGCGCTTTGGAGCAATGGATTATACGATTGTTGTCGAAGCAGGACCAAGTGAACCAGCACCGATGCTTTATATTGCACCTTATGCTGGAACGGCAATGGGCGAAGAGTTTATGTACAATGGTAAGGATGTATTGGTGATCTTTGATGATCTATCCAAGCAAGCAGTTGCTTACCGTGAACTTTCTTTGCTTCTTCGTCGTCCGCCTGGTCGTGAAGCATATCCTGGTGACGTTTTCTACCTGCATTCACGTCTGTTGGAGCGTAGTGCTAAGTTGAGTGATAAACTTGGCGGTGGTTCAATGACTGCCATTCCGTTTATTCAAACTGAAGCTGGCGATATTTCAGCCTATATTCCAACCAACGTAATTTCAATTACGGATGGACAGATTTTCTTGCAAAGTGATTTGTTCTTTGCTGGAACCCGTCCAGCTATTGATGCTGGTAACTCTGTTTCCCGTGTTGGTGGTAGTGCTCAGATTAAAGCGATGAAAAAGGTCGCTGGTACTTTACGTACTGATTTAGCGGCATACCATGAGTTGGAAAGTTTCGCTCAATTTGGCAGTGATTTGGATCAGGCAACCCAGGCTAAATTAAACCGTGGTCGAAGAGTTGTTGAAGTTTTGAAGCAACCTTTGCATGACCCAATTCCGGTTGAAAAACAAGTTTTATTGCTGTATGCATTGACTCATGGCTACATTGATGCTGTTCCGGTTGAAGACATTGCTCGTTTTGAAAAAGAACTTTACGACAATTTTGACAATGAACATGCTGATTTATTAAGCCATATTCGGGAGACTGGTGATTTACCGGATGAAAGTGAGTTGAAATCTGCAATTTCAAAATTCACTGATAGTTTTTCGCCAAGTAATAAATAGGAGGTAGTTTATGCCTGCATCTTTACTTGAGTTGAAGAAGAAAATTGCTTCAGTTAAACAAACTGGTAAAATTACAGAAGCAATGAGAATGGTATCCGCGTCAAAACTGAATCAAACCCAAAAACGAGATGAGGGGTATACAGTCTATAATGATCATGTACGTCAAACATTATCTCGTCTAATGAGTGCTGAAGTTGTTGGACACTTGCAAAAAGAGAATGTTAGAGTTGACAATGAAAGCATTGGTAAGATTGATTATGAGAGAGTTTTTGGCTTAGGAATTGTATCTGACATGGTTCAGGCCCGTAAAGAGGTTAAGTCAACTGGTTATTTAGTTATTACTGGTGACCGTGGCTTGGTTGGATCATATAATAGTGCTGTCATAAAAAATATGATGGGCTTAGCCGAAGATGCTAAAGCTGAAAACAAAGAAATTAAGATCTTAGCGGTGGGCTCAGTTGGTGCTGAATTTTTTAAGAAAAACAATTTAAATGTTGTTTACGAAAATGATGCAATATCTGATGTGCCAACTTTTGATGAAGTATTACCAATTGTTTCAACTGCAATTAAAATGTACTTGAATGGAGTTTATGATCAGCTGTATGTTTGTTATACACACTTCATTAATTCCTTGTCATCTGCATTTCGTGTTGAAAAAATGCTTCCGGTAGTTGATATTGATATCGGTATTGAAGAAGCTGAAGCACATAAAGATTTAGAATATGATATTGAACCTGACGTTAATGCTGTTCTAACTACTCTGATTCCGCAGTATGCTCGTTCTACAATTTACGGAGCAATTTTAGACGCTAAGACTGCTGAACATGCTAGTTCGATGACTGCTATGCAGAGTGCTACTGACAATGTTAATGATTTGGTATCAAGTTTAACTACTAAATTAAATCGTGCCAGACAGGCAGAAATCACCACTGAAATTACTGAAATTGTCAGTGGTGCCAATGCTTTGAAATAATTAGAGAAAAGGAGGTAGATGTTTTGAGTGAAGGTGAAGTTGTTCAAGTAATCGGCCCAGTTGTTGATGTTAAATTTCCACTTGATAAGAACCTACCCGATATTGATAATGCTCTACGTGTGATTATCTCAGATGATGAATCAATCGTCCTCGAAGTTACACTTGAGCTTGGTGATGGTGTCTTAAGAACTATTGCTATGGAATCTACCAATGGTCTTCGGCGAGGAATGAAAGTCGAAGATACTGGTAATCCAATCTCCGTACCTGTTGGTAATGATACCTTAGGTCGTGTTTTTAACGTTTTAGGTGACCCAATTGATAATGGTCCTAAATTTGATGAAAAGCATGCACGCAATAGTATTCACAGGAATGCGCCAAAATATGACGAATTAACGACTAGTCAAGAAATACTTGAAACTGGAATTAAGGTTATTGACTTGCTTGAGCCATACGTCCGAGGCGGTAAAGTCGGCTTGTTTGGTGGTGCTGGTGTTGGTAAGACAACGATTATTCAAGAGTTGATTCATAACATCGCCCAAGAACATGGAGGCATTTCTGTTTTTACGGGTGTTGGTGAACGAACCCGTGAAGGTAATGACCTCTACTTTGAAATGAAAGCCTCTGGTGTTTTAAGTAAAACCGCAATGGTTTTCGGTCAAATGAATGAACCGCCTGGTGCTAGAATGCGGGTTGCTTTGACTGGATTAACTTTAGCTGAGTATTTTAGAGATGTTGAAGGTCAAGATGTTTTACTATTTATCGATAACATCTTCCGGTTTACTCAGGCGGGTTCTGAAGTTTCGGCCTTACTTGGTCGTATGCCAAGTGCCGTTGGTTATCAGCCAACCTTAGCTACAGAAATGGGTCAATTGCAAGAAAGAATCACTTCGACTAAGAAGGGATCTATTACTTCAATTCAAGCCGTTTATGTTCCAGCCGATGATTATACTGACCCTGCGCCGGCAACTACTTTTGCTCACCTTGATGCTACGACTAATTTGGAACGTAGTCTGGTTGAGCAAGGGATTTACCCGGCAGTAGATCCGTTAGAGTCCACTTCAAGTGCTTTGGATCCTGAAATTGTTGGTCAAGAGCACTACGAAGTTGCTACTCGGGTGCAGCATATTTTACAGCGTTACCATGAACTGCAAGACATTATTTCAGTACTTGGTATGGACGAGTTATCCGACGAAGAAAAGGTAATCGTCAGCCGAGCACGTAAAATTCAGTTCTTTTTGTCTCAGAACTTTTTTGTTGCAGAACAATTTACTGGTGTTCCAGGATCATATGTCCCAATTAAAGACACAATTAAAGGCTTTAAAATGATTTTGGATGGTCACTTGGATGATCTTCCTGAAGATGCTTTCCGTAGTGTTGGCCCAATCGAAGAAGTCTTGAAGAAGGCGCAAAAAATGGGTGTAACTGCTAGTGACTCAGAAGCTAAAGCACTGTTAGAAAAGTAGGGTGATGTCAAATGGCTGAACCGGAAAAACTTTTTATGGTAAATGTTGTAACTCCTGATGGCTTAGTTTTTTCCCATCATTGTAGTATTGTTGAGATGAGAGCAATTGATGGGCAACGTGCAGTCATGTATAA
Organism: Lactobacillus sp. C449L; assembly: GCF_059900815.1. Taxonomy (NCBI): domain Bacteria; kingdom Bacillati; phylum Bacillota; class Bacilli; order Lactobacillales; family Lactobacillaceae; genus Lactobacillus; species Lactobacillus sp. C449L. Next base: position 408,524 of record NZ_JBWXGA010000001.1, on the reverse strand, counting down.
CCACTTGCCGATTCTGACACCATTAGCAATTGGTGAAGTAAGAGTAAAACGAAGCCGAGAAATGAATAATGAGGTCAATCACTTAGCTGTAAGTGGTGGATACTTTGAATTTTCCAATAACGTTGCAACGATCATTGCTGATAGTGCTGAACGTTCTGGCAGTATTGATGTTTCTCGTGCTGAAGCTGCTAGAAAGCGTGCTGAAAGTGCGTTAGCTGAAGCAAAGGCTTCACATGACCAGCGTTCACTAGAAAGAGCCCAAGTTGCTTTGAGAAGAGCAGTGAACAGAATCAGTGTTTACAATTCGGATAAATAATTTTAGAGTTTTAGGCGGATGCATGAAAACAAAAACATGTGTCCGTTTTTATTTGACAAAAGAAAAGCGAGAAATATATGTTTCAACTTGGCGTTCGTGCCCTCATTAGCATTGTTACCTATCTGATTACAATTGGTTTGTCATTTCAAATAATGAAAAGTGTTCGGGTAGAAAAGATAATTAGAAAAAATAGAACATTTGAAGCGCAACTTTTGTTGATTTTTGCAGCAATTGCGCTTGGGTTTTTAGTTGGCAACTTTTTCATTACTCTTATGGATACCTCTTTACAACTAAGTAATTTCTTTTAAGACTTAGTAAAACGTTGGAAGTCAAAAGCAAAGTTGGTTTCTTTATGGTAAAATGGACAAGGAATATTTAGGGAGGACTATTGTGGCAAGAGATATAGGAATTGATTTAGGGACAGCCAATGTGCTCATCAACGTCTCCGGCAAAGGAATTGTTTTAAATGAACCTTCAGTAGTTGCTGTCAATACCGCTTCAAATAAAGTGGTGGCAGTAGGAACTGAAGCTTACAAAATGGTTGGACGAACCCCTGGAAATATTCGGGTAATTCGTCCGCTGAAAAACGGAGTAATTGCTGACTTTGATATTACAGAAGCAATGCTGTCATACTTTATTGAAAAGCTAAACGTTAAAGGATTTATGTCTAAGCCTAATATTTTGATTTGTGCACCAACAGGTGTAACTTCAATTGAACAAAAGGCAATTATTCAGGCAGCAGAAAAATCTGGTGGCGGTAAAGTCTATTTGGATTTTGAGCCAAAAGTTGCTGCAGTTGGTGCCGGACTTGACATTTTTAAACCGCAAGGCAACATTGTAATCGATATTGGTGGTGGAACTACTGATATTGCTGTCTTATCAATGGGAGAGATTGTTACTAGTCAATCGCTGCGCTATGCTGGTGACCATATGAATCAGGCAGTTATTTCATACATTAAAAATAAGCACAACTTACTAATTGGTTCTCGTACTGCTGAACAAATTAAAATTGAGATTGGTAGTGCATTTGAGCCCGATGAAGAAGCCACAATTACAGTTCGTGGTCGAGATGTGGTCGATGGCTTGCCAAAACAAGCTACGGTTTCGGCTCCTGAGATTCAAGAAGCGCTCCATGATGGCTTAATGACTATTATTGCGGCAACAAAAGATGTACTTGAAAAAACACCACCTGAACTTTCAGCTGATATTATTGATCGTGGAATCATGCTAACTGGTGGAGGTGCACTTTTAAAGAACCTCGACAAACTAATTTCGTACCACTTAAAAGTACCTGTTTTAACTGCAGATCATCCGCTCGAAGCTGTTGCTCTTGGTACGGGTATTTTACTTAAGAATATAGAAAAGCATCAACGTCATTAACCTATTAAGGAGATCGACTTGCGTAAGATTTTGATTTTTTTAGTTAGAGTTTATCAAAGGTTTATTTCTCCGGTTTTTCCACCGAGTTGTCGATACTATCCAACATGCTCAACATACATGATTGATGCCTTAAAGAAGTTTGGGCCTCTTTTAGGTTTGATTATGGGGATTAGCCGGATTTTGCGATGCAATCCTTTTGTGCGTGGTGGTGTTGACCCCGTACCTGATAACTTCACTATTTTTCGTAATCCTCACCCCGAGGACTATGAGGATGAGATAATTGCTAAAAAATTTCATTCATCTGCGAAATAGGAGATATTATGTCAAAAAAACCAGAAAATATTAATGTTGAAATTAACGAACTGAAAGAAAAAGAAAATCCAACCTGGGAAGTTGTTATTCCAAATAAAAAATCAATTGGTCTGATTGAAAAAATATCAGGTCGTTACCGAGCAACTACAGATAAGACTAGTAGTGTTTTATATGCTAAGAGCTTGGAAAGCAGTATTAATGACTTACTTTCTTACTATACTTTGCATGAAAAATAACAGGTAGTGAAGACTAATGGCGAAAGTACAAAATGAGACAAATTTATTTGATCGAATTGCTTGGAATATTGTAATACCAGTTTTACTGCTTGCAGCAATAGGGCTGTATTCAATTTATTTTGCAGCAATTGATGATCCTAGTCATATGGGTAGCCCAATTAGGGCTACTTTAATGCAGGGTCTGTGGTATGTTATTTCTTTTATAGTTGTTGTTTTTGTAATTCAGTTTGATGCTGACCAGCTCTTTCGCATTGCACCTTATGTTTATGGCTTTGGGATTTTTTTGCTGATTGCGGTTCTTTTTTTCTATGATCGCAGTATAGCAGCCGATGTAGAAGCTAAAAGCTGGTTTAAGCTCGGTCCAATTTCATTTCAGCCTTCTGAGGTAATGAAACCAGCATTTATTCTAATGCTGGCACGGGTTGTTCGCGATCACAATCAAAAATTTGCTCATACGATTAGAAATGATTGGGTGTTAATTGGAAAAATTGTTGCTTGGATTTTGCCAATTGCAGTTTTGCTAAGATTACAAAATGACTTTGGGACAATGCTAGTATTTATTGCCATTGCCGGTGGAGTTATTTTGGTTTCTGGAATTTCCTGGAAATTAATTACTCCTGTGTTTGTTGCCGCTTTTATTTTTGGTGTCATTGTTATATTTATGGTTACAACCCCTGGTGGTCAATCATTCTTGAGTCATTTCTTTCAGCCTTATCAATTTAGACGAATTATTTCGTGGCTTAATCCGTCGACTGATACCTCAAAAGGTGCGTATCAATTATGGCAGAGCATGCAGGCAATTGGCTCAGGGCAAATTTTTGGTAATGGATTTGGAAACTTGAGCGTGTATGTTCCTGTTCGCGGCTCTGATATGGTTTATTCTGTTATTGGTGAGTCTTTTGGCTTTGTTGGCAGTGTTGCGGTAATCTTGCTGTATTTATATTTAATTGTTCAAATGGTACGTATTACTTTTGACACTAAAAATGCTTTTTATTCCTATGTTTCAACGGGCGTGATTATGATGATTCTATTCCATGTCTTTGAGAATATTGGAATGAGTATTGATTTATTACCTTTAACTGGTATTCCTCTACCGTTTATTTCCCAAGGGGGATCGGCTTTAATAGGTAATATGATTGGCATTGGTATGATTTTGTCAATGAAATTTCACAATAAAGATTACATGTTTAGTCAAGCTGGCGACTTTTAAATTAAAAGTTGAGCGCAAAAAAAACACTTCAATTTTAAATTGAAGTGTTTTTTGGTTTTAAATTATATCTGTATTTTCCTGAGAACGACATACTAGTACATCACAATCAGCAGTTCTAGTAACGTATTCAGTTACACTACCGATTAAAATACGTTCAACCGCATTAAGTCCGGTAGCACCAACTATAATTAAATCGATTTGATGCTTTTTAGGAAATTCATGGGCAATAATTGATTTTGGCGAACCAAACTCTATCGAGAAGTGTACATCCTGTACACCAGCCTTTTTTGCCTCATCATAATATTTTTGCAATTTTTCCTTTGCATCATTAGATACCTGTTCAACCATTTCAGAGTCAAAACTTGAAACATTTTGAAATGAACGGGTATCAATGACATGTAAAATCTCCAGTACAGCTCCGTTACGTTTAGCTGCCGCAACAGCTTTTTTAAAAGCCAAATCTGCTTCTTTAGAACCATCCACGGCTACTTGAATACGGTGATATTGTTTTATCATTTTAAACACCTCACTTACTATTATTTTACCAAACTTTCGAAGAATTATTCACTCTTTCGATTAATTAAAAGACTAAAAATCAAAATTGTGAGCGAACTGAAAACTAATGTTAGCAAGTTAAGATACTTATTATTCTGCAAAAGTATTACTAATCCAATTATGCATTCTATAAATAAGACAATCGCTGTACCAGACATTATTGCTTTAAAATTAGAAGTGGTTTTTCCATTAAAAATTAGAAAATGAGAATTGCGATTATGCCATAAATAATAAGCAGTAATTAGCAAAACTATCAAATAAAAGGCAATGATAACTTTAAGTACCATGAAAATCTCCAAACAAAAAACGGTCACATTGACCGCTTTCTAAATTTCTAAAAGAAATCCGAGTCGACTAGACTAGCAAAACGATGCTTGTTGAACCCGTAGTGTCCAAAAAAATGAGAAGTATCGCAACGAATGTGGATCCTATGCATAATTGATAGTATTCCGATTCTGATGTTATTTACAATCTCGCACGTCTTATGTTTGACCGGTCAACTTTAATACAATTAAGCTATTCGATCAACTCAGATCAGTTATTATACTACTCAATGTAAGCGCAATTGTCAAGATATTAAGTGGGGTTAACCGGTGTTTCTTAAAAGCACAAAAACAAGGTAAGTAAATTTTACGTGCTATTGAAGAATTAGTTAAAGCTCACAATTATTTTTGTTTATTTTTCTTTAGACCGTCTCGTTGTAGTTCACGCAAACTAGCATATTGTTTTTTAAATCCTGCTTCAATCTTAGAATTACCTTTTGGATCAAAGTAATGTTTCTCTAGCAACTTATCGGGCAAATACTGCTGTGCAACCCAATCACCTGGATACGAATGTGGATATATGTAGCCAGTTCCATGGCCCATTTTTTGGGCACCGGAATAATGGGTATCTTTTAAATCACTTGGAATTGAACCGATATCTTGGTTACGAACATCACTTAGGGCCTGGTCAATAGCGCTAATAGCACTATTACTTTTTGGGGAAAGCGCAAGCTCAATCACTGCATTAGCAAGCGGAATCCTCGCTTCAGGGAAGCCTAAACTTTGAGCTGCTTGAATAGCAATAAAAGCATGCTGAGCAGCAGCCGGATTTGCCAGGCCAATATCTTCATAGGCGATCACACTTAACCGGCGACAGATTGCAATTAAATCACCAGATTCAACTAACCGAGCTAAATAGTGCAGGGCAGCATCAGTATCAGAACCACGGATGGATTTTTGAAAAGCGGAAATCAAATCGTAGTGGCCATCACCATTAGCGTCAAAGTTTTGAGCACGCATTTGTATTGAATTAGCCATTTCTTCTTGATCAACGGTAAAACCATTTTCAGTATCTTTTCCAGCCATTATCAATTCTTGTTTTGTAGAACGAACAGCAAGTTCTAAGCCGTTTAATGTTGCACGTAAGTCGCCATTTCCTTTTTGAATTAAGAGCTTTTTAGCATTCTCGGTAATTTTAGCGTGATATTCGCCTAGACCATTAGTTTTATCAGCTAATGCGTTATCAATTGCCTTTGCAACGTCATTAGCTTCTAAAGGCTTTAGTTCAAATATTTGGCATCGGGAGCGAATAGCGGGAGAAATTGAAATATACGGATTTTCGGTTGTTGCACCAATCAAAATTACCTGTCCTGATTCAAGAAGAGGTAGAAGAAAATCCTGTTTAGTCTTATCCAAGCGGTGGATTTCGTCAAGTAAAAGGACTACTGTTCCGCTCATTTTTCCTTCAATTGCCACTTGCTCAAGCTGCTTTTTGCTGTCTGTTGCGGCATTGAGCTTTCGAAAAGCATACTTAGTTGAGCCGGCAATCGCACTTGCAATACTTGTTTTACCGATTCCAGGCGGACCATATAAAATCATTGATGATAGGAGTCTTGATTCCACCATACGACGAATAATTTTGCCAGGACCAATTAAATGCTGCTGGCCAACGACTTCGTCCAGAGTTTGAGGACGCATCCTATAAGCTAAAGGCTTCATTATTTATCTCCGTGAAAAAGCCGCTGCCAAAATCCAGGCTTTTTGGTTTTGTTAGTTTGTGCTAGTTCCTGTTTTGGCATTTCAGGTGCATAGACTTGATCTACCTCAATTCGCATCTTATTAATGGCGTTTTGAGAAATAACCAAAATTGCTGTGTCGTTAGGGCCTGTCTTTGCAGTTTCATTGTTGACGATTGTAAAAGAAATATTAAACTTACCGCAGTTAGTTTCAACTTGATTTAAAAACTGGTCATTTATCTTTCCGTTTATTAGAAGAGTGTAGTCTATATAGTCTTTAAAATGTAAAATAAAAAGATTAGTTAGTTTAGGGTTTTCTATGTCTGCATTAGTCATTCTAATTAGTACTCGTTCACGTAGAGATCCTAAGTACTTTCTTCGTTCATCAGGCTTTGTCTGTGGCGTAATTCCTTGAGCCGCATTAGAAACTCTGGTATTTAAATCATCAGGCATTTTCACAATTTCCTTTCAAGTAACAAAAAACCCTTTCCAAGAAGGAAAGGGTTTTGCGAACAGAAACTATTAAAGTAACTTGTTGTAGTATTCAACAACAAGAGCTTCGTTAATTTCTGGTTCTAGTTCATCACGTTCAGGAAGACGCACCAGCGAACCTTCAACTTTATTTTCATCAAATGAAATAAATGATGGACGCGAAACAACAGCTTCAAGTGCATCTTTAACTTGTTGTAAGTTCTTTGACTTTTCCTTGAGACCAATAACTTGGCCAACCTTAACATCGTAAGAAGGAATATCAACACGTTTGCCATCAACAGTAATGTGCCCATGGTTAACTAACTGTCTAGCTTGTTCTCTAGTAGTAGCTAGTCCTAGTCGATAAACAAGACTGTCTAAACGGCATTCAAGCAGAACCATGAAGTTGGTACCGTGCTCACCTTGACGAATCTTACCGGCGCGTTTGAACAAAGTTCTAAATTGACGTTCGTTTAAGCCATACATCCAGCGTAACTTTTGCTTTTCATGCAATTGCTCACCGTATTCTGACAAACGGCCACGTGAATTAGGACCGTGTTGACCAGGAGCATAGTTACGACGACTAAGTTCCTTGCCAGTACCTGAAAGTGAGATACCTAATCTTCTTGAACGTTTCCAACTTGGACCTGTATATCTTGACATAAAATCCTCCAATAAAATCTGATAACAGTTCTTGGAGTAAAATAATCACGTATAAGTTCAACATTCGTGCATCTTAATTTTCATTTTCGCCTGTTGCAGCATCGGCTACTCGTTCACTAAAACGTATTAAGATGTTGACGTTCTTGTCACTTATAGCTGCAAATATTTTACACGTCATATATTATAGCGGTCTAGTAAAGGTAAATCAAGAAAAACATCAGGCGGCTGCAAATAAATGGATAAAAAAGTGCTTAATAATACATATTCATGCATATTAAAAGCATATTTTATAGCTAAAATGACCCCAAATTAACTCAAAGTGTTAACAATTACACAAATTCAACTAATTATTGAAATCCAATTCCCACACTATCACATAAGTTTGGTATAATTGAAGGTAGTTTTTGGAGGAAGAAAATGTCATCAACTCAGTCCATTATTGTAATAATTGCAATTGTAATCATTATCCTTATTGTAGCATTTATGCTCATTATTAATCGAAGGCAACTTCGTGAAATTATTGAACTTGACGAGCTGATTTCTAAAATCGAAGAAATGCATCTTGAAGCTGATATTGTCAAACTAGATAAGATGGATCTTGCTGGTGAGAGTCTAACTTCTTTGACAACATGGCGCAAGAATTATGAACAAGCAACCACCAAAAAGATTCCTGAAGTGAATAATCTGCTTGAACATGCCGCTGATGAAAATGCACATTACCAACTATTTCGAGCGCGAAAGAACATTAAACAGGCGCAAGAAATTATGCAGCCGACTTATGATGATGCTAAAAATACTAAAGAGGTCTTTACTGCGCTTCTTGAGTCAAACCGTGAAAACCAAATGCAGTACGATAATTTAAACAATGACTATCAAAATATGCGTAAAATGGTCTTAGCAGATTCATTTGACTATGGAGCTGCACTTGATCAGATAGAAAGTGAATTAACGGAGATTGAAAGTGGTTTTACTGAAGCAAAAGGTCTGACTGCTCAAGGTGATCAGGTAGAAGCCAAACGAGTATTATCAAAAATTAAAGTCGAAATTTCTTCAATTAGTGAAAAATTACCGAAAATCAAAGAAGCACATCATCAACTAGATTCAGTTTTCCAAGATCAACTTAGTGAAATTTCTGATTCGTACAAAAAGATGATGTCTTCTAAGTACTATATTACTGAAGTTGATGTATTAGAAGAAATTAAAAAAATTCGAGGCGAAGTTGAAGAAGCAAACAAATTCTTAGCTGATCTAAAAATTGAAGAATTAGCTCAAAAAATTTATCAGATTAAAGCTGAAATTTCTAACTTATATGATGTTCTGACTAAGGAATTCAAGTCACGACCATTTATTGAGGAAAATCAAGATAAAATTCAACGTTTGCTTGCGCATGAACAAGTTGAATCCAAAGACTTAGTGGAGAAGTTACGCCATATTGATGAAAGTTATGAGCTCACCCATGGTGAATTAGCTACAAGCAGGCAACTTGAACAAGAAGTTAATGACATGAATCGCCAATATACTGTTGATACGCAAAAGATAGCTGATGGCAAGGGTGTTTATTCGGAAATAAAATCATCTTGGCTAAGCATGCTAGAACGTCTGCGAGAGATTAGTGATGAGCAAAGCAGAATGTCCCAAGACGTGGATGGTTTATACGATTCCGAAAATGTTGCTAATGATTCAATTAATCGTTTTAAACAAGAAGTTTCGTTGGTATATCGGCGTTTAGAACGAAAAAACTTACCGGGTAATCCCGAGTCTTTTGTTCAGATGTATACGTTGGTTGTAAATGAAATTGGTCAAGTTGCAAAAGAACTGAGTCAGGTCAGAATTAACATGGAAAAGATTTCTAATGATTTAATTCAAATTTCGGATGATGTTGAGCGTTTAAAACGAGAAGCAGACGATATTATCAATTCAGCTGATTTAGTTGAGCTAACTATGCAGTATTCCAACAAGTACTCCAACAATGACTCAGTTAAAAAAGCTCAGAAAAAGGCAATGGAGCTATATAGTCACGAGTTTAATTATAAAGACGCCTTAGATACGATAGCAACAGCGATTGAAAAGGTGGAGCCAGGCTCTTATCAGAGACTTGAGAATTTGTATTATTCAGATAAAAAGTAATTAAGTAAAAAGAGCAGTATGTTTATGGATAAACATACTGTTTTTACATTAATAAGAGAACTTTATCGAATTATAAATTACAAAGCTAACATATTAGTTAAACTGACAAATAAACTAAGTTCTATTAGAATTATCAATTGAAGGAAAAAGTTATTTAAGTTACAATTTGTTAGTTATTAAGCAAGTGCCGATTATGGCTTTATCAAGTGAGGAGGATTTTCGTGATTTATTTTGATAATAGTGCCACAACGAAAATAGATCCGACAGTATTAGCTACATATGATAAGGTAGCCCAAACTATTTGGGGCAATCCGTCAAGCTTGCATGGTTTAGGAGACCGGGCTTTTCAGCTTCTGGAAAGTTCTCGAAAACAAATTGCTGATCTGTTAGGTACTAATTCAGATGAGATCTTTTTTACCTCTGGAGGAACTGAATCCAATAACTTAGCAATTAAAGGAACGGCCTTTCAAAAGCGTAAGTTTGGTAAACATTTAATTACTTCAAGTGTTGAACACGCTTCGGTTGCTAATGCTTTCAATACACTAGAGTATTTAGGCTTTCGTGTAACTCATTTGCCAGTTGATAAGGAAGGACGTGTTAACGTTAATGACTTACGTAATGCACTTGACTCCGATACAACGCTGGTTTCAATTATGGGTGTTAATAATGAGATTGGTACAATTCAACCAATTGAAGAAGTCAGTGACCTTTTGTCTAATTACCCAGCAATTAACTTTCATGTCGATAATGTGCAAGCTTTAGGCAAGAATATTTGGCCCCGTGTCTTTACACCCCGTGTTGATTTTTCAAGTTTGTCTGCTCACAAGTTTCATGGACCTCGCGGCGTTGGTGTTTTCTATAAAAAAGAAGGGAAAATGTTAGCGGCGTTGCATGATGGTGGTGGTCAAGAAAAAAGCTTGCGTTCAGGCACTGAAAACTTGCCAGCAATTGCGGCAATGGCAAAGGCAATGCGTCTTGTTTTAGACGATGAAGCTAAAAAGGCCAATCGAGAAGCTGCAATAAAGGCTAAAATCGTTGACTACTTGCAAGATAAACCGGGGATTAAAATTTTTTCGCCAGTAAATGCTGGTTTTTCATCACACATTTTGTGTTTTTCCCTTGAAGGGATTCGTGGCGAGACTTTAGTTCATACTCTAGAAGACTATGATATTTATACTTCGACAACATCTGCTTGTGCTTCGACTAAGGTTGATGAAGCCAGTACACTAATCGCGATGCACATTGACGACAAAATTGCGACAAGTGCAATTCGATTAAGTTTTGACGAAACAAATACAATAGAAGAAGCAGATGAGTTTATTAGAGCTTTTGATAAGATTTATCGCCATTTTGCGCAAATTAACCACTTAGGAGAATAGTACTTAATGAAATATACTGAAATTATGGTTCGCTATGGTGAACTTTCAACCAAAGGAAAAAATAGAAAGGATTTCATTGGCCGCTTAGCCGGCAATGTGACCAAAGTTTTGCGCGATTATCCTCAAGTTGAAATTCATCCCAAGCATGATCGAATGCACATTGTTTTAAATGATGCGCCATTTGAAGAAGTCGATAAGCACTTAAAAAAAGTGTTTGGTATTCAAACTTATTCTCCAACGATTAAAGTTGAAAAGACTCTTAAGGCCATTGAAGAAACGTCATTAGCATTGATGAAAGAAACATATCTTCCAGGGATGACCTTTAAGGTTAATACAAGACGCAGTGACCACCATTTTACTTATGATACAAATGAATTAAACCTAATGATAGGTGATTATTTATTTGACCATATGACAGATTTAAAAGTAGAAATGAAGCATCCTGATATTGTTTTGAGAATTGAAGTTCGCCAAGATGCAGTTTATATTTCTAACCAGTTGCTTCATGGAGTTGGTGGAATGCCGGTTGGCACTGGAGGCCGTGCAGTTATGATGCTGTCGGGTGGAATTGATTCACCTGTTGCTTCATATCTTGCTCTTAAGCGAGGTGTCGATATTGACATGGTTCACTTCTATAGTCCGCCATATACAACTGAAAAAGCACTGAATAAAGCTAAAGAACTAACCGGAATATTAGCGAATTATGCTGGTCGGATTAACTTTATTGCAGTTCCTTTTGCTGAAATTCAAGAAACGATTAAAGAGAAAATCCCTGAAGGATACCTGATGACCATTCAGCGTCGTTTTATGTTGCGGTTAGCTGATCAAATCAGAGCCCAAAGGAAAGATTTAGCCATTTTTAATGGTGAGTCAGTTGGGCAAGTCGCTTCGCAAACGCTTGAATCGATGGCTGCAATCAATGATGTAACAACTACTCCTGTTTTACGTCCAGTAGCTACAATGGATAAAACAGAAATTATCCGTTTGGCAGAACAAATTGGTACTTTTGATTTATCTATTCAACCATTTGAAGATTGCTGTACCATTTTTGCTCCACCTCGTCCGAAGACTAAACCAAGAATTGATAAAGCGCGTGAGTATGAAGCTCGCCTTGACATTGAAGGCTTAATGCAGCGTGCTCTTGAAAGTATTGAAGTCACTCCGATATATCCGGGGGATAAATTCTTAGCTAATAAAGTGCAAGAAGATACTGCATTACTTTAAAAATCGTGTTATAATGCTAACAAAGCAATAATCAAGAGGTATTAACCTTATAGATAGAGAAAGGTCCCAGTTGGTGAAAGGCCGAATGAAGGTTAATTAGTAGCTTGATTGGACTGGTTAGCTGAACTAAAAGTAAGTTAACCCGGCAAATTCGCCGTTATCACGTTTTTAAGAGAAGTGGGCGTTTTACCCCACTTAACTTAGGTGGTACCGCGGTTAATTACATCGTCCTAGACAGTTTTGTCTAGGACTTTTTTATTGGAAGGAAAATTTATGAAAGATCTAGCTCCTAAATATGATCCTCATGAGGTTGAAGAAGGTCGATACCAAGAATGGCTCGACCAAGATTTATTTAAGCCTTCGGGCGATCAAAAGGCTCATCCATATTCTATTGTTATTCCACCGCCCAATGTTACCGGTAAGTTGCATTTAGGCCATGCATGGGATACTGCAATTCAAGATGCTTTAATTCGTTTTAAACGGATGCAAGGATACGACACCTTGTATTTACCGGGAATGGATCATGCAGGAATTGCAACTCAAGCTAAGGTGGAAGCAAAATTGCGCAAGCAAGGCAAAAACCGTCACCAAATGGGGCGAGAAGCGTTTGTTCAGCAAGTTTGGGATTGGAAGGATGAGTATGCCAGCATTATCAAGAGTCAATGGGCCAAATTAGGGCTTTCTTTAGACTATTCGCGTGAGCGCTTTACGCTTGACGAAGGCTTGTCTAAAGCGGTTCGGCGGGTTTTTGTACAATTATATAATGAAGGCTTAATATACCGCGGCGAATATATCATCAACTGGGATCCAGAATTGCAAACGGCACTTAGTGACATTGAGGTTATTCACCAAGATGATCAGGGTGCTTTTTACCATATCAAGTATCCATTCGCAGATGGTTCTGGCTATGTCGAAATTGCTACTACTCGTCCTGAAACAATGTTTGGTGATACGGCAGTTGCAGTTGCGCCTGGAGATGAGCGTTACAAGGACATTGTTGGCAAGGAGCTAATTTTGCCACTAGTTGGACGTCATATTCCGATTATCGAAGATCAGCATGTTGATCCGGAATTTGGTACTGGCTTAGTTAAAATCACACCTGCTCACGATCCAAATGACTTTGCCGTAGGTAACCGTCATAACTTAGAGCGTGTTAACGTAATGAATGATGACGGTACGATGAATGAAAATGCTGGTAAGTATAATGGCATGGATCGTTTTGAGTGTCGTGAAGCAGTTATTAAGGACTTAAAAGAGCAGGGCTATCTGATTAAGATTGATCCGATTGTTCACTCTGTTGGTCACTCCGAGCGTTCAGGCGTTCAAGTCGAGCCCCGTTTATCGACTCAGTGGTTTGTGAAGATGAAGCCACTTGCTGAAAAGGTTTTAGAAAATCAAAAAACTGAAGACCGTGTTAACTTTGTTCCTGATAGGTTTGAACAAACGCTTAATCACTGGATGGAAGATGTCCACGATTGGGTAATTTCGCGGCAGCTTTGGTGGGGTCATCGTATTCCGGCTTGGTATAACAAGCAAACAGGCGAGATGTATGTTGGTGAAGAGGCGCCTAAGGACATTGAAAACTGGAATCAAGACCCAGATGTATTGGATACCTGGTTTTCAAGTGCTTTATGGCCGTTTTCAACTATGGGCTGGCCGGATGAAAATTCAGCTGACTTTAAGCGTTACTTCCCAACCAATGCTTTAGTTACTGGCTATGACATCATCTTTTTCTGGGTTTCCCGAATGATTTTCCAAAGTCTTCACTTTACTCATAGGCGTCCATTTAATGATGTTGTTCTTCACGGCTTGATTCGTGATGAACAAGGAAGAAAAATGAGTAAGTCACTTGGTAACGGTGTTGATCCGATGGACGTAGTTGATGAGTATGGAGCCGATGCTTTACGCTGGTTCCTGCTTAACGGTACTGCTCCGGGTCAGGATACTCGTTACAATCCAAAGAAGTTGGCTTCGGCTTGGAACTTCATTAACAAAATTTGGAATGCAGCAAGATTTGTAATCATGAACTTACCGGAAGACGCTCAGCCTGCTCATATGCCAGATAATGCAAGCTTTGACTTGTCAGATAGTTGGATTTTCGATCGTTTGAATCACACTGTTGGCGAAGTTATTCGTTTATTTGATGAATATAAGTTTGGTGAAGCCGGACGAGAAATGTACAATTTCATTTGGAATGATTTTTGTGACTGGTATATTGAAATATCAAAGGTAGCATTAAATGGAAACGACAAAGAGCTGAAGGCAAGAAAACAAAACAACTTAATCTGGATTCTTGACCAAGTTTTACGTTTACTTCATCCAATCATGCCATTTGTTACTGAAAAATTATGGCTGTCAATGCCGCATGTTGGTAATTCAATTATGGTTGCCGAATATCCAGAAGTTCATGCTGAATTTGTTAACGACAAAGCTAATCATGATATGGCATTTTTGATTGATATTATCAAGGCTGTTCGTAATATTCGCATGGAGGTAAATGCTCCACTTTCAGCACCAATTGATTTGATGATTCAACTTGAAAATCCTGAAAATGAGCAAATTTTAACGGCGAATGAAGAATACGTTAAGAACTTCCTGCATCCAAAGAAATTGACAATCTCAACTGAGATTGAGGCGCCAAAATTGGCTAAAACTGCAGTGATTTCCGGAGCGCAAATTTTTGTTCCATTAGTTGATTTAGTTAATGTTGATGAAGAAATCAAACGGATGGAAAAAGAAGAAAAGGACCTTAAAGCTGAAGTTGAACGTTCTGCTAAGAAATTAGATAATCAAGGTTTTGTGGCTCATGCTCCTAGCGCAGTTATTGATAAGGAGAAGGCAAAAAAAGCTGACTATGAAAGTCAACTTGAGAGTGTTCGCCAGAGAATTCAAGAATTGAAAAAGAGTGAATAAAAGTGATTTTTACCAATGCTCAAGACGTGATTAATAGCTTATATACTCTTCCCAAGCTTCATGAGAAAGCCGATTTATCTTATATTAAGAAGATTTTATCGGTTCTTGATAATCCGCAAAATAATGTAAAGACGATTCACGTTACGGGCACGAATGGTAAAGGCTCGACTTCTTATTATTTAAGTAGCCTACTACAAAAGGCCGGTCAAAAGACTGGTCTTTTTGTTTCTCCGTATGTGTTTGAATTTAATGAGCGAATTCAGCTTAATGGTCAAAACATTAGCAATCAGGATTTGGTTGATTGCGCTAATCAGGTCGAAAAAGCCTTGCAAGTGATCAGGCAGGCAGATTCAACTTTTTCTTTGGTTACATTTGAATATGAAGTTGCGCTAGCTTTCGTTTTTTTTGCTCAAATGAAATGCGATTACGCGATTATTGAAGTAGGAATAGGCGGAGAGCATGACAAAACTAATGTCATTATGCCAGAAGTTAGCGTGATTACTACTGTTGGGCTCGATCATGAGCAAATAATTGGACCGTCTATTCAGGATATTGCGCGTGAAAAAAGTGGAGTAATTAAGTGGCAGCGACCAGTTGTTTTGGGCAATGTACCAGAAAAAGTACTGTCGATTTTGATGGCAAAAGCTCAATCTGAAGATGCTGTAGTTAAACTATTGGGTCGTGATTTTAAGGTTGATTTTGCTGAAAAAATGACTTTTTCAAATTCAAAAAGAACATTAAAATTTGCTATTTGTCCTCAAGTTGAGAGCTATGATATTGCAGTTTCTATTCAGACATTTGACTTACTTGGTATTGCTTTAAGTGATGTCGAAATCCAGGAGGCAATTAATAATGTGGTTATTCCAGGACGTTATCAAATTTTACAGGACAAACCACTTATAGTTTTAGATGGTGCTCACAATATTCAAGCAATGAAGAGCTTACTCGATTATATTCATAACCAACAGCTGTTGCGACAAGGGAAAGTTCGCATTTTAATTATGATGATGCGCGACAAGGATATTAATCCAATCTTTTCCTTATTTAAGCCAAGTGATCAAGTTGAATTAACCACAATTGATTATCCCCGGGCGGCTAAAAAGGCTGATTTTCCTTCTTGGATAAAGAAAAAATATCACTATAATGAAAACTGGCGCGAGGCATTTATCCGTTTGCAGCAAGTTAGTGAGTCAAATGATATACTGCTAGTGACGGGTTCGTTTTATTTAATTGGTGAAATACTTCAGATGGAGGAAAAAAATGAAAATCGCGGGAATCAATGATGAAATTAATGGCATTCTTTTTGATATGGACGGATTGCTTGTTAACTCAGAAAACCTGTATTGGAAGGCTAACATTCAGGCTTCAAAAGAAGCAGGTTTAAATACACCAGATGATATGTATTTAAAACTTGTTGGTTCAACTATTAATGATATGGCTGACTTTTATCACCATTATTTTCAGACCGATACTGATCGCACCCGCTTTATAAAACGAACCGATGAATTGGTATGGAATTGGACTGACGAGGGCAAGCTCAAGTTACGTCCGGGAGTTCAAAAAGCTCTTGATACGTTCCAAAGCCTGGGGTTACCTATGGCAATAGTAACCAGTAACACCGAAGCGGTTGTTGAACACAATTTATGGGCAACTGGAGTAAGAAATTATTTTCAGTTTCATTTAAATTTAGATGACGTCAAAAACAACAACGTTAAACCCAAGCCAGCGCCGGACATTTACTTATTAGCCGCAAAAAAACTCGGCGTTTCTAGAAAAAACATTTTGGCATTTGAAGATTCTTCGGCTGGACTCCAAGCAGCAGTTAACGCCAAGCTAAAATGCGTTATGGTACCTGACTTAATTCCAGCAAGTAAAAAAGATGAAGCAATTGCTTCCTTTGTTTGCACTGATTTTTTTGAATTTCTAAAAAAAATATAACATTTTAAGTGTACTTAATAGTGAAAGGAATGATCTAATGAAATATATCAAATCCAACCACTATTTAGTTAATACTGATGTAGAGTTATTAAATGCCCTATTCAACCAATTAAAAGAAAAAGGTATAACAGAGTTTGACGACTTAACTGAAAGACTGAATCAACTAAAAATAAACAGTTTTAATGACTTACTAAAATATTTTTCTGGCTACCAATGTGAGGACAGTCTTGCCTTAGTTAGTGAAAACATTATGGAACGTTTGCGTTTGGCAGTATATGACCGAGAAGCAGTTTTGACTTCTAGTAACGAAGTTGGTATGTATTTAACTGACAAGCTGGCTGGTCGCAAGCACGAAGAATTGTGGGCAATTTACATCGATAATAGCAATCATATTATTGCCGAAAAGTGTTTATTTCAAGGAACCCTTGATAAATCTATTGCTCATCCACGGGAGATTTTTCATTGGGCAGTATTATACTCTTGTGCTGGTTTTTTTGTAGTTCACAACCATCCAAGTGGTAATTTACTTCCTTCTAAAAGTGATGTTGAATTGACTAAAGTGCTATATTCATCAGCAAATATCATGCGGATTGACTTTTTAGACCATTTCATTGTCGGTAAGGGGCGCTATTTAAGTATGCGAGAGCATCAATTGTTTTAAGTTCGTCTTAAAGTTATTCTGCATCTCTTTTTTAAATTGCACTTTATGCTATAATTATTCAAGATTTAGAGACTGCAGTAATAAGGAGAGATTTTCGTGTTTGGATTAGGAGCAAAAAACATTGGTATCGATTTGGGTACAGCCAATACGCTTGTTTATATGGAAGGAAAAGGAATTGTCTTAAGAGAGCCTTCTGTTGTGGCTAAGAACACCAGTACCAATAAAGTAATCGCAGTTGGCTCAGAAGCCAGAGAAATGATTGGTCGAACACCTGCAAGTATCGTTGCAATTCGTCCAATGAAAGATGGTGTGATTGCGGATTACGATACAACGGCTGCAATGCTTAAGTACTTTATTCAAAAAACAGTTAGTGATTCAAAACCATCAGTAATGATTTGTGTACCATCGGGTGTTACTGAAGTTGAAAAGCGAGCAGTAATTGATGCTGCTCGCGTTGCAGGTGCTCGAGAAGCATATGTAATTGAAGAACCATTTGCAGCCGCAATTGGGGCTGGTCTTCCGGTAATGGATCCAACTGGTTCAATGGTAGTTGATATTGGTGGGGGTACTACTGATGTTGCAACAATTTCATTAGGTGGTATTGTGTCTTCAACCTCAATTCGTCAAGCTGGAGATAAATTCAATGCCGCAATTGTTAACTATGTCCATTCCAACTTTAATTTACTAATTGGTGAGCGAACTGCAGAAGATATTAAAATTCAAATCGGTTCGGCTTCAATAGAAAAGGCAAAGGACATTGAGTCTGTTAACATTCGTGGGCGTGACTTAGTAACTGGCTTACCAAAATCCATTGATATAAAAGCAGTTGATGTTTCCAAAGCGATTCAAGATGTTGTTCAGGACATTATTGTTGCTATTAAAGAAACGCTTGAACAAACTTCTCCTGAAATTGCTGCAGACGTTATCGACCACGGAATTGTTTTAACAGGTGGTGGAGCACTACTTAAGAACTTACCGGATGTAATCTCAGATGCGACTAAAGTTCCAGTGTTTATTGCTCAGGATCCGCTTGATTGTGTTGCAATCGGTACGGGCGAATCTCTTAAAAATATTGAAGTAATGCGTAGAAGTCGCAGATAACAATAAAAGTCGGCTATTTGCCGGCTTTTCTTTAGGAATCGATTCCATATGAAAAACTTTCTACAAAATAAAAGAATATTATCAATTTGTGTTGCAGTTATTCTCGTTTTTTCGATAATGGGCGCTAGTATAGGCTTGCGAAATAAAAGAAGTACACCACTAATTATCCAGAGTTTTGGAAATGATATTGTAGCTGTGGGTACTAGAATCGTTGACTTTCCAATTGGTGTGGTCACTGGTAGTTTAAATACTGTTCACGACCTTCTGAATACTCAAAATGAAAACAACTATTTAAAAAGCCGAGTTACCGATTTGGAACAGACAAAGGCTCGTAACTCCAGCCTCGAAGACGAAAATAAACAACTTAAAGCTGCTTTAAAATTAAAAAAGACTTTAACTGATTTTGAGTTAGTAGATGCGTCAGTTATTTCACGTTCTCCTGATAGTTGGACTGACATACTTGTTATTAATAAAGGTTCTACTTCGGGTCTCAGGAAAAATATGGCGGTTATGTCAGGAGGCGGTGTCATTGGCCGAATAGTTGAAGTTAATGCTGCTTCTGCAAAAGTTGAACTAATTACTACTACTGATAAAACTGCTAATCGATTTGCTGTTGAAGCAGAAGCTATAAACGGAAAAAAAGTACACGGAATTATTACGGTAATTGGTGAAAAAACGCTGGCCTTTACTCAAGCAATTGATAGCAAGAAGTTAAAAAAAGGAACTAAAGTATATACTAGTGGTATGGGTGGCAATTCACCCCGGGGCCTATTAATTGGTACTATTGCCACAACAACTCATGATTCATTCGGTTTATCCGATTTAATAAAAATTAATCCTGCTGGTGAACTAAATGATCCTACTGTTGTCTCGGTAGTTAAAAGGGTGGTGGATTAACAATGCGATCAATGCAAAAATTCACGTTAGCCTTTGCACTATTTATCGCTTTGGTTTTAAATGCTAGTTTATCATTTTACATGCATCAGTTTTTAACTGCAGCTAACGGAGTTAATCTGCTAATGCCGGTTGGAATGATGTTAATTGCTCTTTTTGACGACACAAATAAAAATGAAATTTGGCTTGCAATTGGTGCGGGAATTATTAGTGATATTTACTTTTTTGGTTTTATTGGAATTTACGCGCTTGTTTTGCCACTAGTATGTTGGCTGCTTCAGAGAGCGGCTCGCTTTTTACCTGAAGTTTTTTGGTCCAGAATGTTAGCTATCGTAATTGGGGCAGTTTTAATTGATATGTATAGTTGGCTGATACTGAATCTGCTAGGGATATCACGTATCTCAGTTGTAAAACTAGTTATTAGCTTATTTCCAACAATAGGTTGGTCATTTATTTTTGCCCTATTTACATATCGAATATGGGAAAGTCTTGCTGTTAAGCATCCGTTCATGGTTAAATTAGATAATTATCGTCACTAAAATGGGAGAACTCCCCACTTATACTTTTTGTTAGTTAGAGAATTGGGAAATAAAAAAGACGTGAGAATTATTCTCACGTCTTTTTTATTCAATAAATCCCATTGCACTCACGGCTTGCATCACTACAGCTGCTAAGGTAATGATTGCCATTAGACAAGCCATAAAGATGGTTAATTTTTCAAATTTAGATTTTTTCTTTTTTCTTCGTGCCATTAATGAACCTCCCTGTTTGAACAATATTTTATTCTACTTAATAGTTTTTTTCAAACAGCTAGTAGGATAAAATAGATATAATTAAGTAGGAGAGAAAAAAGCATGTTTTTAATTTTTTTATTACCACTGGTAGGATTACTAATAGCTGTACTTTTAAATCGGTTTTTTCCTAAGGCAAGATTTCGTGGGTATGATGTTTTGCCACTGTTTTTTATTATTGCTTGTCACATGATTGCAGTTCAAGAAAAAAGACCTGACTTTTTACCATATGGTTTCCTTGTTTTTTTTATTTTAGTAATAATTATATCTGTTTATGAAGCTGTGAAAAATAAAAATATCTCATTAGAAAAGGTAATTCGCGAAATTTGGGACTTTCTAACAATGAATACGATATTTTGGTATATTGGTTTGTTATTTATGATGATTTAGAGAATTAATTTACCAATTAATAAGTACGCATAAAAGATCGGAATTTTTAAAAAAATTCCGATCTTTTTTTTTTTAGGAACATAAATAAATAAAAATTGGTTTTTTTTTACAAAAAAGTGGTAGAAAGTGGGGAAATGTGGTAAATTATTAATTGGAAGGGGGCTAGAACCATGTTCATGGGTGAATATCATCACAATCTCGATAGCAAAGGGCGTTTAATTATTCCCGCTCGTTTGCGTTCGCAGATTGGTGATAAGATGATTTTCACTCGTGGGATGGAAGGCTGCATTTTTGGCTATACTACTGAAGCATGGCAAAAAATTGAAGCTAAGCTAGCTCAGCTTCCGTTGACTAAGAGAAACGCACGTAGTTTTACGCGTCTGTTTTACTCTGGTGCAATGGAATGCGAATTCGATAAACAAGGACGTGTTAATCTGACCACAACATTGAAGGAACACGCCTCCCTGAATAAAGAATGTGTCATTGTCGGTGTTTCAGACCGAATTGAAATTTGGTCAAAGGAACGCTGGGAGAACTTTAGTGATGATGCTAATGAAAACTATGATGACATCGCAGAAAATTTGGACGATATTGAATTATAAATATGACTATGGAATTCAAACACACCAGCGTACTCTTACATGAAACAATTGAAAATATAAAACCTGAAGACGGAGGTCTTTATGTAGACGCAACTTTTGGCGGTGGCGGTCACGCAAAATATCTACTAAGTATGCTAAAGTCTGGGACACTTGTTGGTTTTGACCAAGATGAATATGCAATAAATTCAGCAAAGTTGAACTTTGCCGACTTATTAAATTATGATAGTGAACCAAAATTACAATTAGTACACGATAATTTTAGTCATTTGAAGAAGAACTTGGTAGAGCTGGGTTATCAAAATGGCATTGACGGTATATACTATGATTTGGGTGTTTCATCACCACAATTCGATCAGGCAGGACGCGGTTTTTCATATCGTTTCAATGCCAAACTAGATATGAGAATGGATCAAAGCCAAGAGCTTGATGCATATCAACTAGTAAACAGTTCGAGTCAGAAAGAATTAGCAGATATTTTGTATAAATTTGGTGATGAAAAATATTCACGACAAATTTCACGTAACATCGTTAAAAGAAGACAAGCTAAGCCAATCGAAACAACTTTTGAATTGGTGGAAGTTATTAAGGAAGCGATTCCTGCGTTTGCAAGAAGATCAGGAGGTCATCCAGCTAAGAAAACATTTCAAGCGTTACGAGTGGCTGTTAACCACGAGCTTGATGTTTTAAGAGAATCGCTTGAAGAGGCTATTGAACTTTTAAAGCCTAATGGTCGAATCGCTGTCATTACTTTCCAGTCTGATGAGGATAAGATTGTAAAAAATATTTTTAAAAAATACTCTGAAGTTGAAGTACCAAGAGGAATGCCAATGATTCCAGAGAGTATGAAGCCAACACTTCGCTTGGTCAATCGCAAACCGATTGTTGCTTCCGAAAGAGAACTAAAAGATAATAATCGCTCACACAGTGCGAAGTTACGAGTTGCGGAAAAATTGTGAAGAGGAAATAGCAATGGCTGATAGTTTAGCAAGACAAGTAGAATTTAATCCTAATAAACAACAAGAATCTAAAAGTAGACAACGACAGGTCCTAGACCATCGTCGTGTTGCTTGGAATGGTTTAGAAAAAACCTTACTTGTAATAGGGACAGTGATTACAATTGGCCTAATGACCTTATTGGTTTCTTCAAGTATTTCCGCCACTTCAGCTCAACATGAACTGACTAGCGTTCAACGCTCTGTTGCTAAAGGGCAAAGTCAGCTTAGTGATCTCCATCAAGAATTAGGTGAGTTAACTTCAAGTGCAAGAATGAATGAAATTGCCAAAAGTAAAGGGTTAACTTTGATTGAAAACAATATTAGGACTATTCGCTAATGAAAAATCACATTAGTAACTTAAATTCACAAAAATCCAAAGCTCACAGATATCGCTTTACAGTAGGAAGATTCCTGCAGGTAACTGTAGCTTTGGTTTTTCTTATATTTATGGGCAGATTTTTGTATATTGGTATTTCAAAAACTGTAAGTGGAGAGAATCTGACAAAAAGAACTGAGCAGCTTTATATGCGTAATCAAGTGTTAAAAGCAACTCGCGGAACTATTTATGATCGTAATGGTTTGGCTGTTGCGCAAGATTCACATTTGTACACTATTTATGCAATTTTGGACAAGTCCTCAATCAATTATAAAAATAAGCCTGAATATGTTGTGAATAAAGAACAGACAGCTGAAAAACTGGCTACAGTGTTGCCTTTATCTGCTGATCAGATTCTGCACTACTTAAATCCAGAACATTCTGCTTTTCAAGTTCAATTTGGTACTGCCGGAACCGGTTTGACTAAAAAGCAAAAAGATAAAATTGAGAAAATGAAGCTTCCGGGAATCAAATTTTTTGAAACTCAATCTCGACTTTACCCTAATGGTAATTTTGCTTCACATATCATTGGGTTAGCTAGTCCGGAATATGATCAGAAAACTAGAACACAGAATTTAGTCGGAACAATGGGGCTAGAAGCTTGGTATAACAACGTTTTATCTGGCAAAGATGGCTATCAAGTATCGTCAGTAGATGCTTCAAATTATCAGACTCCCAATAGTGTTCAAAATTATAAAGCTCCAAAAAACGGAAACAATGTTCATTTGACAATTGACTCTCAACTTCAAGAGTATCTTGAAGATCGTCTTTCCTATGTTCAGAATAACTTTAATCCCGTTTCAATTACTGCAGTTGTTGAGGATATGAAGACTGGTAAAATCATGGCAGCTTCACAAAGACCAACATTTAATCCTCAAACTAAAAAGGGAATGCAGAACTCATATCGAAACATCTTGATTCAAGATACTTATGAACCCGGATCTGTTTTTAAAATTTTGACCTTAGCTGCTGCTGTAGATAGCGGAAATTATCATCCTAACCAATACTATAATTCTGGTTCGGTAACTGTTAGTGGTTCGGTAATTCATGACTGGCAGCCTCATGGATGGGGAAGTATTCCCTTCTCTCAGGCTTTTCCAAGATCTAGTAATACAGGGTTTGTCCACATCGAACAGCAGATGGGAGCAAAGACTTGGCGTAGTTACCTTAAGAAGTTTAAAATTGGAGAGAAAACGGGAGTAACTCTTCCTGGGGAGCAACCAGGACTAATTGCTTTCAAGTCACCAATTGACCAAGCTGTTACCAGTTTTGGTCAAGGTATTAATGTTAATGTTATGCAGATGATGCAGGCATTTAGTAGTCTGGCAAATGACGGGCAAATGGTAAAACCACAGTTTGTGGAGAAAATAACGGATTCTGAAGGTAAGACAATTTCTGGTTATCAAGTTAAGAATGTTGGTCAACCGGTTTATTCAAAAGAGGTCGCTAAAGTTGTTCTTGAAAATATGCAGGGAGTTTTAAATAAGCGCATCGGTACCGGTTCTGCTTATCAAATCAAAGGTCAAAGCATAGCAGTTAAAACTGGTACTGCTCAAATTGCTAACCTAAAAAGTGGTGGTTATTTAAAGGGTGACAATAATTACACATTTTCAGTTGTTGGCGTTACACCTGCTAAAAAACCACGTTACTGTATTTACATTACCGTAAAGCAACCTCGCCGAATGAGTAAACCTGCAGAAGTAATTCTTTCATCAATCTTTAAGCCAATGATGAAACGGGTCATTTTAATGTCTAAAAACGAAGTTGACAACTCGGCAGTTGTGAAAATTCCTGACTTAAAAGGGCTGACTTATCCTGATTCAAAGAAGAAAGCTAAACGCATCGGCTTAAGACTTGTTAAATTAGGCAACGGTGATAAAATAGTTGCGCAGTCATATTCGAAAGGACAAAAAGTGCAATCCGGCAAGCGTATGTTTGTTTTAGCTTCTGGAAAAGTAAAATGTCCTAATATGAATGGGTGGACCATTGACGATTTACACCAATTTTCTGAATTAACCGGAGCAAAAATAAAGATTGAGGGATCTGGAGTTGTCAAAAAACAGAGTAAGCAAATCAACTCAACTATTAAATCTGGAATAAAGATCAAAGTTAAATTAAAGGAGTAATACTTTTTATGCTTATTATTAGCATTATTGCATTAGTTAGTTCATTAGCATTAACAGGAATCTTTTTGCCTTGGATGATTATCTTTATGAGAAGTCATCATGAGGGGCAGGAAATTCGACCAGAAGGTCCTAAATGGCACCAAAAAAAATCCGGAACACCAACCATGGGTGGTGTCGTTTTTGTTCTTGCATCAGCTATTTCAGCTATCTGGGTTGCGACTTGGCAAGGTACAATGAGTCATTTAGTGTTAATTTTGTTAATATGCCTATTGGGATATGGTATTGTTGGTTTTTTAGATGATGGCATTAAGCTATTTTATAAGCGTAATCTGGGTTTAAAGGCTTGGCAGAAATTTGCGCTTCAGATTTTAATTGCAATCGTGATAGTTTGGATTGCAGTTACTGATAGTTTTAGGTTTTTTCTTTTTATTCCGTTTTTTGGGTTTGTTAGTAGTGTAGTTGTATTTGCAATATTTGTTGTCTTTTGGCTGGTTGGATTTTCTAATGCTGTCAACTTGTCTGATGGCTTAGATGGTCTTGCTACTGGCTTATCAATTATTGCATATGGAACATATGCTTACTTGGCTTTTAAACAACAAAACTCTGCGATTTTGATTTTTTGTATGAGTGTGATTGGCGGATTAATTTCATTTTTCATTTTTAATCATAAACCTGCTAAAATTTTTATGGGAGATGCTGGCTCGCTTGCCCTTGGTGGTGGGTTAGCTGCTGTCAGTGTGTTTTTAAATCGGCCGTGGTCATTGCTTTTAGTAGGAATTGTTTTTGTTTGTGAAACTGCTAGTGTTATTTTGCAGGTTATCTCTTTCCGGACAACTGGTAAAAGAATTTTTAAAATGACACCAATTCATCATCATTTTGAGATGCTTGGACTTTCAGAATGGAAAGTTGACATTTTGTTTTGGGTGGTTGGTCTAATTGGTAGTATTCTATATCTTGTAATTTGGGGTTAAAAGTAGAAAATGAGGCAGATTGACACTTATCAAAACAAAAATATTTTAGTTTTAGGTCTTGGCAAGAGCGGTTTTGCAGTAAGTATGTTGTTACTTAAACTTGGTGCAAAGCTGACCTTGAATGATAAGGCTGAACTAGATCAAGATGAGCATGCGCTAGATTTA
Organism: Lactobacillus sp. C449L; assembly: GCF_059900815.1. NCBI lineage: Bacteria > Bacillati > Bacillota > Bacilli > Lactobacillales > Lactobacillaceae > Lactobacillus > Lactobacillus sp. C449L. Next base: position 382,729 of record NZ_JBWXGA010000001.1, on the reverse strand, counting down.
AAGAAAATGGGAGTCCGTGTAATTGGAGGTAAGCATCCAGTCAATTTACTTTCAAAAGAGCATTTTGACTTTTTGGTTAAAAACCCTGGAATTCCATATGATAATCCAATGGTGCAAAAGGCACTGAGCCTCAAAATTCCAATCATTACTGAACCTGAAGTTGCTTTAAGTGTAAGTGAAGCCCCTTACGTATGCGTAACTGGTTCTAATGGTAAAACTACTACAGTTATGCTTACTCAACAGATTTTGGAGCATCATTTAGTAAAATCTGGACACCATGCTTATGCGGTAGGAAATATTGGTTTGCCTATTTCTGAAGCTGTTACTAAAGTAAGTGAAGGCGATATTTTAGTTGTGGAAATTTCTAGTTTTCAATTAATGGGTGTAACGGACATTAATCCTAAAGTTGCCGCAATTATTGATATTTATAACAATGTTCATCTTGATTACCATAAAACTTTTGCTAACTATACTGAGGCAAAGCTAAATGTCACGCGCACGCAATCAGCAGATAATTATTTTTTAGCTAATTATGATCAAAAAGAAATTTTTAAAAAAGAAAAAGAAGTAACAAAGGCGAAAATCCGGACTTTTTCAGAAAACGATCGACAAGCTGATTACTTCATTGCTGAAGGATATTTACAAAATAAAAATGAAAAAATAATAAAAGCAAGTGAAATGAAAATGCCCGGAATTCACAATCAGCAAAATGCTCTTGTAGCTTGTGCAATCGCTCAAATTATGGGTGCTGATAAAGATGATATTCGCTCTACATTGACCACTTTTACTGGAGCAGAACACCGACTGCAATATGTTATGACATTAGAAGGGCGGAAAATATATAATGATTCGAAGTCTACTAATATTGAAGCAGCATCGGTTGCAATTCCTTCCTTTAGTGAACCAGAGGTATTAATAGCAGGTGGCTTAGATCGTGGTTTTAAATTTGATTCTTTGGTTCCAGTTCTAAAAAAGCATGTAAAGGCAGTTGTTTTATACGGCGAAACGCGGTATTTACTTGCCGACGCTGCCCGTAAAGCTGGCATTAGCAATATTGTAATTGAAAACAAATTGCAAGAAGCGGTCCCTAGAGCATATGAGCTTACCGAACCTGGTGATGTATTGTTATTTTCCCCCGCTTGTGCATCTTGGGATCAGTTCAGATCATTTGAAGAACGTGGCGATTATTTTGTTAAATTTGTGAAGGAACTAAAGACGAAATAAAATGAGAATTATTTTTACTGGTGGCGGAACTGGTGGCCACATTTATCCAATTTTGGCATTAATTGAGCGCTTAAAAGAAAAAAACCTTACTACTGATGACGAAATTCTCTTTGTCGGTACTCAAAAAGGATTGGAAGCTAAAATCGTTCCAGCAGCAGGTGTAAACTTTGCTACGCTCGAGATTCAGGGTTTTTCTCGTAAACATTTATTGAACAATTTTACAACTATTAATTTATTTGTTAAAGCGACAAAAAAAGCCAAGAAGATTGTTACAGATTTCAAACCAGATGTTGTAGTGGGTACTGGCGGCTATGTGAGTGGAGCAATTGTTTTTGCTGCGGCGAAAATGAATATTCCTACCATGATTCATGAATCAAATTCGATAGTTGGTGTTGCTAACAAGTTTTTAGGGCACTATGTTGACAGAATTTGTTACACTTTTGATGATGCCGCTAGACAATTTTCTGAAAAGAAAAAGTTGGTTAAAACAGGTAATCCGCGCTCTCAACAAGTTCTAGGTTTAGCTGCTTCAAAAGTCGATTTGCAAACTGAATGGGGATTAAATCCTCAAACCCCAACTGTTTTAATCTTTGGTGGATCGCGCGGTTCTTTAGCGATTAATCGGGTGGTGCTTAAATCACTTACCAAACTGGAGCATAAACCGTATCAGGTCATTTGGGTCACGGGTACTTATTATTACGAAGAGATTCAAAAAAAGCTCGCTGGAGTTGATTATGGTAATAGCATTAAGATCTTACCTTACGTTAAAGACATGCCAGCTCTTCTTCCTAAAATGACCTGCGTAGTTTCACGCTCTGGAGCAACCAGTATTGCTGAATTCACAGCACTTGGTGTACCGGCAATTTTGATTCCTAGTCCAAATGTTACTCATAATCACCAAATGAAAAACGCCCTTGATCTTGAAAAAGCGGGTGCAGCAACAGTTATTGCTGAAGAAGATTTAAATCCCAACAATTTTATTTCTTCAATTGATCATATTTTACTTGATAGTAAATATGCAGATGAAATGAGTGTAGCATCCAAAAAATTAGGAGTGCCTGATGCTTCGGATCAGGTTATTAAAGTAATGGAAGAAATTTCAAAATAAAAGGAGGTGAGGCAGTTGGCAAAGAAGCGTGTAACCAAAATTGATCCTAATGAGAAACTGTCACCATATTTGGAGCATCAATCTAACCAAGGAAAAAGAAAATACCAAACTAAAGTTTCTGCCTCACTTTCAAGGCTTCAAAGTGAACGAAAAACCGCTTTAGTTAAGCGTCTGGGCTTAATTGTGACTATTTCATTAATTTGTATTATTGCTTTAGGCTATTATATTTCACCATTGGCCAATGTCGGTAGCGTAAAAATTGAAGGTGCAGATGATTTACCAGTTAAAGAAGTTGTTCAAAATTCAGGTATTACTGCCAGCGACAAGACAATTGACTACTTACTCCATTTGAATGATGTTAGTGGTAAGTTGACAAATAAATATACTGAAGTCAAAAATGTTGATGTTCGAGTAAATCATTTTAATCAACTTGTTTTAAAAGTAAATGAATATAGTACAATAGGCTATATTAAGAAAGAAAAAGGCTATTGTAAAATTCTAACAAATGGTAAACTAGGTACACAGTTATTATCTTGGAATAAAATAAGCCAAGATAAGCCTGTATTTATTGGTTATAATCACGAAGTTTCATTAAAAAATAATCTTAAATTATTTAACAGCTTGCCTAGTGACTTTCGTAGTCAAATCAAGCTTTTAAGTGGGAATACTCGACGCAAATCGCAAGTCATTTTTGTTATGAAAGATGGCAATGTAGTTATCGGCAGTGCTTCTACCCTCAAAAGTAAACTAAAGTATTATAATGAAATAAAAACTAAAGTTGGAAAAAATAGCTTGATTGATTTGGAAGTGGGCGCTTATAGTCGACCACTCACTCCAAGTGAGAAGCGTGCGTATGGCTTAACATAAGCTGAATTTATCATTTTTTTATGTTAAAATTTTAAGAGAACATCGAGGGGGGCTAATTTTTGGACAATACGAATCTTTTGGTGGGACTAGATATAGGTACCACTAGTGTTAAAGCGGTTGTAGCTGACTCTGGCAAAGTAATTGGTGCCGTTGTGATTCCCAATAAAGGAATGCGGCATGGCAATATCGTAGACATCGATGAAACTGCTAATGCGATTAGTCGTGCATTAAAAGAAATTGCCAAAAAAACTAATGCAAATATTTATCGTGTAGTGACGGGAATTCCAGTTGGAATGTTGCAACTGGAAACAGCTAGTGACATGATTAGTGTTAGCGATAATGGTCAAGAAGTTGGCAACAATGATGTTAGGCGTGTAGTACAGGCGGCTATTAAGTCGGCGGTCAAGAGCGAGCGCGAGCCAATTGCTTTTTTACCAAGTCGGTTTCTAATTGATGGCAAAACTGAAGTTGATGACCCACGCAAGATGATTGCTCATTCGTTAGCAGTTCATGGAATTATGCTAACTGCACCTGCTAGTCCACTTCACAACATTAAAAAAGCAATTGAACGGGCTGGGTATCAAAATAACTTCTTTATTCCAACGCCACTCGCAATTGCTAGCGTTGCTCTAGATGAGAGTGAACGTACTTTTGGGTCAGTTATTCTTGATTTAGGTGGTGGAATAACTACTGCTACCGTAATTCATAACGGTCAAATCAAGTACGCCAATATTGATTTTGAAGGCGGCAGTGACATAACAAATGATATTTCTGCAGTTCTCAGTGTGTCGAAAAAAGATGCTGAACAGATTAAACTTGACTACGGTTATGCGGATCCAAATTTAGCTTCTGAGAAAAACAAGTTTGCAGTGAACAGTGTCGGCTCTAATGGTCAACAGATGGTTGATGAAGTATATCTTAGTCGGATTATCAATGCTCGTGTTTTACAAACGGTTAAACGCATTGAAAAAGGCTTAGTAAAGCATGACGCTTTAAAATTACCGGGTGGTATCGTCATTACGGGTGGTAGCAGCTTGCTTCAAGGCTGCGATGATATAGTAGCTTCTGAATTTAATGTTAAGACCAGAGTATATCAACCTGACCAAATTGGGATGCGTAATCCAGTATATTCTGCAGCGTATGGTATAGTTAACTATGCATATAAAATGTCTGATATTGATTTCCTGGTTATTAGTGCAATTTATGGAAAGAACGCCTTAGGTGAAACTGAAGAAACAACTGAAAAAATTACTAAAAATTCAAAAAGACCGGTAACTAGTAATGAAAACCAAGGAAAAGAAGAATATAATAGACATGAGTTGCTAAAGCGTGAACGAAGAGCGCAAAGCAAATCGAAAAAAGATACGCAAAATAAAGATAGAGGCATTGGGAATTTCTTTAAGAAATTCTTTGATTAAAGGTGGTTAATATAGATGGATTTCACATTCGATTCAGATGACAATAAAAATGCAGTCATCAAAGTGATTGGTGTCGGTGGCGCTGGTGGTAATGCTGTCAATCGAATGATCGATGATGGCGTACAAGGAGTTTCCTTTGTTGCGGCTAACACGGATGTTCAGGCATTAAACAGTAATAAAGCAGAAACTAAAATACAGCTTGGACCTAAACTAACAAGAGGACTTGGTGCTGGCTCACACCCTGATGTTGGTCAAAAAGCTGCTGAAGAAAGCGAGCAAACAATTGAAGATGCCCTAAAGGGTGCTGACATGATTTTTATCACTGCTGGAATGGGTGGTGGTACTGGTACTGGTGCTGCTCCGGTTGTGGCCAAAATTGCTCGTGAAACAGGTGCATTAACAGTTGGGGTTGTTACTCGTCCGTTCACATTTGAGGGTCCCAAGCGTTCTAAAAATGCCACTGAGGGTATTTCTGAATTAAAGCAATATGTTGACACTTTAGTAATTATTGCTAACAATCGTCTACTTGAAATGGTTGATAAGAAGACACCGATGATGGATGCTTTTAAAGAAGCCGACAACGTGTTAAAACAGGGTGTTCAAGGAATTTCTGACTTAATTACTTCAACTGATTATGTTAACTTGGATTTTGCCGATGTTAAAACGGTCATGGAAAATCAAGGAGCCGCCCTTATGGGTATTGGCCGGGCTAGCGGCGAAAACAGAACAGTTGAAGCTACTAAGCTGGCAATTTCTTCTCCACTTCTTGAAGTATCGATTGATGGAGCAAGGCAAGTCCTATTGAATATTACTGGTGGACCAGATTTGACGTTATTTGAGGCTCAAGATGCTTCTGACATTGTTTCAAAAGCCGCTGGCGATGATGTAAACATTATCTTTGGTACCTCAATTAACCCTAACCTAGGTGATGAAGTTGTTGTCACAGTTATTGCAACCGGAATTAGCTCAATGGCTGAAGAAGAGGCTTCAAAACAGTTACCTGGTCAGGGTCATAAGGTTAAGGCTCAGCCAGGTGATCAAGTAACTTCTGAAGTTTCTGAACAAGAACAAGTTGTTGAGCAATCTGCTTCTGACGATAATGCTGCTAAGCATTCGACAATGGTTGACCCAACTAGTGTTTGGGGATTAGATAGTAATGATCAAGAAACTAGGCGCGCATCTGCAGATAGTATTGAACAAGATCAAAGGCAAAGTTCATTTACTGATGATGATCAAAGCAGCATTTCTCAGATTGAAACAAGTGCTTTGGATGACGACGATGTAGATGATATTCCATTTTTTAGACACCGCGGTGAAAACTAATAGGAGGTAAAAAGATGGCTTTTAGTAAAATAGGCAAATTTTTCGGCGTTTCAGATGAAGAAGATGAGATGCTAGATGAAGAGTATCTAGATGATACTAGGGTCGGTGATGAAGATAGTATTCAATCTAATGGCATCGATTCTGATAAAGTAGTTTCCATCAAATCTGGAGTTAATTCTGCTAAAAGTAAGATTGTTCTATATGAGCCTCGAGTATATTCTGATGCAAAAGAAGTTGCGCAAAACTTGTTGAACAACAAAGCAGTAGTCATTAATTTTAGTAGGATGGAAGATTCCTCTGCGCGCAGAATCGTTGACTTTATTACTGGTACTGTTTACGCTTTAAATGGTGAAATTCAACGTATTGGTGATCGCATCTTTTTAGCTACTCCGCCTAAATTTGTAACTAATGGCAAAATTAGTGATTTAGTCGACAAGGAAGATAATCTGAGCTAATGGCAACAATAATATACTATGTGATTGAAGCTATCAACTGGCTGATTTGGATATATAGCATCATTATGGTAATCGATGCCATTTTAAGTTGGGTTCCGTCTTTACGAGACTCAGTAGTTGGTAGATTTCTAAATCGAATAATTGACCCCTATGTCAATATATTCCGTAAAGGAATAATTCAAAATTTGACCCAATCAACCGGTATAGATGTTTCCTTTTTAATCGGCTTGTTATTACTTTATTTTGTGCAAGATTATGTATTAAAATGGGTACTTAACATTTTATTAAGAATTTTTGTGAGATAGATACAATTTATGCAGCTGCGGCTGCTTTTTTTATCATTTAATTTAGTTACAGAATCCTTATTCTTTCGATAAATAAGGATGGCTGATAACAAATGTACATCTAAATTAAAATGAACTATAAAGTGCTTCTGAGCTTGAAAGCTTGTAAGAATAGAGTATATTGTATTATTCGGAAAATAGTTTTGAGGAACGTATGTAAATTTGGACGACATTATTAAACGCCGCAACTATGCAAAAAAAGTACTGTACGGAAATAATCCAGATGATGCTAAAGACGTTGATAAATTAGCTGGGTTATTAACTAATGTAACTTATCATCATCAAACAGTGCTAACTGATTTTTTAAATCCAGGACAAAGAGATACACTAAAGATGCTTGCTGCAGATACATTGATTATCCAAGAATATGGTGGCTATCCTGAAGCTGAAAAAAAACGCGTGTATATTTCTGAAGATGGGAAAAATCTTAGATTTAGGGACTATAGTATCAGTGCCTGTAAAATTGATTATTCTTATAAGTACAATCAACTAAGTCATGGTGAAATTCTTGGTAGTTTAGCCAATTCCGGTATTGAGACGGATACTTTTGGCGATATTATTACTGATGGTCAAGGAAAGTGGCAGTTTTTTGTTAAAAGCGAATTACTAAATCATTTTCAAAATGAAGTTAGACAAATTGGTAGAACTCAGGTTAGAATAAGGCCAATTTTGAACCGAGAAGTTCTTATTCCTGAGGATAATGCGATTGAACTATCAGTTATTAGTTCAGCTCTCAGGCTTGACGCAGTTTTATCTGGTGTTAGTAATAAAAGCAGACGGCAAATAAAAGAGGCAATTGCTGATAATTTAGTAAAATTAAATTGGCATGTAACAAAGGATTCTAATATAATAGTAAAAGAAAATGATATTCTAAGTCTGAGACATTTTGGCAGATGCCAGATTTTAGACCTTAGAACAACTAAAAAAGGTAAATTTAAGGTGGTGCTAAAACTTTGGCAAACAAAGAAGAACAAGCAAAAAAAACATTGACTCCAATGGATATTCATAATAAGGAGTTCAAAAAAAGAGGACTTAGTGGTTACGACAGACATGAAGTTGATGTATTTTTGGATCAAATAGTCGACGAATATGGAAATTTACTTGATGATAATATTGACTTAAAAAATGAAGTTACACGCTTAATGAGTCAGGTTAATCAACTGCAAAGTCAGGTAATTAACTATCAACAACAAGAGCAAAGCATCAAAGAGCAGGTTGAAGAAGCTCACAAGAAAGCTACTAAAATTGTCGACAATGCGACAGTTGCAGCGAATGACAAGGCAGCTCAAGCTGAAATTGATACGGACTATCAACGTCAACAATTGGAAACCATAAAATCTGATTATGAACGGGTAAAACGTGAAGTTGCTGGATATCGAAGTTATATTCAAGATCTTTTGCAAAAAGCCATTGCAAACTTAAATGACGATGATTGGCAAAAAGCTCTTGATGAGTACTTCTCAACTGAGCGCTTTTATCCGCCAGATGGTGCCGAGCCAATTACTTTAGTTGATGCTGAAGAAGAAGTTGATGAAGATGACGATGAAGACGATGAGGTTGACAACGGCGGGGATATTGAAGTAAACTTTGAAGATAACATCGTTGAAGATAATATTGATGATGAAAAAGATAAAGTAGAAAATACGGATGAGCCTAAGCCAATGGAAGGGGACAGTCCAAACTCAGAAGCAATTAGCGATTTAACTAATGATTCTGATCAACTGTCAGGTCCATCAGGAACAACAATAATTTTCCCTGATGATTATAAAAATCATAATTAATAAGCGGGCAGTAAAACTTTTTAAGCAATTCAGCGAATTAGTGTTGGTGTGAGACTAGTGCAAGAGCTAAAAAGTTGATCAGCTGTCATAATTCTAGTTTATTTCGTCAGCTGCACGATACGCAGTTATTAAGTGGAGTTTGATAACTCAATTTAGGTGGTACCACGATGAAAAACCTCGCCCTAATTTAAAGGACGAGGTTTTTTTATAGAAAGGAAATTTAAAATGAGAGTAAGAGATACGCTAAATCTGGGTAAAACCAAGTTTAAGATGCGGGGAAATCTGCCCGTTAGAGAAGCTGAGTGGCAAAAGCAATGGGATGAAAATAAGCTATATGAACAGCGACTAAAACTAAATGAAGGTAAGCCGCACTTTGACTTACACGATGGTCCTCCGTTTGCCAATGGTAATATTCATATGGGTCATGCTTTAAACAAGATTTCCAAGGATATCATTATTCGATTTAAAAATATGAGCGGATACTGTGCGCCTTATGTTCCTGGTTGGGATACACATGGGTTACCTATTGAGCAACAATTGACAAAGCAAGGCGTAGATCGTAAAAAAATGAGCCAAGCAGAATATCGTCAGCTTTGCGAAGACTTTGCTAGAAAAGAAGTCAAAAAGCAAATGGCTGATTTTAAGCGTTTAGGTGTCATGGGCGATTGGGATCATCCTTATATAACGCTTCAGCCTGAGTATGAAGCCGAAGAAATTCGTGTATTTGGTAAAATGTACGAAAAAGGATATATTTACAAGGGTAAAAAACCGGTTTATTGGTCTCCTTCCAGTGAGTCAACTCTCGCTGAGGCAGAAGTTGAATACCATGATGTAAAATCACCATCGATTTATGTTGCGTTTCCAGTTAAGGACGGAAAGGGAATTTTAGATTCGGAAAGAACTTACTTTCTAATTTGGACTACGACGCCGTGGACTATTCCGGCAAACCAAGGAATTACAGTTAATCCAGGTTTTGACTATTCAGTAGTCAAAGTTGGTGATAAACGTTATGTTGTTGGCACTGAGCGTTTGCAAGCAGTAGCTGAAACATTAGGTTGGAAAGATTATGAAACTGAGCAGCATCTGAAAGGTACTGATATGGACCGCATGCTTGCAACTCATCCGCTTTATGGTCAGGATGTCCTTTTGATGAATGCACCGCATGTTACTGCTGACGATGGTACTGGTTTAGTTCATACTGCTTCTGGCTTTGGTGAAGATGATTACAACGTTGCACAAAAATACGGTTTGCCAGTATTTAGTCCGATGGACAACAAAGGATGCTTCACTAAAGAAGTACCAGATCCTGATTTAGTTGGCATGTTCTACGATGACGCAAATAAAGTCGTTGCCGAGAAATTAGAAAAATCAGGTAATTTACTCAAACTGAGCTTCTTTACGCACTCTTATCCTCATGATTGGCGTACCAAAAAGCCAGTAATCTATCGTGCAACTACTCAGTGGTTTGCTTCGATTGAAAAATGTCGTCAGCAAATTCTTGATCAAATTGACCAAGTAAACTTTACTCCGTCATGGGGTAAATTACGCTTGCACAACATGATTAAAGACCGCGGTGATTGGGTAATTTCCCGTCAACGGGCATGGGGAGTTCCATTACCAATTTTCTATGCTGAAGATGATACTCCAATCGTGACTTCTGAAACAATTGAGCATATTGCCCAAATCTTTGCAAAGGAAGGTTCTAATGCTTGGTACAAACATACCGCAAAGGAACTACTCCCTGATGGTTTTACTTCTGAGCATTCTCCTCACGGTGAGTTTAGAAAAGAGACCGATATTTTAGATGTTTGGTTTGATTCTGGATCCTCACATCAAGCTGTGATGGCAGCAAGAGATAACTTACGTTTCCCAGCAGACCTTTATCTTGAAGGCAGTGATCAGTACCGTGGCTGGTTTAATTCTAGTTTGATTACTTCGGTTGCTACAACAGGAATTGCCCCATATCGTGGTATTCTGTCTCAAGGATTTGTTTTGGATGACAAGGGACACAAAATGTCTAAGTCACTTGGCAATGTAATTGTGCCAGATGATGTCATTAAGAAAATGGGTGCTGAGATTATTCGTTTGTGGGTTGCTTCAGTGGACGCAACTTCTGATGTTGCTGTTTCGCAGGACATTTTACAACAAACTGCTGAAAGTTACCGTAAAATCAGAAATACTTTCCGCTATATGCTGGCAAATACTTCTGACTTTGAACCTGAAAAAGATCGAGTTGCGTATCAAGATCTTAACTCGATTGATCAATACCTAGAAGTTCGTTTGAATGACTTAGTGAAAATTTGTCTTGAGTCATATGGAAAGTATGATTTTAATAACGTGTATAAGAGAGTATTTTCGTTTATTTCAAACGAGCTTTCCGCATTTTATTTGGATTTTGCTAAAGATGTTTTATATATCGAAGGTGAAAATAGTCACGCTAGACGTTCAATGCAAACTGTTATCTACGATGCTGCTGTGAAATTGGCTAAAACTTTAACACCAATTTTGCCGCATACGATGGAAGAAATTTGGTCATTTTTAAAAGAAAAAGAAAATTATGTGCAACTTGCTGAAATGCCTGATGTAGTAGAATATGATAATCATGATGAATTACTTGAAAATTGGCAGAAATTTATGAATCTTCGTGATGACGTTCTTAAAGTACTGGAAGAAGCCCGTGATGAAAAGCTAATTGGTAAGTCATTTGAAGCAGCAGTTACGATTTATCCTGATCAGGAAACTCAAGCAGTGCTAAATAAACTGGATGCTGATTTCAGACAGATCTTAATTGTTTCAAAACTAACAATTGCCAATGGTGAAGCACCTGCAAATGCTGAACATTTAGGAAATGGTTCATTTATTGTAGAACGCGCTGAAGGTGAAGTTTGTCCTCGTTGCCGAATGATTAGAACAGATATTGGCAAAGACAAAGATATGCCGATGTTATGTGGACGTTGTGCTGAGATAGTTAAAACCGATTATCCTGAAGCTGTCCAAGAAGGATTGGAAGAGTAATGCGTTTAGGAACAGTAAAGCAATTTGACCAAAACAGTAGTTTTGGTTTTATTGAAGACGAAGAAAATCACAAATCGTATTTTGTTTTTTATACAGCAATTAAGGAAGAAGGATATCGTCGCCTTCGAGTAGGGCAAAAGGTAAAATACCAACTTGCTCAGGGAAAAAATGGCTTGCAGTGTGTAAATGTATACTTAGCCGATTTACAGGAAAGTGAATAAATGGATTTAACAGAAACTGAAATTTCTTCAAAACAGATTTTTTCGGGACGAATAGTTGATCTCTCAGTTAGAACGATTAAGTTGCCAAATGGTGAAACCGCAACTAGAGAGATTGTGCAGCATAAGCCTGCAGCAGCAGCTATTGCAGTAAATGATAAGCAAGAAATGCTATTAGTTGAGCAGTGGCGTGAGCCGATAAAGGAATTGACTTTGGAAATTCCAGCTGGTTTGATTGATGAAACTGATGCAAGTCCCTTGGACGCAATGAAACGTGAGTTAAATGAAGAAGGCGGCTATCGCGCTGATTACTGGGAGAAGATAACTGAATTTTATTCATCCCCTGGTTTTACTAATGAAAAATTATACTTATTTTATTGTGATACGCTAACAAAATTAGTCGATAAAAAACCACTTGACAGTGATGAATTTTTAACTAGTCACTGGTATAGTCTTGAAGAATTAAAATTGCTTTCTGCTCAAGGTAAAATTGTCGACGCTAAAACATTGTACGCAATGAGTGTGTGGGAAAACATGCTCTTAACTGGTGTAGACGCTGAGGAATAAAATGACTGAAAAACGATCGGAATACCGTAAAAAGGCTAAACATCAAAAAAATAGAGGATTTTTGAATACAATAAAATCTGCTTTTGACGATGATAATCAAGAAGTCGATGTTAATCCTGAATTTACTCGAACTGATCAAGATAATGTGCAAATTAATCAGCAACGGGAAAGTGAAGGTCGGAAACGACGAAATGAGCAGGGCAATCGTGACGCTGACCAAGAGAAAAAAGAAGATTCATCCTTCAAGCGTGAAGCGCATAACCAATCTCTGTCAAGTCAAGATAAAGCATTGAGACTGAAAAAGAAGTTGAATCATGCAATAATAATTGTGTTTGTTTTAATTGTGTTGGTATTATTGGCATTGTTTCATTTATAGATTATTAAACGAGGGTAAAATGAAGATAGCAATTATTGTCCCAATGGAAATTGAGGCTGAGTATTATCACAAGTATTTTCGCTCTGGTAACAAGGAAATGTTCGGATCTACAATGTTCGAGCATTTTTGCGTTAATCACAATGACATATATGTTGGGTTGAGCGGAATTGGTAAAGTGCAAGCTGCAATGAATTTGACTAGCCTTTTAAGTCGAGTTGATGTTGATGCAGTGTTCATGACTGGTACTGCCGGATCATTGCAAAACCATGTGCATAAAGAAGATATCGTGCTCGCAAGTTCGTTTGCTTATCACGATGCGCATAACACTCTTGCGGGCAATTACGTTGAAGGACAGATTCCCGGTGAACCAGCCACTTTTAGCTTAAATTCGCCTCAGAAAGAAAAGTTCGCTGATTTTTTAAATGATCAGTGTGTTTCTTATGATGAAGGACTAGTAGTTACTGGCGACTCTTTTATCGGATCTGATGCTCAAAAAGAAACCATTAAGTTGAATTTTCCAAAAGCCTTATGTGTTGAAATGGAAGGTGCCGCTTTTGCTCAAGTTGCTTATCATTTTAACAAGCCGCTAATTGCAATGAGAGCAATATCTGATAATGGCAATGACGGTGCAAATGAGGACTTTGATCAGCTGGCTAAGAAAGTAGGAGCAAAGGCAGCTAAGCAGATATGCGCTTACTTGGAAAAGATAAAATAAAATGAGTAAAGAAATATATTTAGATAATGCAGCTACAACTCCAATGTCGCCCAAGGTTATTGAAATAATTACCAACGAAATGAAACAAGATTTTGGTAATGCTTCAAGTACATACGAAATAGGACGACAAGCTCGTCATACAGTTGATCAAGCGCGTAGTCAAATTGCTAAGGCAATTCATGCCAAAGATAATGAAATAGTCTTTACATCAGGTGGTACTGAAAGCAATAATAATGTAATTTTTGGGACTGCACATAGCCGAAAAGAAATAGGAAAGCGTGTCATTACCACAAAAATAGAACATCCGTCAGTTTTACAACCGATGAAGCAGCTCGAACAAGAAGGTTATGAAGTAATTTATCTTGATGTTGATGAGAATGGCTGTATTTCGCTTGAGCAGTTAAAACACTTTTTGACTCCTGATACTATTTTGGTATCGATTATGGCAGTCAACAATGAAATCGGGATTATTAATCCTTTGAAACAAATCGGGGAAATTGTCGCCCAAAGTAATGCATATTACCACGTTGATGCCGTTCAAGGGTTAGGCAATATCGACATAGATGTTGATGAAATGAAGATTAATTTCTTATCGGCTTCGGCACATAAAATCAATGGACCAAAATTTTTAGGTTTTTTATATATCGACTCCAATGTTAAATTACCTTCATTAATTTATGGCGGTGATCAGGAAACTAAAAGACGAGCTGGGACTGAAAATGTGCCTGGTATTGCTGGCTTTGGTGAAGCAGTCCGCGAAGCAGCAAGTTTTGACAAAACAGAATTGCAAAGCAGATATCGTCATTTTCAAAAAATAATTTTGAAAAAATTAGATAATGCTAAAATTAAGTATCAAGTTAATGGTGGAATTAGCGAGAAAGCGTCCCATCATGTTCTGAATCTGTGGCTAAAAAATGTGTCAACTACCGTTTTACAAACTAACCTTGATTTGGCTGGTTTTGCTGTTTCCGGTGGTTCGGCATGTACAGCTGGCTCAATTGAACCATCTCATGTTTTGATTGCTTGTTTTGGTAAAAACTCTCCGCGCATTACTGAGTCAATTCGGATTTCTTTTGGACGCTATAACACTGACGAAGAAGTCATGCGTTTTGCGGAGCAGCTAATCAATATTGTTAGCAAAATTCAAGACAAACAAAAGTAGTTGCTTTTTAAAACAATGTAACTTATTATTAGTAAGTAAGAGGTAAAACTATGGCAAACACTGTTGAAATTAATGGCGATCAGCGAAAATTTACGCTTAGTCCTGATTTGAAACTATATGCTCTGATTGATGCAGGTTTCGTTAAGACGACTAAGGGTAATTTTAATTACGAGCATCCGCTTTATAATGAATCGCCTTATGATGCGCCAACCAAGCTTAAGATGACTATTGATAAGGACCTAAAGCGTCTAACAATGGTTGTTACGGACCAGAATGGTCTCAAAAAAGTTAATATTTTTAAGAATAAACAGTTGGCACCTACAGTTGAACTTTTAAACTATATATTGAAGGACTTAGAAGAGCGTAATATTATTATTGCGGTAAAGGATTGATTTAGTTGACAAAAAAGAAGACTAGGGTTGTTGTTGGTATGAGTGGCGGAGTAGATTCATCCGTTTCAGCTTTGCTGCTTAAACAGCAGGGTTACGACGTTATTGGCGTATTCATGAAAAATTGGGACGATACTGATGACAGTGGCGTTTGCACTGTAACTGAAGACTATGAGGACGTTAAAAAAGTAGCGGATCAAATTGGAATTCCGTACTATTCAATTAACTTCGAAAAAGAATATTGGCATCGTGTTTTTGAGTATTTCTTAAGTGAATACAAAAAAGGCCGTACGCCAAATCCTGATGTAATGTGTAATAGTCAAATAAAGTTTAAATCATTTCTCGAATTTGCGTTGAACCTTGATGCTGATTACATTGCTATGGGTCACTACGCTAAGACGGTAACTGATGAAAATGGTGTTACTCATATGATGCGACCTAAAGACGGTAATAAGGATCAAACTTACTTTCTGAGTCAGTTAAGTCAAGAACAAATTAGTCGAGTGATATTTCCATTAGCAAATTTAACTAAACCTCAAGTTCGCCAAATTGCTATCGAAAATGGATTAATTAATGCCAAGAAAAAGGATTCAACTGGAATTTGCTTCATTGGAGAAAGAAACTTTCAGAAGTTTTTGACGGAGTTTCTCCCCGCTAAGGCGGGTAAAATGGTAACTCCTGACGGTTCAGTCGTTGGTGAACATGCAGGACTAATGTATTACACTATTGGTCAACGTTCAGGCCTTGGCTTGGGATCGACTAAAGAATCCACTGCACCTTGGTTTGTTGTTGGCAAGGATTTAACTAAAAACGAGTTGATTGTTGAGCAGGGTTACGACAGCGAGCTTTTGTACGCAACCAAGCTTGAAGCTAGCGAAATGTCATTTTTCACTGG
Organism: Lactobacillus sp. C449L; assembly: GCF_059900815.1. Lineage (NCBI taxonomy): Bacteria > Bacillati > Bacillota > Bacilli > Lactobacillales > Lactobacillaceae > Lactobacillus > Lactobacillus sp. C449L. The sequence continues at coordinate 366,872 of NZ_JBWXGA010000001.1, read as the reverse complement.
TCGGCCAGATCATGACTTCAAAATACACTGTAGTGCAAAATTTAGATATCGCCAGCCTGATGTTAGTGTCACAGTTGAATATCATGCTGACAGCAATTCAGCAACGGTTTATTTTGATGAACCTGCGCGAGCAGTCACACCTGGTCAGGCCTTAGTTTTATATAATGGCGAAGAGTGTCTTGGCGGCGGAAATATTGATTGTGCGTATAAAAATGAAAATAAGCTACAATTAGTTTAGTTTTAATAGGAAAGTGTCATTTTTCATTTTCCTATTTTTGTTTATCAATTTTTAAGTACTTTGATTTTCGAAATTGCTAAAAAATAAAGTGTTTAACGATTTAGATAGTAGGGTCTTAATTTTTGGTTCTTGTTCGCGTGAATTAAGATATTCTTGCTATGTTAAGTCAGAATTTCTTCTCGTTTAACTCTATTAAATGATAAACTGGAAAAGTAATGATGAGGAGGAGAAGTTAATAAAGCATGCAAATTTATTTTGTCAGACATGGTAAAACCGAATGGAATTTAGAGAAAAGATTTCAAGGAGCGCACGGTGATTCACCTCTTTTACCGCAGAGTTTAGCTGACATAAAAGAACTTGGCAATTATCTTAAAAAAACTAAATTTGTTGGTTTATATTCTAGTCCTTTAAACCGGGCATTAAATACTGCTATTGGTTTAAAAGAAAGCATGGGAATAACCTTACCTATCAACAAAGATGAACGTTTGCGTGAGTTTGATATGGGACTAATGGAAGGGCTAAAATTTGATGAAGCCCTGGTTAAATACCCTGAGCAAGTTGATGATATATGGAATAGGCCTGATAAATACGATGGAAAGAGTATCGCAGGTGAAGATTATCCAGCAGTTATTGAACGTGGCAAAAGCTTTGCCAAAGAAGTAGCGCATAACCACTCCCATTCTAATGATAAAGTGATTGCAGTTAGCCATGGCGCAGCCCTTGGAGCAATTATGGGTGGACTATTAAATTATCCGCTAAAGGATATTCGTCGAAATGGTGCTCTGAGTAATACCAGTTTGACTATTTTAGAAACAAATGATGGTATTACTTTTAAACTAATTGTTTGGAATAAAACTGATTTTTTAGGAAGAAAAATTACGGGAACGGATTCACTATGATCAAAAAGCAAAATAACAATACTGCTGAAAATAAGGAAACAAATCGACAAATTCAGCAGTTAGTTACCAAAATTGATGCTAGCCCCCAAAAAACTGAGAACTATCTTAAACTTGCGACCTTATTGATTGAGCAAGGTAGCTTCGATCAAGCTACCCAGCTGCTTGAACAGGCCAAGCAGCTAGTAAAAAAGCCACAAGATTTGGATTACGATTTGGCTGTTTGTTATTATATGCAAGGTGATTTTGATCATGCACTGCGTCTATTAGATCAGATACCCAACGATGATTTAGTTCTATACCAAAAAGCGTTGGTTTTTCTAAAGCTTGGTCAAAATCAAAAGGCCTTAGCTCATGCGTTAACAATTAAAAACACTGATGATCGGGTAAGAGAGCTACTTGGTGATATTTGGCTGAGTCTGGGAGAATTGAAAAAAGCTGAATCAAGTTATAAACAAATTGATTCCAATAACCGAAGTGCAAAGGTTAACTTTATGTTGGGAATAACCGTCTTCTCTGATAATCGTGATCAAGCAGAAGAGTTTTTAAATATATCTAAAAAGCAAGATTCTAAGTTTTTTGCCCAGGCTAAAAAAGAGTATGAAGCGGTTTTAAAAATGGTTAAAGATGCAGGAAAGACAAATGACTGAATTTACTGGAAAAATCAATCGCGTAGTTTTTGAAAACGACCAGGATTTATACAAAATCCTCGATGTGACTATCATTGGGAAACTAGCAGATTATGACCGTGAAGAAATTAAAGTAACTGGCAGTTTTGGAGATATTCAAGAAGGCGGAACATATCATTTTGAAGGCAAATTGATTGTTCATAACAAATTTGGTTTGCAATTTCGCTGCGATCATTATAAGCAATCGCTGCCTCATGAAAAAGGAAGCCTGAATCGCTATTTAAGTTCAGATAAGTTTCCAGGAATTGGGAAGAAAGCAGCAGACACCATTATTTCTACTCTGGGGGTTGATGCACTTACGGTTTTAAAGGCGAATCCTGGTAAAGCAGCAACTTTGCCGTTAACTAAAAAGCAAAAAGATAGTCTTATTAATGGTGTCAACTCCATGGACTCGTATTCTGAGATAGTATTAAAGCTTGCGCAGTTTGGTCTTAATAAGAAAGTTGCTGATCGGCTTTATCAAGTATATCATGGGGAAACTTTAGATAAATTGGAAGCTGATCCATATGCTCCTATTGCTGACGTAACTGGTTATGCTTTTAAAAGTGCTGATCGACTAGGTAGTGAACTGGGAATCAGTGCTGACGATTCGCGTCGCATTAATGGGGCAGTTTTTCAAATTTTAACTGACGAGTTAAGTCAATCAGGTAATACTTACGTTGAACTCACATACTTATTGACAGAAGCTAGTAAGCTTTTACAGATTAGTCAGTTTGATCCAATAGCTACTTGTGTAAACCAGCTTCAGCATGATGGAAAAGTTGTTGTATCAGGGGAAAAAGCAGCCTTACAAAATATTTTTGCTGCTGAGAGTGATATTGCTCTGACAATGAAAAATTTAGTTAACCGTCGAAGTGAAGACGAACAATTTGAAGATCAAGCAATTGATGAAGCTATCGAAAAAGCAGAAAAACAATTAAAGATTAAATATGATCTCACGCAAAAACTGGCAATCAAAAAGGCACTAACTAATCCGATCTCAATTCTTACTGGTGGACCAGGTACAGGAAAGACTACGATTATAAATGGAATTTTGCTGGCACTTCGTGATTTGGCTGATATTCCCGCCTCAGCTTTATATAGTAGTGACCCACCATTTTTACTAGCTGCTCCAACCGGGCGAGCAGCCAAAAGAATGGAAGAAATTACTGGAATTACCGCAAAAACCATTCATCGGATGTTAGGCCTTGGAATTGGGGAAAATGATGCTACGGATTTAAATGAACTTAATGGCGAGATTTTAATCATCGATGAGATGTCAATGGTTGATATGTTTCTGTTTAAGCAACTGATTTCTAGCATTGAAGACACTAAGCATGTGGTTTTTGTGGGAGACAAAGACCAGTTGCCTTCAGTAGGTGCTGGCAATGTTTTTAGCGATTTAATAAAAGCAAATGTTTTTCCGACGACTGTGCTAAAGCAGATTCACCGACAAGGTGATGATTCTAGTATTATTACCTTAGCTCACGATATTAATGAAGTAAATGATCAGCAATCGCTGTTTAAAAAGACTAATAACTATTCTTTTATTTCTTGTCCGCCGCATGAAGTTGACCATGTGGTTAGCCAAATTGTCCAACGAGCTTTGCAGCATGGCTTTAGCCAAGACGACATTCAGGTTTTAGGTGCAATGTATCAAGGTGATGGGGGCGTTAACAACTTAAATAATGTTATTCAGCAAATCATGAATCCGGCTAAACCCAAAAGTAAGACACTTGAGATTCACGACGAAACTTTCAGGATTGGTGATCGCATCTTACAGTTGCAGAACAACCCGGAAAAAGACATTTATAATGGTCAAATCGGCAAAATCATATCAATTGATGAAAAAAATCCTCAAAAATGTATGACGGCAGATTTTGACGGACGTGAAATTAGTTTTAGTAAAAAGGACTTATTTGATTTAACTCGGGCATATGCCATTACCATTCACAAAGCTCAAGGTTCTGAATTTCCGCTGGTGATTTTGAGTCTAACAATGCAAAATTACGTTATGCTTAAACGAAATTTATTGTACACCGCAGTTACTCGAGCAGAAAAAAATCTCGTTTTAATCGGTGATCCGCGTGCGTATATAATGGCATTAAACAATTCCGGTAATGACCGTCAAACTGGTTTAAGTGAAAAATTGCAACAGCAACTTGATGTCGTCACTTCCAAAACTGCAACTGAAAAAGCTGATTCTGATGAATTGCCAATTAATAAGACTGAACTTTCAGAGACAACAGATTATCTTCTTACCGCTGAATTGATTTATTCTGGAAAAATAGATCCGATGATTGGAATGCAAAATGTTAAGTTGGAAGCAAAACAGGAGACTGACTAATGCATGAACAAGTAAATTCTGAAGAACAAAATATCCTAGCTGAAATGGGCGCCTGGGTGACTGAGCACACGCAAGTATGTCGAGTAAGTGGTGACACCTTAGAGGTTGCTATGACTGAAAAAGACTCGCTTGGTGAAACTATTTATTGTTTTGTCCAAAAGAACGAAAATGATTATCGTATAGGTGATGATAGTCGGACTTTATTTAAAATCGATCCTGGCGCTAGTGATGAAGAGATTTACGAATTGGCAAGTGAACTAGCTACAGCTGCTGGTTTTCAATTTGATCAAACAAGTGGTGAAATTTGGAAGCAAACTGATAAGGAACATCTTGTTGAAGTAATTATGGCACTAGCTCAGCTAATAGTAGCAGTCTCTTATTTAGGATAAAGCCAGGAACGATTTCCTTGCTTTTTGACAGCAATATTAAAATATGATTGAATTATATTTTAATATAGCAGGGATTGAGGGTATCTAGATGGCAATAATTTTTAATAACTTAAGTAAGAGTTACAGAAAAAAACTGATTCTACGTGATATTAATTTATTGATTCCCGAAACTCCTGCAGTTATTGGCTTAATTGGTCCAAACGGAGTGGGAAAATCTACGATGTTACGACTGCTTGCAGGAGTTTTATCACCAAGTGGCGGTAGTTTAAGTTCTGATCAAACTAATGTTAGCTATAATAAATGGGCTGGTCAGCATACTTCATTTATTGCATCCGGTGAACGAGGACTGATTAATCGTCTAAGCACTTTAGAAAACTGCATGTATTTTTCTTCTATTAAAGGTTTTGACATATCGAATGCAGAAAAGAACATTAAGCTTTTGGCCAAAGGATTAAACTTCTCGGATTGTTTACCTAAAATTTATCAAGAACTGTCAACTGGTCAAAAGAAAAAGGCTGCGGTACTGGTAGGGGCAGCAATGGGAACAGATATATTACTTATGGATGAACCCTCAAACGGGTTAGACATTGCGGCGCAAGAAGATTTGGCTGAGTTTATTGTAGAACTAAAAAATAAACATCATAAATTAATTTTTGTTTCTTCGCATGATACGCAAATGTTGTCCGGTGTAGTTGACTACTATTTATTTCTGAAAGACGGCATAATAGCAGAAAAAGTAGGGCATAAATTAAAAGAAGCAGAACTAATATCTAACTATCACAGTTTATACAAATTAGAAAAGTAGGTAACTATATGCAAATGCTCAAGCAAATTGCCACCCTGTTTTGGGTGCAAGTAAAACTACAGTTTAAAATCCGATTACGGTATATGAATGCAACAATTACCGAACTGATTATCTACGCTGGAGCATTTTTAATAATTTTATTCGGTAGCAATTCTTCAGAGCTAGGCAAACAGTATGGCACTAAAGAAGGAATACTAATTACTATGATTGGTTATCTATTTTGGGGTATTGGTATTTCTGCATTAGGCTCTTGCAGCAACAAGGTCGAAAACGATGAGCTAAGTGGGATATTTGAAACGGAAGCGCAGTCTATTTTTCCCTTATGGCTAATCTACTTAATTCAAACAATTGTTGAGAATATTTTCGTTTGGATTTATTTGTTGCTGATTGGCATAATTGCGAGCTTTTTTGCGGACTTTACCTTTGGTCAATTATTAAGTGTCTTTTTGCTTTCTTTTGTTTTTTCATTTATTTCCAATATAGGGATGTTTGGAATAGGAATGATTTTTGCCTCAGGTTCCATTCGTTTTAAACGGATGGGACAATGGGCTACTGTTCTTCAAGCTCTTTTAGTAATGGTATCTAATGTTTATCTTCCCGTTTTCAGTGTCTTTCAAGAAGTCATTCCTTATGTTGGCGGTGTAGAAATGGTTAGAAAGCTCTTTTTAGGTCGTAGTGTTTCAGGTATTAGTTTTTTGATGTATGTAGTGGTTAATTTAGTTTGGTTATTGATCGGAATTTTTATCTTTAACTACTGCATTGAAAAAGAGCGTAAAACAGGGTCATTTGATGCGTTCTAAAAAGAAATTGACTGAACTTAGCTTGGGTTTAACAGCGATTTTTGTTATACTTTAGTAAGAGAATTAAGTAGTTTATAAAGAAAGCAATGATACTATTTTAGAATTTAATCAAGTAAAATGGGGAACCAAAAACTATCAATTAGTAAAGAAGTTGTATTTGACAGCTTTTCCTGCTAGTGAGCGTTTTCCGGTTTTCCATCTTTTAATAATGAGCCTACGTAAAAATGTTCATCTTGAAGCAATTGAGGATAATGGTGCTTTTGTGGGGCTTGCTCTTATTGTTGAAGGTGCAGAGGTGGTATACCTGGCTTATCTTGCAATTAATCCTGATAAACGCAGTCAAGGCTATGGGTCAAAAGTTCTACAACAATTAAAGAAGCGTTTTGCTGATAAGCAAATTGTTTTGGACATTGAACCAGTTACTAAAAAAGCTGCAAATTATTCCCAGCGTGTGAAAAGACTGAAGTTTTACCAGCAAAATGGTTTTACCGAAACTAAAAAGAAATTGATTGATGAACATGGTCAATTTTCTATTTGTACGAATGGGGATCGTTTAAAGGAAAAGGACTTGAGACAGATTTTAAACGATATGGGCTTTGGGCTATATAAGTTTAAGATTGAGTAACATCAATACCAATTAAAAAGGCTATGAGAAAATTGGATTTCTCATAGCCTTTTTTGATGTGACATTATCTATACAATCTAAACTGGTCGACTGCAAGTTCAAGTTTGAAACTATTTCCTTTAATTTCTTCACCATCAACTTGAGCAAATTCTTTTTTAGTGGTTTGAACTTCGATTTTTTCAGCTTCAACATAGTGAAACTGCGGATCACTTACATGTGAACCATCTTTGAGCAGATTGATAAGCAGCTTGATTAATTTCATTATGCTGTATTTTTCTACAATCACTACGTCTATCTTATGACTGTCGATTTTAGCACTTGGCAGAAGCGGAATACCTCCACCTAAATAGGGGTGATTAGTCATGGTAACCAAAAACGCATCATTAAAATGCAGTCTTTGACCATCGGCTTTCACATCAACTCCAAAAGTATCTTGCTTGTACAGAGCCGAAAGGATGTGCAGACCATAAATTAGATTGCCTTCATTTAACTTATTTAGCAGTTTTTTAAGCTCCGATATATTGCTGAGATGATTAACATATGCGTCAAAGCCTACTCCAAAACTGTTTGCAAAGTAATAAGTCTTATTCTTAGCTTCTAAAAGTTTGAATGCTCCACAGTCAATTAAATCTGGATTAGGATTTTTCTTCAGGCGGTTAAGGAGCTCTTTGGGATCACTAGTAAGGCTAGCTGCACGACCAAAGTCGTTACCTGTTCCAGCTGGTAAATATGCAAAAGGAGTCATTGGATTGACAGAGCGCTTAATGCCGTTAAGAACTTCATTAAGCGAACCATCTCCACCAATTACTACCAAAATTTCTTCCTTTTGATGCTCTTGATCAGCATATTTTTGAGCAAGGGTAATGGCTTCTCCAGCAAAAGTGCTCTTTTTAATATCAAAATCAATATTCTCGTTTACCAGTATAAGAACCATTTGGTCTAGTATCTTTTTTGCGTGTCCGTTTCCGGCCGTTTCATTGACAAGTAAATGTATTTTTATTTTTGTATTCATATTATCTAATTATATGTTTTTTTGGGAAAAAGAAAAAGCCCGATTAAGGGCTTTGTTTATTTCTTTTCTACAATCATTGGCAAAATCATTGGTCGTCTCTTGGTTTTTGAATATAAGAAATCTGAGAGATTTTCAACAATTGCTTTGCGAACAACACTGTCGTTAGGATTGTCAGTTTTGTCCATTTCAGTTTTGATAATATGATAAATGTGCTTTTGAGCTTGATTGATTAACTCAGTTGATTCCCTCATGTAAACGAATCCGCGACTTAAAACATCTGGGCCAGCAAGTACTCGTTTATGCTTGTAATCAACTGTAGCAACTACAACTACCAACCCGTCTTCTGATAAAATCTGACGATCATGCACTACTACATTGCCGACATCTGCGGTACCGGAGGTATCAACATAGACATCACCAGCGGGAATGTGACCAGCAATTCGTGATCCTTCAGGACCAAAACAAACTACTTCACCATTTTCTAAAACAAAGGTGTGATCTTCTGGAATTCCAGCTGCTTGGGCTAGTTCAGTATGGACAACTTGCATGCGATATTCACCGTGAACGGGAATCATGTATTTCGGTTTGGTAAGTCTAACCATCATTTTTAACTCTTCTTGGCCACCATGACCAGAAGTGTGCACATTGTTGATTCTGCCATGAATGACATTAGCGCCACCTTCCATTAACTTGTTAATAAGGTGGTTAACACTAAGAGTATTGCCTGGAATCGGATTTGATGAAAAAATTACCGTGTCTCCCGGTTGCAAACTAATTTGTCGGTGAGTACCATTAGCAATCCGAGAAAGGGCAGCTAGCGGTTCACCTTGAGAACCAGTACACAATATCATTGCTTCATCAGCAGGAGTATGGTTAATTTCATTTGCATCAACAATCAATCCTTCGGGTACGTTAAGATAACCAAGATCAATTCCGTTTTGGACGCCATTTTCCATACTTCTACCAAAAATTGCCACTTTTCTACCAGTGTCAATTGCAGCTTCAATTGCTGTTGATACCCGATAAAGGTTAGAGGCAAAGGTGGCAAAAATAATTCGGCCATGAATACCAGTAATAATGTCATGCAACGATTTTGCAACGAACATTTCAGATTTAGTAAATTGCGAAACTTCAGCATTGGTTGAATCTGAAAGCAATGCTAGAACGCCTTCATTGCCAATTTGAGCCATTTTTTGAAAATCCGGAGCTGGTTGGTTCATCACTGGTGTCAGGTCAAACTTGAAATCTCCCGTAAAGACAACAGAACCTAGCGGAGTATGAACCGCAATTCCTAAAGTATCAGGGATTGAGTGAGTAGTTCGGAAAAAGCTAACAGTTAATTTTTTGAACTTAAGAACCGTATCTTCATGTTCTTCATGTAATTCGGTTGTTCGTAAAATACCATGTTCTTCGAGTTTGCCTTTAATTAAAGCTAGAGCAAATGGAGTGGCGTAGACCGGAATTTCAGGAATTTTTTCCAGTAAAAATGGAATTCCGCCAATGTGATCTTCATGACCATGGCTAACTACTAGCGCTTTGATTTTTTTTCGATTCTTAATTAAGTAGGAATAATCGGAAATAACATAATTAATACCTAAAAGGTCATCTTCTGGGAACTTAATTCCACAGTCCATAATGATAATTTCGTCTTGGTATTGAACACAATACATGTTTTTGCCAATTTCGTGCAACCCCCCGATTGCTACGATGGCAACTTCGTTGTTTTTAATGCGCACTTAAATTACTTCTTACTCTCAAAAGACGTCAATTTAAAATCGGCGTGCTCTTTTTCATATTCTAGTGAGTTTCCAGTTAATTCTTGGATGAGTTCAATGTTGTAGGGGGTGTTCTCCTCAACCAAAGTCCTAGCAGTGATCAGATTGTCCGCTTCTAGGTAAAGAGTCTGTGTTGTTTCCCGTCTTGGGTTGACAACCTTGTCTTTTTGATACAAAACTTTGTAGATCATATTTGTATTCTCCTTATTCAGTTCTTAAACGTTCTTATTTGGATACTAAAATACCCAATAGCTAGTAAAATTCTATCATAATTATGATTTTAAGTATAGAAACAAGTTCTAATAGTTTGATTAAAAAAACTGTCAAACGTTATTTGACAGTTTAGTTATCAAGTCAGCTACTAGTAAATAACCACAGTATCGTCGGCTATTTTAAACGGATCTTGTTTGTTAATTCGATCATAAAAAAGGTGACCACGCAAATGTTCAATTTCGTGGGAGGCAACAATTGCTGGATAGTCTTTTAGGCGAACGGTTTTTTCTTCACCTTCAACGTTATAATAATGAACCTTTAATTTATCTGGGCGAGGCACATAACCATCGATGACCTTGTCAACACTTAAACAGCCTTCTCCTTCGCTAAGGCAGGCTTGGCGAACTGATTCAGATAATATTTCTGGGTTGACAATAGTTTCTTTAAAAACTATTTCTCCTTTGTCATTTGGAACAAGCAGAGACGCCATCTGAACGCTTTCCCCAACTTGCGGAGCGGCCAAGCCGACTCCGGCACGTAACTGATGCTTTTTAGCGATTTCGGGATCTTGTGAGTTAATTAAATATTCCATCATGTCGTTAGCCAGCTTTTTGTAATGGTCGCTTAAAGGAAAGGTCAAAGGTTTGGCCGTTTTACGCAATACTGGATTTCCATCGCGGGTAATATCTTTCATTAAAATCAATTAAATTCACTCTTTCGTAAAAAGTTATAACTATATTTTTAACATAAGTTGGGTTAATTTGTCTGCTTTTTATTCTATAATAAAAATTTGATTTGAAAAAGAGGGATAAACGTTGACCAGTATAATAGTTAGGTGGTAAAATCAATGAGCGTAAATATACAGATATGAAACACTTCGATCAGCATGTTTTTTGATATGCCGCCGAAACTGTGACATTGTCACAGTTTTTTTATTGAGGAGTGGGGAGGAATACTTTTGTCAGAAAAAAGAAGAGACGATATTAGAAATATAGCTATCATTGCTCACGTTGACCATGGTAAAACGACCTTGGTTAATCAGTTATTAAAACAATCCGACACGTTGCCAGAGCATATGGCTCTTGAAGATCGTGCGATGGACTCTAATGATATTGAACGTGAACGTGGTATTACTATTTTATCTAAGAATACTGCGGTTAAATATGGTGGTACAACTATCAATATTTTAGATACTCCTGGACACGCAGATTTCGGTGGCGAAGTTGAACGTATCATGCACATGGTTGATGGCGCTTTACTACTGGTTGATGCCTATGAAGGAACTATGCCGCAAACTCGTTTCGTCCTTAAAAAGGCTCTAGAAGCTGGTGTTAAACCAATCGTTGTGATTAATAAAATTGACCGACCAGGCGCTCGTCCTAAAGAAGTTCTGGATGAAGTTCTTGAACTTTTTATTGAGCTTGGTGCTAACGATGAGCAACTTGATTTTCCAGTTGTCTATGCTTCTGCTTTAAACGGTACTTCTTCTTATGAAGCTGACCCAGCTACTCAAACAGAAACTATGGCTCCAATTTTTGAGACAATTATTAAGGCTATTCCGGCTCCTCTTGATAATGCTGATGAACCTCTCCAGTTCCAAATTACAATGCTTGATTGGGACGACTATGTTGGTCGAATTGGTGTCGGCCGTGTTTATCGTGGAAAAGTAAAAGTTGGCGATAACATTACGGTTATGAAGCGTGACGGCTCACAACAAAACTTCCGAGTTACTAAACTATTTGGTTTCTTCGGCTTGAAGAGAAATGAAATTAACGAAGCAAAAGCCGGTGACATTATTGCAATCAGTGGAATAAATGATATCTTTGTCGGAGAAACTATTGCGTCAGCTGAAGATCCAGAAGCATTACCATTTTTGAAGATCGATCCACCAACTTTGCAAATGGACTTTGTAGCAAATGACTCTCCTTTTGCTGGTCGTGAAGGTGACAAGGTCACCCCTAAGAAACTTGAAGACCGTTTGATTAAGCAAACTCGGACTGATGTTTCGCTGAAAGTTGAACCAACGGACCAGACTAATGCGTGGACTGTTTCTGGCCGTGGTGAACTTCACCTATCAATTTTAGTTGAAGAACTGCGCCGTGAGGGTTTTGAATTACAACTTTCTCGACCAAAAGTTATTTATCGTGAAATTGATGGTCAAATGTGTGAACCATATGAAGCCGTTCAAGTTGATACCCCTGACGAATATGTTGGTTCAGTAATTGATACCATTTCTCAAAGAAAAGGAGAAATGAAGAATATGGAATCAACGGGTAATAACCAAACCCGGTTAGATTTCCTTGTTCCTTCACGTGGTTTGATTGGCTATAACAATGAGTTTATGTCTCAAACCGGTGGCTATGGGATTTTGAACCATAGTTTTGATTCATATAAGCCAGTTGTAAAGAACTGGGAACCAGGACGTCAAAATGGCGCTCTAGTTTCAATCAGCCAAGGAAAGTCCACTACTTATTCGTTGCAAACAGTAGAACAACGTGGTGAGCTTTTCATTGGTGCTGGTGTTGAAGTATATGAGGGTATGATTGTCGGTCAATCATCACGTGACCGAGACATTGCCGTTAACGTTATTAAGGGTAAAAACTTAACTAATACGCGTGCTGCTGGTAAAGATCATGCAGCAGCAATTAGAACTCCTAAAACGATGACGCTTGAAGAGTCAATTGAGTTCTTGAACGATGATGAGTATTGTGAAGTTACTCCAGAATCAATTCGACTTCGTAAAAAGATTTTAAATACTTCAGAACGTCAAAAAGCTGATAAGAAACGTAATAAAAAGTAAATGATGTGATAAAAATGGCACTCGCTGATGAAGTGGTGCCATTTTTGTTTTATAATAAAGAAGATATTTTCTAAAAAGGGGGACGACTATTTTGCGACAAAAATTTCAGCATATGAATTACAGAATTTTGGTTCCATATTTATTACTAGTAATTATTGGAATAATTATGGTTTATTCTGCTAGTTCTGACATTTTGCTCGTAAATGGATTTAGGCCTGCAACCTATGGAATTAGACAAGCAATATATGCTGTATTTGCTGTTTTCCTTTTTGCCACAGTTACGTTTTTATTAAAACTAGAGCTTTTTAAGAGTCCACGATTTGTAGCTGGGTTTTTAGGTATTAGTATGCTTTTGTTACTATATCTAATTGTATTAAAGATTTTTAGAGGTTCAGACGCTGCTGTCAATGGTGCAGTTGGTTGGATTGACCTTGGAATAATTAAAATACAACCGCTTGAAATTGCTAAGTTAGCTTTGGTAATATACTTAGCATTTTATCTTGATCGTCATGATGGTTCTTTTCGACGCGGATATATTATTCAGAATTTATCTAGACCGGCAATTATTGCGGTAATTATGATGTTTTTAGTTGTGCTTGAGCCTGACTTAGGTGGTACAGCTATTTTAGCTATGATTGTCATTGTGATGTTTTCCGTATCAGGTGTTCCAGCTAGAAACGCTGTAATTTGTCTGTTAGGCATTGCAATTGGCGTATTCTTTTTAGTCTTTTTAATTATTAAATGGGATCCAAAATTTTTGCAGGATAGTTACCAATATCAAAGACTGATGTCTTTTATGCATCCCTTTGAACTTGAGCAAAAGGGTGGTGCTCAATTAGTTAATTCGTATTATGCTATTCACAATGGTGGACTGTTTGGAGTTGGTTTAGGTAATAGCATGCAAAAGCGAGGATATTTGCCTGAACCATATACTGACTTTATTTTGGCTGTCATCGCAGAGGAAATTGGTGTAATTGGTGCTTTAGCATTGCTTGCATTGTTATTTTACTTAATGTGGAGCATTATGGATGTAGGGATTCACGCTGAATCGCAATTTAATGCTTTAGTTTGTTTTGGAGTTACTACAATTATTTTTACTGAAACACTGTTTAATGTTGGTGCTGTTTTAGGATTGCTACCAATTACGGGGGTTACTTTGCCTTTCATTTCGTATGGTGGTTCTTCATTAATTGTTTTATCAGTATCAATTGGCTTAGTGCTGAATATTGCTGCCAACGAGAGAATTAAGCGGGAAGAAGAGGAAAATAATGAGTATTAACCAAGATTTAGCGACTACTTCTCTAGTTAAGCGACAGGGATTAATAGTTTGTTTAAACTCTGTCAGTCATCAATTTAAGCTTAGACGTTTTGGTGACATAGTTTATTTTTCTAAAAAAATGACTTATTGCATTTTATATGTTGATCAAAAAGACGCCAGTAAAATTATTGACACGCTTAACTCGTTTGACTTTGTTAAGAGTGTTGAAAAATCAGACAGTGAAAAGGTTGATTTATCAAGCCCACACATTGAACAACAGATTAGTGACTTGGCAAAAGCAGCTGAAAGGCAACTTTCTGAAAAACAACAGAGTAATACAGAACAATTATTATGAGAATTATTGCTGGAAAATACGCTAAAAGAAATTTATTTACCTTAAAAAGTCAGAAAACTAGGCCAACAAGTGACAAAGTTAAAGAATCACTTTTTAATAGTCTAGGTCAGTTTTTTGCTGGTGGACAAGTACTTGATTTGTATGGTGGTAGCGGCGCCCTTGCAATTGAGGCAGTTTCTAGAGGAAGTGCGCATGCCACAATTGTAGATGTTAATTATCAAGCCGTTGAAATTATCAAGAAAAACGTTAGCTTGACTAAAGAAGAGAGTCTTTTTTCGGTTTATAAAATGTCAAGTGCGGCTGCGTTAAAAAGGTTTGCCCAAAATGGACAAAAATTTGATTTGGTTTTTTTGGATCCACCTTATGCAAAACAAAAAATTGCTTCTGATATGAAAAAAATGTTGGAATTAGATTTATTAAATGATGATGTGGTAGTAGTGGCTGAAACCGATGGTGAAACAAGTATTGGTAATGTTGATGGTTTTTTGTTAACCAAGAAGCACCATTTAGGTAAGACAATCATTCGTTTCTATCGAAAGGAAAACTAATGAACTATGCACTTTTTCCGGGTAGTTTTGATCCGATTACTAATGGTCACATTGATGTAATCAAAAAGGCCACTAATATTTTTGACAAAGTTTATGTTGTGATAATGACTAACTCTACCAAGCATTACCTTTTTAGTGTTAATGAGCGAGTCAAAATGGTTGAAGATGCTCTAAAAGATCAGCCCAAGGTTGAAGTTCTAAAGAGACCTGATGACTTGGCAATTAATGTTGCTCACGAACTAGAAGCAACAGCTATAGTACGCGGCGTCAGAAATAGCGAAGATTTTTTATACGAGCAGCAAATTGCGGCAATGAATAAAAAAATGGCAGACGATGTCGAAACTGTTTTATTATTTACAAAACCAGAAAATAGTTTTGTTGCATCTAGCATTATTAAAGAAATAGCTCAATTTGGTGGAGATATTAGTTCTTTTTTGCCTGAAAAAGCTGCCATTGCAATGAAAGAAAAATGGAGAAAAACTCATGAATAAAACTCCGACCACTAAAAGAAATGGGAAAAAAACTTTACGTAATTGGATTATTTCGATTTTAGTCGTATTTTTACTAATCGTAGGGCTTAGTTGGCCAACTAACTATTATCTTGAAATGCCTGGTGATGCTGTTCCTGTTAATCAATTTATTAAAAGCAGAAACAAAACTCCAAATAATTTTTATTTAGTTACAGTTAGTGAAACAACACGTCCGGCCTCTGTTTTACAGTATTTGTTGAGTTATACGCACGAGTACTATAGCCGAATACCAAAAGAGCAATTGCTAGGTAATGCTACGAGTAGTCAATACCAAGAATTGCAGGAATGGTATATGGAAACAAGCCAGCAAAATGCGATTTATTACGCCGCTAAAAAAGCTGGTTTAAAACCGAAACTTTCTTATGAAGGCGTATATGTGATGGATGTTCAGAAGCATTCAAGTTTTAAAGGCAAATTGCAGATTGGTGACACGGTTTTAGGTGCAAATGGCCACCGTTTTCGCTCAACTGAAGAAATGATTTCTTATTTTCAGAAAAAGAAAATTGGCTCTAAAGTTAAAATTAATGTGTTGCGAAACCAAAAGCGATACACTTTTGCGGGCAAAATCGTAAAAGTCGAAGGAACTAATAAACCTGGAATTGGTATTCAATTGGTGGAGCATGTCAAGGTTACTACCAAACCAAAAATGCGAATTGATGCTGGTGCAATTGGTGGTCCATCTGCCGGCTTAATGTTTACTCTGGCTAGTTATGAGACCTTTACTAAGCAAAACTTAGCTTTAGGTCACAAAATTGCTGGCACAGGAACAATTTCTCCAAATGGTAAAGTTGGTGCAATTGGTGGAGTCGACAAAAAAGTAGTAGCGGCCCATGAAGCAGGTGCAGAGGTCTTTTTTGCCCCAAGTGACACATCACTTTTGAAAAAGTCAAAAAGCAACTATGTGGTAGCTAAAAAGACTGCTAAAAAGATTGGAACGAAGATGAAAATAGTTCCAGTAAGAACCTTTGAAGATGCACTTAATTACTTGAAAAAACACTACTAAAAGAAATAAAAAGTCCAGAAAGAATTCTGGACTTTTTTCGTATTTAAAATTAGGAGGTTTAACTAGTGGATTGGGAAAAAATCAAAAGCTTAGTTTTTAAATACAAATTATATTTAGTTGTTGGGTTCATTATGCTAGTCATTTTTGTTTGGGCGATAAGCAAAGACAATAATCGCAAAGAAAACTTGAGCAATTTTAGTTCAGAAAAGCAAGAATTAACGCGTAAAACAGATCCTAATGATATGAAAATGTCTCAAACAGATTCCACTAATGAGAAAAGAACTCAAAAAAATTTGGAACCTAAAAATGTAACTTGTGATATTTCTGGAGCTATTAAAAATCAAGGGGTTTATACACTGAAGAATGGAGCTCGCCTAAATGAACTAATTGAAATAGCTGGCGGTTTAGCTACCAATGCTCAACTTAAAAATGTAAATCGAGCATTAATTCTAAAAGATCAAGATAAAATTTATATTCCTCATGTTGGCGAAAAATTCAGCAAAACTGATATTGTCTCTTCAGAAGAGGAAAATAGCACAACTTCAGCTGATATATCAAATGCGCAGTCAAATAGTCCCAAAATAAACATTAATACTGCTGACTCTGCAGAATTACAAAAACTGAATGGTATTGGTGAAAAGAAGGCGCAACAAATCATTAGCTACCGCCAAAAAAATGGTCAATTTAAGCAAATTGAAGACTTAAAACAAGTTTCCGGAATTGGAGATAAAACTTTTGAAACCCTTAAAAGTCAACTGGCAATCTGATCTTTTAAGCCCAGGCTTTTTGCTGATATCGGCGTTGCTAATTACTGACTTAAGTTTCTTATATTATCAATGTGCAAGTTTAATTCAAATATCAGTCTGTATCGTAATTGCACTCTATTTCTCATTTCTTTTACTGTATAAATACCGAAGTTTAGGTTGGTTTGTCGGAATTTTGTTAACGATAAGTTTATTGGTGGTCACTATAGATACCAATCAATCTAATTTTGAATTAACTGCTAAATCAGAGCTAAAGCTGTATCCTGATCAAATTAGAGTTAGCGAAAACTGGATAACAGGTTACGCAAAAACTGAAAGTGAAAAGTTGCTTGTCTCGGCAACTCTCAATAAAGATCAAATTAGGTTACTTAACCTTGATCATACAATTTTATTAAAAGATATACAAGGTACAATTAGTCCTATACCACCGGCGACAAACTATGGTCAATTTGATGCCTGTAAGTACTATCAAAGTCAAAAAGTTGTTCGGCAATTAAAGATAACCAACTGTAAAGTAGTTAGCAAGCCTGGGGGAGTATTAGATTTTTTTCATCTTATCAGATTTATGGTACAGTCTTATTTCAAAAGCATGCCGCGATTATTAGCTTTTTTTAGTAGTGAATTAATTTTAGGTGAAAATTCTGACCAAGATAATCAGCCGATTCTGAATAACTATCGAGACCTAGGCATAATTCATATTTTGAGCATTTCTGGATTACATGTTGGCATTTATACCATAATTATCTGTACAATTTGCTATTACTTGAAATTAACCGAAAAAGAAGCTTTTATTTGTTGTCTAGTTATTCTAATTATTGGAATTTTTTTAAGTAATGGACAAGCTGGCTTCATTCGGGCAAGTTTAACCTATATTTTAGGACAGCTGTTTAAGTTTAAGAAAATAAGAATTGCCAAACCTGATTTATTAGGACTAACTTGCTTGCTGCATTTGATCTTAAACCCCAGACTGATGATGAGTGTGGGAGCCTTATTTAGCTATGTTTTAGCTCTAGGAATAGAAATAACGAACAAAATGCCGAGTTTTAAGCAGTCGCTAGCTCTGAATGGGTTATTGGTTCCATTATTATTATTTTATTTTTTTCAATTTAATTTTTTGACGGTGGTTTTTAATGCGCTGATTGTACCTTATTTTAACTGGATAGTAATGCCCGTGACATTTCTTAACTTAATTAGTTTTAAAGTATATCCCAATTTTGCGTACTTTTTAGAAGCAGTTTTGCAAATTGGAGAAAAATTGATTGGTCAAATTTCAGTCACCAAAGCTGGATTACTCACTTTTGGTAAAATTAATTGGTGGCAATGCACCCTGCTGATAACCTTAACTGCTATTTTATTAATTTGCTTAAATGAACAGTTTTTTAAAAAATGCGAAAGATATAAATTTATTAGTATACTTTTTCTGCTATACCTGTTTTTATTCATTTCAATTCACTTTCCTGTAAACGGACAAGTAACTTTTATTGATGTTGGGCAAGGGGATAGCATTTTGGTTACTACTCCTATTTTGCGCCAAGTATATTTGATTGACGTTGGTGGAAAAATTAACTTTAGTGGCAAAAAATTGACTCCTCAAGTTAATAAAGTCACGCTACCATTACTAAAAGCACAAGGAATTAGTCGAATTGACGGAATTTTCGTCACTCATCAAGATGCTGATCATGTTGGCGACTTAGGTCCACTTCTTGAACAGATTAAGGTAAAAAAGCTGTATACTGCTTCAGGTCTAATTAAAAATCCTTCCTTTGTTAAACGAATAGCGGGGCGAATAAAAAAAGAACAAGTTGTTGAGCTTCTTGCTGGTGAAAGGGTGAGTGAGCCACAAATCAAGTTTGATGTAGTGTATCCATTTCAACCGGGCTTAGGGAAAAACGAAGATTCGCTTTCTTTAACTTTCCGCCTGGCCAATAAAAGGTGGCTTTTTACAGGTGATTTAAATCAAGCTGGTGAAAAAGACATTATGGCAAAGTATGGTCTTCAGGCTGACTACTTTAAATTAGGGCATCACGGGAGTCGTACTGCCTCAAACCCTGATTTTTTAAAGAAATTAAACCCAAAGCTAGTTTTTATTTCTGCGGGTCGGAATAATCGGTTCGGACACCCACATCCGGAAACGCTTGACACACTCATTACTCAACATATACCGTGGGCTTCAACCCAAGACTGTGGTATGATTACTTGGTCTTATAGCAAATTAACTAAGCCAAAATTTAAGTGTTTTATTGGTGATTAAAAATGAACTTACTTTCTCTTTTTAAAAACTCAAATGTTAACAATCTACAAACCTTGATTATAGGAGATGACGCTTTTTTAAATGATTACCTTGCTCGTTCATTTACCCATGAAAATCAGTTTGCTGAAATGGAAAGGTTAACGATTGATTGTGAAAATGACAGCTTAGACGAACTGGTAGCCGATTTGACAGAATCTAGCTTGTTTAATCAACAAAAAGTGATTACGGTAAAAAATCCATATTTTTTAACTGCAAAAACTCCTAAAAAAATTCAAAAACAACTAGAACAGTTACAGCAAGTTTTTGAAAATATAGACAAATTAGATGATATTGTTGTTCTAGTAGCATCATATGAGAAACTGGATCGACGCAAAAAACTGACCAAAACAGTATTGCGTCAGTTCAACACAGTTAATACTGAAGTAAAAACCTATGAGGTAAATAGACTAGTCAAAGCCCTAATTTCAACCGAGGGTTATCAAATTTCTAGTTCTGCCTTGCAACTATTACTTGAGCGTAGTGATCAGGTTTTGGATACAGTATTGGCAAATTACAATAAATTAAAAATGGTAGCAGCAAACGGAAAAATTACAGATGAAATAGTTCGAAAAAATGTTGATTTATCTTTTGCGCAAAACGTGTTTGCTATCTTGGAAGCTGCCATAAGGCAAAACTACACTGAGGCAATAGAAAGGCTGGATAATCAGTTACGTGAAGGTAGTAATCCTATTCAGCTTCTGGCTGTTTTTGAAAGTCAGTTGGAGTTGATTTTGGTAGCCAAAGTTCTAAAAGAGCGTGGACGGAGTGAGCCAGAAATAGTTAAGGAACTAGGAGTTCATCCTTACCGCATAAAATTGGCACTAGCTAACCGACTCTCTGTAAGCCAACTTTCCAGTTTGCTAATGCAGGCGATTGATCTTGATTATAAATATAAAAATGGTCTGTACCGAGAAAGTAACTTTTTGCAGTTATTTATTTTAGGTATGTAAAAAGGTAAGAATGAAACTCATTCTTACCTTTTTAGTTTATTATTGTCAAAATTATTTAGCTAATTTAGCTAAACGGCTCTTATCACGGCTAGCCTTGTTCTTATGAATAAGACCCTTTGAAGCGGCTTTGTCCAAAGCGCGAGCAGCAGCAATATGTAATTCGGAGGCGTTTTCGGCACCAGCTGCTTGAGCAGTCTTGAACTTCTTAACAGCAGTTCTTAATTCTGTCATTTGAGCAGCTTTGCGCTTTCTAGAAGCATCTTGAGTTTTCACACGCTTAATAGCTGATTTGATTTGTGGCATAAAATTCACCTCCATTGATCGTAATTTTACTTAATAGATTATACTGAAGAATAATTGTAGATGCAAGATAATTTACACTTGCTTTTTAAAAAAATAATCTGTATTATACTATTGTTGTGAACCGTTAACGCTGTTTGCTCGCTCACACCTGACGGTTAACGTTGTTAACGGCAATTTATTTTATTGAAAGGTGAAAATTATGGCAATTTCAAAAGCAGAAAAAGACGAGATCATTAAGCAATTTGCTACTCACGAGGGTGACACTGGTTCAACTGAAGTTCAAGTTGCAATCTTAACTAAAGACATTAACAATTTGACTGAACACATGAGACAACATTCTCATGATCACCACTCATACGTTGGTTTGCTTAAGAAGATTGGTCACCGTCGTAACTTGCTTCGTTACTTACAGGATAACGATATAAACCGTTACCGTGAATTAATCAAGAAGTTAGGTTTACGCCGTTAATCTTAAATATGAATAATAGAAAGTCAGTTCTGGGAAGAACTGGCTTTTTTGCTTTTGTCATAATCGTATTTTATGCTAGAATAAAAAAAGATACTTTTACGTTGTGATCTTCTATGATCCATAAATTAACAACTGAATATCAAATACAAAAGAAAAGGAAAAAAGATGGCTGATCAAGTTAAAATAATGATTTTGGGCGGTGTTCGTGAACAAGGAAAAGACATGTTCGCCGTTCAAGTTAATGATGAAATTTTTGTTCTTGATGCTGGCTTAAAATATCCTGATAGTTCTTTATTTGGAATAGATTTGGTAATTCCAGATCTTGATTTCTTTGAACAATATGGAGATCAGGTAGTTGGCATCTTTTTATCGCACGGACATGCGGATTCAATAGGAGCGCTACCGTATATTTTACGTCAGTATGATATACCAGTTTTTGGTTCGCAGTTAACAATTGAATTGGCTAAAATAACTGTTAAGCGTGAAAATAAAAAGTTAAAGAATAGTCTTTTTCACGTTATTGATGCGGATACTGAAATTGAGTTTAAGAATGCAAATGTTTCGTTTTTCCAAACAACACATTCAATTCCAGATTCACTTGGCATAGATGTGCATACGCCAGCGGGTGAAATTGTTTATACTGGTGACTTTAAATTTGATCCTTCCGCTGCGCCAAAATATCGAACTGATTTAGACCGTTTGGCCGAAATCTCGCAAAAAAATGTTTTAGCTCTACTAAGTGATTCTTCAAATGCTGAAGCTTCATTTCCTAATGTTTCGGAGCAAGACATTGGCGATTACGTAACGAATGTTTTTCGAAACGCAAAAGGTAGGGTTATTGTTGCAGCAAAAGCTTCTAATTTGATTAGAATTCAAGAAGTTTTAAATGCGGCTTATAAGACAGGTAGACATGTTCTTTTGACTGGGCGTGACGTTGCTAAAATCGTAAGAACTGCAATGGATTTAGGATACTTAAAAGCACCTAAGAATCTATTAATTCGGGTTAAAGACTTAAAGACTACGCCTGACAATAAAATTGTAATTCTTGAAACCGGTCAAATGGGTGAGCCCCTGAATTCCTTACAAAAAATGGCTAAAAAACGTCATAGTATGATAACTATTCAAGAAGGTGATCTTGTTTTTATTGCAACGACACCATCTCACTCGGTTGAAACGGTTGTGGCACAGACAAGTGATTTGGTTTATCGTGCTGGCGGAACTGTAGTTGAGCTAGGACGTGCTCAGCATACTAGTGGACATGCTACCGGACGAGATTTGCAAATGCTAATCGATATTTTAAAGCCAAAGTTTTTAGTTCCTGTCATTGGTGAATACCGTTTGATGGAAGTACACCGTGATTTAGCAATTCAGGCAGGTGTAGCAAAAGAGAATGTCTTAATCACTAAAAATGGTGAATGCTGGAATTATGATTTTGAGCAAGAGAAATTTTATCGCACTGATCCGGTTCCAGGTGAAGATATTATGATTGATGGTTCTGGTATTGGTGATGTTGGTAACATTGTACTGCGCGACCGTGAGGTCCTATCAGATGACGGAATTTTTATTGCGGTAGTAACAATCGATCGTCGTAAAAAGAAAATTATTGCTCAACCTCAAGTTACTAGCAGGGGTTTTGTTTATATTAAGGCTAATCATCAGTTAATGCATGATAGCATTGAGCTAATCAAAACTACTATTAATAATAACTTTGAGCATAAAAAATTTGATTGGACAGAAATAAAGCAGGATGTTAGGAATGATCTTGAAAAGTTCTTATACAAAAAAACCAATCGCCGTCCAGTTGTTTTACCCGTTGTAATGGAAGTTAATCAAAACCGACACCGTGCAATGCAAAAACGAAATGAAAAAAATGAGGCTGTTAATAATAGTGAATCACAGCATTCGGTTGATGTTCATAAAACTGGCCAAAAAATTATTAAGAAAGACTGATTATGACGTCTTTAAGTCAAAAAAACTTACTTAATTTAGCTCTAAAAAATGAAGCTGAGGGTAATCTAAATTTAGCTATTCAAAATGTCGAAGAAGCACTCCGTGGTGGTAGTAACAAGGAAGTGGTTCTTCGACTTTGCGATTTATACTTAAAAGATAATCAGGAATATTCGGCTTATGTCTTAATTAAAGAAGAAAAAGATCTTTTTTCTGATCAAGATATTTTTGAAATGTACAGTCGAGTTATCCAAGCAAATCACTTTTTGATTGAAGCTCTTGCAGTAAACAATTTGAGTAATCGTAAGTGGAATATTGAGGTATCACCGGTTGAAGTAAACGAACAGCAAAAAATAATGCAGACTTTTAAGCAAACAAAGCAACCGACTAAGTATGATTATGAACAGCTGTTTAAGTTGGACTTGGTCAATTTTAAAAGTTTTGCACAAAGCTTGTTAATCGATCCAAGTTTAAATTTTGCGGTTCGCATAGTGTTGTGCGAGGATTTATCGCGCCTAGGTCTTGATGAAAAATATCAGGTTTTGGTACTAGGTAACATGGAAGAATTTATTCCCAAAAAAGCTGGTTTGTTAGAAAAGGATCCAATTTATCAGGAAGTAGTTTCAGGAATTGGGTCTAAATATTACCACCGTCCAAGTCAATTGCCTGCTGTTTTAGGCGAGGTAAATCTAATTTTGGGCAGTCTTTACCCTAAATTATCAAAGTATGTCGATGAACCAGACAGTTTTGCTAGTGACATTGCATCATATATTGATAATCATGATGGACGAGGCAATCATGCTCTTTTTGAACAAATTGACCGCACCATCCCTAAATAATTTAGACAAAAGGGCTTTACTTTTTTTTCGTATTTAGTATAATATCAAAGGACGTTTTCATTAGGCATGGCTCTATGCATTAAAATACTAGGCATTTGCCAATGAAAGTAGTACAATATTCAACAGAGAACTATCCGTTACTTACTCAACGGACTTCTTGCAAATTTACAGGAGGGTCATTTTAATGGCAGAAAAAGAACATTACGTTAGAACAAAGCCACACGTAAACATTGGTACTATCGGTCACGTTGACCATGGTAAGACCACTTTAACAGCGGCTATTACTAAGGTTTTATCAGAAAAGGGTTTGGCAAAGGCTGAAGATTATTCAGACATCGATGCTGCTCCAGAAGAAAAAGAACGTGGTATTACTATCAATACCGCTCACGTAGAGTACGAAACTGAAAAGCGTCACTACGCTCACATGGATGCTCCAGGTCACGCTGACTACATCAAGAACATGATTACTGGTGCTGCTCAAATGGATGGTGCGATCTTAGTTGTTGCCGCAACTGATGGTCCAATGCCACAAACTCGTGAACATATTTTACTTGCTCGTCAAGTTGGTGTTGACTATATCGTTGTTTTCTTAAACAAGACTGATTTAGTTGACGATCCAGAATTAATTGACTTAGTTGAGATGGAAGTTCGTGACTTGTTATCTGAATATGATTATCCAGGTGATGATGTTCCTGTAATCCGTGGTTCAGCTTTGAAAGCTCTACAAGGCGACAAGGAACAAGAAGAAGTTATCATGAAGTTAATGGACACTGTCGACGAGTACATTCCAACTCCAGAACGTCAGACTGATAAGCCATTCTTAATGCCAGTTGAAGATGTATTTACTATTACTGGTCGTGGTACTGTTGCTTCTGGTCGTATTGACCGTGGTACTGTTAAAGTTGGCGACGAAGTTGAAGTTGTTGGTTTAGTTGAAAAAGTTCTTAAATCAGTTGTTACTGGTTTGGAAATGTTCCACAAGACTTTGGATTCTGGTGAAGCCGGCGATAACGTTGGTGTATTGCTTCGTGGTATTGACCGTGATCAAGTTGTTCGTGGACAAGTTTTAGCCGCACCTGGCTCTATTCAAACTCACCGCGAATTCAAGGGCCAAGTTTATGTTTTGAAGAAGGAAGAAGGCGGACGTCACACTCCATTCTTCTCAGACTACCGTCCTCAATTCTATTTCCACACTACTGATATTACTGGTGAAATTGAATTACCAGAGGGTACTGAAATGGTTATGCCTGGTGATAACACAGAATTTACTGTTAAGTTGATCAAACCAGCAGCCATTGAAAAAGGTACTAAGTTCACTATCCGTGAAGGTGGTCGTACTGTTGGTGCTGGTCAGGTTACTGAAATCCTCGACTAGTTCTTAAAAAAAACAGTTTAAAAAGATGTACTTCTTCATAGAAGTACATCTTTTTTTGCCTAAATTTGTTTTTTGCGAGCGTTTAATGTAAGATAATTTGGTATGTAACGATGCAGTTAAACTTGACATTGGAGGTATTTAATTAATGTCTGTAAATTGGAATAAAACCGGGAAAACAACCGGTGAACTTACTTTTGATATTTCTCAAGCAGAAGTAAAGCTTGGGTTAGATCAAGCTTTCAAGCGAATAAAGAAAAACTTGCGTGTTCCCGGCTTTAGAAAAGGTCACGTATCTCGCGTCATCTTTGATCAGTATTATGGTGAAGAAGCATTATACGAGGACGCCTTAAACATAGTTTTACCTAATGCATATGCAGCCGCCATTAAAGAAGCCGGCATTTCTGCTGTGGGCCAGCCACAAGTAGTTCCTGTTTCAATGGAGAAGGGTAAAGACTGGTCAGTTAAGGCAACTGTTAACGTTGAGCCTGAAGTTAAGTTAGGTGACTACAAAGGAATTGAAGTACCTAAACAAAATACGCGTGTTTATGCTAAGGACGTTGATGCTGAACTTACTCAGGAACGTGAAAAGAATGCTGAACTTGTACTTAAAAAGAGTGCTGCTACTAAAGGCGACACAGTAACCATTGATTACAAGGGTACTGTTGATGGTAAAGCCTTTGATGGTGGCTCGGCAGATGACTATGCTCTTGAGCTTGGTTCCAATACCTTCATTCCTGGCTTTGAAGATCAGTTAATTGGCCACAAAGCTGGTGACGAAGTTGATGTCGTTGTAACTTTCCCTGAAGATTATGGTGCAAAAGACTTAGCAGGCAAAGAGGCCCACTTTGCTACTACAGTTCATGAAGTTAAGACTAAACAATTACCTAAACTTGATGATGAATTTGCTAAAGACGTTGATGATTCTGTTGAAAATCTTGACGAACTAAAAGAAAAAATCAAAAAGGATTTGAAAGCTAAGAAGGAAGAAGCTGCTAAGGCTGCAATTGAACAAGCAGCTATCGAAGGTGCAGTTAAGAATGCATCTATCGATGAAATTCCAGATGCAATGATTCAGGAAGATGTTAATACACAGATGAATCAATATCTTGGCAATATGCAACGCCAAGGTATTAGTCCTGAAACATACTACAAGTTGACTAATACTACGGAAGATCAGCTGCGTGCGCAATTTAGCCAAGATGCTGCTGAAAGAGTTAAAACCAATTTGGTACTTGAAGCAATTGTTAAGAAAGAAAACATTAAAGCTTCTAAAGAAGAAATTGATAGTGAAATCAAAGATCTTGCTGGCGAATACAATATGGATGAAAAGACCGTTCGCAACACCTTGTCAGATGATATGCTTTCACATGATATCAATGTACGTAAGGCCATCGATCTTGTAGCTGATAGTGCAAAACAAGTTGCTAAGGCTAAGAGTAAAAAAGAAGCCGACAAGTCTGAAAAGAAATAATGTTTAACATAATTTAAAAGGTGGTAAAATAACCGCCTTTTTTATTTTATTTAAGCAAATTATTCTGGTACTGCTCACAATTTATGATACTCTTAAACTTGTAGATATGAGGAGGAAGAGAATGGCATCACAATTTACTGATCAGGAAGAAATTAAGTGTTCTTTTTGTGATAAAACGCAAGATCAAGTTAAAAAAATGATTGCTGGCAACGGGGTTTACATTTGTAATGAATGCGTTGATTTGTCAAAAAAAATTATTGATGATGAATTGAAGTCGGATTCATTAAAAAAGGCAAAAGACTTACCTAAGCCAATGGAAATTAAAAAGCAGCTTGATCAATACGTAATTGGCCAAGAAAGAGCAAAAAAAGTTTTGTCAGTAGCGGTTTATAATCACTATAAACGAATCAGTCAAATGGAGGTTGACTCTTCAACTGAGTTACAGAAGTCAAACATTGCTTTAATTGGACCTACAGGGTCAGGAAAAACTTATTTAGCGCAAACTTTGGCTCGTATTTTGGATGTACCGTTCGCAATTGCCGATGCAACAACCTTAACTGAAGCAGGATATGTTGGTGAAGACGTTGAGAACATTTTACTAAAGCTTTTGCAAAATGCGGACTACGACATAGAGCGTGCGGAGCGAGGAATTATTTATATTGATGAAATTGATAAGATTTCTAAAAAGTCGGAAAATGTTTCAATTACTCGCGATGTATCAGGAGAGGGCGTTCAGCAGGCTTTATTAAAGATTCTGGAAGGCACTATTGCTTCTGTGCCTCCACAAGGTGGACGTAAACATCCCCAACAAGAGCTGATTCAACTTGATACCACCAATATTTTGTTTATCGTTGGTGGTGCATTTGACGGTATCGAGCAAATTGTTAAAGATCGTATGGGCAAAAAGATCATTGGCTTTAGTGCAGAAAACAAACTGAACAGTACTTGGGATGATTCATGGACAAATCATCTTACTACTGGCGACTTGGTCAAATTTGGAATGATTCCAGAGTTTATTGGTCGTATTCCGATTGTCGCAACATTAGATAAATTAACTAATGAAGACTTAGTTAGAATTTTAACTGAACCCAAAAATGCGTTGGTTAAACAATATAAGAAGTTAATGTCGCTTGATGATGTTGAGTTAGATTTTTCTAAGGAGGCTTTATCAGCAATTGCTGATTTAGCTATTGAGCGAAATATGGGTGCTCGTGGATTGAGAACTATCATTGAAAACGCAATGATGGGGATTATGTATAAGACTCCGAGTGACCCTGATATTGAAAAGGTGGAAATTACGAAAGATGTGATTACAAATCAATCTGAGCCCACTGTAGTCCGCGCTAAAATAGAACCGGAAAATAAAGAAGTTAAGGCAGCAAATGATCATTAAAACAAGTGATTACGCAATTAGTGCGGTAAGAGAAGACCAATATCCAAAGGACGATTTACCTGAAATTGCTCTAGCTGGTCGTTCAAATGTTGGTAAGTCAAGTTTAATTAACTCTCTACTTAACCGAAAAAATCTTGCTCGTACATCTTCGCAACCTGGAAAAACCCAAACGTTGAATTTTTACATTATTAATCAAGAGTTTTACTTTGTTGATGTTCCGGGTTATGGCTATGCAAAAGTTTCGCGGGTACAAAGGCAAAAGTTTGGAGAGATGATTCAAGATTATCTTGAAACTAGAGAGAACTTAAGAGGCTTAATTTTGTTAACTGATTCTCGTCATGAGCCTACCAAAGATGATGTAGCGATGTACAATTATGCTCTTTACTTAAATGTACCAATCTTAATTGTTTGTACTAAAATTGACAAGGTAAAGAAAAGCCAAGAAAATAAGGTGCTAGCGAATTTAAAAAAGAACCTCGATTTAGGGCACGAAAATGTCAACGTGCTCACATATAGTTCGGTTAGAAAAACACACTTTAATGAAGTGTGGAATTGGATTGAAGATAAGTTGTAATAAAAATGACTCTCAAACGAGAGTCATTTTTATTTATTTTGTTTGTTTTTCTTTTTATCCTTACCAAGCTGCTTCTTTTTATCTTCAGGAACAGTGGCAAACTTATCAAACAATTTTTCTAATTCATCTTGTTTTTTGTACGTTAGACCCATATGTTAAGTTCCTTTCTTTTTGAATAATTATAATCGAAAATTGTTTTACCGGCTAGTAGTAAATTCACAATTCAGCATCAGACTCAACTAAACTGCTAGTGATGAGCATAAAGTACAGTTTAAAATCAAATCATTTGTTCGTATTTTATGTTAAAATTGATAAAGCAAAAATGGAGGGGGTGTGATTTTGACTTCAAAGCTAATTGAAAACAAATTAAAGCTTTTACCTGCTAAACCCGGTTGTTATCTGATGAAAGATGTTAACGGCAAAGTAATTTATGTTGGCAAGTCAAAAAATCTGCGAAGCCGGGTCCGCTCCTACTTTAAAAGCAAGCAAGTTGGTCGACGCGCGGAACTAGTCGAAGAAATTTACGATTATGATATTATTACGGTTTCAACTGATAAAGAATCTTTCTTGCTCGAAATTACTTTAATTAAAAAATACATGCCCTACTATAATGTTCAATTAAAGCAGGGAACGGGTTATCCCTATATTGAAATTACTAATGAAAGGGATCCCCAAACCAAGTTAACCAGTATTATTCGTAAAGATGGGGGTTATTATTTTGGTCCTTATCCTAATGTCTATGCAGCTCAAGCTACATTAAAATTTATTCAAAGAGTCTTCCCGTTGAGACGCTGCAATGGCAAACAAGGCAGACCTTGTCTTTATTACCACTTGGGACAGTGTCTGGGAGCTTGTTTTAAAACCGTACCTAAGTCTGAATATACTGCTCAAATCAAAAAAATAAAAAGCTTTTTAAACGGTGATATTGCTTGGGTTAAGCAAGACTTAAATCAAAAGATGGAACAAGCAGCTCAAAATCTTGAGTTTGAACGGGCTGCTGAAATTAGAGATCAGCTTAAATACATTGAAGAAACGGTCGAAAAACAAAAAATCATCTCAAACGACAGTACCCAAAGAGATATTTTTAATTTTTATGTTGATAAATCGTGGATTTCAATTCAGATCTTTTTTTTACGACAGGCAAAATTGCTGAGAAGCGAAACGAAAATGTATCCGTTAACTGATACCGGTGATCCTGAAGACACATTCACGACGTTTATTGCTCAGTTTTACGGGCAAAAAAATCGTGTATTACCTAAAGAAGTACTGGTTCCTGACGGAATTGATAATGAAGCGCTCAGTGAGGTATTAAATCTACCAGTTAGAACGCCAAAACGTGGACAAAAACGTTCTCTATTAACGATGGCCAAGGAAAATGCCAAACTTAAGCTAGATGATAAATTTCGTTTGCTTGAACTTGGCAATCGGAAGACCAAAGGGGCACAAAAAGAAATATTTGATGCACTTGGTCTACCATACGGACAAGTTATTGAGAGTTTTGACCATTCGCATATTCAAGGAACTGATCCAGTATCAGCGTTGGTGGTTTTTAAGGATGGCGAGCCAGATAAAAATTCGTATCGTAAGTACAAATTAAAAGGTGAGGTTGAACATCAAAACGGTGGAGACGAAGTGCGAAATACCCGCGAAGTTGTTCGAAGACGATACAGCCGACTTTTACGTGAGCACAAAGAAATGCCGGATTTAATTTTAATGGATGGTGGTCAAATTCAAATTGATGCGTGTGAAGATGTTTTACGTAATGAATTGAATCTTAATATTCCCGTTGCTGGAATGGTCAAAGATGACAAACACCGCACAAACCATTTATTATTTGGCGATCCACTTAACGGCGTGCCGATGAAGCTAATCCAACTTGATCCCAAGTCACAAGGGTTTTATTTGATGACTAGAATTCAAGACGAAGTTCACCGTTTTGCCATTACATTTCATCGGAGAACACATGCTAAAAATGCGTTGTCAAGCAAATTAGATTCTATCAACGGAATTGGGCCTAAAAGTCGAAACAAATTATTAAGGCACTTCGGATCAATGAAAAAAATAAAAGAAGCATCAATTGATGAGTTGCGTGAGGTGGGACTAACTTTACCACAAGCCCAAACCATTAAATTGACGCTGTAACTATTTATTTTTGACCCGAAATCCAAGTTTTTTATGGTATAGTATTAAAGTTAGAGAAGACGGAAGGAGAAGATGCATGCCTACATTTGTCGATCAAACTAAGATTGAAGTCCAAGCTGGAAAAGGTGGAGACGGCATGGTTGCTTTTCGCCACGAAAAATATGTTCCCAATGGTGGTCCTGCTGGCGGCGATGGTGGTCGCGGTGGCAGCATTATTTTTGTTGCCGATAGTGGATTAAGAACATTAATGGATTTTCGCTACCGGCGAAAGTTCAAAGCTGATAGCGGAGAAAATGGTCGGATTAAGTCACAATATGGTCGTGGAGCAAAAGACTTGTATTTACGGGTTCCGATTGGAACCACTGTTTACGATTTTAATACTAACGAAGAAATAGGTGACCTAACCGAAAATAAGCAAAAACTAGTGGTTGCTAAAGGTGGTCGCGGTGGCCGTGGCAATATTCATTTTGCTACGAGTGTCAACACGGCACCAGAAATTGCCGAAAATGGGGAACCCGGTGAAGATCGAGTATTACGTTTAGAACTAAAGGTTCTAGCGGATGTTGGACTGGTCGGTTTTCCTTCCGTTGGTAAATCAACACTATTATCAGTTGTTACTAAGGCTAAGCCGAAAATTGCAGCTTACTCATTTACAACCTTGACTCCTAATTTAGGAATGGTGGTTTTGCCTGATGGTCGTGACTTTTCAATGGCTGATTTGCCGGGACTAATTGAAGGTGCAAGTCAGGGAGTTGGATTAGGCATTCAGTTTCTTCGCCATATTGAACGGACTAAGGTTATATTGCATCTAGTTTCAATGGATCCAGAAAATGGTCGTGATCCATTAGAGGACTATCAAAAAATTCGCAAAGAATTGTTGCTGTATGATCAAAGTCTCGAACAAAAACGCGAAATAGTTGTTGCAACTCAGCTTGACATTCCTGGTGCGAATAAAAAACTGACTGAATTTAAGCAGGAATTGGAAAAAGCGGGAATTGATAAAGCAATATATGAAATTTCAAGTGTAACGCACCAAGGTGTTGACCACTTAATGCAGGATACAGCCAGCTTAGTAGAAGAAGTTGAACAAGAGCAAGAAGAAAAAGAAATTAAGCCTAATACCGGAGTTAAAGAATATAAATATGACGCTCCTAAAAAGAATGAATTTGAAATTATTAGGCTTGAAGATCATGTTTTTGAAATTAAAGGCCAAAGTATTGAGCGATTAGTTGAGCGGACAAATCTTGATTACCAAGATGGTATTCTTCGTTTAGCCAGAAAGTTAAAGAACTTGGGTGTAGATGAAGCGTTGCGTGAAAAAGGAGCCATTGATGGCGACGATGTTATAATTGGGACATTCAATTTTGAGTTTGTACAGTAGAATAGAAAAGTTGTAACTATGACAAAAAATCGGTTTATTACGGGATATTCTGGACTTAGAGCATTAGCAGTTATCGGGGTAATTTTATATCACCTTGACCCTAATACTTTTATTGGTGGTTATCTTGGTGTGCCGATTTTTTTTGCTTTATCAGGATACCTCGTTACTTGTCAAATGCTTAGTTCATATGATAAAAAAGGTACATTTGATAATAAGAAATTCTACTTAGGCAGATTAAAAAAGTTATATCCACCTTTAATTGCAATGTTGTGGCTTGCAGCGGCATATATTTTCTTATTTCAGCGCAATTTGCTAGTTAAATTAAGTCAGATTGTTATTACTAACTTACTTAATATCTTTAATTTTTGGCAGATTTTAAATGGACAAAGTTATTTTGAGCGTTTTGCCACTAATGAGTCACCTTTTGTTCATTTATGGACAATGTCAATTAATGGTCAATTTTATGTTTTGTGGCCAGTAATTATCTACCTTTTAGTTAAATACGGAAAAAAGCGAAAAAATATTTTTTTAATTTTAACTAGTTTTTCCATTTTATCTGCTATCGAAATGGCTGTTATGTATAAAACTGGTGTAGACCTTAATCGGATATATTATGGAACAGATACCAGGTTTTTTTCATTAGGACTTGGAGCAGCATTTGCAGTTATCTGGCCAATGGATAAAATGAAATCTCAAATTGAAAGTTCTGATGCTCTGCGACTTGATTTTGTTGGCACATTTGCCTTGCTTGGGATGCTTTTTTTGATTTTTAGTCCCCTAATGAATCCTGAAAAGGCCTTTTCATATTGTGGCGGAATGCTGCTTTTTACGGTGTTGACGGTTATTTTGATTGGCATTATTGCGCATCCCTGTAGTCATTGGAACAAGTGGCTAACTAATCCAATTTTTAATTGGCTTGGCTCTCGTAGTTATGAAATTTATTTATATCAATTTCCCGTAATGATCTTTTTTGAAGATAAAGTAACAAATTTGGCAGATCATGTACTTTTGTACTATGCTTTAGAAATTTTTATTATTCTTCTTTTGAGTGAATTATCTTATCGCTTGATAGAAAAACCGTTTGGTGAAATAAACTGGTTAAAAGTCAAAAAATGTTGCAGCTCTCTTTTTGCTCATAATCCGCGCAGCTACCTGCTTAGGTTTGAAACGGTGTTAGCAGCACTAATTTTTGTTTTTGGAAGTATTGGAATATTGGTTTCACCAACCGTTAAAGCTGAAGATTTTAATAAATCTTCGCTGGCTCTAAGAATAAAAACTAATCGAAAGCGACAAAAAAAGGAAAATAAGTCAGTAATTGCCAAATTGAAAAAGGACAGGCTAAAACAACAAAAAAAGGCTAAACTAATTAGTGAGGCAAAACTAGCTGCAAGAAAACATCCAGTAAATAAGTCATATACTAAGTACAATATTAGTCAGATTGATTTGCAACTAGCACCAAAAGTTCAACTCACTGCCGTAGGAGATTCAGTATTAGCAGGTTCAAGTAATGATTTATCTTGCCTAATGCCTAAAGCTGTTATTGATGCTGCGGTTTCACGACAGCTTGAAGTTGCTTTTGGTCTGTTGAACCAATATAAAGCGCAGGGCGCTCTAGCAGATAATGTCCTAATTGCGTTAGGGACAAATGGACCGTTTCCAATGTCTGATTTAGACAAATTGATGGCGCAACTTGGATCTAAACGGCAAGTTTTTTGGATAAATACTCATGTGCCAAATAAACCTTGGCAAAATCAAGTTAATAACTTGTTAAATAAGGCCGCTAAACGGTATCATAATCTTAAAATTATTGATTGGTATAATTATTCGAAAGATCATCCTGACTGGTTCTACGAAGATAAAACGCACCCAACACCAGTCGGATCAAAGTATTATAGTGCTTTAATTGTCAAAACAATTGTTGAGCACGCAAAATACTAGAACAGGAAACAAATGGAATTACAATTTTTAGGAACGGGAGCTGGCCAGCCCTCCAAACAGCGCAATGTATCAAGTATTGCGTTGAAAATGCTGGACGAAATCAATGAAATTTGGTTATTTGATGTTGGTGAAGCAACGCAACATCAAATACTAAGAACCAATATTAGATTGCGTAAGGTAACTAAGATTTTTATTTCACATAATCATGGTGATCATATATTTGGCTTACCTGGACTACTTGCAACTAGATCATTTCAAGGTGATGTTGGACCAATTACTATTTACGGTCCCCCTGGTTTGGAACAATTTGTCAGAACCGCTTTAAAAGTATCGCGCACAAAAATTTCTTATCCAATCAAGTTTGTTCAGTTAGAAGAAGGCGGCTTAATTTATCAAGGTCAAGGTTTTTCAGTATACGCCGAAAAACTAGCTCACCGAGTTCCAAGTTTTGGTTATCGCGTAGTTGAAGATGATCATCAAGGTGAACTTTTAATGGACAAGTTAACGCCATATAATGTTCCCAATGGACCATTACTTGGTAAACTAAAAAATGGTGATAAAATAACCTTAGAAGATGGGACTGTTTTGGATGGTAATGACTATTTAGGTCCTAATAAACCTGGTAGAATAATTACAATTGTTTATGACACCCGATCAACTCCTGAAATTGCAAAATTGGCAAAAAATGCTGACGTGTTAGTACATGAGTCTACTTTTGCCGGTCATGAAGCAAATCTGGCGCATTCTTATTACCATTCAACTGCGGTTGAAGCAGCCAAGATTGCGCGTGATAATGGGGTTAAGAGCTTATATTTGGATCATATTTCAGCCCGATATTTAGGTGCAAAGGCGAAAAAGTTAGAGAATCAAGCTGAAAAAATATTTCCAAATACAAAATTAGCAAATGATTTTGATCGTGTGGTTATTCCAATGGAAGGTGAAGACAAATGAGTGACTCGTTAAGAAATAAAGTTGTTGTTGTAACTGGCGCATCTAGTGGTATAGGCCATTCTATTGCACTAGAAAGTGCTGGCCGTGGCGCTACTGTCATTTTAATTGCTAGAAATAAGGAAAAGTTAGAACGAGTGGCAGCTGAAGCTCATGAATTGTCAGGCGCTCCTACATATTCCTTTGTTACTGATATGGGTGAGAGCGAACAAATTGATGCTACTTTCAATAACATTGTCAAAGTGACACGTCACGTAGACTATTTAGTTAATTGTGCTGGCTTTGGTAAATTTGAAAATTTTGTTGAAATGAATCGCCGAGAAGTAACGGCAATGTTTCAAGTCAACGTATTGGGTTTAATGTACTTTACACGTTTAATTGGGCGTTTGATGATGGATCAAAAGACTGGTCAAATTATCAACTTTGGTTCGATGGCCGGGAAAGTGCCAACCGTTAAATCAGCTGCTTACAGTGCTTCAAAAGCTGCTGTAATTCAATTCTCTAATGTTTTGCGCTTAGAATTAAAACCCTTTGGCATTAAAGTAATGACAGTGAATCCAGGACCTGTTTACACTAACTTTTTCAATATTGCTGATAAAAGTGGCAAATACGTTCAGAACGTTGAACGGTATATGCTTGATCCGGATGATGTAGCTTGGCAAGTTGTCCATTTCTTTGGCAGCAATCGGCGCGAATTAAACTTACCACTCAGTTTGGCTGCTTTAGCAAAGCTGTATAATTTGTTCCCTGCTATCGGTGATAGATTGTCAATCAAATTTGCTTCCAGAAAGTAGGACATGATAATGAAAGATAAATCGCGACAAATTAAATTAGTCCTTATTTTGTTTTTGGCTTTATTGGCAGTTATTTTTGTTGTTCTTAATACCAATAATGTAGCTATTAATTTTGGATTGTTTAAAGTAAAGGTGCCGTTGATAATCATTTTAGTGCTAATGATTATTATTGGTGTCCTAATTGGCTGGTTTTGTGGTTCAAATGGACGTAATCAAGACAAGAATAACTAATATAGCTTGATTTATTTGAGATACAATAGTATCATTAACAAACGTGAAGTGTTTTTGGGCACTTTTTTGATAGTGACCTGAAAACCAGATTCTACAATAAAGGAGATCAATTAAATGGCAGTTCCTAAGAGACATACTTCTAAGCAAAAGAAACGTTCACGTCGTGGTCATATCAAGTTAGCTGTTCCAGCAATGCACTATGATGCAACTACTGGTGAATACCGTTTGAGCCACCGCGTTTCACCTAAAGGTTATTACAAAGGTCGCCAAGTAGTTAGTGAAACTAACGCTAGCGACAACAACTAATTATGAGGCACCTGAATTCCGGTGTCTTTTTTTTGCCTAAAAATTGAAAAAGCCCAACAGGAAAGGTATAGCGATGAAACTAGTATTTTTGAGTTCAAGCGATATACACGGATATATTCTGCCAACTGATTATCAAGATAATAAAAACTATGAAGTACCCTTTAGTCTAAGCCGGGTTAGTAGCGTCATCAAAAGTGAACGCGCTAAATATGGCAAAGAAAATGTTGTGGTCGCAGATACTGGTGATTGTTTACAAGGTTCGCCGCTAGCGTCTTATGTTCATGATATTAGAGATTATTCTGCACTGAAGACTTATGCAAATTTTTACAATGCGATAGGTTATGATGCCCGTTGTCTAGGAAATCATGATTTTAATTACGGTCTCGATTACTTGAAATATTTTGTTGACCATACTCAAGCTCCAGTTTTAAATGATAATATTTTGGATGTAAAAAACGGGCAGCCAGCATTCGGAAAAGATTTTTTAATTATTAATAAAAATGGTCTTAAGGTTGGACTTTTAGGAATTACAACTCAACGCGTGCCATATTGGGAGCCTAAAGAACATGTGGCCGGGTTAAGATTTGCATCTGCTTTTGAGCAAATTAGGTACTATTCACAAATATTGCGTCCGCAAGTTGACGTATTAGCAGTGCTGTACCATGGTGGCTTTGAAGCAAATCTTAAAACAGGAGAAATAACTGAACCCAATACCGGTGAAAATGAAGGCTATAAAATTCTCGCTGAAATACCAGAAATTGATGTTTTTTTAACTGGTCATCAGCACTTGCAAATGAATCAAGTAGTGCAAAATACTGCAATTGTCCAACCTGGTTATCGAGGCGAAACAGTAGGCAAGGTAATTTTAGATATTGATGACCAGAGTAAAAAAGTCAGGTCAATGGATACGGAATTGATCCGAACTAAAGACTTCGAGCCAGATCCAGAAATTACTAGCCTTGCTACTGAATTGAATAAAAAAACTCAAGAATGGTTAGATCAACCGATTGCCCATATGGCAACGCCTGCTCCTATTGGTAATATTAATCGCGCAAGAATTGAGGGCGCCCCATTTATCAATTTATTACAACAGATGCAGTTGTATTATACTGATGCTGAAATTTCAGCAACTGCCGTGATGAGTGAAACTGCTAACGGTTTTGACACGGAAGTTACTATGCGAGATCTTCTGTTAAACTATCCGTATGCCAATCAACTTTGTCGACTTAAGGTCACTGGTAAAGAACTGCGTGCAATTATCGAACACAGCTTGACCTTTTTAACCAAAAATAAACAGGGGAATATTGTCTTTGAGCCTAAGTTGCAGAATCAGCTTTTTAATTTTGATGTCTTTTATCCGGTAGAATACGAAGGAATAATTGACAGGCCAAAAAACCACCGATTAACCAAATTGAGATTAAATGGTCAACCAATCGAAGATGAGCGAGTATACCATTTAGCTGTTAATAATTATCGGGCGATGGGTGGTGGATTTTATCCTGGTTATAGTCTAAATAAAATAGAAAAAATTCTTGATAAAGACTATGTTCAAATGTTCCAACAATTTTTGACCCAAGTACAACCACAAGTTGATACACAAAAGAACTATCATTTTTATTAATATAAAAAGGTCACTAATAGCACGATGCTGTTAGTGACCTTTTTAACTACAATTATCTACATTATTTAAGCCTAGAGTATTTGCTTTTATCTTTTTTCGAATGAGCAGTAATTGTTGGAATAATAGCTGCAAATAAAATGCCAAAGATTATACCAACAATTACTGCTTCACCTAAATTAAAGACCCGCTGTGTTAACGGTGCGCCAATGAAGCCGACGATTAACATGTAAACTACACTCCAACCAATTGTCACGAGATAACGACTCATAGCATTTCCCTCTTTCTTAGAAGAATTTTAACAAAGTTTGGGCAGGTTTTCAAACTAAAAGAGTTGTTTTTGGTATACTAAATTTAATAAAGGGAGGCTCTAAAATGAAAATTGCTGCGCTACAGAACATAAGTACTTTTACATTATTAGAAAGTCCAGTCAAAATTCGTGACTTGTTGACAACAGCAAAACAAGAAGGATATGAAGCTGTTAGCTTGACTGACGTCAATGTTACATATGGACTAGTCAATTTTTATGAAATAGCGCAAGAAATTGGAATTAAGCCGCTTTTAGGGATGCAACTTCGTTTAAATGGTTTGATTGACAGCGTGAACCAGTATGATCTAGTTGCTCTTGCTAAAACGGATGAAGGATATCGAAATATTTTACGGTTGTCGAGTAGAATAAACTTATTAACTGAAAATGGAACTAATAATAAAGTCTTGACATTAAAACAGCTGACCAAAGACTTAAGTGATTTAGTAATAATTGTTCCATCTAATCAACATAGTGAGTTGCTAAGCTTGCAAAAACAAGATGATCAACTTGGCAATGATTTGATTCGACAGCTAGTAAAACTAATACCTGAAACTAGTTCATTATATCTCGGTGTTTATGGATCAGATAAGCAGAAAGTCTATCTTGATTATGTCCAAAGCATAGCCAAGCAGTTTAAGTTGCCACTTGTTAGTTTAGAAGACACATATTATTTAAAACCACACGATCAATTTCTACGAAAAACTCTGCAGGCTGTAAAAAATGGTATAGTCATGCAAGATATTGAAGAACTAGCAGAGCAAGCTGGCTCACACTATTTGCCATCAACTCAGGAACTGAGTAATAAGTATCATGATTTAAGCCTTGATGAAGCTTTAACTAATACCTGGAAAATTGCGCAAGAATGTAATGCCAATGTTACTTTTCAAACTCCGGTATTACCAAAATACAAGCAAAACAAGTTTCCAACATCTAAAGAGTTTCTCGATGATTTAGCACAAAAAGGACTACAAACCCGCTTTAACCACCAAGCAATCCCAGCTAAGTATCAGAAACAGCTTGATTATGAATTAGGTATAATCGATCAAATGGGCTTTAATGATTATTTCTTAATTGTTTGGGATGTCATTAATTACTGCCATCGTAGTGATATTGTGACTGGTCCTGGACGCGGATCGGCCTGTGGCTCTCTTGTTTCTTATGCACTGCGGATTACTGAAGTCGATCCAATTGAGTATGATTTGTTATTTGAGCGCTTTTTAAATCCTGCCCGGCATGAAATGCCCGATATTGACTTAGATATTCCAGACAATCGTCGTGATGACGTCATTAAATATATGTTTGAAAAATATGGCATGGATCATGCTGCTCAAATTCTTACTTTTGGTACTTTAGCAGCGAAGCAAGTTCTTCGTGATACCGGTCGGGTGTTTGGTCTGAGCGAAGCAGAAATGAGCAAATGGTCGCAAAGTGTTCCTTTTTCCAAAACTAAAATTTCACTTGATGAAGCATATCAGAATTCTTCAAAAATGCGGCTCTTGGTAGAGGCAGCCCCTAAAAATAAGCTTTTATTCGAAACTGCTAAAGGGTTAGAAGGCCTACCGCGGCACTACTCAATTCATGCAGCCGGCTTAGTATTAAGTGATAATTCGATTGCATCAATTTCTGGCTTACAAACTGGTCAACTTGGAATTCCGGTTACGCAACAAACTAAAAAGTATGTTGAATCTTTAGGACTTTTAAAAATAGATTTCTTAGGGTTACGAAATTTAACTATTTTAGGTGATACTGAAGAGCTAATTCGTAGTCAAGGTAAAAAAATTGATGTCAATCAAATTCCTTTAGATGATCCAGAAACAATCAAGACATTTCAAGCAGGTGATACCGAGCTTGTCTTTCAGTTTGAGTCAGGTGGAATTAGAGAGGTTTTGCGCGAGCTTCACCCAGATAATTTTGAAGATTTAGTTGCAGTTAATGCTCTGTATCGTCCAGGTCCAATGCAGAATATTCGTTCCTTTATCGCCCGCAAGCAGGGCAAAGAAAAGGTAACATACCCTGATTCAAGCTTGGAGGAAATTTTAGCTCCAACTTATGGTATTTTGGTTTATCAAGAACAAGTAATGCAAACTGCTCAAATTTTGGCTAATTTTTCTTTAGGTGAAGCCGATATTTTACGACGCGCGATGTCGAAGAAAAACCAAAAAGTTATTGATCAGGAAAGAGAAAAATTCGTTACTGGCACGGTTAAAAACGGGCGTTCTCGAGAAGTTGGCGAACGAGTATACAATTATATTGAGCAATTTGCTAATTATGGTTTTAATCGTTCTCATGCTGTTGCATATACAAAAATTGCATTTTGGCTTGCGTATTTAAAAGTACATTATCCAGCTGAGTTTTATGCAGCCATGCTTAATTCCAATAGCGCTAATCATTTTAAAATTAGTGATTATATTATGCGATCCCAAAGTGCGGGCGTAAAAATACTGCCTCCTGACATTAATCAAAGTGACTTAAACTACAAAATGAGTAAAGGCAAAATTCTAGTGGGTTTTCGTGCTATTAAGGGTTTACGCCTTGACTTTCTTAAGGAAATTGTTAAGCAACGCAATAATCATCAATTTGACTCTTTTAACAGTTTTTTGCGTCAAATTGATTCTAAGTTTCTAAAGCCTAAAATGATTCAAGCTTTGATTAAATCAGGCTGCTTTGACCGTCTTAATGCTAACCGGAATGAACTACTAGAAAACTGCCAAGAAATAATTGAAAATATTGAATTGACCGGAAATAACATAGCACTTTCTGAAAGTCTTGGGGGAGTTCCAATTAAACCTGCAGCTGGACCAACAAAAGCTGAAAAAGCTGATATGGAAGTCGAAGCTCTGGGCTTTTCAACTATGACTTCACCTCTTGTAGCTGTTCAGAAATATGCTGAAAAGTTTAAGGCTAAACCACTTGGTCAATTCGTAATAAGCGATTCTGGAGTGGCTGTGGGTAAACTCATGAAGTTAAAGCTGGTTAAAACTAAGAAAGGCACCACCATGGCTTTTGGTAATTTTGTCGATTCGTCTAGCAGAGAAGATATTGTTATTTTTCCTAGTGTTTATGATAAAATTCAACCGCTTTTGAAAGAAGGCAACATTTATCTACTTAGAATAAAAGTTCAGGGAGATCGATTTGACTCTAGTAAAAAGCAGTTTGTGTTAACAAATTTAAAAGCGGTCAATTTTAATGGCTAAGATCGATTTTGCGCAACCCTAAACAATTAACATCTGTTAGCGCTAACAAGCAAAAAGACTGATAAATCGGGAAAATATATCGTTTTTTATGGGATTTTTTTGGCAAAGAATGTTAAAATTTAAGGGATGTGAGAAATTACACAATAAATAATGATGAGGTGAATTCATGAAGCGAATTGGTATTTTAACTAGCGGCGGTGATGCTCCCGGTATGAATGCAGCTGTTAGGGCTGTTACTAAGACTGCCATTCATAACGGACTTGGTGTCGTGGGTATTCGTTATGGCTTTGCCGGGCTTGTTGCGGGTGACTTTGTTACGCTTACTACTGAAAATGTCGACCACATGTTAAATTTAGGTGGCACTTTTCTTTATAGTGCTCGTTATCCTGAGTTTGCACAAGAAGAAGTGCAACAAAAGGGTGTTGAACAATTAAAAAAGCATGGTATTGATACTGTTATCGTAATTGGCGGTGATGGTTCATATCACGGTGCCTTAGCGTTAACTCGTCACGGTATTAACTCAATTGGGTTACCAGGAACTATTGATAACGATATTCCATGTACTGATTATACAATTGGTCTTGATACGGCTTGCAACACTGCTTTGCAGGCAATTGATAAGATCCGTGACACCGCTAGCAGTCATCACCGCGTTTTCATTATCAATGTAATGGGACGTGACTGCGGTGATATTGCAATGCGTGTGGGTTTAGCCAGTGGTGCTGACGCGATTGTGGTTCCAGAGCGTTCATACAATGTTAAAGAAATTGCTGAGAGACTGAAGCGCAGCTTTGCGGACGGCAAAGATCATGGTATTATCGTATTAGCCGAAGGCGTTATGGACGCCGAAGATTTTAGAACAAAACTTCTAAAATATGGTGATTTTGACGCTAGAGCTAATGTCTTAGGACACATGCAACGTGGCGGTTCGCCAACTGTTCTTGACCGGATCAACGCTACAAAGATGGGAAATTATGCAGTTAAGTTACTTCTTGAAGGTAAAGGCGGTTTAGCTGTCGGCATGAAGAATAACGAGCTTGAAACACATGATATCCTTGACTTGTTTGATGATAAGCATCAAAGCGATGAGACGTTAATAGATATAAATGATGAGATGACTAAATAATTTAGTCGATTTGGGGAGATTTTTACATAATGAAGAAAACTAAAATTGTTAGTACCTTAGGACCAGCTTCCAACGATGTTGAAACTGTTACTGCTTTAGCAAAAGCTGGTGTGAACGTATTTCGTTTTAACTTTTCACACGGTGACCATGCTGAGCATTTATCACGCATGAAGATGGTTCGCCAAGTTGAAAAGGACACAGGACTGGTACTTGGTATCGCATTAGATACTAAAGGTGCTGAAATTAGAACCACTGACCAAGAAGGTGGCAAATTCACTATCAATACTGGAGACCAAATTCGCGTATCAATGGATGATTCTAAGCCTGGTAACAAGGACATGATTCATGTTACCTATGCTGGTCTTTATAATGATACTCACGTTGGCGGTCATGTTTTAATTGATGACGGTTTGGTTGACTTATTAATTAAAGATAAAGACGATGCTAATAAAGAACTAGTCTGTGAAGCTCAAAATACTGGTGTTATCGGTTCTAAGAAGGGTGTTAACGCACCTGGTGTTGAAATTCGCCTCCCAGGAATTACTGAAAAAGACTCTGACGACATTAAGTTTGGGTTAGAACATGGTATCAACTTTATTTTTGCATCTTTTGCTCGTAAAGCTCAAGATATCCTTGACATCCGTAAGCTGTGTGAAGATGCCGGCTGTGATTACGT
Source organism: Lactobacillus sp. C449L (assembly GCF_059900815.1). Classification (NCBI taxonomy): domain Bacteria; kingdom Bacillati; phylum Bacillota; class Bacilli; order Lactobacillales; family Lactobacillaceae; genus Lactobacillus; species Lactobacillus sp. C449L. The sequence goes on along the minus strand of NZ_JBWXGA010000001.1, from coordinate 323,571 downwards.
TAAAATCTATCCTAAGATTGAATCACAAGAAGGTATTGACAATGCTGACGAAATTTTGCAAGTGTCAGATGGTTTGATGGTTGCCCGTGGTGACATGGGTGTTGAAATTCCATTTATCGATGTACCATTTGTCCAAAAAGATTTGATTAAGCGAGCTAATGCACTTGGTAAGCCAGTTATTACTGCTACGCAAATGTTGGACTCAATGCAAGAAAACCCTCGTCCAACTCGTGCTGAAGTTTCTGATGTTGCTAACGCAGTTTTGGATGGAACTGATGCTACGATGCTTTCAGGTGAATCTGCCAATGGTCTATACCCAGTTAAAGCAGTAAAAGCGATGGCTGAAATTGATGAAAGAACTGAGCAAGATCTTCTTAAGCGTAACACTTTAGCTTTACAAAGGTTTGAAGAATACAAGGGTTCTAATGTTACTGAAGCAATTGGTGAGTCAGTTGTCCGTACTGCTCAAGAATTGGGAGTTAAGACAATTATTACTGCTACTAACTCAGGATATACAGCTAGAATGATTTCTAAGTACCGTCCAAATGCTAACATTTTGGCTTTGACATTTGATGAAAAAATTCAGCATTCGCTTGGTATTTGCTGGGGTGTTCAACCTTTGCTTACTGAAAAGCCAGAGTCAACTGACGACATGTTTGAAGTAGCCGCTAAAGTTGCTAAGGAACAAGGTTATGTTAAAGATGGTGACTTAGTTATCATTGTTGCTGGTGTTCCAGTTGGCGATTCAGGTACAACTAACTTAATGAAGCTCCAAATTATCGGTAGTAAACTAGCTCAAGGCTTAGGCGTTGGTAATGGCTCAGTTGTTGGTAAGACTGTGGTTGTAAACAGCGCAGAAGAAGCAATTAGCAAGACCAAAGAAGGTGACATCCTTGTAGCTAAAACCACTGACCCAGATTACATGCCTGCAATTAAGAAGGCTTCAGGATTAGTAGTTGAAGCTTCTGGCTTAACTTCTCACGCTGCAGTTGTTGGTTTATCATTAGGTATTCCAGTTGTTGTTGGTGTTACTGATGCAACTGAAAAGATTGCAGGTGGTACAACTATAACTGTCGATGCTCGTCGTGGTACTATTTACCAAGGTGAAATTTCAACCCTTTAATTAAATGAACTAAATAGGCAAAAGAGTCAGCTTCGGTGCTGACTTTTTTATTGGATAATTATCTGAAACAGAACAAATCTATGACGCAATTTAATTGTATTGGCGATTATCAATTTGACTCGTTAAAATGTTATACTTGATAAAGATAGAATATGTAAAATCAGGAGAGAAAATTTATGCTTGGCTCGATTGCAACGGGGAAAATTATAGATCAAAATGCTGCGGCATACTATGTGCAAGTTGAAGGCATAACTTATGAATTAAAGCGTAAGGAAGTTACTCAAGAAGAGCAGCTAAATCTTGGTGATGAAGTAAAAGGCTTTTTATATGATGATAAGCAGCATAATCGTGAGATGACCCAATTTTTACCGTATGCGCAAGCTGATCAATACGGCTGGGGAAAAGTGACTGATATTAAGTACGACTTAGGGGTATTCATTGATATTGGATTGCCAGATAAAGACGTGGTATTATCAGTTGACGATTTACCTTTTGATAAGGATCACTGGCCGCGAAAAGATGATCAGCTTTTAGTGCACCTCGAAACCGATTCAAAAGAGCGAATTTGGGCAAAGTTAGCTGATGAAAACATTTTTGAGCAACTTTTCGCTCATTTTCCTAATGATATGGTCAACAAAGACGTTTTTGGAACGGTGTATTCTAGTCGAGAAGTTGGCGCATTCGTGATAACTAGCGAATATTACTTAGGATTTGTCCACTCTTCGCAAATGGCGCGGCCGCTTCGACTAGGGGAGCAGTTTAAAGGGCGCGTTATTGGCATTAGTCAATATGGTAGGTTAAATTTAAGCAGTTTACCGCGGGCATTTGAAGAAATTGATGATGATGCCCAAATGATTTTGATGAGCTTACGGAGAAAAAGAGACAAAACGCTGCCCTTTTATGACAAATCTGATGCTCAAGAAATTAAAAACTATTTTGGTATTTCTAAATCAGCTTTTAAACGTGCACTTGGACATTTGCTTAAGGCAGAGTATATCACTGAAAATAAGGACAATGGTACAATCACCATGATTAGTGATCCTGAAGAAAAAACAAATGAATAAACTACACGAAGATGTTGAAGATTATCTGCGATATAGTCAGATAGAACGAGGACTAAGCGATAACACAATTACGGCTTATCGACAAGATTTAACTGACTTTTTAGCTTTTTTAAAAAAAGAGAACCTTACTGCTTGGCCAACTGAGGCTGTTGATATTGATGCCTTTTTAGCTGGACAAAGAGATTTAAATAAAGCAACCAGTTCAATTAGTAGAATGATTTCTAGTTTAAGAAAATTCTATCAGTGGTTGGTTAGACAAAATATTCAGAAATTGAACCCAATGCTTGAAATTGATTCTCCCAAAAAAGAACATCGGTTACCTGTGGCCTTAAGTGTTGATGAGGTTAATAGACTTCTTGAGCAGCCGAATGTAAATGAGAAATTAGGTCTTCGTGACCGAGCCTTGCTAGAAACACTATATGCAACTGGAATTCGAGTAAGTGAGCTAATTAATCTAAAATTTAACGATCTTCATGAGGAATTAAAACTGCTAAAAGTATTTGGAAAAGGTTCCAAGGAGCGACTTATTCCCATTAGTGATGTGGCAGTTTCCTGGATTAAGAGCTATCAAGAAAAAGTGCGTGATCCACTATTGCTTAAAGCTGGCAAAAACAGTGATTATATTTTTCTCAATAATCGCGGCGGTGCCTTGACCAGACAAGCTGTTTGGCAAATAATTAAGCAATACTGTCAGCTGGCTGGCATAAAGAAAAATGTAACTCCGCACACTTTACGTCACACTTTTGCGACGCATCTACTTGAAAATGGTGCGGATTTACGAGTTGTCCAGGAAATCCTTGGTCACTCAGATATTAGTACTACTCAGATTTATACGAACTTGTCGCAAAAACATATTTTACAAGTATATGCCAAAACGCATCCGCGAACTTAGGTAGGTGATTAAATGCTAGTTGAATGTAAGAACGACAAAGAGAAAGTAGCAATGGGACTATTATCGTATCTTCCAGATTTTAAAAATTTGGATAATTTAAAAGATGAAATCCAACTCAATAAAAATAGTGATGAATTTCAGTTATACTTATATCGTGCCAAAAATCCTAACTTTGTTGGAGTAGTTGGAACGCAGTGGAACAATCAGTTTATTGTCATTCGTTATCTTTCGCTTGCTCCTGATTATCGTGGAGAAAAATACGAAGCGCAGATTGTACGTGAATTAGCCGCAAACAATCCTCAGAAGAAAATAACTGCAGTACCGGAGTACATTAATTTGATTAAGTATTTAGCGCAAAATAAGAATCATGAGTAACAATTTAACATTAGAATTACCCAATTTTGAAGGGCCACTTGATTTACTTCTTCATTTAATAAAATCACAAAAGATTGATATCTATGATATTCCTATTGCTCAAATTACTAGTCAGTATTTGTCTTATCTTCACGAAATGCAGCGGTTAAATCTGAAGATTGCAGGCGAATATTTTGTCATGTCATCAATGCTCTTAAGAATAAAGTCACAATCACTTTTACCGCAAAATGATTTTGCTGAAAATGATGAATTAGAAGAAGACCCTAGGGAAGAATTGGTTCAACAGCTAGTTCAATATTCGATTTTTAAAAAAGTATCAGAGTATTTTAAACAGCGTAATGAAGAAATTCCCATTACAGCTGCTAAAGAGGAAAGCACACCGGAAACTAAAAAAGTACAACCACTTCCCTTGGGCCAAATTACTTCTTCTGAATTGGCTAATACCTTTGCCGTGGTTTTACAAAGATTAAAAATTCGTCAGCCAGATGTAGTTTCAGTTGACGTAAATGAAACACCAATTAATGATATGATTGCTTTTTTGCATGAAGAACTTGCTAAAAAACAAAAAGTTAGTTTTTTTTCTTGCAGTGATAAAATGAATAGTTTATCTGATGTAATCGGCTTGTTTTTGGCACTATTGGAACTATGCAAGAAACAAGAAATTAAAGTACAACAAGCCCGTACTTTTGGTGACCTAGAATTAGAAAGAATTGATAAAAATGGCAAGTAAAGTAGCTGAGTTGGAGGCTTTATTGTACGTAGCTGGTGACAACGGAATTCCAAGTGAAAACTTGTGCGAGTTGCTGCAGGTTGGGAAATCGGCTTTGCGCGAGTTAGCTAAGGATTTGACTGACAAATTAAAGCAAAATACTGATTCCGGACTGCAATTATTGCACATCAATCATACTTATAAATTGACTACCAGACCAGAGGTTAGCTCAGTTGTTGCTAGTTTCTTTCAAAAAGATATTACAAAAACTCTCAGTCAGTCTGCCTTAGAAATTTTATCAATAATTGCTTATAAGCAGCCGATTACTAGAATTGAAATAGACAATATCCGCGGAGTTAACTCATCAGGAGCTTTGCAAACATTAATTTGGCGGGGCTTAGTCAAGACTGATGGCAAAAAAGAAGCGCCAGGTCATCCCAATTTATATGTAACTAGTGACTACTTTTTGCAGTACTTCGGGTATCATAGCTTGGCAGATTTACCACTTATCGAAGACTTTGAAGACGATGTCAATTCTGAAGGTGAAATTGATTTGTTTTCAACTAAAGGACAAGCGGATAAGAGTATCTCAAAAGCTCAAAAAGGAGATAAGTAATGGTTCTACAACGTTTACAAAAGGTGATTGCCGAAGCGGGAATTGCTTCAAGGCGTAAGGCTGAAAAGCTAATCATAGAGGGCAGGGTTACAGTTGATGGAGAAACAGTTACGAAACTGGGTACTAAAGTCGATACTTTTAGTAATATTACAGTAGACGGAGAGCCAATTGAACGAGAAAGCCTGCATACATATATTTTCTATAAGCCACGTGGTGTTGTTTCAACGGTAAGTGATGAAAAGGGGCGAAAAACGGTTGTAGATTACTTTAAGGATTTACCTTATCGCCTTTATCCAATTGGACGCCTTGATTATGATACTTCTGGCTTGTTATTAATGACTAATGATGGTGAACTGGCAAACCTAATGATGCATCCTCGTAATAAAGTTGCTAAAGTTTATGTTGCTAAAATTGAAGGACAACTTTTACCTGAAGAAATAAGACATTTATCTAAGGGAGTTGAAATTGAACACCATAAAAGTTCTCCTGCTAAAATTAAAATTATCCGTACTGACAGAAAGAAAAATACTCAAATTGTTCAGTTAACCATTCATGAAGGACATTACCACCAAGTTAAGCGAATGTTCAAAGCGGTTGGTCATCAAGTTAAAAAGCTGTCGCGTGAACGTTATTCATTTTTAACACTTGATTCTCTTATCTCCGGTAAGTACCGTGAATTAACTCATGCTGAAGTTGACAGATTAAAGCATGTAGACTAGTATGTACTTGTAATTAAATATATAAGTTTGTTGTCTTCATGGCAGGGTGAAAATCCCGACCGGTGGTTAAAGTCCACGACCCACGCAAGTGGTGGAATCATTCATGATACCGATAGTTAAAGTCTAGATGAAAGAAGACAGACTAACTAAAAGCAAATAGGGTAATATAATACTCACTTTTAATAGGTCTGTTGCTAGAAGCGACAGACCTATTTTTTGGAGGTAAGTACTTTGAAGAGAAAAAATTCAAGTAATTTAGCTAATATTATTGCCTATGCTCTGATCGGAACGATTTCATTTATTCTAATGGAAATTGCTTTTCCTCTCCCAGTAGCTAGTTTTTTGAAATTTGATTTTTCTGATGTAATTATTGCTATTGGAACATTCTTGTTTGGTGCTGGCCCAGGTATATTTATTGCATTTATTAGAATGATTATTGACTTGATTTATAAGGGCTTTGCGTTGCCAAGCGTGATTGGACAACTTGCAGCATTGCTGGCGTCGATGTCATTTTCATTGCCCTTTTACTACGTCACTAAAGGCATTTCAGCTGATGAAAAAAATGCTTCAAAAAGACATTTAAGACCTATTTTTGGTATTTTGATTGGAATTGTGGCAATGACCGTGGTTTTAGCAACACTGAATGCACTAATTTTGACACCAATTTATGCCGTTTCTACAGTGCCAAATTTACCAGCAATTCATGGTTATACCGGGTTGCTAGGCTTTACTGAAAAGGTCTACCTTGGCCAATTACTTCATATTCCTTCAATGAGCGCATATATTTTCGGGATAATTGTTCCGTTTAACTTGTTAAAAGGTGCCATTAATGGTGTAGTAGTTTACTTATTATTTGAAGCAGTTTTACGAAACTTAAAACCCTTTGTACGTAAGTACTTTAATTTAAAAAACTAATAGTGATTTTAAAACTAAATATTCAAAAAATAATCTAGAAAAGTCTTTTTTTCTAGATTATTTTGTTCAATTAACTATTAAATATGCTAAAATTAATCAAGTTATGTAAAAGGGGTTTTTAGATGAGTCAGAACCAGGAAGGACGATATAAGCACTACGAGCGTCCTCGTGAATCCAGAGCAGCAACTCACAAGGCCAGTTCAAAGGGCTGGGCAACAATTGTTGCTTGTTTAGTTATTATATTAGTAGCTCTAGTACCGATTGTTCATCACTTAGCTTCAGCAGACAAAAAAGCTGATCAGGTGGTTGAATTGCGAAAATCGTCGAAAAAACAAAAGCAGCGTAAAGCTAAAAATTCTACAAAAAAAGTGAACAAAAAGATTGAGAAAAAGCCAGTGGCTAAGTCTCAGTCAAAATCACAAGCTAAGTCGCAATTAAAAGCAAGTGAAGATTCATCTGGTGAGTATGTTGTTCAAACCGGCGACTCTTTAACTAGTATTGCGGCGCAATTTAATACAACGGTTGATGACTTAATACAACTTAATAATCTTGACTCAAATGGCCAAGTTTATGCGGGACAAACAATTAAAGTAAAATAGTCTTTTCAGAAAGGGCAGGGACTTTGGGTCCCTTTTTTATTGGAATGCAGATAGCAATTGATGGACCAGCTTCAGCTGGAAAAAGTACAGTAGCAAAAATTATTGCTGAAAAATTAGGCTTTACATATATTGATACAGGTGCAATGTATCGCGCATGTACAGTTCTTGCACGAGCACATAAGGTTGATTATGGCGATGAATCAAAGATACTGGCTGTTTTAAACAATAATCAGATTAAATTCAAATGGGTTAACAAGGAACAGTATGTTTTTGCCGGAAATACAGACATCACTCAGGAGATTAGAACTCCTGAAATTTCAGCAAACGTATCACAGGTTTCTGCTTTGCCAGCTGTTCGTCAAAAAATGGTCAGTCTGCAACGTGAAATGGCAGCAAGAGATAATGTAGTAATGGATGGACGTGATATTGGTACTACGGTTTTGCCCAATGCTGAAGTGAAAATTTTTCTAGTTGCGTCGGCTCACTCTCGTGCGCAAAGAAGAATGCTTGACTTAAAACAGCGTGGAATTAAAAGCAGTCAAACTCTTGAAGAAATTGAAAAGAGTATTGCCGAGCGAGATTATAAAGACTCGCATCGTAAAGTTTCACCTTTAAAAAAGGCTACGGATGCAGTTGAAATTGATACAACCTTAATGAGTATTGATCAGGTAGTTGATACAATTTTAGCTGAAATCCAAAAATATCAAAAAAATATACAAAAAAGGTGCTAAAACAGTAGAAAAATATCTAACTTTCATTTAAAATTAGGTTATGATATTGGGAGGTAAATAATGTCAGAAAACAGTAATCAATTTTTAGATGCATTAAAGCAAATGCAAGGAGTTGAGGTCGGAGATATCGTAGATGTTGAAGTCTTAGACGTAGAAGAAGGTCAAATCGATGTTGGTGTTGAAAATGCCGGTGTTGAAGGTGTAGTTCCACGTCGAGAATTCACTTCAGATCGTAATGTTGACCTTCGTGAAGCAGTAAAGCCTGGAGACAAGTTTAAAGCTTTGGTTTTGAGAAAAGCTGGTGGTGATAAGGAGAATGGTGAGTTCTTCTTCTCAGTAACTCGTCTTAAGGAAAGAGAAGCTTATGACGAATTGCAAAAAGACTTTGAAGCAGGTAATACAATCGAAGGTACTGTCACTTCCTCAGTACGTGGTGGTTTATTAGTTGATGTTGGTACAAGAGGATTCTTGCCAGCATCCCTAATTTCTAATCGTTATGTTTCTGATCTTAAACCATACATTGGTAAGACAATGAAACTTAAGATTACAGAAATTGATCCAAGCAAGAATCGTTTGATTCTTTCTCATAAGGATTTAATTGAAGAAGAACGTGAAGAAGCCTTTGATAAAGTAGCATCACAATTAGTTGTTGGTGATGTTTTAGAAGGTAAAGTATCTCGTTTGACTAACTTTGGTGCCTTTATTGATGTTGGTGGTGTTGACGGTTTAGTTCACATCTCTGAAATTTCATACAAGCACGTTGATAAGCCTAGCGATGTATTAAAGGCTGGTCAAGATGTTAAAGTCAAAGTAATCGGTATTGATGATGATAGACATCGCATCTCCCTTTCAATTAAGCAAACTGAACCTTCCCCATTTGAACAAGCTACTTCTGAATTGCATGAAGGTGACATTTTTGAAGGTGAAGTTAAATCACTAACTAACTTTGGCGCTTTTGTTGAAGTTGCAGATGGTATTCAAGGTTTAGTTCACGTTTCTGAAATCTCATTTAAACATGTTGACAAGCCTAGCGATGTTTTAGAGGTTGGCCAAACAGTTAAAGTTAAGGTTTTAAATATTGATCCAAATGAACGTCGCATCTCACTTTCAATGAAAGCTGCAGATTCGAAAGGTTCTGAGGAAAACGAAGAATCTCATTCACACAGTTCATACAACAAGAACTCTGTTAATAAGAAGTATATGAGCAATGATGACAGTGGCTTTGCTTTAGGTGACATTATTGGTGACCAATTGAAAGATCGTCGTTAATTGTAATTAAAAGAGCCGACTTTATTAAGTCGGTTTTTTTATTTTATTAAGGAGGCTGAAAATATGGTTTTACCAATAGTTGCAATTGTCGGTCAACCAAATGTCGGTAAATCAACGCTTTTCAACCGGATTATTAATGAACGCTTGGCAATTGTTGAAGATAAGCCTGGCGTTACCCGTGATCGTAATTATGCGCAAGCTGAGTGGATGGGGCAGAAGTTTGATTTAATTGATACTGGGGGAATTACTTGGGAAAACGGCCGCATTGAAGATGAAATTAGAGCTCAGGCGGAAATAGCAATTGATGAGGCAGATGTTATCGTTATTCTAACTAGTGTTACTAATCACTTGACTGATTTGGATGAGCGGATTTCTCAAATGCTTTACCATACTAAAAAGCCAGTAATTTTGGCAGTTAATAAAGCTGATAATCCTGAACAAAGAATGGATATCTATGACTTTTACAGTTTAGGCTTTGGGGATCCAGTACCGATTTCCAGTGTTCACGGTACTGGAATTGGTGACTTGCTTGATCGTATTGTCAGTGAATTACCAAAAGATTTGCACAATGCACCTGATGATCAAATTTCCTTTAGTGTAATTGGGCGTCCCAATGTTGGAAAATCTTCGATTGTCAATCGCTTACTTGGTGAAAAAAGAGTAATTGTAAATAATGAAGAAGGTACGACTCGTGATGCAGTCGATACTCCATTTGTAAGTGAAGATGGAACTAAATTTCGGATAGTAGATACTGCAGGAATCAGGCGTCGTGGGAAAGTATATGAAAAAACTGAAAAATATTCTGTAATGCGTGCAATGAGTGCAATTGAGCATTCTAATATTGTTTGTTTAGTTTTAGATGCAAGCACTGGTATTCGAGAACAAGACAAGCATGTTGCTGGTTACGCTCATGAAGCCGGTCGTGGAGTTATTATTTTGGTTAATAAGTGGGATTTGCCTACCAAAAATAGTAATAGTGGTAAAGAATTTGAGCAGGTGATTAGGGAAGAATTTCAATACTTGGATTATGCACCAATTCTGTTCGTTTCTGCTAAAACTGGGCAAAATCTCAACCAAATTCCCAAAGTAGTAAAGCAAGTTAATCAAAACCAGAGTCAGCGTATTAAATCAAGCGTCTTAAACGATTTACTGCTTGAAGCAAGTAAACTAGTTCCAACACCAATTGTTAAGGGAAAGCGACTGCGTGTATACTATATTACGCAGGTTGCGATTAATCCGCCTACTTTTGTAGTGTTTGTTAATGACCCGGAATTGATGCACTTTTCTTATGAACGATTTTTAATAAATCAACTTCGAGATAATTTTGATTTTTCAGGTACTCCGATAAAGGTAATAGCCCGAAAGAGAAAATAAGTTGTATCTACCAAAAACAAAAAATTAACATTTTTTAACTAAATTGCTTGTTGTACTAAGGGTTTTGTGCTATTTTGAAACAAGGAAAGAATGATTAGTCTTGATCATTGTTTCTTGTTTCTCTTTTGAGGAATAAGTAATGAGTCTTTTATGAGATTCAATATTCGGGAGGTGAAATCCAATGGCAAATAAAGCAGAATTAGTTAGTGAAGTTGCTTCAAAGACTAAGTTAACTAAAAAAGATGCAGCTACAGCTGTTGATGCAATTTTCAGTTCAATCCAAGAGGATCTTTCTAAAGGTGAAAAGGTTCAATTAATTGGTTTTGGTACTTTTGAAGTTCGTCAACGTGCAGCTCGTAAAGGCCGCAACCCTCAAACTGGTGATGAAATTGAAATTCCAGCTAGTGTTGTTCCTGCATTTAGACCAGGTAAAGCTCTTAAAGAAGCTGTTAAATAGCTCAATGGTTTTATCTTAAAAAGATGGTGACTTAGTGGTCATCATCTTTTTTATTTGGTAATATTTTTAAAGCAACTTTTTTATAAATTGATGTTTTAATCAGCGTAAATGGAGGATGAAGATGAGTTATTCGGAACAATTGCTTGATTCGATTGAACGCCAGGATTTTTCTCAAGAAAAGTCCTTGTTAAAGAATGCGTTAGATAATGATGATCCTGAAATTCTAGCTTCTTTAGCGGAAAATTTAACGGGTTTAGGCTTTACTGATATGGCAAAAGAAGTTTATCGTAGTCTGATTGCTCGATTTCCTAACGAGGACTTATTTAAAATTTACTTAGCTGAAATTCTTTTAAATGATGGCAAAGATGATGACGGCTTGTCACTACTTTATAGTATATCTGAGAACTCACCTTCGTATATAGATAGCCTTTTAGTGCAAGCGGATTACTATCAAACAACCGGGTTGCTCGAGACGGCTTATATCAAGCTGCTTAAGGCGTCAAAAATCGCTCCAGAGGAAGATGCCATTAAGTTCGGTTTGGCCGAACTGGACTATTTGAGTGGCCATTACGAGCAAGCTCTTGATTTATATCAAGATTTGCTGAAACGTCAAAAGAGTTTTAGTGAGGTTAGCCTAAATGATCGTCTATTTCAAACACTGGCAAAATTAGGCAGGTACGAGCAAGCAAGTGAAGTAATTGAGCAGCATGGTGGTGATATTTTAGACATTGACAGTAAGTATCAAGCTGCTTTAGTAATGTTAAGTGTTGGCAAGGACGACCAGGCAATTAAATATTTGGAGGAAGTAATTGAGCAGAGTCCAGACTATGTCAATGCCTACCGTTTGCTTGCGACTGCATACGAACACAAACATGACAATCAACAAGTTTTACGTTCAGCTCAAGCCGGAATTGCCTATAATGAACTGGATCCAGTTTTATATGAAAAAGGTGCGGCTGCAGCTGTAAAGTTAAACGACAATAATACGGCCGAGAAGCTGTTAAAAAAGGGGTTGAAATTTCTCCCTGATAACGTTGACTTACGCTTGCAATTATCAAGTTTATTGTTGCGTGAAGGCAAAGATGAAGAAAACTTACAGTTGTTTAAAAAAATTGAAGACAACGAGCTTGAACCACAAGCTCATTGGAATATGGCACTCTCTTATCAAAATTTAGATCACAGTGAAAAAGCTAAAAGTGAATTTTTATTAGCATATCCGGAATTTCAAAATAATGCTGATTTTCTGAAACAAATGATTCGCTTCTTTAATACTGAACCGAATTCAACTGATGTCGTGAAAGAACTGCTTGAGAAGTATTTGAAGCTGGAACCGGAGGATACAGAACTGCAAGAAATGTACAATTACATTTTAAGTAATGAACATTAAAGCTAGCAAAAAACCGCATTTAGTGCGGTTTTTTTATTTACGGATAATGAAGTGCTTTCGCTTTTGTTTATAAGAAAACCCTTCGCCTAAAGCCTCGTGAACTTCAAGTACGCTAACAAATGCCGACGGATCTTCTTGTGCAATTAGTTGCTTAACTGCCGGGATTTCACGTGGAGAAACGACCAAGTATATTACTGGTCGGCGTGTGTTACTGTATCCGCCGCGAGCTTCAAGAAGAGTAAAGCCGCGATCAAGTTTGATATCAACCATTTTGGAAATTTGCTCATATTTATCGGAAATGATCAGCAAACCTCTTGCCGAATAGGCTCCTTGCTGAACCATATCCATAACGCGTGAAAGAATAAAGGATGCTACTAAGGTATACATGATATGCTTAAGGTCAAGATACGAGAGAGAAGCAAATAATATAATTGCATCACAAAACAGCAAAACCTTTCCCGAAGACATGCCGAACTGTATCTGACAAATGCGCGCAATAATGTCAGTTCCACCTGAAGTTCCGTTGTACCTAAAAACTAATCCTAAACCTACTCCAGACAATGTTCCAGCTAGAATCGCTGATAAGAAGAGGTCGTGTTCTAAGTTCAATTGATATATAATAGGTTCTAAGCGCCAAAACCACAAGAAAAAGGAGAGCCATAGAGTTCCCCAAATTGTATAAGCTAACAGACGTTTACCCATAAAGCGGTAACCCAGGATTATCAAGGGAATATTTAGTATAAGAGATGACAGTCCCATGTTAATGCCCCAAAAATGTTTGAGTAAAAGTGTGATTCCGCTGACGCCACCATCAGTTAATTGATTTGGCTCAGAAATCATATCTAGACTTAACCCATATATGGCGCATCCAAGCATTATCATGAACAGTTCATAATAGTTTCTCTTAGTTAGTTTATGGATAAATTGCATAGGTGATTTACTTTCTTTCTAAATTATCTATAGTCTTTAACGTAACATATTTTTGGCAGAAAAACACTAAGCAAATGAGTTGATTATCAAATGAAAAAAACCAAAGAATTACCGGCGATTTTTGTATCAGCAATTCCGGTACTTGAAACATTAATAAATGCTGGCTATGAGGCATATTTTGTAGGTGGTTCAATTCGTGATTTACTGCTAGAACGACATATCCATGATATTGATATTGCAACTAGCGCATATCCCGAAGAAGTTAAGCAACTTTTTCCCAAGACAATTGATACAGGAATAAAGCATGGTACGGTAACCGTCCTTTATAATGGAGGAAGTTACGAAATAACCACTTTTAGAACTGAATCTACCTATCAAGACTTTCGTCGTCCAGATCATGTTACTTTTGTTAGAAATCTGAGTGAAGATTTAAAACGGCGTGATTTTACTATTAATGCCTTAGCAATGAATACCCAGGGAGAAATTATAGATCTCTTTAATGGATTAAGTGACCTTCATGAACACCTTATAAAAGCTGTTGGAGATCCAATGCAACGATTTCATGAAGATGCTTTGCGAATGATGCGCGCAGTCCGTTTTATGAGCCAATTGAAATTTAAGCTTGAAACCAAAACTGAATTGGCAATTAAAGATTGGCACAACCTGCTAACTAAAATTTCGGTTGAACGGATTAGAGACGAATTTGTCAAAATGGGTGTTGGTCCAAATTCTAGAGAAGCATTCCAGATTTTTTTAAACACTGAACTAAGTGAGAGTGTTCCTAATTTTGCAGGTAAAAAGGACTTATTGTCCATTTATCCGGGTTTAAAATTTAGCCCGACTATGGAATCTAGCTTTTGGGCAATCATCATTATTTTGCTAAAAGTTCCTAATGACCAAATATTGCACTTTATGCGTGATTGGAAAAATTCAAATGCAATGTCAGCCAAAGTTGAAAAAATTGTTAACTTATTCGATTTAATTTCTGAACATTCACCGACTGATTTTGAATTATTTGAAGCGGGTAAAGATATTTTATTAAGTACAATTGATGTTGCTCATATATTGGGTCAGCCAATCAACTCTGAAGCTTTAGTTGATCGTTATACTGCTTTACCAATCAAAGAACCATCTGAACTGGCCGTTGATGGTCGTTTTTTAATCAGTGCTGGTATTAATCCTGGACCAGAACTAGGCAACATACTAACAAGTATTAAAGAAAATGTAGTTTCTGGCAAACTGGAAAATTCAGTAGAAGCAATTAGTGTATTTCTAACCGAAAAAAATTAAGCTTATACGTAAAATAATACTGAAAAGTACATTAGTGCCGAGCCCAATATTACAAAAAGGTGCCAAATTACATGGATAAAAGGCACATTTTTCATGGTATACAAAAGGGCACCAACCGTGTAAGCAACTCCGCCCCCAACTAGTAACCAAAAACCAGTTGGACTTAGTCTTACATATAAAGAGTGACCTGCTAAAATTACTAGCCAGCCCATTCCGACGTATAAGATTGTGTCTAAAATGACATGCTTGCCACGATTAAAAATATAGTAGACAATACCAAAAATCGCTACTAGCCAAATTAGGCCAAATAAAATCCAGCCCCATTTTCCTCCAATTGCCACTAAGGAAAATGGAGTATATGATCCAGCTATTAAAAGATAAATCGATGAATGGTCAAAAATCTGAAAAATGTTACGTGCTTTGGTAAAAATTAGACTGTGAAAAAGAGTTGAAAAAAGGTAGAGTAGCAATAAGCAAATGCCATAAACAGTAAAAGTAATCTGTCTTATCTGGCTGTGAGTCGAGTTTGCCTTGATAATTAGTAAGATTAAGCCAATTACTGAAAAACAGAAACCAATTCCGTGAGTGGCAGCACTGAGGGTATTATCTAAAATATAATAATTTTTGGTTCTTTTCTTAGGCTCCTGCCAAAATTCTTTGAATTTCATTATGAAACAGTCAATTCGCTTTCTTTTTTTACTAGTTTTTTTGTTATAATAACTTATAATTGATTCAGCACACATTTTAGCATAAAATATGTGCAGCAATTCAGAATTGAGGGCGAGTAGGTTGTCAGGAATTAAAATTTTGACAGATTCTTCTGCGCAATTAACACCAGAAGAAATTGAAAAATATCATATTACAGTTGTACCACTATCGGTAACAGTTGGTGGACATACATACCTTGATGGTGTTGAAATCTCAAGGCAAGAGTTCGTTAAAAAGATGAGCGAATCGGAAGAACTGCCTAAGACAAGTCAGCCACCAATCGGACGACTCGTTGATACAATTAACGAGTTAACTGCTGATGGCAGTGAAGTCATTGGTATTTTCCTCGGTAAAGTGCTCAGTGGCACGGTCGATGCCGCTAGGCAAGCGGTCAATTTAACAGGTAAGTCTAACCTTGTTCATGTCGTTGATTCGCAGTTAACTGATCGTGCTGAAGGGCTGCAGGCTTTGGCTGCAGCCCGCGATGTTGAAGCAGGTAAGACGGTTTCTGAAATTCTTGATCATTTGGAGAATATTAAGAAAACTCAACGGTTACGCATGATGATTGTTAATTTGGAAAATGTCATCAAAGGTGGTCGTTTGGGGCCAATATCTGGTAAGATTGCCAATATGCTTAATATTAGAATCGAACTGCAGATGCCAAATGGTGAATTGAAAGTCGCTAAAAAGGGGCGCGGCAAGAAGTTTACAATGGCTTTTGACCAACGTGTCTTGGACGATATTGAGGCAAACAAGGAAAAAATAAAAGAAGTTGGTATTTCTTACGTCTCACTTGATGGTGTGCCTCAGAAATTACTTGATTTTGCTCAGAAAATTAAAGATATTAATTCTAGAATTGATGTTTTGGTACGTGAGACTAGTCCAACTATTGCTACCCATGCTGGAATGGATGCCTACGCGATCTTATATTATACGGAGTAGTTATGGCATATCGAGAGAGCTTTTATCGTTATTTAATGACATTACGGGATGCGGACTCAAATGATGAGGTTGTACAATTTGCAAATAATGCGCAAAACGATCAAACCTTTCCTAAGCAAGAGCAAAATTATGAACAACTATCGGAATATCTTGAGTTAAATGCGGGCTATTTGCCGAGTATGAGTATTTTTGATCAGGCTTATCAAATGTACCGCGACAAAATGATGTATTAGTAGGGCTCCTTTTTGGAGCTTTTTTGATGTAAAGAAGGCAAAAACAATGGCTAATATTCAATGGTACCCTGGTCATATGAACAAGGCTCGGAATCAGCTTGAAGACAAGATGGGATTAATCGATGTCTTAGTTGAAGTGCTTGACGCTCGAATTCCTCAGTCGTCAAGAAATCCAATGATTGAAGAATTAGTTGGTGATAAACCGCATCTAATCATTCTTAATAAAGCTGATCTAGCTGATCCCGTAATGACTAAAATATGGCAAAAAAAACTAAGTGGCAAGAAAAAAGTGGTTATGTCATTAGATTCTTTGCATAATACCAATATGGACGTCTTGGTTCACATGATCAAAAAAGCTGCAAATGAAAAAGTAGCGAAATTAGAAGCAAAAGGCGCCTCCAATCCAGTTATTCGCATTGCCCTTGCCGGTGTGCCCAATTGTGGCAAGTCGACTATCATTAATCGTTTGGTAGGTCGCAATGTTGCTGCAGTTGGTAATAAGCCAGGTGTAACTAAGGGACAAACTTGGCTAAAAACTCAATCAAATATTCAAATTCTCGATACCCCGGGAATCTTGTGGCCCAAATTTGAAGATCAAGAAGTTGGCTATAAACTAGCAGCTTTTGGTTCAATTAAGGATAGTATTTTTAGCGCTGATGATGTTGCGTTGTTTTTACTGGCAAACTTGCGTAAAAACTACTTATCCGATATTGCTAAATTTGCCCGCTCGAATAAGGAACAGATTCAACAGATTAATGATACTGACTTATTACTTGCCTTGACCGAAGAATACGGTATGCGAGATGATTATGACCGATTCTCACTATATCTGTTACAACGTCTTCGTAAAGGAAAAATAGGAAGGATTACACTGGATCGCCCATGACAATTGCTGAAATTAAAAAACTATTAGCTGGCGATAAACTTAGTAAGAGTGAATTAGCCGAAATAACTAAAGATCCAAGAGTTGGAGTTCAGAAACTACTAGTTAGTTATCAGAAAAGGCAAGCCAAGCTAGCCAGTAAAAAGGCTGCTTTTATCCAACGCTTTGAGTACGAAAATAACTTTTGGACTAAAGGCCAAATTGTTGCTGGAGTTGATGAAGTTGGACGGGGGCCACTTGCTGGGCCGGTAGTTACTGCAGCAGTAGTAATTGATGACAGTTTTGACTTAATTAATGTCAATGACTCAAAAAAACTTAGTGCGCAGCAACGTTTACAATTGTATCCGCAAATATTTGAGCAGGCGGTTAGTGTTGCCATTGGACTTAAAGATGCCGAAGTAATTGATGACATCAATATTTATGAAGCAGATCGTTTAGCGATGGCGGAAGCTGTTAACCATCTTGATTGTCAACCAGATGCTTTGCTTGTTGATGCAATGCAGATTCCGGTAAATTTACCACAAGTAAAATTAATTAAGGGTGATGCTAAATCGAATTCGATTGCAGCAGCATCAATTGTTGCGAAGGTATTTCGAGATAGCTTAATGGCAGACTATGCTAAGATTTATCCGGAATACCACTTCGAATTAAATGCCGGTTATGGAACTAAAGATCATATTGCAGCAATTAAAAAATATGGACCAACGCCGATTCATCGCAAAACCTTTGCGCCGGTTAGTGAGTATTTTAATTAAAAATAAAATCATTTCCTTCTGTTTACGTACATGTAAGTAGGAGGCTTTTTTATGAAGATAACGAATTTTCTTTTGCACTTGAAATTACAAAAAGGAATTGGATATGTTAAGATGTTACAAATTGCTAGTCAGCTGAATGGCGACGATATTAGCATTCAGATCATTGAGAAAATGAGTCTGCCTAGCGATTTGAAAAAAGCCAGTTTAACGGCTTTTTATGATACTAAGGCTGAAAAAATGCTTGAGTGCATTAATAAACAATGTCAAATTATTAGTTTTTTCGACAAAGCATATCCTGAAAAGTTAAGACAAATTTATCGTCCGCCTCTAATTTTGTTTGCCCAGGGCGATATCAGCTTATTGCAAAGGGAAATTGTAACAATTGTAGGTTCGCGTTTGGCGACATCATATAGTCAACAGGTTTTGGATAAATTGATTCCCCAACTGGTCAAAAACAACTTAGTTGTGGCTAGTGGTTTAGCAAAAGGTGTGGATGTGATGGCTCATCAGACAACGCTTAATTGTGACGGCAAGACGATTGCCGTAGTTGGAAATGGTTTGAATCACTTTTATCCGCAAGCAAATTGCTCTGTACAAAAAGAAATTGTTCAACGTGGATTGCTTTTAAGTGAATATCTTCCTGACACACCACCAAGGCCCTTTCGTTTTCCTGAACGTAATCGTATTCTTGCCGGTATAGCGAAAAGTGTGATTGTTACGGAAGCAAAAGCAAAATCGGGTTCTCTGATTACCGCTAATGTGGCACTACAAGAAAACCGAGATATATATGCGGTTCCCGGTCCAATCAATAGTGCTTTATCCACTGGAACAAATAAACTAATTGCGGCAGGAGCGACTCCAATCACTGATTTATCATTTTAATTTTGAATAAATTTGACAATTAACAGCTAAGTATTCTATTCTCAATCTAGTATTTTTAAATAGAAATTTAATGAGGAGGCTTTTGATGCCTACTAAATCAAAGCCAAAAAAACGTAAAAAAACATTAGTAATTGTTGAGTCTCCGGCAAAAGCCAAGACAATTGAAAAGTACTTAGGACGTAATTACCGGGTAATTGCTTCAAAAGGACATATTCGTGACTTACCTAAGTCGCAAATGGGAGTTGATTTTGATGATAATTACAAGCCGAAGTACATTTCCATTCGTGGTAAAGGCGACACTATCAAAGAATTAAAGTCAGAAGCGAAAAAGGCTAAAGAAGTTTATCTTGCCTCTGACCCTGATCGAGAAGGTGAAGCAATAGCTTGGCATGTGGCTCATGTCCTTAACTTAGATGATACCGCGAAAAATCGAGTAACTTTTAACGAAGTTACCAAAGATGCTGTTAAAAATAGCTTTAATAATCCGCGTGCAATTGATATGGATACTGTTAATGCGCAGCAGGCGCGAAGGATCCTTGACCGAATAGTTGGTTATTCACTGTCGCCAATCCTTTGGGATAAGGTGAAGAAAGGTTTAAGTGCAGGTCGGGTTCAGTCTGTTGCACTTAAGCTCGTAATTGACCGCGAAAAAGAAATTAAGGATTTCAAACCAGAAGAATACTGGACAATTGATGCTGAATTTAAGAAAAAGACTAAGAAATTTAATGCCCAATTTTGGGGAGTTGATGGTAAAAAACAAGATTTACCCGACAATGAGTCTGTTCAAAAAATTCTAGCTAAAATTGACAAGAAAAAAGACTTTGAAGTCAATAATGTATTAAAGCGTGAACGTCGCCGTCAACCTGCGGCTCCATTCTCAACGTCAACTATGCAACAAGAAGCTAACAAGCGACTAAATTATCGAACCAGAAGGACAATGAACATTGCCCAGCAGCTTTATGAGGGAATTAGCCTAGGTAAGCAAGGAACAGTTGGACTGATTACTTACATGAGAACTGACTCGAAACGTATATCACCTGTTGCTCAAGCGGAAGCATCTCGGTTTTTAAATGAAAAATACGGCAAAGAATATGCCTCTAAGGCGGCGAGACATTTTAAAAATCAGGAAGATGCTCAAGATGCCCATGAAGCAATTAGGCCAACCAGTGTTTATCGCACGCCTGAATCACTAAAAACGGTTTTAACAACTGAACAGTATCGATTATATAAGCTGATTTGGTCACGTTTCTTGGCCAGTGAAATGACGCCCGCAATTTACGATACGGTTAGAGCAGATATTGAGCAGAACGGGGTAACATTTAGGACTAACGGTTCGAAAATGAAATTTGCTGGTTTTACTAAAGTTTACGATAATCTTCAAGAGAAAAACGTTGAACTACCTGAACTAAATGACGGTGATCAAGTTAAATTGTTCAAGTCGGATAATAAGCAGCACTTTACTATGCCACCTGCTCGATATACTGAAGCTAGCCTTGTTCATACGTTAGAAGAAAATGGTGTTGGGCGACCATCAACATACGCACCAACAATTGATACGATTCAGCGCCGGTATTACGTCAAACTCGATGGCAAGTCGATTGTGCCCACTGAATTAGGAGAAATCGTTGATAACTTAATCGAGAAGTTTTTCCCTGATATTGTGAATATTGACTTTACAGCTCAATTAGAGAGTGATCTTGATAGTATTGAAGAAGGTAAAAAGAACTGGGTTAAAGTCATTGACGAATACTATCATCCGTTTAAAAAAGAGCTTGATAAAGCTGAAGCAGGGATTCAAAAGGTGCAAATTAAGGATGAGCCTGCTGGATTCAACTGTGATATTTGTGGCGCGCCGATGGTAATTAAAATGGGACGCTATGGGAAATTTTATGCTTGTTCTCGCTTTCCAGATTGTCGCAATACTAAGCCAATTGTTAAGAAAGTTGGTGTTACCTGTCCGAAATGTGGCAAAGGTGATGTAGTTGAAAAGAAATCTAAGCGCAATCGCAAATTCTTTGGTTGTTCTCGCTATCCTGACTGCGACTTTGTTTCTTGGGATAAACCTATTAATCGAAATTGTCCCAATGATGGTCATTTTTTAGTTGAAAAAAGAAGTAAAAAAGGACCGGTAATTCTTTGCCCAAATGGGGATTATAAAGAAGAGCCTAAAGAAGAAAAAGCAGTTAAATAAAGTTAAATTTAATTAAATATCATCAGGTCAGTGTCGATTTGATGATATTCTTTTATATGATTAGTTTTTTAAGTAAAGGAAATATCATATATGCCAAGAAGTGTAACTGTAGTTGGAGGCGGGTTAGCTGGAAGCGAAGCAACGTGGCAATTAGCTAAACGTGGCATTCCGGTTGACTTGTATGAAATGCGTCCCAAAAAAATGACGCCTGCGCATAAAACTGGTGAATTAGCTGAACTGGTGTGTACAAACTCAATGCGTTCAAATCAGTTGTCAAATGCCGTAGGACTACTGAAAGAAGAAATGCGGCAGTTGGATTCGTTAATTTTAGCTGCGGCCGACAAAACGCAAGTACCAGCAGGTGGAGCGTTAGCAGTTGACCGTGATGAATTTAGTGAGTATATAACAAAGAAACTGCGCTCTTTACCTAGTATTACTTTTCATGATGAAGAAATTACGCAGTTACCAGAAAATGGTATTACGATAATTGCAACTGGACCATTAACAAGTGATGCACTGGCAAACCAGATTCAGCAGTTTTCCGGAACAGAAAGTTTGCATTTCTTTGATGCTGCGGCGCCAATAATTGCAGCCGATTCAATTGACATGAATATTGTGTATAAAAAATCGCGCTATGATCGAGGAGATGCAGCTTACTTAAATTGTCCGATGAACCAAACTGAATATGAGAATTTTAGGCAAGAATTAGTAAATGCTGAGACCGCTGAGATGCACAGTTTTGAAAAAGAAGATGTATTTGAGGGCTGCATGCCAATTGAAGTAATGGCCGACCGCGGCGCAAAAACCATGTTGTTTGGTCCGTTGAAGCCAGTTGGCTTAGAAGATCCGCATACTAATAAAACGCCATATGCAGTGGTTCAATTGCGTCAGGATAATGCTGCGGCGTCAATGTATAATATTGTTGGCTTTCAAACCCATCTGAAATATGGTGAACAAAAGCGTGTCTTTTCGATGATTCCAGGTTTGGCGGAGGCTCGCTTTATCCGATATGGCAAAATGCATCGCAATACTTATATGGCCTCACCAGAAATTTTAACTGCGGGTTACGAAGCCAGAAAGCAACCAGGTTTGTTTTTTGCAGGTCAAATGACTGGTGTGGAAGGCTATGTTGAAAGTGCTGGTAGTGGTCTTGTTGCTGGAATTAATGCTGCAAAAGAAGCATACGCTGAAGAACCGGTTATTTTTCCAAAAGTTACGGCTTTAGGTTCAATGGCTAACTACGTTACGACTACAAGTGTCAAGCACTTTCAGCCAATGAATGCTAGCTTTGCATTAATTCCAAGTCTTGAGGGTAAAAAAATCCGTAATAAACGTGAACGACATGAAAAAATCAGTGAGCGTAGTTTAGCAAGACTAACTGAATTTAAGCAGGAAGAACTGGGTTAAAATGACGGATTTGAGTCCAAATGATGAATTGCAGTTGTTTGTTTCTTACCTGCGAAATGAACGTCATTATAGTAAGAAAACAATTACTTCCTATCAAACTGACTTACTTGATGCAAAGACTTTTTGGCAAGATAATGGCGGTTTTAGTGACTGGAAAAGCGTAACGAGGCGTGACGTTGAGATTTTTTTACAAAATCTGGCGCAGCGCAAGCTAGCGCGTTCTACTCAGTCTCGAAAAATGTCTAGCTTAAGATCGTTTTATCGCTTTTTAACTAAACGTAAAATTGTTAAAATAGACCCAACGCAGACAATTGTTCTGCGTACAAAAGAGCATAAACTTCCGCAGTTTTTCTATGCGCCAGAAATAAAGCAAGTATTCGATTCTTTAAAAGATAATAAGCCATTGACGATGCGCAATCTAGCAATGTTCGAGTTGTTTTATACAACGGGAATGCGGGTAAGCGAAGTTAGTGGATTAAAAATTGACCAGATGGATCTGGATTTAAAAATTATTTTAGTGCACGGAAAAGGAAACAAAGATCGTTATGTTGCTTTTGATGATCAAACCAAGAAAGACTTAGCTAATTATTTGGAAAATGCTCGTAGCTTGCTCTTAGGTAGTAACGATGATGATCAAACTGTTTTTCTCAATAATCAAGGACAACCTTTAACTACTCGGGGCATTGAGTATATTATGCAAAAGATATTTAGTAATGCCGGTATTAATGGTAAGGTTCATCCTCATGAGCTGCGGCATTCATTTGCAACTGCAATGTTAAATAATGGAGCCGACTTGCGAAGTGTTCAAGAGCTTCTTGGTCACATCAATTTGTCAACGACTCAAGTATATACTCATGTGACTATGAGTCACTTACAGGCTAATTATGATAAGTTTTTTACTCGAAATGATAAGGAAAACGAGGCAAAATAATGACAACAATATGTTCAGTAAAATATAATGGAAAAACCGCAATTGCTGGTGATGGACAGGTTACTTTAGGAGAAAAAGTAATTGCTAAGTCCACTGCCAAGAAGATTCGCCGAATTTATCATGACCGAGTGGTGATTGGCTTTGCAGGAGGCGTGGCAGATGCTGTCAGCCTTCAAGAAATGCTGGAAGGTAAACTTGAGTCTTTTGGTGGTGATTTGCGTCGAGCAGCCGTTGAAATGGCCCAAGCATGGCGTAAAGATGCTACTTTGCAAAAACTTGATGCCATGTTGATTGCATTTGATGAAAAAGATCTTTTGCTTATTTCTGGTAATGGTGAAGTGCTTGAGCCTGATGAAAATGTTGTAGCAATCGGTTCAGGTGGCAATTTTGCTCAAGCCGCGGCAATTGCTTTGACTCGTCATTCATCTGGAATGGCAGCTGGAGAAATTGCGCGTGAAGCGGTTGAAATCGCATCAGAAATTGATATTTTCACTGATGATCAAATTCATACGGATGAGCTTTAAGAGTAGGTGAATTAAGTAATGGAAACAAAAACGCCAAAGCAAATTGTTGAGTTATTAGATGAGTACATTATTGGTCAAGATGAAGCAAAAAAAGCTGTTGCTGTAGCTCTTTATAATCGATATCGTCGTATGCAGCTACCGAAAAAGATGCAAGAAGATATTACGCCTAAGAACATGCTAATGGCTGGTCCAACCGGTGTTGGTAAAACAGAAATTGCTAGAAGATTAGCTTTAATTGTTAATGCTCCTTTTGTTAAGGTTGAAGCAACTAAGTTTACTGAAGTTGGCTATGTTGGCCGTGACGTGGAATCAATGGTTCGTGATCTGGTTACTGAAGCAGTGCGAATGGAAGAAAAGGATCAATTTGAGCGCGTGAGCATACAAGCCACAAAAGAAGCCAATAAAACTTTAGTACGTCTGCTTGTTCCTGGTATTAAACGTGAGAAACGTCAAAATGAAATGCAACAATTTCAAGAAATGATGTCTATGTTTATGACAAACGGACAAAATGGTGACAAATCACAGGATGCTGATCAAGAAGAAGTTACTGATGAAATTCGTAATGAACGTCTATCTGTATCAGAGCAACTCACTAAAGGTTTGCTTGAAGACCGTGAAGTCACTATTGAAGTCGAGCAAGCTTCTAAAGTTAACCCAATGGGTGACATGATGGGGCAAATGGGTATGGATATGAGCTCAGTTTTGAGTGATTTAGTACCTAAAAAGCGGATTAAGCGAACAATGTCAGTTCGAGATGCACGTGAAATTTTGGTCCAAGAAGAATCTAAGAAATTGGTTGACTACGATTCGATATACCAAAAAGCAATTGAAAGAACTGCCAATAATGGTATTATCTTTATCGATGAAATTGATAAAATTGCAGCTGGAAATAAAAAAACGTCTGGCGAAGTATCGCGCGAAGGTGTTCAACGTGATATTTTACCAATCGTTGAAGGATCAACTGTCCAAACTAAATATGGTCCCGTTTCAACTGATCATATTCTATTTATTGCTGCTGGTGCTTTTTCTGAGTCTAAACCAAGCGACTTGATTCCTGAACTTCAAGGGCGTTTTCCAATTCGCGTTGAACTAAATGCTTTAACTAAGGATGATTTTGTTAAAATCTTGAAAGATCCTGCTGATTCTCTCCTTGAGCAATACGTTGCACTAATGAAAGCTGACGGTATCAAGTTGATTTTTACGCAGGAAGCAATTGACCGGATTGCTCAAATCGCCTATGACGTTAACCAGGGAACTGATAATATTGGTGCTAGAAGGTTATCGACGATTCTAGAAAAATTGCTTGAAGATGTTTTGTATGAAGGACCCGATATGTCAATGGGTGAAATAACAGTGACCGAAGCATATGTGGATGAAAAGCTTAGTGATATAATAACTAATAAAGATTTAACGAAGTTCATTCTTTAAAAAAGGCGATGTATTAGCATGGACTATACAATTAAAAATAGTATTTTAGAAGTTGTTATTTCAACCAAAGGCGCGGAAATTCAAAGTGTCAAAAGCCAACATAGTGGCTACGAGTATATTTGGCAGGCTGATGCTAAAGTATGGAATCGTCATGCTCCAATCTTATTTCCAATTGTTGGCCGGCTAAAAAATGATGAATACACGTATAAAGGCAAAACATATTCAATGTCACAACACGGTTTTGCCCGTGATATGGAATTTAAAGTTGAACAACATACAGAAGAGAGTATTACTTTGCTCTTGACTGATAATGAAAAAACTAGAGCAATCTATCCGTTTAAATTTGAATTAAGAGTCAATTACAATTTGCTTAATAATTTGCTCGAAGAAAACTTTAGTGTTACCAATAATTCTGATGAAGAAATGATTTTTGGTATTGGTGGACATCCTGGCTTCAACATCCCGACAAATAAGACCATGACAAAAGAAGATTTTTATTTTAGTAGTAAACCTTCTCTTGCTCGGGTCCAGATTCCATTAAAAGGTGCTTACTTAGATTGGCCAAATCGTTCGCTGGCATCAACAAACAGCTTGATTACATTAAGTGATCGCTTATTTAAAAATGATGCATTAATTTTTCAACTTCGTGGACATGATAACCGAATTTCACTTAGAACCGACGCTAATGATTTTCACGTGAACGTTTGGCTACGTGACGCTCCATTTGTTGGAGTTTGGTCTCAATATCCGCAAACTGGTGATTTTGTTTGTATTGAACCGTGGTGGGGCATTGCTGATCGAAGTGATGCAAATGGTAAGTTAGAAGAAAAATATGGTATGAATCATCTTCAAACAAATGATACATTTACTGCTGGGTTCAGCATGGCTTTTCATGATTAAAAAAAGAAAAAGGCACAATTATTATTGTGCCTTTTTCTTTTTGTTTTTATGTGACTTGTAGTTAAAAGACAAAGTTGCCAGTATTCCTGATGATAGTTTCAGTATTTACTCTTGCGAACTATTGTTCTTAAAAGCTATAATATAAAAGTCAGCAATATTAGCTTACTGACTAGTATTTATTCTATTTTATAACTTATGATGCCTTTTTTTATACCAGTACCAGAGTCCAAAGGGGATAATATTCTCTTGATGATGAATAAGTCGGTTAATGTTACTGCGATGTCTGATAAAGAGAATAACCATAATGCACCCGACAATTACTTCAAGAAAAATGTCGTGGAAGAAAAAGGTAACGATAAAAATCAAGATTACGGCGATTAGGCTGGATAAGCTAACGTACGAAGTGATAAAAACAAGTGGCAGAAAAATAAGTGCGCAAACTCCAAAGAACTTTAGGTTATAGCCTAAGAAAAGACCAGCACTTGTAGCAACTGCTTTGCCACCTTTAAACTTTAGAAAAATTGAAAATGTATGCCCTAAAATTGCTAATCCACCGGAAATTAAGAGCAAGTATTTGGGTCCTCGAATGTGAAATAAGCGGGGAAGTGAAGTAGCCAGTGTTCCTTTTAGAACATCAGCTATTAAAACAAAAGTACCCGCAAATGGTCCGAGAACACGGAATGAGTTTGTCGTTCCAATGTTACCAGAACCATATTCTCTAATATCTTCTGAGAAAAATATTTTTCCAATAACCACACCGGTGGGGAAGGATCCGATTAAGTATGCTAGAATAAATATCAGTATTAATTTAAGATCTATCATTTATTTCCTACTCTCTTAAATATCTAAAGCTATTTTATCAAAGATTGCTTAGAATGATGATTAAAATAAATAAATGATTTGAAACTGGAGGAGTTTATTTGGCTAAAACAAATAAAAAAACAAGTTCTTACGATGACTCATCGATCCAGATCCTTCATGGATTAGAGGCTGTTCGAAAACGTCCCGGAATGTACATTGGATCGACTGATGTCCATGGGCTAAATCAGCTGGTTTATGAAATCGTAGACAATTCGGTTGACGAAGCAATGGCTGGTTTTGGTCAAGAAATCGATGTAACAATTCATCAAGATAATAGTGTTACCGTTCGCGACTTTGGGCGTGGCATGCCAACAGGAATGCACAAGTCAGGTAGACCAACTATCGAAGTTATTTTGACCGTTTTGCATGCTGGTGGAAAGTTCACGGAACAAAACTATAAAACTTCTGGTGGTTTACATGGTGTTGGTTCGTCGGTTGTGAATGCTCTTTCTAGTTATATGGATGTTAAAGTAGTTCGTGATGGAATAGCCTACGAAGAAGAGTTTAGAGATGGTGGGCATCCAGTTGGAACCTTGAAACGCTTAGGGAAAACAACTGAAAAAACAGGTACAACAATTACTTTTAAGCCAGATGAAACCATTTTCTCAACGACTAAATATAAATATGAGACTATTCAAGAGCGCATCCGAGAATCAGCATTTCTCCTAAAAGGTGTTCGCTTTGTTCTGACAGATGAGCGCGAACCGCAGCATCATGATGATTTTAAATATGACAATGGGATAGAGTCCTTTGTGTCTTATTTAAATGAAGGTAAAGACACTCTAAATGATGTTTTTTATTTTTCTGGAAAGCAGGATGATATTGAAGTCGAGTTCAGTGGTCAATATAGCGATAGCTATTCTGAAAGTTTAGTTTCGTTTGTTAATAACGTCCGTACTGCTGATGGTGGTACCCATGAAGTTGGGGCCCGCAGCGGCTTTACTCGTGCCTTTAATGATTATGCTAAAAAGCAGGGTCTGCTGAATAAAAAAGATAAGAACATCGATGGTTCAGACTATCGTGAGGGTTTAAGTGCGGTTTTATCGGTAAAAATTCCTGAAGAACAACTTGAGTTTGAAGGGCAAACCAAAGGTAAACTGGGAACTCCCCAAGCTCGCTCAATTGTTGATGCAATTGTTTATGAAAAAATGACTTACTATTTGATGGAAAATGGTGAGTTAGCTCAAGAATTAGTTAAAAAAGCCCAAAGAGCAAGAGATGCTCGTGAAGCCGCTAAAAAAGCACGAAATGAAAGCCGTAATGGTAAAAAGCGTCGTAAAAAAGAAGTTTTATCAGGTAAATTGACTCCAGCTCAATCCCGTAATCCTAAGAAAAACGAATTGTTCTTAGTCGAAGGAGATTCAGCTGGTGGATCCGCTAAACAAGGGCGTGATCGTCGTTTTCAAGCAATTTTACCTTTACGAGGGAAAGTTCTAAATACGCAAAAGGCTAAGTTACAGGATATCTTCAAAAATGAAGAAATCAATACCATGATTTATACCATTGGAGCCGGCGTAGGAGCAGAGTTTAATGCTGAAGATTCTAATTACGATAAAGTAATTATTATGACTGATGCAGACGATGATGGTGCCCATATTCAGATTCTGTTATTAACGTTTTTCTACCGGTATATGCGTCCAATGATTGAAAGTGGCAAAGTTTATATTGCTTTACCGCCGTTATACCGCCTTCAAAAAGGTCGTGGTAAAAAGACGCAAGTCAAGTATTCGTGGACCGATGAAGAGTTAAATGAAGATGAAGCAAAAATGGGTCGCGGCTACACATTACAGCGATTTAAAGGTCTTGGAGAAATGAATGCTGAACAGTTATGGCAAACAACAATGAATCCAGAGTCCAGAATGTTAATTCGCGTAAAAATTGATGATGCTGCTTTAGCAGAACGTCGTGTAACTACCTTAATGGGTGATAAAGTCGAGACCAGAAGAAAATGGATCGAAGAGAATGTTAAGTTCCGTATGGGCGAAAATACTTCAATTTTAGAAGAAGAAAATGAATAAAGAGGTTTTTGATTAATGGCTACAAAAGAACGGATTCGTGAAATGCCGCTTGAGCAGGTCATGGGTGAGCGTTTTGGAAGATACTCAAAGTATATTATTCAAGAGCGGGCCTTACCGGACATTCGCGATGGTTTAAAACCGGTGCAAAGAAGAATTCTCTATGCAATGTATCGGGATGGCAATACATATGACAAACCATTTAAAAAAGCGGCCAAAGCTGTCGGCAATATCATGGGTAATTTCCACCCTCATGGTGACAGTTCGATTTATGGTGCGCTCGTTCATTTATCGCAAAATTGGAAAATGCGTGAGACGCTAGTTGAAATGCACGGAAATAATGGCTCAATGGATGGTGATGGTCCTGCGGCTATGCGTTATACTGAATCTCGGCTCAGCAAAATATCCAATATGCTCTTACAAGATATTGATAAAGATACTGTCAATATGGTGCTTAACTTTGATGATACTGAATATGAGCCAACTGTTTTACCGGTTCGATTTCCTAACTTATTAGTTAATGGTTCAACTGGAATTTCAGCTGGTTATGCAACGGAAATTCCGCCGCATAACTTAGCGGAAGTAATTGATGCAACAATTTACCTACTGAAAAATCCCGATGCCACATTAAGCGACTTGATGAAGTTTGTGAAAGGTCCCGATTTTCCAACTGGAGCAATTGTCATGGGGCATAAGGGCTTAAAAGAAGCCTATGAGACAGGAAGGGGTCGTATTCAAGTCCGAGCTAGGTCTTCAATTCATGAGATTCGTGGTCATCGCGAAGAAATTGTGATTACAGAAATTCCTTATGCTGTTAACAAAGCTCTATTGGTTAAAAAAATGGACGAGATTCGTGTCAACAAAGAAATTGACGGGATTGCTGAAGTTCGTGACGAAACCGACCGCCATGGTCTATCTATTGTCGTTGAACTAAAAAAGGGTGCTGATGCTCAAAATATTTTAAATTATTTATTTAAAAACACCGAGCTGCAAGTTTCGTATAACTTTAATATGGTTGCGATTGACCATATGACCCCAATGCAGGTGGGATTAAAACATGTTTTGTCTTCGTATTTAGAGCATGAAAAAGATGTTGTAACTAAGAGAACAAAATATGATCTAAATAAGGCAGAAACTCGTTTAGAAGTAATCCAAGGTCTAATTCATGCCATGGATATTCTGGATGAGGTTATTAAAGTAATCCGAGCATCAAAGAACAAAACTGAAGCTAAAATAAACTTGTCAAAGAACTTTGGCTTTACTGAGCGTCAAGCCGAAGCAATTGTTTCTTTACAACTATATCGGTTAACCAATACTGATGTTGATGCACTTATTGCTGAACAAGCTGATTTGGATCAGAAAATCGATAAATATAGTGCACTTTTATCAGACTCAAAAGTTTTAGATCGAGAAATTGCTAAAGAATTATCAGCCGTTAAAAAGGAATTTGGTAATCCGCGAAGAACTGAAATTTCTACTGAAACTGCAAAAATTCAAATTGATGAAAAGGCATTAGTTGCTGACGAGCAAGTACGTGTCTTAATTAGTCGTGAAGGCTATCTAAAGCGTTCTTCTATAAGGTCATGGCAATCTAGTGATGATGAAGATAATGGTTTGCCTGATGGCGACGAAATTGTATTCGAAAAGACACTGTCTACACTTACCAATCTTTATCTCTTCACTAACCGTGGAAACGTTATTTTTCGTCCGGTAAATGAACTGGTTGAAGCAAAGTGGAAAGATACTGGTCAACATTTATCTCAGGAAATTGGCTTAAATAGTGATGAGCAGATCATTCGGGTATTTGACTTTGAAAAGCTTGATCAGAAGAACAATTTCCTTATTGCTACAGATGATGGTTATATCAAACAGTTACAACTTGCAAACTTGCAACCAACGAGAACATATCGTTCACGAGCTATGACTGCAATGAAGCTAAAAAATGAAGATAGTATAGTAGTTCGTGTTGACTTAATTAAACCTGACTCTGAAGCGGAGATAATCTTGTTTACGCGCAATGCATATGCTGTTCGTTATGATATCAGTGAGATTCCAGAATCAGGCGCCAAGGCTGCTGGTGTTAAGTCAGTTAACCTTAAAGATGATGATTTTGTTGTATCCTACGTGTTGATAAATCCAAAATATATAGATAAAGTTAGGATAGGTTTAATTACTCAACGGGGAGCGTTCAAACAGTTCAAGGCCAACTTGATTAATAAAGTTTCGCGGGCAAAGCGTGGTGTTCTAGCATTACGTGAACTAAAGAGTAATCCACACCGAATCGTTGCCTTGGCTGCGTATGGTCAAGACCATACACTAATAGTTACTACCAGTAGCAAACGGCATATTAAGCTGCAAACAAACGAATTTCCTTTAGGAGATCGCTATTCTAATGGTTCATTTATAGTTGATACTACTAGTGATGGATTACCTGTTAGTTTAAAAGTTGGTAGACCATTGATTTCTAAATAATAACTATTTATTAATACACTGTGCAAGATTTCTAAGAGGCTTGTTGGTCTATGGAATAAACTTTGACATAGATACCTTTTTGACCGATAATAGCTTATAAATGGAGTTATATTATTGTTAAGATAGAAGGATAAATCAAATGCCTAAAACAGATACAATACTCTCAACAAAGTCTTTACATTATTTCTTGCAGCTGATTGATACCATGAATTACACGCAAGCTGCTCAAATCTTGGGAATTTCGCAACCCGCTTTAACTCAGCAGATTAAGAAAATTGAGCATGCAATTGGGACACCGCTGTTCGGGCAAATGGGTAAGAAGCTTTATCTTACTGAAGCTGGTAAGCAACTGCAAACTGGTGCAGTTAAGCTTTTAGGAACAATTAACTCGGTTGTAAATGATATACAAGAATTTACGCAAGCTGATAAAGGAAACATCTCAATCGGAGTTTTAGATAGTGTTGATATAGAAATTTTGCGAAAGTTCTTAGTCCAGTTCAATCGTATTAGTCCTGACATTACAATTAACGTAAGTTACTTTAATCGAAAAGACTTATGGTATAACTTGGATAATAATTTGATTGATCTAGCTTTTCTCTATGTTCCTGATAGTAAGAAAAAGAGTCAAGCTAACTTCCAGAATCAGTATGAAAGTATGGAAATTTTCAAGGAACGTTTAACTATTTTGACTCATGACCAAAATGCCAAAGCAGGAGAATCATATTCTGCTGATGATTTGGTTGAGCGAAAATGGGTGGCATATCCGGATCAATTTTATTTAACGCAACTGATGAAAGAAAAATTGAGCAGCAAGATTAACATCAAAAAAGGTTTTAATATGCCGATGCGTTTTTCAGCAACTAGACAGTTAGTTGCTACCGCAGAAGAGACAAATTATGATACATTTGTTAGCTACTCGTACTACAAGCATCATAAAGATGAAATAAGCTTGACGCCAGTTTATTTGCAGGATGACCCTACTTTTTCAGTTGCGCTCCTTTATCGTAAAGGGAAAAAGGATGTGCCGCGTATTAAGCGCATTTTAGAAGAATTCAAGAGATTTTTGGACGAATTAGATTAATTATGTAAAATAAAGAAGTACAAATTTTAACGTAAAAAGGGGAAGATTAATTAATGGAAAAAGAGTTGATTTTTGGTCATCAAAATCCTGATACGGATGCTATTGGGACGGCGATTGCTTATTCATATTTACAAAATAAATTAGGTTACAATACGGAAGCTGTTGCTTTAGGCGAAGCTAATGATGAAACTACGTTTGCATTGAAAAAGTTTGGTTTTGACGCACCTAGAGTAATCAAAACAGCGGCTAATGAAGTTGATAAGGTAATGCTTGTTGATCATAATGAACCCCAACAAAGTGTTTCTGATATTGACCAGGTTACTGTAACTCACGTTGTTGATCATCACCGAATCATGAATTTTAACACTAGCATGCCACTATTTTATCTTGCTGAACCAGTTGGCTGCACTAGTACAGTTATGTGGAAACTGTATCGAAACTCTGGCATTGAAATCCCTCAAAATATAGCTGGTATTATGCTTTCTGCAATTATTTCTGATACATTGCTTTTGAAGTCACCAACAACTACTGCAGATGATCAGGAAGCTGTTAAAGCACTTGCTAAAATTGCTGGAGTTGATTATGAAAAATATGGTCTTGAAGAGCTAAAAGCTGGAACTAATATAGCAAGTAAGTCAGAAGAAGAATTAATTGACTTAGATGCCAAAAGCTTTGACTTAAACGGTAAAAATGTTCGTGTTGCTCAAATCAACGTTGTTGATTTACCTGAAGCGCTAGAACGTAAAGAGGCATTCTTGAAAGCAATGAAAGAGGCATCAGTATCTGGTAGTTATGATTTATTCATGCTGCTAATTACAAATGTACTTGATTCAGATTCAACTGCGCTTGTAACGGGGTCAGGTGGGGCTGTAAGCACCTTCGAAAAAGCATTTGGCAAAGTTAATGATTCTGAAATTGACTTACCAGGTGTGGTATCACGTAAAAAGCAGGTTGTACCGCAGTTAACTGACGCTTTTAAATAAATTAGATTTTTGAACAAATGAAAACGCGAAATAGGTAAGAGCCCATTTCGCGTTTTTTTGTCGGAATAAGTAATTATTCTTTGTTAATTTCTTTAGCTAAAATAATGAAAGATTTACATACTCGCTCAGCTTTATCGGGAGACATCTTTCTTAATTCGTTAAGAACTTTTTTAATAAACACTGGTGTATTATCTTGATGATTTTCAACTTTAACATCTTTGAAGCGATATGCATTCATGATAATATCCGGAGTGGTGGTATTCAAAGCTCTAGCAATAGAGTCTAATTTTTGAATACTAATATTTTGATTTTTCGTCCGTTCCAGGCGAGAAATGAAGTTTACTGATAAATCACTTAATTCAGCAAGATCTTCTTGTGTCAACTTTTGTTCCCGTCGACGACGGCATATCTCTTTTCCTAAATTTATACTCATGGAATAAATTCAACCCTTTCAAAAATATAATTCCATATTCCATAATAACAGATTAATTATGGAATAAAACATTAAAACAGTAAAAATAATGAATTAAACAGTTTGTTACGACTAAAACTTAAACTAAAAAGTCGAAACAAACTCTTAAACTATACCCCAGATAGTATTGTAGAACAAAATTCTAAAAAATCAAATAAAAAAGGTTAAAAAATGAGCTTAAATTCAAGAGAAATAAAATGGAAAATAATATCTTAGGTGATACAATCGTTTATTACCAAGGCAAAGAGCAATAAACTTAAAAAATAAATTAAGTTATATCATAATAATATATAAATTCAATATGGTAAGCGTTTTATTATACATTTACGAATACCGTAAAAGCAAGCTTATTAGATTTTGAATCAAAATTGGCAAAAACAGAAAGCAATATCTTACTAACAACTTAGTAAGAGAACTTAACTCGTCAAATCATAATTTCTGAGTAGTAAGAATTTTAAAGTGCAAGTCGTATGGATATCAATTCAGCAAATTAATAAGATCAAAAAATTAGTGTACAGCAAAATATGAATAAAAGAGCGAAGATTTGGAATAACCTAAAGTAGCGCTCATTAACTTCGTATAATATATATTATGTAAAGTAAATTGTAGAATTTTTAGATTAACCAGCTAATAAGCGCATGCACCACATTTATCGAAACTTCATTTTCTGGAAATTATAAATTACAATTTTATGCTGAGATTGCAATTCTGTGACTTTTTTGATTACTTTTAATTGGGAACTTAACTACTGGCTAAACTTAATGAGGAGTCTCTCCTTTTGTAAGCTGCTAATGAAAGCAAAGAACTGCGCTAAACAAAATCACAGAAGTTAAAGAAAAAAGTAACGCTACTTTAATACTTGTTAATCAGTAAAAAAGATATACTTGATATAAAATGGTATTAATAAATAAGGAAAGAAAAAAGTTTATGAATAAAAATACTGAAAGTACTGATTCGAAAATAACTTTTAAAGACATCATTAGACTAATTATCGAATTCGCGTTAGTTTTTTTAATAGCTAGATTTGCCTCTTCATACGTTCAACAACATTGGATTAGCCGGCAACCAATTTCTGGAGATTCAATGGCTCCTACAATTACTAACCAACAAACCTTAATTTTGCGACGTACGGAGCGTTATCCCAAACGTGGACAGATAATTGTGTTCAAAGCTAAAGGTACAAATCCTGCTGAAAAAGGCAAAGCGGAGTATATTAAACGAGTAATTGCAACTGAAGGTGACACGGTAAAGAAAAAAGGTGAAAACCTGTATGTCAATGGCAAATTGGTTAATCAGGATTTTTTGCAATATAAATCAGCTAAGTTCGTTAATTCGCAAACTAAGCAAGATGTAACCGCCGATGGTAAGTTTGAACGTAGTACTGGCTCAGGAGTAGTTAAAGTCAAAAATGACAATACTCGAGTAAATGAAACTAACTGGACACTTAAGGATCTTAGTTCATCTGAGAATTGGAACCATTGGTCGCAAAATACCAGTCGTGTTCCCAAAAATTGTTATTTTGTTTTAGGAGATCATCGCTCTATTTCTAATGATTCGCGATATTTTGGTTATGTTCAAAGAAAGGACATCGTCGGAGTGATTTTTGCAGGAGCTTGGGTTAGTAAAAGCGAACAAGCTTTAGTCAACGATCAGTATCAACATTTTTTCATGTAAAATAAAAACGCTGGATTTTGTCCAGCGTTTTTTGATGTTAATCAAACAAGGTTTTCCAGTTAGGGTCATTATGAGCATCAAAGCACAATTTAATTTCTTCTTCAGTGTTCCGGTGAAGTGAAAGTGGTGGCAAGCTGTTTAGGTCAAAGTACTGGCACTCCGTCGTTTCTGTATTTTTAACGAAATCGCCACCAAGTTCGTGGCACAAAAAGACAATGTTGCAAACATTGATTGCCCGCTTTACCCTGTTTTGACCATGAATGTTAGTCTGACTATTCCTTATAGCAATTACTCGGTCGATTGCCACATCGCGACCTGATTCTTCCTTTGCTTCTTTAATGCAGTTTTGGGCAACAGAAATGTTAGGTTCGCACCAACCACCAGGCATTGACCAGTTTTTGTCAATGGATTCGCGAACCATAAGAAGTTGATCATTTTTAAAAATGGCAGCACGTGTTGCCAGCTTGGGTGTTTGGTAACCATCTTCGCTGCTAAAAAGAGCTTTAACCTGCTTGATTGGCAAACCAGTTTTAGTGGCCATCATTTCTGTTGCAATTTCCCGAATTCGTGTGTAGCGCTCCAAGTCGAATCGGTCGTGACCGAATTCAAGGCCATCTTGAGCCAAACTTTGCAACTCAATCGCCCAGTCAGTAAATTGATCTCTTTTTTCCATAAGTCTTCTCTACAACTTCAGCTATTAAAAAAGCAACTAATTAGTTGCTTTTTTAATCACGTTTAATCAATGCTATCACGTTAAATCAATTTTATCAATGTCAATCATCCAGCCAATAGCAAAAGACTTTTCACCTAAGTGAGTTGCTACCACAGTACTAAACTTGGTAACTGAAATGTTCTTATTAGGAAAGTCCTTCTTTAACCAAACT
Organism: Lactobacillus sp. C449L; assembly: GCF_059900815.1. Lineage (NCBI taxonomy): Bacteria > Bacillati > Bacillota > Bacilli > Lactobacillales > Lactobacillaceae > Lactobacillus > Lactobacillus sp. C449L. Next base: position 286,895 of record NZ_JBWXGA010000001.1, on the reverse strand, counting down.
TTGGCCTCTTCAACTTGCTCTTCATCATTTGAGTCAATAATGAATAATTTTATTTTGTCTTTATATGGTAACTCATTGATTTTGCTAACAGTTAATTTCTGAATTTTAGAAAAAGCACGTTTCATAGAACGTATTTTGTCAAATGCGACAATATTACCATCTTTGAAAGTCAGCAACGGTTTAATGTTGAGCATTGAACCAAAAAAGGCTCCAGCATTGCTCAAACGTCCTCCTCGACTAAGGTTTTTCAAGTCATTTACCACAAAAATCTCATCGATTGTAGAGCGAATCTTCTCAAGACGCTCAAGGATAGTATCCAATTCCAAGCCATTTTTAATCATTCTGGCTGCTGCTAAAACTAAGTCTCCTTGCAAGCGAACGGTCATTGTAGTATCGATTGGATGTAAATTATATTCTGGATTATTTTTGGCGATATTACACAAAGTATGATAAAAACCAGAAATTCCACTGGATAAAGTAATTGCAATAATTGCTTCATAGCCTTCTTTATGCAATTTATCAAAAAGGCGAATTAAATCGCCCATACTTGGTTGCGAAGTTTTAGGAAAGTCAGAACCTTGTCTTTGCATTTCAAATAGTTGGTCGCACGTAATATCAATTTCATCTAAGTACTCTTTGTTACCAATGATGATTGGGATGGGTACGACAACTATATTGTTTTCCTCAGCTTCTTTTTTAGTTATAACGCTTGTACTATCAGTAACTAATGCAATTTTCATCAAAATAACCTTTCGCTTTTTGTATGTACAACATAAAGAAAATTATAGCATAAAAAAACAAGTGGTTCGATATCTAGTTAATTGAATTCAGTTCGGTTTTCTTAACTAGTTTGTCAAAAACTTGATTAAAGACTTTGACTTCTTGATCTGAAAGGCCTGAAAGAAAAGCCTTTTCTAAATCGCCAAGTGTTTTCTCTAGTTCATCAATTTTTTCAATCCCAGTTTTGTTTAGGGCAACAATTTTACTTGAGTCACTCTCGGATCTGGTAATTTCAACAAAACTCAAAGTTTTCTTTTGCTGAAGTTGTCGACTTAGAGTTGAAAGTGAGATTTTTAGCCTTTCAGCTAAATCACCCATTTTAAGAGCAGTATTATTATTTTTGTAAAAATAAAGTAGGATTCGCGTTTGGGAAAGATTCAGCCCACATCTTTGGCTAATTTCTTTTTTGATATTTCCTGCGATTGTACTAAAAGATAAAATATCCATTTGATTTCCTTTTCTTTTGTCAAAAATCAAACCAAGCAAGTTTAAAAAAATGCTCTATAAATCAAGCTGATTCCAGCTTGGACAAAATGCATGTCTAATTTTTCATTGCGTGAAACAATGAACGCTGATATGAAAACAAGTCTATTACCAAAAAGCTATTATCATTTTTAGCTTATAGCTCTTTGTGATGATAATCATAAATCTATATTACCAGTATATCCACTTTTTGCAATAATTTCTTTAACAATTTGCAAAAAGTGGATTATATTAACAATGGTAACTTATTTTCAGGTCATCTCAGATATCCCTTTTACCTTATACATTAGTTCAGATAATTGGTATAATAGGTAACGAATTTTGAGGTGATATTATGGCATTTGATGGCTTGTTCATTCATAGTCTTTTAAACAGTATTCGACCTATTCTAATTAATGGACGGCTTTCTAAAATATACCAGCCGTTTGAACAAGATTTGGTTTTAACTTTTAGAAAAGACCGCAAGAACTACCAGTTACTAATTTCTGCTAATGCGCAGTATCCGCGTTTTTACATTACTAATCAAACCATTAGCAATCCTGATAAAGCTCCTACTTTCGTGATGGTTTTAAGAAAGTACTTAGAAGGCGCAGTATTACAATCAATTGAGCAAGTTGGTGTTGATCGTATTGTTAATTTTAGTTTTAGCAGCCGTAATGAGCTTGGTGACCATATTCAATTGGTCCTATCAGTTGAATTGATGGGACGACATAGTAACGTTATTTTGTATGATAAGGCTACTGACAATATTATTGATCTCCTTAAACGCATAAATCCTGATGAGAATCGAGCTAGAATTCTTCTACCTAAAGCAAAATATGAGCTACCTCCCCTTACCCCGAGTATCGATGGCTTGAAATTAACTGAGCCAGAATTTAAATTGCAATCTTTGACTAAGTCTCCTGTTGAATTTGCCAAGCTAATAGGTGGCCTTGATCGCGATGATCGAAATGAACTGGTTGGTTACTTAGAAGATGATTATTCCTATTCTTCTTTTACAACTTTTATTCAGCAATTTGATAAAAAAGGAGCCTTTATCCTATTAACTCCTAAAAATAAACGCCTGATATACCCTTACCTGCCCTACCATCTTGAATTGGTTAAAGAGAGCTATGACCCAGATATTAATCATGCGCTTGACGAATTTTATCTTTACCAAGCTAACCATGATTGGGTTAAGCAAAAGTCAAGTCAAATTGAGCGACTAGTTAAAAATGAGCGTAAAAAGTTAGTTAAAAAGGTCGATAAACTTAAAAAACAGCTTGAACAAGCAGAAAACTCGGAAGGTTATCGGATAAGAGGAGAAATTATTAATGCCAATATTGGTCAAGTTAAACCTGGAATGACTAAAATTGAGCTGCCTAATTATTATGACAACAATAATTTAATCGAGATTAAACTTGACGCTGCCCTTTCACCTGCTCGCAATGGGCAAAAATATTTTACTAAATATAAAAAATTACGTGACTCTATTAAACACGTTAAAGAACAAATCAAAATGGCCAATGACAATCTGTCCTATTTTGATTCAATTCAGACAGCAATTGACAACGCTGAACCGCAGGATATTGATCAAATTACTGACGAACTGACTAGTCAGGGCTATATCAAGCAATCACAAAAACAAAAGCGAAAAAAGAAAGTTACTGAGCAGAACTTAAATAAGTTTCGTTTATCTTCTGGAAAAACTGTTCTCGTTGGTAAAAATAACTATCAGAATGATTGGCTAACTTTAAAGAAAGCTGCTAAGAGTGATATCTGGTTTCATGTAAAGAATATTCCTGGTTCGCATGTGATTCTGCAGGACGCAAATCCAACCGATGAGGATATTGCTGAAACAGCTGAAATCGCTGCTTACTTTTCTAAAGCTAAGACTTCAGGTCATGTTCAGGTTGATTACGTTCAGGACAAACGGGTCAAAAAACCCAATGGCGCTAAGCCAGGATTTGTAATTTATACAGGTCAAAAGTCAATTGAAGTTACTCCAGAAAAAGAACAAGTTTTAAGTAAAAGAGTAGACTAAAAAACGAGGAAATTGTATATCCTCGTTTTTTATGTTGAAAAATTATTTTAAACTGGTTGCGTAGTCAAAGACAGAGATTCTAAAACTTCCAAGATTAATTCAGTTGTTTCGATACTGGAAAGAACTGGAATGTGAATGTTTAGTGCTTCATCTCTAATTCTAACTGCGTCATCGCTGGCAGTATCGGATAAATCAGTGATATTAATAACCATAACAATTTTGTGCCGGCGAATCTTTTCGAGCAAATTATTAGAATCAGAATGTACCTTAGTTACAACTCCAGTAGTAATACCTGCTTCAGCAAAATCGTTGGCTGTACCTTCAGTAGCAACAATTTTAAATCCTAGCCGCGAAAAGCGCTGAGCTAACTCAGTCATTCGTTTCTTATCTTCATCTCGAACAGAAATAAAAACAGTACCATAACTTGGTATACGTAAACCACTGGCTTCATAACCTTTATAAAGAGCTTTGGCAAGTTTAGTATCACGCCCCATTACGGATCCAGAAGATTTCATTTTAGAATCAAATGTGTTTTCGCTTCTATAGTCTATATACGAAAATACCGGCATTTTGATGTAAATGAAGTTACTTGAATGCCATAGTCCCGACTTATATCCTAAGTCTTTCAAGTTTTGCCCGGTAAGTACTTCCGTTGCACAACCTGCGATGTCTTTACCAAGTGATTGCGAAAGAAATGCAACATTATGTCCGGCGTAAGGCTTGATTTGTAAGAGATAGATGCTCTTATCAACCATTAAGAAATGTAAAGTAAAAATTCCCCGCATTTGAACTCGTTTAATCAGTTCAATAGCGTAATCTGTTAGTCTTTTCTTTCCGCTTTTTGAAAGATTCTGCGGTTGAAAAACAGCAATTGAATCTGAAGCGTGCGAGCCAGATTGTTCTAAATGCTCAATGATACCGGGAATCGTAACATCTTTACCATCTGAAATAGCAGTAATTTCATACTTATTTCCTTCAATAAAATGCGATAAAGAAACCTTTGAGAGCTGATTTTCGTCAAGATATTTTAGTAATGCTGGTCGATCGTAAACAACGGCAGACTTTTGCTTAATACCTTGGTTATTAAAGCCACCAATTAAAATCGGAAAATCATTTTCGTGAATAAAATTTTTAGCTTCTTCCCGGTCAACAGTTGTTAGCAATTCGTTTTGCTTTAATGATTTTAACGGAGTAGACAAAACTTGCTCAATTTTATCTCTAGGATTGATACTTTGATTACCAAAAATATGTAAGCCACTTTCAACAAGTTTTTTACTCAAAGCATTGATTTCTTTACCTGAAAATTGTAGCAAAACATCTTTTATTTGTTCTTTTTCGGCAACTTGCAAAATACTTTCGGTATTAATTGGTTCAAAATAAATTTTGTCAGCTTTTTTAAAGCTAGTAGCAACCGACTCATCATTATTTGAAATTAATACAGTGGCATAATTATTATTATGTAAAGTATCAATTGCATGACTTATCATATAATCAAATTCGCTGGTTACTGATACTTGTGACGGGAGCATGCCAATTATCAGTACTTTTTTAGCACTTTGGAGAGTGGTTGATTCATCCTGTACGCCAAATGCACTGTAATAAGCATGAACTCGGGGCTTATAAATACCGGCTGCCCCATCAATTTGTAGGTACGTTTGCTTTAGATGTAATTTTTCTAGTCGCTTTTTGATTGCATTAACATTAGTTCCAGTTAATTCTGAAATCAAAACATTGCGGAAACCACGCTTTTTAGCTTCGATTAATAGTTCATCTGTTAACTCTTCTTCAGCTAACTCATGGCCAATCTGCGCAAGATGTTCAAGTTTTTGATAGTAAACTGGATGGATACTAATAATCTGCTGTAGTTCTTGATAGGAAAAACCTTTTGAGATTGCAGCTAGCAGTTTAATTAAGTGTAATTCGTCGGGATGCAATAAATCTTGCACAATTTCGTCAAGGTCTTTTGCCTTTTCATCACGAAAAGTTTGTATTGCAGCCTTAACATTAATCATGGAAGCTAATCCTTTTAGAAAAGCCGACTCAAAATTTTGCCCAATCCCGATTGCTTCACCGCTTGCTTGCATTTTATTTCCAAGTAGATAGTGGTTGGTGCCTGATTGAGTTAGTGACCAAAAAGGCATCCTAATGGCCACTTTATCTTGCGCAGGTTCAATTGCAGCATTAAGGCCAGACAATGGATCAGTAATCTCATTTAAATGATAACCAATGGCCACTTTACAGACGACATAGCCTAAGCTATATAAACCAATTCTCTGCGACCAGATTGCACTGCGGGTCAAACGCGATTTAATTGTTAATATTCTGACGGTAAATCTAGTTCCTTGATGCTTAACCGCAAAATGAATGTTTAATATACCAACTGTTCCCAAGCCAGCTGCGATTTTCTTGGCAATACGACGTAATTCTTGTACTTGGTCATTATTTAGCGTCAAAGCAGGCATTACAGCTGCCGAATCACCTGAATCAATTGAAACTGGCTCGATTGTATCAGCTAAACTAGTAAAAAGTACATTTCCATTGCTGTCACGAATGATGTTAAGAATGACTTCTTCCCATGAGGAAAGATCTTCGGTTAGCTGATATTGATCAGCTGAGAAATCATCTTTTTGACGTTCCTTTTTAAGATGTTCAACAAGATCTGTGGCCGAACTAAAAACAACTTGCTTATTATTGGAGTATCGTTCTTCTTTAATGAGCATAACGGGAAAAGTAATCTGTTCAGTTAATTGCTTCTCAATATTATTGGTATCAAAAGAAGACAATTTCCAATAGCGATTGACCGGAACATCGTTTTGCTCTAAAAAGGTGGTCAACTTTTGGTGAGTATTAATTCCCAGAGTTTGTTTATTCAAAGTAAGCAAACGGATCCCCATTTGGTTTAAAATGCCGTCTTTGACTAGCTCACGCGTAACTTTAATGCCCATGGTCGAACCATATGCAGGAATAATTGCATTAGGCTCTTCCATCCGAATAATTCTTTTCAGAAAATCCAATGACATTGGTTCTAGGTAGACAGTAACACCGGGTTGTTTATCAGTCGAAATGGTTGCCGGGTTTGGATTTACAAGAACAACCTGAATGTCATCTTCTAAAAGTGCTTGGATTGCATCAGTGGTGAGCACATCAGTTTCAGAAACATTACCAATTAAGGTGGGACCTGCTCCGATAATTAATACTTTGTTTAAATCGTTATCTAAAGGCATTATTACACCATCATCTTTACAAAATCGTCAAAAACGCTGAGTGCGTCTAAACTTCCTGGTGCTCCTTCAGCATTGAAAGCCGTAGCAATCACTTTGTTTTCTTTATTACTAAAGCCAGCTAGTAAATCGCTGTGCAGGTCATAATATTCTTTTTCCATTTTCATCTGAACGCTGTTTGGTAAAATCAGCTGATCAATATTCATGGCAACTTGCCAAATTCGGTTAGTATTTTGGTCGATTACTGGATAATTTGTTCCATTGAAAGCCTCAGGTAAATTTACTAGTTCAAAGTTTAAGTAGTCACTTAATACTAAAAAGCCAAGCCCGATACCCCAAATTGGATATTGACCATAAAAAGCATCAAAAATAGGTTTGAGATTAGCTTTAACTTCTTCAACTTTACCTGGTCCGCCAGAAACAATAATACCTTCTGGGCGAAGATTTCTAATATCAGGTACGGAAACGTCATAAGGTAAGACAGTAGCGTTAACTTTTCGCAATGATAATTCCCGTAGCATCGAGTGCTTAAGTCCTAAATCAATGATAGCGACTGTTTTACCGACGTTAGGTACCGCATACGGGTTCTTAGTTGAGACCGATGCTGACTTATTTTTAGGTAAAACTAGTGCTTTAATTTGATCAAAAGAGTGTTCATCATTAGTATCCATGATTGAAGCTTTAATTGTTTTCTCTTTAATTAGACGATGAACTAGTGCCCTGGTATCGATGTTATAAATTGCGGGAATACCCTTTTCCTTTAAGAAAGAGTCCAAGTCTTGAAAATTTTCGCTATCCGAGATGTTACTTGCAACATCATTAGCAATAATTCCTTTTACAGTTGGATTGATACTTTCATAATCAATGGCATTAATGCCGTTGCCGCCAATCATAGGTGCAGTAAAAATCAAAATTTTACCAGCATTTGTTGGATCAGTTAAGGCCTCCTGATAACCAAAATTTCCGGTTTGAATTGCTAATTCACCAGTTGAAATAATTGAAGCTCCAAGCCCCTCACCTGCAAATGAACTACCATCTTCTAAAATTAGATATCGTTTCATTTCATCACTTTGTTTCTCTTAACTCAGCTAGTCTTTTTGTAAAAATTTCAGGCGGTCTAACTTTAAATTCAAGCCAATTTCCTGTTCGGGGATGATTAAAACCAAGAATCTCAGCGTGTAAAAACTGCCCCTTGCCCTTTAAAGTGTGGTGAGGTCCATATAATGGATCACCTGCTACTGGATGCCCAATATAGCTTAGATGTACCCTAATTTGATGGGTGCGTCCGGTTTCCAATTGACAGCAAATCAAACTGTAATCATTAAATTGTTCTAAAACCGTAAAACGAGTCACAGCTTTTTTGCCATTTTCGACTACTGCCATCTTTTTACGATTGTAATGGTCGCGTCCGATTGGCGCCTTAATTACTCCTGAATTTTCAGTGAAATTACCATGAACAATTGCTAAGTACTGGCGCTTGTTTGTCTTGTGAGCTAGCTGATCTTCAAGATTTTCGCGCGCACTTGCAGTTTTAGCAATCATTAATAAACCAGATGTATCTTTATCGATTCGATGAACAATTCCTGGACGAAAGCCTTCTGGGCTAGTAGCTAGTTCTGCAGTATGATACATGAGGGCATTTACTAGGGTATGCTCGGGATGCCCCGCAGAGGGATGAACGACCATTCCTTGCGGCTTATTGACAACAATTACATCATTATCTTCGTAAATAATATCAAGTGGAATGTTCTCTGGCAAAACTGAAAGTGGTTTAACCGCTGGAACAATCACCGTAACTAGATCGTTTTTTTGCACCTGATAGGACACTTTTTCGGTTTGCTCATTTACTAAAATGAACTTATCTTGGATTAGTTCTTTAATTCTGGTTCGAGATAAAGAGTTGATTTTTCCAGCAATGTATTTATCTAACCTACCGGTTTCCTGCTCTACTCTAAGGCTGTATTTTTTCATTTTCTTTTTTTTCACTCTTTTCCGATTTTTTATCAAAAATCAGCAAAGAGATAAACACAACAATAATACCAACTGTTATGGCAGAATCGGCAATATTAAAAATATTAAAGTTGATAAAATCGACTTGCAACATGTCAACTACATATTGCAAATGAATGCGATCAATCAAATTACCAATTATCCCGCCTATTACCAAAGCAAAACCAACAGCTAAAAGAGCACTTTTGTTGTAAAAATTAAATAGGTAATAAAGACAGACTATAATTGAAAACCCACTCATAATATAAAAAAGCCACATTTGTCCCGGTAAAATATTCCAAGCAGCTCCATTATTTTGAACGTAATTAAACGATAAAATTCCAGGAATAACTTGATGTACTTCACCTAGGTGATAATTATCAACAATAAAGGACTTTAGGCCTTGATCGGCGACAACCACTATTAAAGAAATAAGTAAATATAAAAATTGCATAGGTATAACTTAAAATAATCCGCTAATTTTGCCGTTACTATCAATATTAATATCAAGAGCAGCTGGATGCTTAGGCAAACCAGGCATGTCTAAAACATGACCAGTAGTAATTACGATGAAACCAGCACCATTTTTGAGACTAGCACCTTTTACGTGCAAAGTGAAATCAGATGGCGCACCCAAGAGTTTTTGATTATCAGTAAACGAATATTGTGTTTTAGCGATAATAACAGGCAATTTATCTTTACCAATTTGCACTAATTCACGAATATCCGTTTCAGCTTTGTCACTATATTCAACAGCTTTGGCATGATAAATTTTCTGAGCTATTTTTTCAATCTTAGTTTTAAGTGAGTCACTTTCATTGTAAGTCGATTCTAAATTAGCTTTTCCAGAATTTGCAAGCTCCACAACAGCTTGAGCAGCTTCAATGCCACCTTTTGAACCTCTTTCATGGTAGTCAACTACCATTGCTTTAATTCCTTGCTTTTGAACGAGTTCTTGTAATAAATTCAGCTCAGCTTGAGTATCAGTTGCGAAATGATTAATCAAAACGATGACTGGTACATTGTAGTTTCGCATATTATTCATATGTCGTTCTAAGTTCTTGAACCCTTTGCTTAAGGCATCCAGGTTTTCTTCGTTTAAATGCTCGGTAGAACCTTCGGCTTGATATTTTAAAGCACGCACTGTTGCTACGACAACACTAACATCAGGTTTTTTATCCAGATGCTTAGAAACAAAGTCCATAAATTTTTGACCACCAAGGTCACTACCAAATCCCGCTTCAGTTAAAGTATAATCACTTAAATGAAGTGCTAGATTAGTAGCCATTACTGTATTAGCGCCATGGGCAATGTTTGCAAATGGCCCACCGTGTACAAGTGCAGGAGTGTGTTCAAGTGTTTGTACTAGATTGGGTTTTAAAGCATTTGAAAGAAGTACAGCGATCGCACCTTCAAATTGCAAATCTTTAACGTAAACTGGCTGATTGTCAGTAGTATAGCCAACTAACATTAAGCCGATTCGTTTCTTTAAGTCGTCAATACTAGTCGCTAAGCACAAAATAGCCATTAGCTCATTAGCAACCGTAATGGCAAAACTAGACTTGTGCTCAACTCCATTGAACTTCGAGCCTTGTCCAATGGTAATATTACGCAAACTACGATCATTAACGTCTATTCCGCGTTTTAACAAAATTCGATTAGGATCAAGACCAATTTCATTTCCTTGATATATGTAGTTATCTACTAAGGCCGCAAGTGTATCAATGGCCGAAGTTAAGGCATGCATGTCACCAGTAAAGTGCAGGTTAATGTCTTCCATCGGGATAACCTGAGCTTGTCCTCCACCAGTTGCACCGCCTTTTAGCCCAAATACTGGACCCATTGATGGTTCGCGCAAGGCTATCATAGTTTTTTGATTAAGTTGCTGGCTAATTGCGTCGCCAAGACCAATTGTCATGGTTGACTTACCTTCGCCAGCAGGAGTTGGCGAAATTGAAGTCACTAAAATTAACTTACCTAAGTGATTATTAGAAGAAAATTTGTTAATAGCTGACCAATTAATTTTGGCTTTGTCATTGCCATACGGTTCAATATCATCTACGGTTAAGCCGATTTTGGCAGCAATTTCTTTAATCGGTAATGCGTGAGCTTCTTGAGCAATTTGAATATCTGTTTTCATTACGCATCCTTCTTTCTATAATACAAAAATAAACTGTTATTTAGTCATTTTCCTTTTCATATTAGAATCTAGGTCACACCCTTTTATCAATCAGTCTTAATTATAACAAACTTTTGGTAAGAAACATTGGATATGGTGAATGAAAACAGATTTTTAGGATATAAACTACTGTATAGTTATAAATTGCGGGGCTGGTATTTAAATTTTGCTTTTAATAACTAGTTTCTTTTTTCAAATCTTAATAAATAGTATTTTTCTAAGTCAGTTACTTTGACTTCATATATTCTGAAGATTTGCCAATTATAAACTAATTTAGGGGCTAGGTTTTTCTTAACCTTTTTGGTAAATGGCAACTTTAAACTGTCTTTCGTCCAAAATGATGTCATAAATGTATACAACAGCAATATTCCAAAAACTAGAAAAATTACTATTGCCGGCCAATTAACTGCCTTTGTACTTTCATAAGCTAAAATTAGACTAACGAATAAAACGATTAGCAGCCAACTGTAATACACTAATCCAACGCGTCCTAAAATAAAAAAATGTTTTTTGTTCATTAATACTTCTTCTTTAATAATCTATTTTTGCGTGTAAATTGCTATGATTGGTTGTATCATACAACGATTTAATATATTTAGTAAAACGTGGGTGTTGTTTCACTAGGGTTTTGAATTCTGGAGAAGCATACAATTGATGAAGTTCTTCTTCACTAATATGATTGTGACCAGTGAAATAGTTATAATTCATATCAATAAACAAGCGGTTAATGTTTTGCTGCAGAGATGACTCCGGTTTTCCAATTTTAACTTTGCGTTTAGAGTTATTTGCTAGGTTGCGTAATTGAATTTCTTTTAAATAATCATGAAAATGAGTCAATGTATAATCACTTTGCTCATTTTCAGTTAAAAAGCTAGTCATTTCAAAAGTCTGCCGATCATAAGTCAAACCATCTGGATGTACTTTTACTACTCCGTATGCTTGATCATAAGAACAAAAACTAGAAGTGGCAATTTCAGTAGTTGGTGTTTGTCCTTGTGGCCCAACTATATTCTGAGCATGAATATGTCCAGAAAAAGCGAGTTTTATATCAAAGTCCTTACAGAACTGTCGCAAAAACGGAGCATTGTTTAAAACAAATCCACGATTAACCGCTGGATTATGAATGTACAAGTTATGATGTAAAAACAAAAGAGGTCTTAAATTGCTTGCTTTTGCATAGTTAAGCTGCTTTTCCAGCCAGACGAGCTGCTCTTCGTTAATCTGCCCCTCAGTATTTGGCGCACCACTGACTTCATGAGTTCCGTAGATATTTGAGTCAAGAAGTAGCAGTAAATACTGTGGATTCAATTGGACGCTATATGCTAAAGAAAATGCGTCCTCATTTAATGCACAATTATAAGACTCACTAAAAATACTCTTCCAGTTTATCGGGCTGATTTGCTCTGTATAAAGTTGTTTTGATCCCTTAAAACTGCGCGCCCAACCATCAAAAATGTCATGATTCCCTGGTAAAATTAACAGCTTGGTATCAGTTAAAGAGCTAAAAATTTCTTGAAATTTCTGCGCAGATATTAATTCACCGTTAAAAGTAACATCACCTGTGACAATTAGCGCGGCTGGCTTTTTTAGATTAATTAACTTGCAAAAAGCCTTAAGAGCAATTTCCTGGTAAACCAAGTCTTTACCTTGGCTAGTTGTTTGAATATCCTGAAATGCTTTACCATTATCATGAAGCTCATCAGCAATCAAATGGGTATCAGTAATCACCCAAAATTCAGTGTTTAACTTGTCCGTAATCATTTTTGCTTGCCCAGTACTGATAAAAATCAACTCGAAGATTACCATTAAATAATTTACGTTTTTTGGTTGCTTGTTTTCCAAAGCACTTTTCAAAGTCAGGGTCACCGACTAAGTAATATTGGCTGAAGTCATTGTACTTAAGAAAAGTCTCTCCCATTTGCGTATATAGTTCTTCAGCAGTTTTCTTTTCTTTTAAACGTTTACCATATGGTGGATTAGCAATAATTATGCCATTTTTAAGGTCAGTTGCAAAATCTTTTACCGCAATTTGTTTAAAGTAGATGTCTTGTAAAACACCTGCATTATTAGCGTTTAACTTAGCAATTTCTAAGATTGATTGATCAATATCGCAGGCCCAAATTGTCTGCTCAAGCGGTTTTATTTTGGCTTTAGCGTCTTTAATTGCTTCATTATGAAATTCGGGATTAAACCAATCAAAGTCATCAAATGCAAATTTACGCCATAAACCTGGAGCAATGTTTTTTCCAATTAATGCGGCTTCGATTGCCAATGTTCCCGAACCAGTCATTGGATCAATTAAAGGATGACTACCATCATACGGCGTTAGCTTAATTAAAGCTGCGGCAAAATTCTCTTTAAGTGGTGCTCCACCATGTTCAATGCGGTATCCACGTTTAAAAAGACTTGCTCCTGTTGTATCAAGAGAAACGCGCGCCTTATCTTTATAGATATGTATGTCAAGCGGATACTCACTGCCACTTTCTGGTAAGAAACCGCGACGATGGTATTGCTCCGACATTTTGTTGACGATAGCTTTTTTGACAATTGACTGAATACCAGGCTCAGAATGCAGCTTTGAACGTACGGATCTTCCTTGAACCGGGAACTTGGCATCAACCGGTAAAAGTTCGGCCCAGTCAATTTCATAAACTTGATCATATAGTGTTTCAAAATCTACTGCCTTGAATTCTTTTAGTAGTATCTTAACCCGATCAGCTGTTCTAAGCCATAAATTGGTTTTGACAATGTCAGATTGATCACCTTTAAAAAAAACTCGACCATTTTCGGTTTGCGTATCATAGCCAAGAGATTGTAGTTCTTTGGCAACAACGCTTTCAAAGCCTGCTCCCATTGTTGTGTAAAGTTGGTACTTATTCATTTTTATTCTTTCATTTCTAAAAAAAGCGTTGAGCCCTTTGAAAAGCTCAACGCTGCCAGTGCAAATTTCTATAAGCCACGTTCTGTTCGAGTTGTTTTTGGCATAAACAACTTTTGGCAGCCATCTATCTTTGCTAAAATAGCAATCTAGCCTTTAGTTCAATTCCCTAGACTAGACGCCCCCACCAAATTTGGGTTGCACGCTCGCAGGGTTTACCTCGTTCCACCAAGAGTGTTTCCACTCGAGCTTCGTCACTGTGGCACTTTTCAGAATATTCATGCATATCAAAAGACTTAGCACTTTTTTCGCCGTAATTTGTAATAAAAATTCTTTAGCTTATTGGGCTAAATACGATCACTACAAGCATCTCAGCCTGTGCGTGCGTGGACTTTCCTCAGCTTGACCTTAAAGGATCAAACCGCGACTGCTCAAAATTTGCACTATTAAAAATTATACCAGAGCTTATTGTTTTTGTAATCCGTAAACTCTTTGTTCCAAGTTATAAACTTTGCGTTCCAGCGTTGAAATACGTTGAATTATAGCCATGTTAGTTGAATTTTCAGTCGGCGATTCTTCACTAAGGGTGCTAAAAGCAGCACTAGAATTTTGACTTGGAATATATGTCTTAACATTTTCCTGAGGTTCCGAACTAACTGGGGGCATTTTTCTAGTTCTTTGCTCTTGAACTTCCTTTTCTTTATGGTTGTCACTCATTAGTTCGCCTTGTAATTTACCAATCTGTCCATACAAGTCTTCAATAATTTGTTCAAATGTATCGTAATCGGCAATTACTTGGTCTAAAAAAGCATCAACTTCATCTGGGTCTATTCCCTTAACTTTTGTTCTAAATTGTTTTTTTAATATATCTTGTGTAGATAATTTAACATCATTTAAATCTGCCATAGCTATGACGCTCCTTTATTATTCCTACTCTATTCTAGCAAAAAGCAAAGTTTCTTAACACTGAAAAGTTAAGTTTAGCAAAAGTTTTAAGATTATTCATTAAAAAAATCATCTTCCAGGTTTGACTGATATTCTTCGGCTGCATCCTGAAGATCATAAAAATCAATTAATTCTAATGCATAATCATTTGTTTTTTGATATTTTTTGATTAAATTATAATCAAACTGGGGTTTGCCAGGATTTTCTAAATCATAAACCATTAATGCTCCATCGGTATGGGTTAACATGAAGTTCTGGTAATTTCGCAGTTGAACCGGACTTTGGTATGTTTGATTAGAAGTCGAAGCAAAAAAATCAACCTGTTTTTTCAAATTGAAAAATTTTTCTTGGTTAGTTTCATTCCATCTGTTAGTGAACTCTTCATAAGGAATAATCATTGAAACACGCAATGGATATGTTTTGCGCAGCTTAATTGCAACTTCACTAGCCCACTGCTCTATCCCAAGATTAGCGCCAGTGATTACCCAATCAAGTTGTTGGCTTTCCAGCAATTCGATTAATTGTTTTTCAATAACCAGTTTTATAATTTTGATTTTTGGATCTTTATCGCCAAAAGTATTCATTTCGTAATTTCGGTATCCGGTTACCCATAGACGTTGCATATTGAAATAGGTAGCTCCTTGTTCAAAAACTTTTTCTTTTTGCTATAATGCTAGCAGGAGTGAGATTGATGGTCAAATATCCAAACGGCAGTTCAGCTGAATTTCATAAATCTGAAAAAGATCTTAAGCTTAGAAAAAAATACACGCTTCGTAAGAATGCGAGCTTTTCTGATCGTGGAATGACACTTGAACAGATGATTAACGAATCAAATAAATATTATCGTAATAAGGAGATAGCGGTTGTTCATAAAAAACCAACGCCGATTCAAATCGTTAAGGTAGACTATCCTAAAAGATCCAGAGCGGTCATTAAGGAAGCATATTTTCGTCAAGAGTCTACGACAGATTATAATGGTGTATATAAAGGCTACTATTTGGATTTTGAAGCTAAAGAAACTAAAAATAAGACTAGTTTTCCTTTAAAAAATTTCCATGAACATCAAATTCTCCACCTAGAGCAGTGCTTGAAACAAAAAGGTATTTGTTTTACGATTATCGGTTTTACTACTTTGAACAGGTATTTTGTCACTCCTGCAAGTGCAGTGATTAAAGCCTGGTGGACTAAAGGAAAAGGTTCTGTAACGTTAAAAGAAGTTGAAGAATGGTCAGTCGAAATTAAAAGTAGCTTTCAGCCTACTCTACCGTATCTAGTCGCAGTAGATCAATTTATCGCAGATAGGAAATTTAATAATGGCAAACAGAAGTTATAATTCAAATAATGGACGCGAATCACGACAAAATTACCGAGAAAATTTGCCCAAACCATTGTGGCGACGAATTGTCAAATGGTCTTTTATGGTTATATTTTTAATTTTACTTTCGGGAGTCGGCCTTTTTGCTTTTTATGCAAAAGATGCACCTAATATCAGTCGTGCTCAACTTGAAAGTGGCGGTTCAACCGGACTTTATACAACTAGTGGTAAATTTTTATTATCACTGGGTTCGGAAAAAAGGATTTATGCCAAAGACAATGATGATATGCAATTGTTAAAAGATGCCATTGTTTCTGTTGAAGATAAACGCTTTTATAATGATAACTTAGGTGTTGATCCCATCAGAATCGTTGCTTCGATGCTAACAAATGCGCAAAGTCAGAGCATTTCAGCTGGTGGTTCAACAATTACGCAGCAGCTCGTTAAACTGACAGTTTTTTCGACTGATCCATCGCAAAGAACTCTTCGCCGTAAAGCGCAAGAGGCTTGGTTAGCAATGCGAGTTCAACGTGAGTACACTCATGATGAAATCTTGGAATTTTACATTAACAAGGTTTATATGAATTATGGTAATTACGGAATCGGTACCGCAGCTAATTATTACTACGGTAAGAAAATTGGTGAATTAGACCTTTCACAGACTGCTCTACTTGCTGGAATGCCTAACCGTCCAACGGCATATAATCCATATACATATCCTAAGTATGCGAAATATCGTCGCGATATTGTTTTACAAGCGATGCTTGAGAATAAGAAAATTACTCAGGCCCAGTATAATCAAGCTAAAAATGAGAGTATTAAAAAAGGTTTGAAACCTCATCAACAAAAAACACAGTCGAATTTACGTAAAATTTACGATCCTTATATTAAGGAAACAATTCAGGAAGTTAAAGATAAAGGCTTTGATCCTTACCGAGATAACTTAAAAATCACGGTAAATATGAACCAAAATGCTCAAAAGAAACTATATCAGTTAGTTAATGACAATCAGGTTCCGTTTACTGATGGTAAGATGCAAGTCGGAGCTTCCGTAGTTGACCCAAGCAACGGTCATGTGGTTGCAATTATTGGTGGACGCCATATCCCTTCTACGGTTCAACTTGGTCTTGACCGTGCGGTTCAAACTAGTCGTTCAACAGGTTCTTCTATTAAACCAGTGCTGGATTATGCTCCAGCAATTGAGTATCTCAATTGGTCAACCGCGAAAGTAATTGATGATAGTAAGTACATTTATCCTGGGACCAATGTCCAGTTATATGACTGGGATAATAAGTATGAAGGTTTAATTAACATTCGTCATGCCTTAGAGCAGTCAAGAAATGTTCCTGCTGTTAAAACTCTAAAAGAAGTTGGTATTCGGCGAGCTTCTAAATTTGCTAGAAAAATGGACATCAACGTTCCAAAGGACTCCGGTTTGGCTGTAGCCATTGGAGCTGATGCCTCTAGTTTACAAATGGCTGGTGCATACAGCGCTTTTGCGACGATGGGAGTTTACCATAAACCGCAGTTTGTTTCTAAAATTGAAACGCCAGATGGTCTAACCAGAAATTATGATTCTGAAGGAATTCGCGTAATGAGTAAGTCAACAGCTTACATGATTACTGATATGCTCAAGGGTGTGATTAAGCGCGGCTCCGGTACTAATGCGCAGATTAAGGGACTTTATCATGCAGGTAAGACAGGTTCAGTTAAATACTCAAACGAAGAATTAGCTCGTTACCCAGCTTATGGTGCAACTCCGAAAGATTCCTGGTTCGTGGGCTATACGCAAAACTACTCAATTGGTATTTGGACTGGTTATGATAATCTCAAAGATGGCACAATTTCAGGTGTCGGCCAACAGTCTGCTCAATTACTCTATAAGAATATGATGACCTATTTGATGCAAGATAAAGAAAATGTAGATTGGCAAAAGCCAGATTCCGTAATTAGAGCAAAAATCCGCAAAAACTCAAATCCTCCGGAGGTCTCTCCTACTGGTGAATGGCAGTTGTTTGTTCGTGGACATGCTCCTGCTGGCATTGTTGATGATACCAGTGATGATGATGGAAGTGAAGCGCAGACAAGTGACCAATCCTCATACTCTCAGCAGAAAAAAACAATCAAGCGTAAGAAAAACCCTTCTGAAACCCAATCGGATGATAATCCTAATAATTCTGGTCATGACAAAGATCAAAATCCTAATAATAACAATAATCAGTCACCGGAGCAAAATAAAGATAAGGACGAAAATCAATCTGAAGAATCCGGAAGCCATGATAAAAAGCCAAACGAAAATGGCTCGCCGGGTATTGAACAAGGTGATCATCATTAAAGTAAATTAAAAGAGTATAGCTTTTTATTAAGCTATACTCTTTTCTTTATTTTGTTTTCAAATAGCTGTATGGGTCTTCTTTATCCCGAGCAGTCATTGAGTAACGACCAAACAATATCATTGCATGGTGAGTGTGAACCCACTCTTTTTTGGGCAAAATTTCTTCAAGTCTTTTTTCAATTTCAAGTGGCTTGGCATCCTGAGGAACAATATGAAATCTCTTCGAAATACGAGACACATGTGTGTCAACAGCAATTGCCGGTATGCCATATCCATCTGCTAAAACGACATTGGCAGTTTTCTCACCTACCCCAGGAAGCGTTACTAATAAGTTTTTATCTTTTGGAATCACACCGTTGTACTTTTTGACTAAAATCTTAGCAGTTTCTTTGAGATGTTTTGCTTTTGAGTGATAAAGTCCAATTTTTGAAATATGCTCTTCAATATCTTTAATTGTGGCCTGGGCTAAATCCTTTGGTTCAGGATAGTCACTAATAAATCTAGGCATAACCCGGTTGACCATCTTGTCAGTCGTTTGGGCACTCATCAGGACGGCGCAAAGCAAGTGAAATTTATTATCCCAAACTAATTCACTTTTGGCATCAGGATACATATTGTTGATAGCATTTAGCACTTTTCGTGCCTCTTTTGCGCTTAATAATTTCTCATCAGGCATTTTTACCGATTCCTTTGTAAAAACTTTTGTACTTCACTAGTTGTTTTTAGATTATGTCTTTGCCAATTAAGCAATACTCGGTCAACGTACTTTATACTATAGGCTTGAGATAAGACCGCCTCTCTTAACGCCATTTTAATTATTTCTGGATCGTAATGGTCAACATTAAGCCAACCAGCAATTTCTTCGCGTTCAATTGGACTTAAATAACGACCAAATTCAATTTCAAATTGGCGCATTAGCTGATTTAGGGGACTATTATCTACGTTGGTAGCAGGCTTTTCATTTTCAGCTGAGTCATTTGGTGTTAGGTTTTTAGCTAATAGATCATCTAACTTTAAATAGAGCTGATCAAGATTATAACGATTTCCAATACGTCCCTTATCATCAGTTATTTGATCAATTGTTAGATTACCTTCTTCAATTAGCTGTTGAATGATGCTGGCAACTTCAGTAGTTGAAAAGTTCATATTACTTGCGAGCGATTCATTAGAAGGAAATGTTTCTCCCTTTTGAGCAAACATTTCTAGTTGAATAACTAAAACCAACTCGGCATCACTAATTTTAAGTTGAGAATAATACGCAAGGAGGCCATTTGAAAGCGTAGTAAAACCTAAAGTACGGTATTTATTATAATGCAAAATAACTTCTCCTTTTAAAAAAGCTGAACTAAAATTAGTTCAACTTTTTAAGTAATTGATTAATATCTTTATGGCTCAATACGGTTGATCATTCTTGGGAACGGAATAGTCTCGCGCACATGATCTAACTTGCAAATCCAAGCAATTACACGCTCAAAACCCATGCCGAAGCCAGAGTGAGGCACACTACCATATTTACGCAGGTCTAAGTACCAGCTATAGTTTTCTTCGTTTAAGCCAGCTGCTTTAATTTGCTCTTTTAGTGTGTCGTAGTCGCTCTCACGTTCAGATCCACCCATGATTTCGCCATATCCCTCAGGTGCTAATACATCAGCACAGAGATATTCCTTGGGATTTTCAGGATTTTTCTTCATGTAAAATGGTTTAATGGCAGTTGGATAATTAACAATAAAGAACGGACGATCAAACCTTTCAGAAATAAAAGCTTCATCAGGAGCGCCAAAATCTTCTCCCCACTTAAAGTCACGACCATCTTCTTGGAGCATTTTAACCGCGTCATCGTATGATAAACGTGTGTAGTTGCCTTCAGCAGCAGGTTGCAATTTCTTAGGATCACGACCAAGTATTTCTAATTCGTATTGACAATTATCCAGTACTTGTTTAACAACATAAGAAAGGAATCGTTCTTGAAGATCGAGCGACTCATCTTGATGCATCCAAGCCATCTCTGGTTCCATCATCCAAAATTCAGTCAAATGACGTCTAGTTTTTGATTCTTCAGCTCTAAAAGTTGGACCAAAAGTAAAAATCTTACCAAAAGCCTCTGCCCCAACTTCACCATATAATTGACCAGATTGAGAAAGATAAGCATCTCCGCCAAAGTATTCAGTATGGAATAGTTCAGTAGTGCCTTCAGGTGCTGAATGCATAAAAATCGGAGCGTCAAATTTAACAAAGCCCTCGTTTTCAAAGAAATCGACCGTTGCTTTGTAAATCATGTTTCTAATCCGCATGATAGCGAATGGGCGTCTGCTTCGAAGCCAAAGGTGACGATGATCAAGCAAGAACTCAATACCATGTTCTTTGTTTCCAATTGGGTATCCTTCATTGTTGGTAAACACTTTTAAGTCAGAAATTTGAATTTCATAACCAAAGTGAGAACGTTCATCCTGATGAACTGTACCAGTAATGTAAAAACTTGCTTCTTGATGCAAAGATTTAGCAGTTTCAAAAACTTCTTCGGAAACGTCATTTTTGCGGATAATACCTTGAAAGAATGCCGTACCATCACGTAGTTGTAAGAAAACAATTTTACCGCTTGATCGTTTGTCAGTTAACCAAACATGCATCTGGACCTCTTCGTCTACATGCTTGGAACAATCTCTAATTGAAATTAATTTTGTCATAAACTCTTATTCCACTTTCCTTATCGTATCAACTTAATAATACCAAAGTTTCTTTTAATTAGCGACTTAACCTATTAATTTTCCACTTTTAAATTCGTAGAGTTGGTAGTGATAGTCACCCATTGCATTTTTACTGGTAACTTCCCAGACGGCTTGATTGCGATACCAACCCAGATTTACTTTTGAAATTTGATCAGATGGACGTTTTGTAGCAAACTTTTTACGAACAGTTTGCTCACTAACACCTTTGGTAGCAGGAAACAGATATGCCTTTTTTGAACCCGGTAAATAAATAAAATAATACTTACTGTGATCTTTTGCAGTACCCGCTAGCGCGTAGCTATTAGTTCCCCGATTTAAATGATAGTTCTTTTTAATTTGTCTAATTGGTGATTTTTGCAACGCAATTTGGTTCATTTGGCGTGTTTCATTACGTTCCGGACTACTTGATTTGTAAAAAATAACCAAGAACGCAAAGTAAATAAAGACAATTATTCCAACTAACCACGCTACAAACTCAATTGTTTGTCTTGTATCGTCTTTTATCATAGTTATCTAACTTGTTCCGTAATTCTTTTAAACTTATTTTTTGGGTATTTACAGGAATTGCATTTAAAAATACTTTACCATAATCTTTCGTCCAAATGCGCGAATCTAAAATTAAAAATTGACCATAGTCGTTTTCGCCACGGATTAGGCGCCCCATTCCCTGCCTAAATCTAATTACTGCTCGGGGCATCGTATCATTTTGAAAGACATTAATACCCTGATTTTGCAGTTGACGCTGCCGAAGCCTAACTTCTGGTAGATCGGGTGATTCAAATGGTAATTTAGCAACAATCACTAAATCAATACCACAGTCATGGAAGTCGATGCCTTCCCAAAAACTGTCCGCCCCAATTAAAATAGCTTTTTTTGCAATAGCAAAGCGCTTAGTAATCCGATTATTTGATCCTGAGACACCTTGAGCTAAGATTTCAAAGTCGCGCAAACTTGGTGAATTTAAAATAGCACTGAAAATTTCTCTAATTTTATCCAAATTAGTCATCAACACAAGAATATGATCTTTTTTAGACAAATCATTTTCTAAGATTTGTGCGAGTGTTTTGTCAAACTGTTGGTTGGCAATGTCCGGTAGATCAGTGACTGAAAGAACTTGCAGGTGTTCGGCTAATTTAAATGTGCTAACTCCAATGTATTTTTGTGGATTAAGGTCAGATAATGCGAGTTGCTTAATTGTAAACGCGAAATCATTTTCACTAGTTAAAGTTGCACTAACAAAAGCAAGATGATTAAAACGCTCATATATTTGCTTAAGTTCATTTGAAGCATCAAGCATCAACCAACTTAAGTTGACACTTAAAGGATCTTGCGGGTTTGTTAAAGTGACCAAAAATCCTTCTTGCTTCAGATTAGCCGGCGAATGTAGTAAGTCAGACAGTTGGTAGCTTTTAGTGATGTAGTAATCCAAGTGGTCGATTTGGGTTGTTATTTCACTTAAAACAGCATCGCGATCGGCGCCAGAGCTATCAGTTTCATTATATAATTTAAATAAAATTTGATTAGTTTGTTGGCGAACATCTTCAAGCCTACGCTGGAATTCCATTAACTCGCTTAAAAATTTGCCCGTCTTTGGAAATAAATCTAATGCTTCAAAGCTCAACAACAAATTGCTATTTGATAAAACATTTTTGTTAATTGCTTTACCCCGCTTGGAATAAAGCAGTTTTTGCAACCGATTGATCACACTGATTAATTCCAAAATTGCCGGGTCCAGTTTTTCTAGTAAAAAATTAAGTTGAACATCGCTACCATACTGGCTAAGAATGCTATCTTCGGCATAGAAGAGTAAGTTACGCAAATGATTTAGCGTTCCCCATAATGATTCAAACTGAAATGAGTCGTTTCTCGAATTGATGACGTTATCGACAAACCGGTGAGCTTCATCGACTACTAAATAAGGATTCTGTCCCCAAATTGTGTCATTATAGTGATTTGCCAGATAGGCATGGTTTGTAACCAGGATATCGGCTTCTTCTTGTCTTTGGCGCGCTAGGTTCCAAAAATCAACATTGGCAAAACTACTTCCAACACGTGCATCTCCGGGATGACTAATTTGGATAAACAGTGGCGCCTTATAATTAGTTAGTTGCAATTCGTCTAAATCACCAGTTTTTGTTTCTGTTAACCAAACTAAAATCCGCATTTGTAAAACCAAAGTTAGTTTATTAGGTGTTCCTTGGTATAGACTTTGGTAAAAACCATCTAAATCAAGGTAATGACTGCTTGATTTAACCACTTCAGCGGCTAAATCTAAGTTAGTCACATCAAGTAGCTGAGGAATTTCTTGGCTGACGATTTGGTCTTGTAAAACTTTGGTTGGTGTTGCTACTACTAGTTTTCGACTTGTATATAATTGATAAGAGTATGCAAAAAGATAAGAAAAAGTTTTACCAGTTCCGTTTGGTGCTTCAACCAGTAATGCTTTTTGAGTTGGGTCTTCAACAAATTGGTTAATGCGATTGATTAAATCAACTTGCGGCTGTCGATAGTTAATTTTCCCTTTAAAAAGCTTATGTTTTGCTTTATTACTAGAAGGAAAAACCGAATCAGCAGGATTTTCATGTTTTGAAGGAATCGTTTGCTGTTTTTGCAAGATAATGTTACGCACTTGAATATGGTCTTTACTGAGCGGCCGCTTTTTTTTGCGTGATTCATCGGCTATTGTAGTAAAAATCCATGAAGTATCTCTAATTAATCCGTGCGCTAGCGAACTTAATGTGTTTAAGGTAGCTTGCGGTAGTTTTTCCAGCTTTTGGATGATTTTAAGTAGCAAGACTGCCGTACCATAGGCATCAGAATCGGCTTTGTGCGGATTAAGATGTTCAATTTTTAATTGATTAGTTAAATCAGTCAATTTATATGAAGGTGATGTAGGAAAAGCAATTTTAGCTAACTCAACGGTATCGATTGCGCGATTCGTCAGGGCCTCATATCCATGTTGAACGAGTTCATAATTTAAAAACGGCAAATCAAAGTTGACGTTATGCGCAACAAAAACCGTGTCTTTCAATATTTCGACAATTTTTGGTGCATAATAGGAAAAATCTTTCTGATTGGCAACGTCAGAATTATGAATATGGGTTAAATTTTGAATTGCTAAAGGAATTTCACGATGCGGATTAATCATGAACGAATATGTCTTGACCACTTCCATATTTTTAATAATTGCGCAGCCAAACTGGATAATATGGTTATTGTCTTCGCGCTGAGTGCCAGTAGTTTCAAGGTCAACTACTGCAAAGGTGTCCTTAGCAAATAAGGTCATTATTGGTTTTTCTCCTTTCTATATATTTATTTGATTTCTACAATTTTCTTCGCATCAAGTAGAATCAGATATTTTTGACTTACTTTCTGGTCAGCAAAAGAATTGAGTGCTTTTTCATACAAACGTAATTGTCCAGTATATTTTTGCTTAACTAGGTCAATCGCTAAGTCAATGTGATTCTGATCAATGTGATCAGTTTTGTAATCAAATAATATTATGCCATCATTATTAATAAAATAACCGTCAATTGTTCCATGAATTAAAATTTTAGCATTTGGATCGCTAAAGTTACTAAACAAAGTTTGTGCTGACAATAAACTTGAAAATTCAATTTCACGTTTAAGGTTCTCAGGCTTTTGCCAGAATTCACGAGCAAAGTCACTGTGAACAAACCAGTTAATTTGATCCTTGTTTAAACTCGAAACAATTTCAGGATTTAGTTTATCTTGATCAATTAAATTTTGAATTTCTTGTTCGAGTTGCTGTTTGTCACCTTTCCCCCGATAGTCATAATACTGCAGGATTAGGTGGGTTGCTGTACCAATTTCAGCGCCAGTAAATTTAGTTTCAAATAAAAAGCTCGGCTTGGTTTCAATTGGTTGCAAATAGCGATTAGTTGATGATAAAAGATGTGCGTTTTCCAGCTCAGATTCTAACGGGTCATTAAAAGCTTTTTTTATTTCGGAAACGGATTGATAAGCTGTAGTCGAACTGGCATCTTTAAAGGGATAAGTAAAGTCATATAGTTTTTGAGCAGTCTGGTTTAAAAGCTCAAAATTATCATCTTGACTGCTTTCGTCTTTTTTAGTCGAATCAGCTGAAATTTGTTCACCTTGATAATGAAGTAATAAAAAATCCGTACTTTCATCTAACTCACTGGTTACATCGCCTATTTCATGACTAACAACTTTTTCGAGTCGAAGGCTAGGACCTATCAGACTCAATGGACGGGATGCACTTAACTTGTTAGAGAGTGTTAATTTACCCTGGCTGTCTAACATTTTACGCCATTTTTGAACTGTTTTTTCGTAATTGTCAATGTCTGCAATTAAGATTAGTTTTTGACGTGCTCTAGTCATTCCTACATAAAGAATTCGCGCCTCTTCTTCAAGAAGTTGCTTTTTCTTAGCAATATTATCATAAGATTTTACTAGTGAATCGGCGCGGTAGTGCTCACAGCGAATTGTCAAACCAACGTTATCGGGACTAATAATGTAGTTGCCAGTTACGTCACTTGTTTGAAAACGGTGTTGTAATCCAATATAAAAAACAATTGGAAATTCCAGTCCTTTTGATCCGTGAACTGTCATCAACCTAACTGAGTTTCCAGCTTCCTTAGTTAGTAAGGGCTGGGCTAAGTCTTTTTGGCTACGACGCATCCGCTCAATAAAGTTGATAAATTGATAAAGACCTTTGAATCCAGCACTTTCATATGAGCTAGCGCGCTCATACAAGGCTTCTAGGTTTACTCGGCGCTGTTTTCCATTAGGCAATGCGGTCATAATTTCTAATAAATTAGTGCGCTCATAGATACTCCAAATCAATTCGGAAATACGATGATTGGCCGCAAATTGCCGTAATTGCTCTAGTTGATTCAGAAATTCTTTAATAATTTGGCTTAATTCATCATTAACGGCAATATATGTGGTTAATGCTTCATAAAAACTAGCATTTTTATTATGAACTCTGATTTTAGCTAAATCGGACTCCGAAAAGTTAAAGAGCGGCGAACGCAAAACTGCAACTAACGGAATATCTTGGTCAGGATTATCAATAACGCGTAGATAATCTAGTACAACAGTCAATTCTAAAGTTTGAAAATAATTTTTGGCATCAGTCACTAGCAGCGGGAGATCATTTTTAGCAAACTCTTGCATGATGGCTAAGTTGTCAGAGCGGCTTCTGGTTAAGATGGCAATATCACTGTACGCAAACGGGCGTGTTTTGCCCAACTGCGGATCGTATACTTGGAAATTTTCGTTTTTAAATTGTTTAATGCGGTTAATTATTATTGCGATTTCTGCTGAGTCAATTTCCGCATCGCTTTCTTGCCCCGCTTCGCCCTTATCATGATAAATAAACTCGCTTGCTTGAGGAAGATTTTCCGGATAGTACTTAGCCCCTAAAACCAGTTGACTCTCTTTTTTATAGTCAATCCCGCCAAAATCAGGTGTTAAAATACTATCGAAAACTTGATTGACCGTTTTAACTACTGGATTAGTTGAACGAAAGTTCTCGGAAAGTAAAATCCGTTCGTCACCTTCATTCTCTTTTTTAGCGGCTTCTTGATATTTATGCAAAAATAGAGTTGGTTCTGCTTGACGGAAGCCATAAATGGATTGCTTGACATCGCCTACCATAAATAAGTTATTTTGACCGTCTTTTTTAATTATTTGTAGAATACGTTCTTGGAGAGGGTTAATATCCTGATATTCATCTACTAAAATTTCTTCGAATTTATTACGGTAAAAAGAACGCGCTAGTTGTGAGTTAGAAGTGTCTTGGCTAAGAATTTGGTAAGCAAATTGTTCCATATCACTATAATCTACTAAATTTTCGGCTTTCTTTAATTCCCCAAACCGTTCAATCAGTGCTTTTTCAGCTTTAGTAAGAGCAATCATGATCTGCTGACCTTTTTTAAGAAGGCTAACTTGTTCTTGTTCATCAGCAGCATAAAAAGCAGTAAAGGTATCATAAATTGTTTTATTTATTTCGCTTTTTAAATCTGAACATTCTTGATAAAAATCAAGCAGATCTTCATCCCATTTTGAAGATTTGCTAAATCTTGTAAAGGTACAGTTTCTGAGCAATTCACGTTGTTGGTTATAATTATCATCATTTTCAAGACTGTTTAGATAGAGCTTTAGACATTTTTGCAACAGTAAATAGCTCTCTTTAACTTTGGCTAACTCTTTAGTTTCAATGATTGAACTTGAACTAATATGCGTAATTTTTGCGTTTAAGTCAGAAAATGTAGAAAGTAAATACGGTTTAATCTCATTTTGCCATAATTTTGAAGAGATGATGTTTTCGTTAACTTCATACTTTTCAGACAAGCTTTTGAGCCATTTGTCGTAATCAGGCTTAGCCATGGCATATTGGTATAGATCTAGCAATAAATCTTGTGCCGACTCAGCATCTCGATCACCAGCAAAATTATTGTAAAAGGCAATGAAGTCTTGGTCGTCATTTTCTAAAAATTCACTCTCTATTTCACGTAATGCGCGTTCACGTAAAAGAGCTGCTTGGGTTTCATCAGTTAAAACACTAAAACTGGGATCAAGGTCAATAACATAGTAAAAACGGTGAATTACATCAAGGCAAAAAGCATCAACAGTAGAAATATTTGCAGTATCAACTAAGTTGAGTTGTTCACGTAAATAGCGGTGTTGCTTAATTTCTGCTGTTTTACTCATTTCATTTTGCAAAACTGTTTTGATACGATTTTTCATTTCCTGAGCCGCAGCTTTGGTAAAAGTTACAACTAGTAGTTTATCAACACCAGTTCCAGCTAAAATTTCTTGCAGCAATCGTTGAACTAAAACGGTAGTTTTACCGCTACCAGCGGAGGCAGAGACTAATATATCAAGGTCGTGATCATCAATGGCCTTTTTCTGTTGTTTTGTAAACTGGGTCATTACTTAATCTTCCTCTCTTGTTTTATCTTCAATGTTTGCTAACAATTCTTTTTTAGTTAAACTACCAATTTGATGATATTTATTATTTGGAAGCATTGCGTCAAAAAAGAAAATATCACGATAATCTGAATAAGTTAAAGCACTTATCCCCTTACCCGCTCTGTATGGATTAAGTTTGATTTCTCCAGCTAAAATTTGGCGAGCGGCTTCAGCTATTAACTTTTCGTCATATTCAAACAAAGCCCTGATTTCTGTTTCAGTAAAGAATCGATCTCTAGGAAAACTTAGTTCACCATTGTTTTTTTGGCGAACACTCGCATATAACTGAGAAGATTGACCCGGTTTTAAGTTGGGTTCAGCAGCTAATACGCTGGCTTGATCACTGTTAATCAAACCAGTGTATTTCAAGCGTTCTTTGCCATCTAGTTTTTCTGTTTTAAGTTGCATCTGGCTATTATATAAATCGTTTCCATTCAGACGCTCAGTCTGTCGGGTTATTGTTTGGTAAAAGGCTCCCAGCAATGATAACGGAGTATCACCAGTGAAAAAGGTTTGGTTTTTCGCTAATACATCAAGATATGAAACCATTTGTAAAGAAATTCCATGATAAAACAATCCCAAATCAAATTTTTTGGCGGACGATTTATAGTCTATAACCTGAGCTATATACTCATTTTGGTCAGACACTTTTGCCAGATCAACTCGGTCCATTTTTCCTCGTAGGTTAACCTGATGGTCCCCAGAAAGATCAGGAACCTGTAAATCAATTCCCTTTACTTTCTCACCAGAGCCAAAACTTAACTCTGAATATTTGGCCCGCAGCGGCGTTTGCTGGACGGCTTTTTGCCAATTGAACGCTACTTTAGTAGTAGTTTTATCAAGGCAAGTAAACAAAAACTCATTAAATGGGTCATTACGCAGCTGCTTATATTTAGCCTCGTCTTTCATTTTGGCTCGAGCCAATTCAAGTAGTTGATTAAGGGTTGGGCTATCTATTGTAGCTAAGTCTAACGACTGGGCGTTAAGCTCTTTGACTAAACGGTCAAAAGTTTCGTGAAAATAATTTCCAGCTTGGATAATATCAAACTCGTTTTCAAAACGTTTCCGCAGACGTAACCCATAATTTAAAAAATACTCATATGAGTTTTCATAAAAGGTTTCCAGCTGCGAAACCGATGAATTCAGGTTTTGTCCATAGAGCTCTTGAGCAAGATTAGCTCCAATATTAGCTGGTCGATTATCAAATTTGCTCGCTGCAAGGACTAGTTTTGTTCTATATGGTATACGGTCTCGAGTTAATTGCAGAAGATAATTGAGGTTGACTGGCTGCTCAGTTTGCTTGAGATAAGTTAAATAACCAAGACTAGCTTCGGGATTCGTCAAAAAGGTCAACAGTTCTTGAAGTTTTTCGGGTAAATTGTGCTGATTAAACTCTGGCGCACCAGCGTTCTTAAAGCGCTCATAGTAAATAGATGGATCTACTGTTTCATTTTCTGCATTTGTTACTGAATAAGAAAGATAAACTTTGTCTTGAGCTAACGCTAAGCAAAGTCCAAATTGATAATTTTGATCTAAATTACTCAGTTGCTGCCGGTCCTCTATATATGAATCTTCACCAAAAGATGAGCTCAATTTTTCAATGTTTTCAGTACTCAAAAAGCCCGGAGTGTTTTGTATTTTTGGTAGACCAGAGCTAGTGGCGCCTAAGATGAAAACTTGCTTGTAACCATCTACTTGGACGATACCAGTTTCAGATATATCGACCGCGTCAATGGTTGAAGGAATCTGGGCAAAAGTTGCCTCCTTGAAGCCGCTGATTAAGACCTCAAAAAAACTAACTGGGTTAAATTCTGTGGGATTGATTAGTAAATAGTCATGAAGCAAATTAATTAATAGGTCCCACACTTGTTCGGATTGACGCGCCTGTTGTAAGTCCCCTTCTTCTTGAGAAGCTTCGCGCCAGCTTTCTAAGACAACATTGACCTTATTATTCGTCAAAAAAGTAAAAAAGTTGGTGATTGCTTTTTGCGAATTTTTTTCTGCTTTTAAGTTATCAAGCAACAATTCGATTTGGTTGATAAAGTAATCTTTTAGCTTACTGATTTTAGCAACTTCGTCGGGTACTTTATCTAAACGAATGACTTCCGCAGCAACATAATCGGTAAAATCACGTTTCCATAACTGGTGGTTAATGCCGTGTGCCAAAACGAAATTTTCTAGTTCGTCAACATCATGAATAAAAGAAACTTCGTCTTTATACCAGTCAGGAATAATCAAATGGGTTTTCATAAGTGCTAGTATGTTTTGCGTTTGAAAAGGATGCTGTAAAAGTTGGGCAATGTTCTCTATTAATACAACCAAGGGATGATATTTCATTTCTTGTTGTAGGTCATTGAAAAACGGAATACGATTCTGTCGCAAGATTGGGGTTAGATAAGTTTCGTATTCATGTAAATTAGGCGCTAAAATCAAGAAGTCACGATAGCGGTAGTTACTTAATGCTACTTGCTGATATATTGTGCGTGCAACAAAATAAGCTTCCGCATACCGATTATCAGCACGAACAAGTTGAACTTGGTCGTGCTGATCGATAGCAGGAACTGCTCCTGTCCAAAATTCATTGATTAATTCTCTGTTGGTTGGATTAGGTGCAATTGGCATTTTTTCAATCTGGTAACTGAGATTATGCTGTTGCATGTAATGGACTAGTTGATTTATTGTCTTTTGAATTACATAATCATAATCACCCGGTTGAATGTTAGGTTCAACATCGCCAACTTTGGTTTTAAAAGCAACTGTAACACTGTGCGCATGCATCATGAGCAGCTTAATTGTTAAGCACTCTTGAAGTGAAAAATGCGAAAAATCACTAAAATAAAAATCAGTCTGCCCTAAATTGCTTTTTTCAGCTAGATATTCATTTAACTGCAGTTGAACTTCATTTGCGGTTGAAAATTTATCTGTTATAGCTGAGATAAACGCTGCATAAATGATTTTTAAATCAGCAATTTTATTTTTAGTTTCAAGATCTAAATTATCTTCGTCAACATCGTCTAGATCAAGGTTACCCTCGCGAATCTGCAAGATAGTGTCATAAAGTTGGTTAACTAATCCGGGACTGGCACTGACATTTTTAAAAAGGTGCAAGTCACTGCGTTTTTCTTCAATAATTTTGGTCAAAATCATCGCAGCAGCAGCGTTATCAAGTTGGGTCAACATCCCCTTATCGGCATTTTTAAGGAAAAACCAAGCAAGTCGAGAAAAAGACAAAACTTGTAGATTTTTGACAGATTGTTCAGTATTGCCTTGATTAACAGCAAGTTTATTTATTGCTCTTACTTCTGTGGTAAACTTAATGTGATTAGGAACAATGACAAAAGTTTGATGTTCTGGGAAGTTCTGGTAGTTATCGACAGCTTCTTGCAAGATTTTTTCTTGTAAAAAATCAGTTTGCCGACCGACTATAATTTTGATCATTTGTTCTCTTCTCCTTTGCTATTTATTTTAGCATAGGCGGTCAGTTTTTTTTCACAAACATTAAGGATCTTTAAGTAAAATGAAATCTAGTTATTTAGCCCATGGAAAAGTGATTTTAATTGGTGAACATTCGGTAGTATATGGTTATGATGCCTTGGCCATGCCGATTATGTCACTCAATATTAAAACGACCGTTGAACCAGCCAATGAAATGTGGATGAATACGGCTCGTTATCAAGGGCCTTTTTTTCTGGCTCCAAGTGAATATGATGGACTAAAATACGTGGTTCAAACATGTTTAAAGAAAGCATCAAAAAAGGATCAGCTTAAGATTACGTATTCCGGCGAAATTCCAATTGAACGAGGACTAGGTTCTAGTGCGACGGTGGCCCTAGCGACAACGAGAGCGTTAGATGACTATTTTGATTTGAAGCTTAGCGAAGACGAAATAATTGCAATTACTAATCATGCTGAAATGATTAACCACGGTAAAGCTTCTGGTTTAGACGCCGCAACCGTTAATTCAGATCATTTAATCTTTTTTAACCAAAAAAAAGGAGCCCAAGTTTTGAAACAAAAACTGCATGCGACTCTTTTAATTATGGATACTGGTGAGTTAGGCAGTACTAAACAAGCTGTTAGTCAAGTTCATGAACAAATGAAACAATCCTCTGACGCAGTTGAGCGTATTAAAACTCTTGGTCAATTAGCCGATAAGACGCGAGATGCTTGGCTTAAACAAGATTGTCAAGAAGTAGGACGGATTTTTACCCATGCTCAGGAAATCTTGCATACGTTTAATCTTTCGACAAAGAAAATTGATGACTTAGAACACATTGCTCTAGAGAATGGTGCCTTAGGATTTAAGTTGTCAGGCAGTGGTCTTGGTGGTATAGTTATTGCCTTGTGCGATAGTAATGAGACAGCTAAAAAAATTAGGCAAAAATGTCAACGCATTATCGAAAAATCGTGGATTGAGGAAATTTAATGGGAGAAATAGTTCGGGCACATAGCAATATTGCTTTAATTAAGTACTGGGGTAAAGCCAATTCTGAGCTGCGCCTGCCTTTAATGTCCAGTCTTTCAATGACACTTGATGAGTTTTATACGGACACCAAAATAACTGATAGCGAAACTAATTGCTTTTATTTAAATGGAATTAAACAAACTGGTAGTAACTTTGATCGGGTATTTTCATTTTTGAAAATGTTGCAAAGGCGATTTGGAGTGCAAGGGAATTTAAGCGTCGAGTCTTTTAATCACGTTCCCACTGCTGCAGGACTTGCTTCATCTAGCTCTGCTTTTGCTGCCCTTGCCGGCGCATTTTGCTCGCATTATGCCATTTTAATCGACAAAAAAGAATTGTCTCGTCTTGCCCGTCTTGGCTCGGGATCGGCATGTCGCTCGGTTTTTGGCGGGTTTTCAGTTTGGCAAAAAGGAAATGACGATGAATCTTCTTTTGCCTACCCTTTAGATGAAAACCCGAAAATGGACTTACATCTTATAGCGATTGAATTAAATCAAAAACCTAAGAAGTTATCTTCAACTGAGGGAATGAAACAAGCTCAATCTTCGCCATTTTTTAAACCGTGGCTTGAGCGCAATCAACATGAATTAAATGATATGATTAGTGCAATTAAAAAAGATGATTTTTCTGCCTTAGGGATGCTTGCTGAAATGAATGCAAATGAAATGCATGCAATAAATTTAAGTGCTCAACCGGGGTTTACCTATTTTGAGCCAAACACAGTTCGCGCAATTAAGCTAGTAGAGCAAATGCGCCGCGAAGGAGTAGAATGTTACTACACAATTGATGCTGGTCCAAATGTAAAAGTAATGAGTCGTTTAAAAAATGTAAAAGAAATTACTAATAAGTTTGTATCGGAATTTGACAATGTTAATATAGTTAATGCAAGTTTTGGTCCTGGAATTTCTAGGACTAGCTAAGAAAGTTTAATTGGTTAGGAGATTAAATTCTTTTGATAACAGAACAAGCACCTGGAAAACTGTATATTGCCGGCGAATATGCTGTGTTAGAACAAGACTGTCCTGCAGTTTTAGTGGCAGTAAATCAGTTTATTCGGGTTTCAATTACTGAAACAAAATCATCTACCGGTTTAATTCACTCAAAACAATATTCGCAAGATTCGATTCACTGGGAACGGCGCGGTGCCAAAATGGTTATTGATAATCGTGACAATCCTTTTGAATATATTTTAGCAGCAATTTCCTTTACTGAGCGTTTCTGCATTGAACAGCACATCAAAATGAAAGTATATGATTTGCACATCAATTCTGATCTTGACTCAGCCGATGGCAAGAAATACGGTTTAGGCTCTAGTGCAGCAGTGACTGTAGCTACAGTCAAAGCCATTTTGCGCTTTTACCATGTTTCATTTACGAATGAATTAGTGTACAAGTTGTCTGCTATTTCCCACTATTCAGTTCAAGGAAACGGTTCAGCTGGCGATATTGCTGCCAGTGTATATGGTGGCTGGATTGCTTACCAAACTTTTGATAAAGCTTGGCTAAATCGAGAACTAGCTCAAAAGCAATTGTCGGACGTTGTTAATGAAGCTTGGCCGGGTTTAAAAATTCAGTTATTAACACCACCTGAAGGCATGAATTTAATGATTGGGTGGAGTCAAAAGCCTGCTTCTACCTCCCGCCTTGTTGATGAAACTAACGCTAATAAAGCAGCGTTAAATGGCAAATATAAAGAATTTTTACGTTTATCACGTGAATGCGTGCTAAAAATGATTGTTGGTTTTGAACAAAATGATATTGGATTAATAAAAAAACAGATTCGAAAAAATCGCCGTCTATTACAACACTTCGCTCAAATTAACCAAATTACAATTGAAATCCCGCGGTTATCAAAACTAATCAATATTGCTGAATCGTTTGGCGGAGCAGCTAAGACTTCGGGTGCAGGAAACGGAGATTGTGGAATTGTTATTACAGATGCAAACACAAACGTGGTTGCTCTTGAACAAGAATGGCGCAAAAACGGAATTATGCCTTTAGGTCTTCGGGTTCACCAAGTAAAACTCACACAATAAGAGGAAATTATGTCTATTAGGTCCAAGCGCAAAGAAGAACATCTCGCTCTAGCCCATAAATTTTATGAGCCCCAAAAATCAAACAGTTTTGATCAGATGCATTTAGTGCGCCCTGCTCTTCCGGAAAGTGAAGTTGTTGCGTCTTCGACTGAAACGACCATGTTTAACAAAAAAGTTGCTGCCCCCTTCTTCATTAATGCAATGACTGGTGGTTCGCGTCAATCGCGAGCGATTAACCAGGCACTTGGCAAGATTTCTCAAAAAGCGCAAATTGGTCTTGCCTTAGGCTCTGCAAGTATTTTAATTAAAGAACCTGAACAACTTGACAGCTTTTTGATTGCCCGTGAAGAAAACCCTAGCGGTGTTGTCATTGCGAATATTAATGCTAAAACAAGTCCTGATAATGCAGCAAAAATCATACAAGAACTGAATGCTGATGCACTGCAAATTCACTTAAATGCCGTGCAGGAAATTGCTATGCCGGAAGGTGAACGCGACTTTTATTGGTTGGATAATTTGCAGGCTCTAAGACAAAAAATTACTGTACCAATTATTATTAAAGAAGTTGGCAGTGGATTAGATACTAAGAGTATACACAAGTTAAAGGAAACCGGTTTTTCTCTCTTCGATGTCGCTGGAAGTGGCGGAACAAATTTTGCCCAAATAGAAGCTGCTCGCAATCCAAGCGATTTATCTTACTTACAGGATACGGGCTTACCAACTGTGATTTCAGCAATGATGGCGACCAAAGAGCAAGTTGATTTTATAGTTTCCGGTGGTGTGCGTAATCCGCTTGATGTCTTCAAGGGTCTTTGTCTTGGTGGCAAATTTGTGGGGATCTCAAACGTTTTCTTACAAGCTTTAGTTCAAAATGACGAGCAATACTTACTTAACATGATTCAAAATTGGAAAAATGAACTTGCTGGATTGCTCTCGATATATGGTCAGCATGATTTGGCTGATTTGACCAATATCGAACAATATTATGACCTACCGTTAAAGAATCTAATTGATCAATTGATTTAGTTTAACATAATTAAAAATATGCAAAGTACAAATTAAGTACTTTGCATATTTTTTCGCTTATAATTCAAGCGTTTAGTAAATGCCAAATTTCTTTTTGAACAGCGCTCTCATTACTTGAGCCAATAACCCGATTTGCAGCGCTTTTAGCCACAGGTAAAGCTGTTTTAGTTGCAAAACTATGACCGGCATACTTGAGCATGCCCACATCATTCCCACTATCGCCAAAAGCAACCATTTCGCGCGGATTAAT
This sequence comes from Lactobacillus sp. C449L, assembly GCF_059900815.1. Lineage (NCBI taxonomy): Bacteria > Bacillati > Bacillota > Bacilli > Lactobacillales > Lactobacillaceae > Lactobacillus > Lactobacillus sp. C449L. Next base: position 251,282 of record NZ_JBWXGA010000001.1, on the reverse strand, counting down.
GTGATATTTTTCGCTCAAATACTTTAAACCGACTGCTTTATTCATACCTTTAGTTGAAATATCAATTGAAGTGGATGAACCAGAGACAAAGTCAATTTGAGTATATTTTTGCTTAAGCTCCGCAAGTATCTTTGGCATTCTATCTTCCGGAACATCTAAGGTAACTTTGAAGATCTTATCATCTAAATGATTAAAGTTTGGCACGACGATTAGTTTTTCGTAGTATTTTCGCAGTTCGCGGGCATATTCAGGCCCATCGCTTTCTAAAACATATGCACTTGCTAAACCAGAAACTGTAACTTTTTCTTCTGAGTATTCGCGAGTTATTTGCAAAATAGTTTGAAAATCTTCGTCAGATAAGCTATCTGTGTGAAGCACCTGCCTCCCCTTAGCGACAAGTGCGCCATTTTCAGCGATAAAGAACATTTTTCGCGCAGTTCTTGGAAAACGCGAATAAATGTTTTCGTATTGGTTTCCGCTCGCGATAACAAATTTAATATCACGTTCTTGCATTACTGCAAATTCTTGCAAAAATAATTCTTCATCATAAGTTTTGTTGTCAGACAGCCATGTACCATCCATGTCAGTTGCAATTAGTTTAATCATTAATCTATCAATCTTTCTTAAGTGTCCGTAATCCTTTAGGATAAAAGTTCTTTAAAATACCATTTCCAGTAATTTTACCAAAACTAAAGATAAAATCACGACAGCTTACTAATACAAATCCTTTTAAATGGGATTTGACCGGTAAAGTTTCTCCATGGAGGTAACTCGCAAATTCTTCGTCAGTTAAGTTCAATACACGAGTTTGCTCAATTTGTCCCAGTACCATTGCTAAATGATGACTAGGTTCAAAGCGGTTTTTCTTTAAAACGCCAAGTTCAATACCATTATCTAGAATTTTCGTGTGTAAATCTTGGGTTTTTATAGCTGGAATAAAAACATGGTCATGGCTGACACAAGCACTTTTTTTCCAATCGCTAATTGAATTAGGTAGCTCAAATTGGTTTAAAATTTCACTGACAAATAATGTTTGTTGGCGCAATAAACTGTTATTACCAATTTTTTTCTTGTTAAACCTAACCTTTTTAGAAGAAGAAGCAATCGTTGTTTCATTTGGCTTTACAAGTTTTGCAACAAATTGCCCTTCACCCAAATTGTCATAGGGCCAAAATCGTAGGGCATTTTTAAGGTCAGTATTTCCATTTGACCAATTAGGATGGCCATGATCAACAGACGAGTTTAAAAGTTCAATTGGCAAAATTTTAAATCCGTATTCATCCATTAACCAAGAAACAACTTGCTCATTTTCTTCAGGAGCAAATGTACAGGTTGAATATATTAGTTCACCACCTGCTTTTAGCATCTTAATGGCTTCAGTTAAAATTTTCTTCTGACGATTTTGGCAAACCAGAACATAGTCTTGTGACCAGTATTCTGTAGCAGCAATATTCTTGCGGAACATACCCTCTCCACTACACGGAGCGTCAACAAGTATCTTATCAAAAAAACCAGGAAATTGCTTAGCCAGTTTTTCGGGACTATCGTTTGTAATTAGGGAATTTGTAATACCCCAACGTTCTATGTTCTCCCGCAAAATTCTGGCACGAGAATTTGAAATTTCGTTAGCAACTAAAATCCCTTTTCCCGCTAGCTGCTCGCCTAAAGCGGTACTTTTTCCTCCAGGTGCTGCACAAAGATCTAGAATTCGCTGACCCGGCTGAGCTTGAGTAATTACTGCTGGAAACATTGCCGCTGGATCTTGTGAGTACACTGTACCACTTACCCACTCTGGGTCTTGACCACTAATTTGCCCGTAATACGCATTACTAATACTTAAAACAGGATTACTGGTAGAATATCGGATTGATTTTAATTCTTTTAAAGAGTTGATTCGAAAAGCTTTGCGTTCGGGCTGCTTGATTGCGTTGAATAATTGTTCAGACTTTTCGGTTCCCAACAATTTACGGTATTTATCAATAAACTCCTTAGGCAATTTAGGCATTCATTTTTTCCTTTCGCAAGAAATAAAAAATACTGTAGCAATAAGTTAAAGTGATAACTAACCAGTTTCCTAACAAGAGCAGTAATAAATGCTCAGGTTTTGATAAAAATGCTCGCCAGCACAAGAAAAAGTAAGAGCAGCATGCCAGTAACAATTCAGACAAAATAGTTCTTATGCCGTGGTTAATCAGCCAATTACGCAGTAGACTACCACTAAGATGGGTTTTCTTAACAGTTTGCCAGTCCAGATAAGCCAAAATAGCGTTACTAAAAATAGCAATAATAACAAATAAGAATGCGAGTAAGATTTCTTTAATTATAGAAAATTGGTGATTTTGATGGCTTTTGACAAAATCTGGTGTTTTGACTTTTACGCCATAATGCGCTGCGATGCGCCGAATTACTCTATTTGAACTATCAATGATTATTGTATAGTTCTTTAATTTAAATTGACCTGTTGGCTGCATAGGTCCAGTAGTTAGATAGTATCCGTTTTGCTTCATTTGGCGGTAGTGCTTAAGTGTGCCAATGACGGTATAATATTTGTCTTTTAGTACAATGTACTCGTTTCCTTGGGTAGAATACTTATTTACTTTTGCGTTGAGTCCTAATACTCCAAACGAAACATGACCTTTAAAGTCATCTAAAGTAAAATAACGACCAGATTCTGTTGGCAGCGACAAAACATCGTGATTGGACCAAATTAAAGTTTGGTTATCTGCACGTTTACTGGTTAATTGTAATTGAATTTTATTTTTGGGGAATCTAGTTTCTAAATAACGTAAAAAACTACTAACTTTTTGCTCACTCTTGATTTCAATATAGCGGGTATTGTTACTCAAGCCGTATGCTTCAAGAAGTTGATCAGCTTCTTGTGATTGTATATTGGAAAGTAAAGAGCCAACACCTAAAAAGGTTAGCAAAATAGTAAGTAACAAGAGTATCTTTTTAAATCGCATGTTCTATCTCAAATATTTGTTCATCAATAAAGTCAAAACTAGTAAAGGATTGATTAATTTTTTTAAGTTCGTAAGAGTTCTTAAATTTCATACGTTGCCAAAATTGTGGCGAATTAGTAACACCATTTTTTTCACCAATAAAAAGCAAATGACTAGTAGGATTGAACTCTTTCCAGGCTTTGACAACTTGTAAATCACTTTGATCAAAGTTAGGCGCCCAAGAGCAAATTACCAAGTCAACATCTGAAAAGCGCTTAATTGCCTCAGCAGCATTCAAATCCAAAATAGGGATAATTGGCCTACTCCCTGTTTTAGACGTCTTAGACCACTCCAGAGAGTCAGTAGCGACTGTTTTTATGCCAGCTTGACTCAGTGCTTTTGCCCAATAAGCGTTGCCAGCCATAATTTCAAGTGCCGAACCAATTCTCAGTTGGTCTTTGATTAATCTTGCTGTTGTTAAGTTAGGTAAAGACCAAACACCACAATTAATTGACAAAAACTGTCGCACGCTGTTAAACAATTGATTAATAATTTTTAATTTTGGCTTGGCTTTTAAGTCAACCTGCGACAATATCTGTTCCATTTCATCTGGTAGAAACCCAATTGATTTTGGAGCTGACTTCAAAATTTCTTTTTGTCTAGTTTGTAACACAATTTGTTCGACTTTCAAAGCTTGTTTATGGACTCGAAAGTCACTAATTTCTGCATCTAACTGCTTAATTTTCTTTAAAAAATCTGTCATATCAAATACCTATATTGATTTTACCATTCAAATGAAATGATTTCAGTTATAATAAAAGATAACTTAATAAAGGAGAATATTTTATGGCAAAAAATGTAACTAAAAAACAAGATCCGGAAGAAGAAAGCCTAGGAAAATTCATCTTAGATGTTTTAATCATGATGGTTGTAATTCTAGGGGTCTTTTATGCCTTGTTTCATTTTGTTCTTTCAAATGATCGGGTTTCTGGGCCTTCAATGCAACCAACTTTTGAAAACAATGATCGGCTTATTTCTGTACGACATTTTACTCCTAAGAGAAATGATGTAGTTGTATTACTAGCCCCAAAAGCTGCCAATGATACTCCTGGTGCTTTATATATCAAGCGCGTAATTGGCCTTCCCGGCGACAAAGTTGTTTCTAAAAACGACAAGATGTATGTTAATGGCAAACTCATTGATGAACCATACTTGAACAACAAGTATAAAAAAGCTGATAATGCAGCTGGCCAAAATTATACGGCTAACTTCACCTGCAAAGTACCAAAAGGTTACTACTGGGTAATGGGTGATCACCGTGATATTTCCAAAGATTCGCATATTTTTGGTCCTGTAAAACGAGATAATCTGGTTGGCAAAGTCGTATTCAGATATTGGCCGTTTAATAAAATTCAGGGATTTTAGTGTCACTTTTCTTTGAATTTGCGGGTTTTTTCGCTAAAATAAAGTTGTAAAGGAGATTTTTATTATGAATCAGCAACTAGAAGAATTGTCCGGTGCAATTATTAATTATCAAATTAAACATCATGTTACTGACACAGACTTGGCTTTTGCTAGTCACCTTTCAGTAGAAAAAATTCACGCAATGAAAACCGGCGAAGGAGAATTTACGACTGAGGAAATCAATCAACTTTATGACTATCTCTCAGCTAATCGCTAATTTTATCACTAAAAAAGGCATCAAGGTTAAACTTGATGCCTTTTTGGTGCGAATTTACTTTTTTTGCCATGCTTCATAAAATTTGTTATATAGAAGTAAGTTGATACCTAAGAGAATAGCATTTAAAGTAATCATTACTAGGAGGCTTCCAGCCAAAGAAAAGTTTGAGTCTAGTACACTACCAAATATAACATCTATTGGAAAAAGTAATGCTTGTCTTAAAAAGCCACTAACTCTAGTTATTGCCCAAGTTACAATACAAATTAGGAAAATCGTGGTAATTCGAATGTACTTACCTCCTCGTTTTACTGGAATAAAGTCTGTAATTGAACGACTTGAAAAATTCAAAAAATCAGCTATGAAGTAAAATAAAAATCCAATCAAAATTATTAGAATCAAGCTTTCAACCATATCTCCAACAAGTTCTGCAATCTGACTGGTAGACATCCTTGTAAAAGCATCTTGAATATCTTTAATTACGATTGTTACTTGTTGATAGAATTTCTTGTCTACTAGCATTGCAAAAAGACAAAGTCCAACATTGATTAGTGCTTCGTAAATTGCAAAGCAGAGAGCTGAAACAAATGAGCTAAGCATATTATCAGTGTACAAAGCTATACTGCTTAGCGGAATTAGGCGCCAGGTTTGATTTCCATTAATCTGTTCATGAGTAATGCAAGTTACGCAGTAAAAGACTATAAAAAGAAGAAAGGATACGAAGAAGAAGCAAGCAACCCATAAAGTCATAAAGCTCAATTGATTAGGCTTTTGTACTAATCTGCCAGATTCAAATTTAAATGAGGAAAATACAGTAAGAGCAAACGATCCAATAAGTCCAATAAGCATCAATAGATTAGCTTTTTTAATTTTAGTTTTGAATAACTCAGTAAAGCTACGATAAAAAATCGACATTAGTCTTCCTCCTTCAGGTATAGCCCTTCATAGTAACTTTCAATGCTTTCATTATTAGCTCTGATTTCTTCAGTAGATTTATGTGAATAAATTGTCTTATCTTTAATAATAACTACTTCGTCAAGTAATGAAGAAATTTCATTAACAAAGTGATCTGAAATCAAAATTGTTGAGTTTTCAGATTTCCAAAGAATAATTGAGTTAATGATTTTTTTTCGAGCCATAACATCGATTCCTGAAAAAGGTTCGTCAAGTAAATATAAATCAGTTTTACGCGCAAAAGTTAATGCAATAATCAACTTCTCACGCATACCTTTTGATATTTCAGATAAACTCTGTTCAGAGTCTAGTTTCATGAATTCGCTTAATTTATCAAACTCTTCCATTTCAAAGTCTTGATAAATTACTTGATAGAATTTAACAATTTCTTTTATTTTGGTTGAATCCGAAAATCCGGATAAGCTATCCGTAAATGATAAGTGCTTCTTTATGTCAGATTCTTTTGTTTGCTCGGCTACGCTTACACTTCCACGGTAGTTTTTAGCTACCCTACTGATGATCCGCATTAATGTGGTTTTTCCTGCCCCATTCTCACCTAAAAGGGCGACAATTTTCCCAGTCTGTATATTCAAATTGATATTTTTTAAAATTGTTTTTTGATTCTTTTTATAGGTTAGATCTTTAATTTCTAAAAGATTTTCCATAGCAATACTCCTACTTTAAATAATTCGCTAAGATTGAGGCAATTTGATTTTCGTTAATTCCTAGTGCTTCCATGTTCTGAACGAATTTATCCAGTTCAGTATGAATTAACTTTTCCTTTGTTTTTTCAAGCATTTCTTGATCCTCCGTAACAAAATTGCCCTCACCTCGTTTAGTATAAAGCACGCCTTCATTATTCATTTGCATCAGAGCGCGTTGTACAGTGTTAATATTCACCGTTAACTGCATGGCTAAATCTCTGACTGAAGGAACTTTATTGCCAGGACCTAGCGTACCAGAAATAATCTGACGATAAAGGTACCGTTTAATCTGCAAGTATATGGGCATATTATCTTTAAATTCCATAAGTTATCCCCTTTTACTGTATTATATTTCTAACACACTATTATATTAAACCACTTTAGTTTATTATGCAATCTTTTTTTAAACTAAAAATCTAATAACAAAAGCCCCAAAGTCAATTGAGATTTTGGGGCTTTTGTTATTAGATTATAGAACCAGTTATTATCGCTCTCTTGGTTCGAAAAATTTCTCAAATAAAAATAAATCTGCTGCTAGAAAAACCATATCGATGACAAACAGCCAAATATTGGCAATTGCTAGGTCACTAATAGTACTTTTACCTATTCCGTTACCACTAAAAAAAGGACCGTTTGAGCTGATAATTGTGCCTAAAAAGTTAAATGCTCTTGAGATTAACCATGCTATTAATAGGATTACTATTATGCGAATAATGCCTAACACTATGCGATTTGACGTTCCAGGTAAAAAGTTCATAATTGTCCGACTAGTGAAGTTTAAAAAACTAACTATAAAATAAATATAAAAGCAGAAAAGGATCAATATGAAGAATAAATTGGCATATGTGAGGTAAAATTCAAAATTTAACTTTGGCAGGGTTGTAATCAATTGGTTTAATGTATTAATTGTATTTTGTCTAAAATCGTTATTTAGCAAGTAGGATATCCCAGAGAGCAGTGCCAAACAAACTATTTCCAAAAATACAAAGTAAACTAAAGCCGCAAAAGAACTAAGAATATTGTTTAGATAATACTTTGAATCACTTAGCGGAATTAATCTAAATGATTGGTTGCGGTTATCACGTTCATTTTGAATGATTGTGAATAAATAATAGTAAAATCCAATAAAAAAGGCAAAAAATAAAAATATCGTGAGTATTTCAGGAAAAAAACTGCTGGTGTCGTTAGTAAGATAAAAGTGCCAGTTGCTAAAACGGACGAAAATGAAAATTGTACACGCCAGTGCTACTACAAACTGAATCAAGATCATTGTGTATGCTCTTTTGCTTCTCATCTTAAATTGGATTTTAAAAAGTCGACCAAACATTATTCATCCTCCGTTTCGTACAGGCTTTCATAAAAGTTTTCAATGCTTTCATTATTAGTTCTAATTTCCTCAGTAGATTTATGGGTGAATATTGTCTTGTCTTTGATTACCACGATCTCATCTAGAATTGTCGCAATTTCATTAACAAAATGATCGGAAATTAGAATAGTTGCATTATCAGTTTTCCAACGAATGATTGAACTGATAATTTTTTTGCGTGCCATCGCATCAATTCCTGAAAATGGTTCATCTAAAAGATAAAGATCAGTTTTACGAGAAAAAGTTAGTGCGATTATCAATTTTTCACGCATTCCCTTAGACATTTCGGATAAGCGTAAATTGTCGTTTAATTTCATGAAATCGCGGAGTTGCGCAAATTCGCTTTTATCAAAATCATCATAAATAACTTCGTAAAAGTTAACGATTCCATTAATTCTATTTCCTTCTGCAAATCCAGACAAACTGTCCGTAAATGATAAATGAGCTTGCCGTTCAAAGTCTTTTACTTGGCCAGCTAAACATACACTTCCGTGGTAATTCTTGGCAATACCACCAATCACGCGCATCAAAGTAGTCTTTCCAGCCCCATTTTCGCCTAAAAGAGCAACAATTTTTCCTGGTTTTAAGGTCAAATTGATACTGTCTAAAATTGTTTTTTGATTTTTCTTATAGGTTAAATTCTTAATGTCTAAGAGATTTTCCATCAAATACACTCCTACTTGAAATACTCGGTCAAAATTTTAGTAATCTGATTATTCGTAACACCTAAATCGTGCATACTCTGAACAAATTTACTTAGCTCCTCAGTAATTAGGTCTTGCTTAGTTTTTTCTAGCAAGTCAACATCTTCAGTGACGAAGTTGCCCTCACCACGTTTTGTATATAAGATACCTTCAACATTCATCTGTTGCAATGCTCTTTGTACTGTATTTACGTTAACTGTTAATTGAACAGCAAGATCACGTACAGAAGGGATTTTTTGCCCTGGTTCTAGTTCACCAGTAACAATTTGCCGGTAAAGATATTGCTTAATTTGTAGATAAATGGGAATGTTATCCTTGAATTCCACAAGTCCACCATCCTTTTTTTGCTGTATTACAATTCTAATACGCTGTAATAATAGCGCAGTTTTTCCTATTGTGCAATCTTTTTATTTATACGATTGTAAATCTTTATTTATTGTTAAGTGTTCCACGTCTTAGCTAAATTGGACTAGACAGAGTTAAAGAGCCCGTAAAACCTATTTTATCAATGATTTTATGGGCTCTATTTTACCATCATACTAGATGTGCATAATTTTAACGACTAGTCTAAAGGTCATTTTTCCTTACTAATTTTAGCTTTTTTTAGTTTAATTAAAATTTGTAGAAAAGATTTTTTACGCAGTTTTGTTTCACTTGCGATTATTTGCGGCGTTCATTTCCGTCATGGCAACCATGACATCTACGGCTTTATACATAGATTCTAACACAGTATACTCGTAGCGACCATGCATGTTTTCCTGTCCAGAAAATAGGTTTGGACAAGGCAATCCTTTGTAGGTTAGTTGCGAGCCATCTGTACCACCTCTAATTGGATCTTCATTAATTTCGTTAAGTCCCTCTTTACGATATGCGTCTCGAGCTAAATTAACGATATCCATGTGCTTTTCCAGTTCATCTGCCATATTGTAGTATTGATCTCTCATGGTCAGTTTTATGCGCTCTGTTCCAAACTCATCGTTCATTTTTTTGACAATTGCCTTAACTAAATCTTTGCGGTTCTCAAGGCCATCACGCTCAAAGTCACGTATAATGTACTCTAATTGAGCATTATCAACTGAACCTTGAAAGTTAGTTAAATGGAAAAAGCCCTCTCGCCCACTTGTTTTTTCAGGAACTTCAGAGCTAGGCAGTTGATTTTGAAAATCGATACCGATTTGAATAGCATTAATCATTTGGTCTTTAGCTACTGATGGGTGTACATTTACTCCTTGAATATCAAGTGTAAACGTTGCGGCCGAAAAAGTTCCCCAATCAAGTTTCCCTGGCGCTGCTCCATCTAAAGTGTACGCAAATTCTGCTCCAAAATCTTCCACGTCGAAATGAGGGGCGCCCATACCAATTTCTTCATCAGGTGTAAAACCAATGCGAATTTTGCCATGCTTAATTTCAGGGTGATCAAGCAAATACTCGGCTAAAGTAACAACTTCAGCTACCCCACATTTGTCGTCTCCACCAAGCAATGTATCACCAGAAGTCGTGATTAAAGTCTTACCTTGGTATTTTTTCAAATTAGGAAATACTTCCGGATCCAAATAAAATTCGGAATCACCTAATCGGATTTTTGACTTACCGTCATAATTTTCATGAATCTGTGGTTTAACATTTTCTGCGTTGAAATCAGCAGTATCAACATGAGCTAAAAACCCCATTACTGGCACGTCATAGTCAACTGTTGCAGGAATTTCAGCAATTACACATCCTGATTCAGGGTTATAGTGGACGTCGCTTAAACCTAGCTTTTCAAGATCTTTCATGATTACTTGTTTTTGAAAATCATCCTGACGTTTAGTTGAAGGAAAACGATCTGAATGTTCATCGGAACGCGTGTTAACTTTGACATATTTTATAAATCTTGGTAATAAATTTGGATACTCCATTTACTTTTCTCCTATACTAAAATAAATCCTGAAACGGATTAGTTGAAACCTTAGATTTCATAACTTTAATATTCCAACAATTTTCAGTATTCCATTTAACTATTTTTTCGTAGATTTTCTGACTAAATACCTTTTCAGTATAATGTCCTGGATCTACGACCGTCAAGCCTGCTGAAATCATATCATGGCCGGTATGGTAATAAACATCTCCTGTAATAAAAGCATCAATGTTATCTTCGACTGCATTATGCCAGTATTTTCCACCATCACCACAAATAAAACTAACGGTAGAAATTTCTTTTTGATTATCTGCTGCAATCAGGCGTACCATTTTAACCTTCAATTTGTCTTTAACATAATAGGCGAAATCATACGCAGACATTGGTTGTGGGAGTTTACCTTTACGACCAATGGCAATTCCATCGTCATCTAAACAAAACGGTTCGACTTCGGTTAGTCTTAATTCTTCAGCTTGCCAGTCACTTGATCCGCCTTGCGCTTTATCGGAGTTAGTGTGAATAGAGTATACCGTGATACCATTAGCAATTATTTTACCGTACATTTCATATTGTGGATTCGCAAAATTTAAATTTGCTGCAGGGTGAAACATTAAAGGATGATGGCTAATAATCAAGTCCACTCCTTCTTTAATTGCTTCTTCAACAACTTGCGGACGTACGTCTAAAGTCGTCATTAGCTTGGTAACTCTTTGTTCTAATGAACCAATTTGGATTCCAACGGGATCTCCTTGACTTGCGATTTCTTCAGGAAAGTTTGCTTGTAGAATTAGAACAATATCTTTAACTTTGGTCATTTAATGCTCCTTTAATCATCTCAATATGACGCTCTACTTGGTTGATAAGGGTTTTATTTTTATGCTTGGCTTTATTGAGATTAACTAGTAGCTTACGCTGATACTCTAGTTGTCCTTGCCATTTTTGATAAAAAACCTGATTTCGATTTTTCAGTAAAATTGGGCCAAAATATAATTCTTCAGAAGTTAGTTTGACGATGGCGGAATATTTTTGCGCCTTTATGAGCTCGTATACGTGACCAGCTTCAGCAACAATCTTTTCATCTTCGATTAGATATTTATGACTAGTAAGCCACTTACGTACACCACATTCGCCTACATTTGGCTCAAGAATTAGCGTTTCAAACTGTAAACTATTTTGCCAAGCGTCATCTAGAATCTGGGTTATTAATTTTCCACCCATTCCGGCGATAACGACAGTGTCTATATTGTCTTGCGGTTTTATAGTCATTAAACCAGCACCAAGCCGAGTTTCAATTTGATTTTCTAAGCCTGCTTTAGTAATGTCCTGCTTAGCATTTTCAAGGGGTCCTTTGGCAACATCGCTTGCAATTGCAAAACTAACTTTACCAGATTTTACAAGTTCAATTGGCAAGTATGCGTGGTCAGTACCGATATCAGCAATCCGACTACCGGCGCCAACCATATTTGCTAAAGTATTTAAACGTAAATTCACTTTATAGCCTACTTTCTTTGTATAAAAAATTTTAGCATAATCTAATGATAGTTTGTGAAAAATAACTAGAAACTACTATATTTTTACTCTTTAAAAGTCATATAATGAAAGCAACTTGTTTTTAAGGAGAGGGGCTTTTTAATGGACAGAACTGAACCTGTAACTTTAACTAATATGTGCATGATTACAGATAATAATAAAATCTTAGTTTTAAATCGCAATGATCCATACTGGCCTGGCTTAACTTTTCCTGGCGGACATGTTGAGGCCCATGAGTCTTTTTTTGATTCAGTTGTTCGAGAAGTAAAAGAAGAAACTAATTTAGTAATTACTAATCCAAAACTTTCAGGAATTAAACAATTTTATGATGAAAATGATCATCGTTATATTGTATTTTTTTATACTGCAACTGATTTTAGTGGGAAAGTTAAGGCTTCAAGAGAAGGTAAATTAACTTGGATGACCAAAGAAGAACTGTTAAACGAAAAACTTGCTTATAACTTTGACCGAGATTTACTTGTTTATTTTAATCAAAACATTGATGAGCACATTCTTGATGATGAAAGAGACGAACTGTTTTAAAAACTATCTTCTACCAGTCATATTGAGCTACTTTAAAGCACGTTTTCCTAACAAAAAAGACACTTCGCATAAAGCGAAATGTCTTTTTTAATTATTCTAATCTAAAAAGTCTCGTAATTGATTTGATCGACTAGGATGACGTAACTTACGAAGTGCTTTGGCTTCAATTTGACGAATCCGTTCACGGGTCACGCCAAAGACCTTGCCTACTTCTTCCAAAGTTCTGGTTCTACCATCATCAAGTCCAAAACGTAGTCGCAGCACGTTTTCTTCTCGATCAGTTAAAGTGTCGAGTACTTCTTCCAACTGTTCTTTAAGCATTTCATATGAAGCATGTTGCTCCGGACTTGTAGCATCTTTATCCTTGATAAAGTCACCCAAATGAGAATCGTCTTCTTCACCAATCGGCGTTTCAAGTGAAACTGGTTCTTGAGCAATTTTTAGAATGTCGCGCACTTTGCTTGTTGGCATATCCATTTCGGCACCAATTTCTTCTGGAGTAGGTTCGCGACCGAGATCTTGAAGTAGCTGTCTTTGAATTCTGATTAACTTATTAATGGTTTCCACCATGTGAACTGGAATTCTGATTGTACGCGCTTGATCAGCAATTGCTCGGGTAATTGCTTGTCTAATCCACCAAGTTGCATAAGTTGAGAACTTAAAGCCCAAGCTATAATCAAACTTGTCAACCGCCTTCATTAGTCCCATATTACCTTCTTGAATCAAATCAAGGAAAGACATACCACGACCAACATAGCGCTTGGCAATTGAAACGACTAATCGAAGATTAGCTTCAGCTAATTCTTGTTTAGCTTCTTCGTCGCCTTTTTCAATTCTCTTTGCCAATGAAATTTCCTGATCAGCATTAAGAAGTGGAACACGTCCTATCTCCTTTAAATACATCCTAACGGGATCATTCATCCTAACGCTTGACGGAGCTGACATATCCTTTAATTCAGCTTTTTCAACATCTTTTTGCTTTTTCAAAGCTAATTTAGATGGTTCACCGTCTTCATCAACAATACTGATACCATTGTCTTCAAATTCTTGAACTAACTGATCAACTGCTTTACCCTGCAGTTTGTAGGGCTTGACAAGACGGTCAACAAACTCATCTTCAGTAATTGCCTTTTCTTTTTTAACAGCTTTGACAACTTCCTTTACCACTTTATCTAAAGATGGCTGTTCTTTCTTGTTTGTGCTTTTCTTTTCTACCACTATAAGCCCCCCTTTAACCCTGGATTCTTTTTAACTGTAAAATTTTTTGAGTAATGGAAATAATCTCATCAGTATCCATTTTTCTTTTGGCGTCTTGCAAATTATTCATTAATTTACTAAGCTCTGCGTTAATTTGGCGCTTTTTTAAAGCGTTAATTTGCTCATCAATTTCACGGTCAGAAAAATCCTGAGGCATGTCTGTCATTTCAGCATTAACTATTATACCTTGAAGTTGTCCAGGAATAAAATCTAAAAACCCATTAACAGTTGATTTTTTTTCTGCTTTACTATAATTTAACCATAATTCCGCTAATTTTTGATAATCTTGATCCGGAAATAAGAACTTTTGCTTAATTAAATAATCACGTGCATGCTCGGAATGTAAAAACAAATATAAAAGTCGTGTTTGCACCGGATCATTTACTGTGTTTTGCTCAATGTCACTTTCAAGTGAAATATCGCCGGAAAATTCTGGTGAAGGTGCAAACTGATTGCCTTGGTGTTGCTTTGCGGCATTCAACTGCCGACGATATTTCACAAGATTTACTTTTAAGGAATCCTTTGAAACGCCTTGTTGCTGCGAAATTCTATCTAAGTATAAATCTTGTTCCACTGGATTTGTAAGTTGGGCAATCTCTTTTACAGCTTCATCTAAGTAGGTTAACTTTTCGCGATCGTTGTCCAGGTTGTATTTTTGAGCAAGCCGTTTAAGAAAGAAATCGGTAGGAGTTAATGCACCTTTAATCTCGTCTTGATACTTCTTTTCACCATACTTTTTTACATACTCGTCAGGGTCAAGTTTCTCTGGAAGAATGACAATTCCGAGGTCAAATCCACCTGTTTTGTCAAACAATTTTACTGCACGTTCTTCGGCATGGACTCCTGGTTCATCACCATCATAGTTAATAATAACGTTTTTGGTAATTCGTTTAATCATATATATTTGCTGATCCGTCAAACTGGTGCCCATTGAAGCAATACCTGATTTTACTCCTGCCTGGTAGGCAGCAATCACGTCCATGTAACCTTCATATAGAACTAAGTGTCCTTCCACACGAGCGGCTTTTTTAGCTTCAGCAAAGTTAAAAAGAACTTTCGACTTTTCAAAAATTTTAGTTTCCGGACTGTTGATATATTTGGCTTCTGTTTTATCAGTTGATAACCTTCGTCCCGAAAAACCAATAGCATAACTGCCTTCATTGGTAAGGGTGAACATTAATCGATCGCGAAAACGGTCAAACATTTCGCCTTTTTTTGACTGAACGAATAAGCCGCTTGCAGCTAAGTCTTCATCTTGGTAATCTTTACCACGCAAATACGTTAATAAAAGATTATTTTGTTTTGGCGCATAACCAATTCGAAAGTGATCAATTATTTCTTCGTCAAGTCCGCGTTTATGGGCATAATCAAGTCCTCTTTTACCCGCGTTTGTTGAAACTAGTACACGATGATAAAAATCGGCAGCATCCTCATTGATTTTAATTAAAATGTTGGAGTACTTAGGCTGATGATTACTAAATTCGCCAATTTCAATATGCGCAAATTCAGCTGCTTTTTGAACGCTCTCAGGAAAGGTCAGATTTTCTTTTTCCATTAGAAAAGTGAAAACGTTACCGCCTTTACCACATCCAAAACACTTAAAGAACTGTTTGCCTTCATTAACGGTAAAAGATGGGGTTTTTTCTTCGTGAAAAGGACAAAGTCCAATAAAATCCTTGCCCTTTTTTTCAAGTGAAACATATTGGCTGATTACATTTACAATATTGACATTATTACGAATTTTAGTAATTGTCTCTTCAGGTATTAATCCAGCCATTTTTTCACCTACCTTTATCAAACTATTTGATTACCAGTTTGCTTAAATCACCCAAGTGCTCAGCTAGTTGAGCGACTGAGCTAAGCTGATCTAAGCGGTTATTTTTAACCGCTTCATCTTTATCCATAATCATGTTGGTATTAAAGTACAACTCAATTATTGGCATTAATTTTACAAACCCTTTATACAATTCGGTCAAATTAGTGACGGTTTGTAATGCGTTAACGCCTTGATATAATTCGGTCTCGCTGTCGCTTTCGAATAAGTCTGGATTAACCGCATGCTTGCCCTTGTATTTTGCTTTTTTCAAAATATTATTAATTCTAATGAGGCTTTCAACTACAGGCTTAAATTGTTCGTCGTCATGGTGTAATTGTAGAACATTTGCAGCCGCTAAAATTTGAATTGGATCTTGCTGACTAGATGCCAAAACAGCATCAATAATATCATATCGGTAGTTATTCTTTTGTAAATACTGATTAATTCGATCTCTAACAAATGATGCAATTTCATTATCTTGATCGTTTGTTTTTGGTAATTTTGCTGGAGTTTTACCTTCAAGTGCTGAAACTATTTCAGGTAAAACCTCATTGAATGGTAGCGACCATTTTTGTTCAAGTAGAATGCGAACAATTCCATAGGCGTAACGCCGAAGAGCATACGGATCATTTGAAGAACTTGGAATCATTCCAGCGGCAAAGAAAGTAATAACTGTGTCCAATTTATCAGCCACTGATAAGAGAGAACCAACGGTTGTTTTAGGAAGCTCTCCCTCAGAAGTCGTTGGCATGTAATGTTCTTTGATTGCAACAGCAACATCTTCTTTTTCTCCAGCGAGTATAGCATAGTGCATACCCATTACGCCTTGTAATTCAGCAAACTCTCCCACCATTTGAGTAACAAGATCGAATTTATACAGTTCACTTGCTCGATCAAAATCTGCAATAGTTTGTTCGTCGAACCCCCAGCGTTTAGCCAGTATATCCCCAATTATTTGAACTCGTTTCATTTTCTCAGACATTGAACCAATTTTATCGTGGAAAGAAACATTCTTTAATTTATCGACAAAATGGCTTAGGGGATATTTACGATCTTCATCATAAAAGAATTGCGCATCATCTAAACGAGCAACTAGAACTTTTTCATTGCCTGAAACCACATTTTCAAGATAATTCTTATTACCATTTCTGACTGAAATAAAGTAATTGATTAAGTTACCATCTTGATTGTAAACCTCAAAGTAACGTTGATTATCCTTCATTGATGTTATCAAAACTTCTTGAGGCATCTTCAAGTACTTTTCATCAAATGAACCTGAAAAAACAGTTGGGTATTCAACTAGGTTAGTGACTTCTTCTAGCAAGTTTTCATCGATTTTAATTTGCCAATTATGTTGTTTAACTAAATCATTCATTTGGTCGACAATCATTTCTTTACGTTTGTCGGCATCAACAATCACAAATTGATCCTTTAGCGCTTCTTCGTAATCAGCAGTATTAGCTAAAACAACAGAATCACCTAAAAAACGATGTCCTTCAGTTTTGCGACCAGCAGTAATATCAAGGATTTTAACTGGGATTATTTCGTTACCAAATAAAGATACTAGCCAGTGAATTGGCCGAACAAACTCAAAGTCTTGTGAGTTTCCCCAGCGCATTTTGGTTGGAAAAGTCATTGACTTAATGATGTCGCTCATGCCAAGAAGTATATCGTTTGCTTTTTTCCCTTCTTTTTTGACGTGAACATAGGCATATTCCGTGCCCTTAAGTTCTTCAAAGTAGATGTCATCGGTAGTCATACTCTGACCACGAACAAAACCCTCAGCAGCCTTTGTCCAGTTCTTATCACTATCTAAAGCTATCTTCTTAGCTGGTCCTTTTTTAACTTCATCTATATCATTCTGCTTTTCGGCCAGTTCTTCAACCAAAATTGTAAGTCTACGTGGCGTAGAAAAGGTCTTGATATCTTTAAAACTTAGACCATTTTCTTTTAAATATTTTCGAGTTCTTTCAGCTAATTGCTTAACGCTGCGCGTAACAACATGCGCAGGCATCTCTTCAGTACCAATTTCAAATAAATAATCTTTAGCCATTTTCTTGTCCCGCTTTCTTTTCTTCAGCATTTTTCAACAGCGGAAAGCCTCTTTTTTCACGCTCTTCGACAAAACAGACCGCTACTTCATGAGCTAAATTTCTGATTCTTGCCAAATATCCTGCGCGTTCAGTGACGGAAACTGCACCGCGAGCATCAAGTAAATTGAATGTTTGCGAACACTTCAAGATATAATCATATGCAGGCTGAACCAGATTCAAACCAATTAGTTCTTTTGCAGTTCTTTCGTATACTTCAAAGAAATTGAGCAAGTCTTCTTGGTTTGATTCTTCAAATGCATATTTAGAATTTTCGTATTCTGCCTCTTTAAATATATCGCGATAAAGAATCCCATTGCCCCATTCTAAGTCAAAAACAGAATTAACATCTTGTATGTACGAAGCGAGGCGTTCAACACCATAGGTGATTTCACTCATCGTTGGCTTAACGTCTAGCTCTCCGACAGTTTGGAAATAAGTAAACTGGCTTACTTCCATTCCATCAAGCCAGACTTCCCAGCCAACTCCAGCACACCCCATTGAGGGATTTTCCCAGTTGTCTTCGACGAATCTAATATCGTGCTCAAGTGGATTAATCCCTAAAATTTTTAGACTATCTAAGTAATATTGCTGTATTTCCTTTGGCGCAGGTTTAATTACAACTTGAAATTGGTGGTGCTGAAATAAACGATTGGGATTATCACCGTAACGACCGTCAGCTGGACGACGAGAAGGTTCTACATAGCAAGCTGCCCACGGTTCCGGACCAACAGCACGCAAAAATGTATAAGGGCTCATAGTACCTGCCCCCTTTTCAACATCATATGAAGGCATTACCATACAACCTTTAGAAGCCCAGAATTCTTCTAGTTTAAAAATCATGTCTTGAATTGTTAGTTTTTTGTTTGCCATTTTTGTTCCTCCCTGCATCAGGCCATAAAAAAAGCCTATGCAAAACTTGCATAGGGACGATCTAATCGCGGTTCCACCCTAATTCAGGGAAAAACTCCCTGCTCTCAATTAGCTTGACTAGAGGTGCCTTTTCCTATGTGTCCTTGCACTATCTAACACTCGCTGCACTAGTACTTTTTAAATCCTCATCATTGTCAAAATACAATTATATTTTATCATAAACAGGCTCTAACCTAAAGTGCTAGTCAAACAAATTAAGCTCATCAAGAAATTTCTTAGTTTTTAAGTTTAAATCAATCGTTTCTTGATATATTAGATCTATTGCTCTTCTTGTTGCCTTTTTGGTTTCTTTATTAAGTTTGATTGCCCCCAATCGTCTAGTAGGCAAAAGTGCTATTGTTCGTAAAACTGAAGTTTCTTTCGGTTTTAAACGTAATCTTGTTGTATCAGCGTAGAAGTGTTTACTACATAAAATTCCACCTAGTTTAATGGAATAATCAAAATCGCCTTGTTGTTCACTACAAACAACGCAATGATGCATTTGAGGCTCTACTCCATATGCTGATAAAAGTTTCATCTGAACCATCTGTGTAATCATCTCAGAATCAACACCGGCATCAATTTTCTGCAAGGCAAACTCAGTTAAGTCGTAGTACGTACCTAAATTCTGATATTCACTAAAGGCGTGGTCCACTAGGTCTAGTATAAAAGACGCATAAGCATTTTTGGCTAAATCGGTAAAAATGCCATCAAATTGTCTGACTCCTTTATACGTTCGCAAACTACTTAGTCCCTGTCCGGAGTAATAAATAACATAAGTGCCGTACGAGAAGTTGAGCAAACTAGCTCCTAATTTTGATTTAGGTTTTAATGCGCCCCGCGCAATCATTGTGATTATACCGCTATCTTTAGTCATAATTTTAGCCAGTAAATCAGCCTCATGGTACTTTTGGCGCTTAAATATAATTCCCTGAACTTCTTTAAGCTCACGAGTCATTTTTAAGAAAAGTCCTTAGAATTGTAGCCAATTTGCTTTAAAAATCTAGGATCCGAGCGCCAGTTGCGTTGCACTTTAACCCATAAGTGTAGGTTAACTTTCTCTCCTAATAAGTCTTCAATTTGACGACGCGAATTGATTCCAATTTGCTTAAGCATGCTACCTTTTTTACCAATAATGATTCCTTTTTGACCACTTTTTTCAACATAAATTGTAGCTTCTATTTGGAGTTTGTTTTTTTCATGCTTATTCATCTGTTCAACCCAAACTGCAGCCGCATGGGGAACTTCTTCAGCCGTCAATTTTAATATTTGTTCGCGAATCAGCTCTGCTACTAGAAAGTATTCAGGCCGGTCAGTAATTTGTTCAGGATCATAATAATCAGGACCTTCAGGAAGATAATCACGTAAAACCTGAATTAAGTCCTGAATCCCAATACCTTGAGTTGCAGAAATTGGCAAAAACTCTTTAAAAATATTTAATTTGCGATAATCATCAATTATTGGCAATAAATCGTTAGGGTTTACTTGGTCAACCTTGTTAATTAGTAATAAAACTGGCACTTTTACTTTCTTTAAAAGGTCAACAATATACTGATCACCTTTTCCCATTTTCTCAGGTTCAATCATAAACAAAACGAGGTCAACATCGTTTAAGCTTGAGATGCTAGCCTTATCCATATAGTCATCAAGTTCTAAGCGAGGTTTAAAAATTCCTGGAGTGTCAACAAAAACTACCTGCATATCATTAGCGGTATAAATACCAGAAATTTTGTTTCTGGTAGTTTGTGGTTTATTAGAAGTAATTGCAACTTTTTGTCCTACCAGAAAGTTCATTAGTGTTGATTTACCGACATTTGGTCGACCAACAAGAGCCACAAAACCAGATTTATTTTTCTTTTCTTCAGCCATTATTTACCTCTGCCTTCATCTAATTGTTCTGGATATAATGGTAAGCCGTATTCTTCTAATATTTTACCCTGAATTCTAAACATTGTTTTAGCTTCTTCTGAATCAATGTGGTCAAAACCGTTCAAGTGTAAAAAGCCGTGAACAAGAGTGTAGCCAAATTCTCGTTTCCACCCGGTGCCATATTCTTTACTATGTCGTTGGATAACACTTGGGCACATGAACAAATCACCAATATCCTCTTGAAAATCTGGGTCTTGGCCAAATGCTAAAAAGTCGATTGAATCATCACCATCTTCGATTGCAAAAGAAATAACATCAGTTGGTCGATCTTTTTCACGGTATTTTTTATTAATTGTTTGACTACGCGTTTCATCGACAAAATTAATACTCATTTCCAGATTGCTTTTTTGATTGATTTCTTTTTTGGCGAGTATAAGTAGGTCAAAAATCCACTTTTTCCAATCTATTTCTTGATTATCCAAAAAACCAATTTCATCATTATAGGTAATATCAATTGGCGTCATTAATTCTGTTCTTCTTCCTTTTCATAAGCACTAATAATTTTGGCAACAACTGGGTGACGCACTACGTCATTTGCCGAAAAATGAATAAACTTAATTTGTTCAATGTTTTTTAGGATATGCTGAGCATCAATTAAGCCACTACGTTGTTTACCCGGCAAATCTACCTGAGTCATGTCACCATTAACAATCATTTTTGAATTAAATCCTAAACGAGTTAAGAACATCTTCATTTGCGCATCAGTGGTATTCTGTGCTTCATCAAGAATAACAAAGGCATCATCAAGTGTTCGCCCACGCATATATGCTAACGGTGCAACTTCGATAATCCCTCTTTCCATTAAATGGTCAGTAGTATTTGTTCCCAATATTGAATATAGAGAGTCATAAATTGGTCTTAAATATGGATCGACTTTTTCTTTTAAATCTCCAGGTAAAAAACCAAGCGATTCACCTGCTTCAACTGCAGGTCTGGTAAGAACAATTCGAGAAACTTCTCCTTTTTTAAAAGCAGCAATTGCACAAACAACCGCCAAGAAAGTTTTACCGGTACCAGCAGGTCCGATACCAAATACAACATCATTTTTGGCTATTGCATCTACATAGTTCTTTTGACCCACATTTTTTACTCTAATCGGTTTGCCTTTAGCATCTCGAATTAAAATCTGTTTATACAGGTCAGGAAAGTATTCAGTTGTACCTTTATCAGCCATTTTCATTGCACTAACAACATCAGTAGCACCGATGTTAATATTAATGCTCACAATGTCATCCAGCGCTTTCAGTACAGCTAGTACCTTTTTTGCACTAGTATCATTACCTTCAATTTCAATCTGATTTCCGGTATCAACTACACTGACATCATATCCTTCAGCTAAAAGAGAAAGATTACTGTCGTTAACTCCAACTAATTTTTGGATATTTCCAGGATTCTTAGGTATAAAAGTGGTTTGGGTCAAATAACTCTGCTCCTTTTTTGATTAATTTAGTTGATTGCGTACGGTAGCAGAAGCTGCTTTTCCATCTGCTTTGCCCTTAATTTTAGGCATAATTGCTTTCATGACTTTACCAAAATCAGACTTTCCGGTTGCGCCAACTTCTTTAATTGTATCAGCAACAATTTCTTTAAGTTCTTCGGCTGAAAGTTGCTTAGGCAGATAACTTTCGACAATTTTTAATTCCTGCTTGGTTTCGTCTGCTAGATCATTTCGGTTGGCATGCGTAAATTCAGCAATGGATTCTTCACGTTGCTTTTTTTCGCGATTAAGTACGGTTAATTCTTCGTCAGAGCTCAATTCATGTCCAACTTTAATTTTTTCATTCATAAGGGCTGACTTGATCATCCGCACGGTATTTAGCTTAACCTTATCACGCGCTTTCATAGCATCTTTCAAATCAGATGCAATTTGTTCTGATAAATTCAAAGTAACTCCTTCTTTCTAACCAAAATCTATGTAAATTATACCAAATTCTGATCGTTAATTGATAAAAAACAATTAGATTGCTTAAGCTTGTTTTTCAAAAACAAAAAAGACAACTATCTAATGATAGATGTCTTTTTCTATTTGATTAATAATGTTTACGTTTGCGAGCTGCTTCAGACTTCAGCTTTCTACGAACACTAGGTTTTTCGTAA
Organism: Lactobacillus sp. C449L; assembly: GCF_059900815.1. Lineage (NCBI taxonomy): Bacteria > Bacillati > Bacillota > Bacilli > Lactobacillales > Lactobacillaceae > Lactobacillus > Lactobacillus sp. C449L. The sequence goes on along the minus strand of NZ_JBWXGA010000001.1, from coordinate 228,863 downwards.
AATTCGCGCTTACGGTATTCTTGTAAAGTACCACTTCTTGAAACGGAACGTTTGAAACGACGAAGAGCATCATCAATAGACTCGTTTTCGTGAACGACTGTCTTGGCCATATGTGATCCCTCCTTCCATTTCTTGACGTTACCGCCATGCATTTATTTAAATTATATCAAACCACACTAATCGGTCAATACAAACGAACGATATTTTTTTAAAAAAATTATTTCTTTTTCATTTATTTATACTAAATCTGTAAAAGAAGTTCGTTAAATTGTATAATTAAAACAAAAACAAGGAGCAAATAATGGTTGAAGAAACACCTAAAGTAGAGGTAAATATTGTAATTATATCTGATTCAGCTGGCGATACTGCCTTTAACAATGCAGTTGCAGCCGCTGCCCAATTCCCAGAGGCTCAAATAAATTATCGTCGTTACCCTTTTATTATTAATAAAGAAAAGCTCGACGAAACTTTTAATGAAATTGAACAATTTCCAAATTTGATAATTATTTATAGCTTGGCAAAAGATGAAATGCAGATTCCAGTCATTCGCTTTGGTCGCGAGCACCATATTGAGACCGTTGACATACTTTCACCTTCAATGGAGGCAATCCAAAAAACTACTGGTCTCCATCCTCAAAAGAAAATTGGGGCTCAGCACAAAATGAATCAAAAATACTTTGATCGAATTTCGGCAATGGAATTTGCTGTTATGTATGATGATGGTAAAGATCCTAAGGGCTTTTTAGAGGCAGATGTTGTCTTATTAGGTGTCTCAAGAACTTCGAAAACACCGTTGTCGCTTTTTCTTGCCAACAAAAATTTAAAAGTGGCAAACTTGCCGCTTGTTCCAGATACTCACATTCCTAAAGAAATCTACCAAATTGATCCTAAAAAAATTATTGGCTTAACTAACGATCTTTCTGTGTTAAATGAAATTAGACGACAAAGAATGATTTCTTATGGCTTAAATCCTGACACAACCTATTCAAATACTGATGCGATTAAAGCTGAACTTGATTCTGCAAAAAAACTTTACGATAAGCTTGGTTGTTACGTAATTAATGTTGCTCATCGTTCTATTGAAGAAACAGCAGCCTTAATTTTGAATCATCTTGGTATTGAGGATTAAAAATAATTTTTTGCGAGTCGCAATTTTGAGTTTTGAATTTTCTTTCAAAACCCTTTATATAAGCACAATAATTGCATAATTTAAGTTTCTGAAATAGAATCTGTTCAATACCTTGAACTAAAGAAAGCGTGATGCGAATGTCAAATAAAAATCACACTAATTCAAACTTTGACACGGCAATTTTTGCGGGTGGTTGTTTTTGGTGTATGGTTGAACCTTTTGATTCTTTACCTGGAATTGAAAAAGTTGTTTCTGGTTATACCGGTGGTCACGTAAAAAATCCCACCTACGAACAAGTTTCTACTGGAGAGACTGGCCATACTGAAGCCGTTGAAATAACATTTGACCCAGCAATAATATCCTATGAGAAACTTCTGGAATATTATTGGCAAGTCACTGATCCAACGGATGCTGCTGGTCAATTTCAGGATCGCGGACAAAATTATCGTCCGGTTATTTATTATAATTCTCCTGCTCAGAAGCAAGCAGCCGAAAAGTCAAAGCAGCAGTTACAAGACAGCAAAAAATTTGCTGAACCAATTGTTACTGCAATTGAACCCGCTCAACCGTTTTATTTGGCTGAAGAATATCATCAAGATTTTTACAAGAAGGATCCTGAACGCTACCAACTTGAAGAAGCTGGCGGTCGAGCTGACTTTATTAATAAACATTGGAATTAATATAAAATAGTTTATTAATTTTGACATTCACGGATTATCAAAATGGTGCTAGTATATTTACGGACTTTATTAAATAAGCATTTTACTAAGTTTATCAGTGTGCTCTCCTCTAACGAGTGCAGGCTTTAGGTGAAGGGGTTTATAATTAAATGGATCAACTTGACACATTTAATCGGCGTTACAATCTATTATCGAAAATTTCGGCATCACTTTTTTATTCAATAGCGGTTGCAGTTGCGTTAAACTTTTTTTGGCAGCCTGGTCATATGTATTCGTCGGGAATTACCGGCTTTGCCCAATTGATTAATACCTTAAGTGAAAGGTTTTTGCCAGTCACCTTCTCAACTTCAGTCTTATATTTAGCTTTAAACTTGCCTTTGCTTTTACTTGCGTGGTTTAAAATTGGTCATAAATTTACTTTTTTTACGATTATTACCGTCATTCTCGGTTCAATTATGATGCGCGCAATTCACCCAATTAATATGCAAGTCGACCCGCTAGTTTGTGCAATCTTTGGTGGAATGATCAACGGCATGGGTACTGGCTTCGCTCTAAAAAATGGAATATCTACTGGTGGACTGGACATTATCGGGATAGTAATTAGGAGAAAAACTGGTGCAAGTTACGGAAAAGTAAATATTCTAATTAATTTAGTCATTATTGTGGCCGCAGGGTTTACCTTTGGCTGGAATCGTGCCCTCTATTCTGCTTTAACAATTTTTATTAACGGTCGGGTAATTGACGGCGTTTATACTCAACATCAAAAACTCCAAGTAACGATTGTTACTGAACAACCACAAGCAATTATTGATGGCATTCAAGAAAAAATGCACCGTGGTATAACCATTTTTCATGACGTTGAAGGCGCGTATAGCCATATCGAAAAAAAAGTTTTGATTACCGTGATTGATCGTTATGATATGTATGACATCCTTCAAATCGTAAAAAAGAGTGATCCGTATGCTTTTATGAGCGTAACCGAAGTTGAACGAGTTTATGGTAGTTTTAAGGAACAAGAGATAGTTTAAAATGAAAACTGCACCTAACAACTAAGGTGCAGTTTTTTATTTTAATCAATTAAATAATTTGCGGTATTCGCCGTATCCTTCTTGGTCAAGTTGATTGAAAGGAATGAACTTTAATGCTGAAGAATTGATGCAATATCTTAGGCCACCCTTATCTTTTGGGCCATCCGTAAAGACATGGCCTAAATGAGAATCAGCATGGGGACTTTTAACTTCTGTTCTTTCCATGCCTAACGACTGGTCTCGATTATAAACCAATTTTTCGATTGGCTTAGTAAAACTTGGCCAACCGCAGCCTGAATCATATTTGTCTTCGCTTGAAAACAATGGCTCACCAGAAACTACATCGACGTATATGCCCTTTTGATAGAAGTCATCGTATTTCCCCTTAAAGGGATAATCTGTCGCAGCATGCTGAGTAACTTCGAATTGCTCATCAGTTAAGGCTTCTATGCGTTTACTCTTTTCTTCTTGATCCATATTTAATCACCGCCTCAAAGTAACTATAACAGAATTTCTATTAAAAACCTTAAAAGCAGCTCAATAATTTAATACTAATTTAAACTTCCGTAGAACTAATACTGGGTTATAATTATACCTGAACAAAAATACAAGAAAGGTCCTTTTTATGCCAACTTTAGCAAAAAGTTTATCTGAAGAAATCAATACAGAAATTAATAAAATACCTAAATCTGAAATTCGCGCTTTTAGTGATCGGATTTCCCAAATTCCTGGAATGATCAAACTGACTGTTGGTGAGCCAGATTTGAAAACACCAGAGCATATAAAAAAGGCCGCGATGGACGACATCGCTCAAGATGATTCTCATTATGCACCAGAAGCAGGAAAAGAAGAGTATTTAAATTCAGTCAGCAACTACCTTGACAAAAGTCTAGGCGTTTTTTATGACCCTAGTTCTGAAATTTGCGCAACAGTTGGAGTTACTGAAGCGCTGAACGTATCTTTCATGTCAATTTTAAACCCCGGAGATAAAGTTATAGTCCCTACTCCAGTTTGGGGTGTTTACTTTGGTATTATCCGAATGGCAGGTGGCGTTCCAGTTGAAGTGGATACCTCTGATAATAATTTTATTCTTGATGGTCAAACCTTGAAAAGAGTAATGGAACATGAAGGAAAAGGTGCCAAAGCAATTATTATAACAGATCCTTCTAATCCAACCGGTCGCGTTTACGAAAGAAGTGAATTAGCAAGTTTAGCCAAGGTTATCAATGATTACAACTTGTATGCACTAAGTGACGAAATTTATGCGGAATTGATATATGGTGATAAGGAACACTTTTCGTTAGCTCAGATAATTCCTGAGCGCACCATTCTGGTGTCTGGCTTATCCAAAAACTTTGCCATGACTGGATGGAGAATTGGGTACATAGCTGCTCCTGCAGAAATTATGAGATCAATTATTAAAGTAAATTCATTTATGATTACTGCTGTTACCGACAACGTTCAAATTGGAGCTGCGGAAGCTTTAAATAATGGTGAGGAAGACTACGTTAGAGCACGTAGTATTTATGCTGGTCGTCTCCGAATTGTTCAAGAAGGATTGGAAAAAAATGGCTTTAAGATGGCTACACCTGAAGGTGCCTTCTATGTTTTTGCTAAAATTCCAGGTAAGTTTGGCGAAGACGATGTAGCTTTTGCCAATGATTTAGCTGCAAAGGCTAAAGTTGGAGTTTTACCAGGAAGATACTTTGGTGAAGGTGGCGAAGGCTTTGTTCGCCTCTCCTATGCCTATTCTGAAGAGGACTTAAGAACTGCAATTGACCGAATTACTGACTATGTTGAGGCTCTTTAAAAATAAAGTGCTTATTATTAGGTTCATTAGTAAAAATTAGTTTAAAATTTAAAATATAATATTGTTCTTTAATCAAAGAAAGGCCAAAAAAATGCAAATTACAAGATTTGATAAACCAATGTCTACCAATGGTGAACCACCTGTTGTTGATCAGAAAATGCCAGATTTTAAAGTCAGTAAAGCTGATGGCACCTTGGTTACCACAAGCGATTTAATAACTAAGCCAACATTAATTAGTGTAGTTCCCAATATTAATACTAGCGTCTGCAGCATCTCCACAAAGCGTTTTAATGGCGAGGTTGATAAATACGGAAATATTAACTTCTATACCATTTCAACTAATACGCCAGCGGAACAAAAAGATTGGTGTGCTGCTGAAGACGTTACCAACATGAAACTTCTATCTGACCAAAATCTTGATTTTGGAAAGAAAATGGGACTTTATATTAAAGAAGCAAATGTTGACTCAAGAAGTATTTGGATTATTGATTCCGACAAGAAAATATTGTACCGAGAATTGGTTATTGAAATGACTCATGAACCTAATTATGATGCAGCTTTAGACTTTTTAACTAACTTAAAATAAATATAAAAAGGCAACCAAAAAGTTGCCTTTTTATATTTAGAAAGCCGGTTGATCGAGTACTTTCCATTCTGCAAAAGTCTGATCTGCTAAAGTAAAAGTGTTTTTATTAGTTAAAAAAGCTTTCGCTAAAATAACTAAGGGTGAGGAATTAGCAATAGTCAGTTTTTCCAAATTTATTCTAATTGCTCCAAGAGAATCCTGACCCTTAAATTGGCGCACTTCGGGTTGAAGCTCTCCTTTAATTTTCTTAATATCATATAAAACGCAAATGTGTTGGTTATAATGCCATTTTTTATAATTCCAGGGATAGCGAAAAGAAGTGACCCCGACTTGTTCATACTGCAAAATTATTAAACCCGTTTCTTCATTTATTTCGCGAATTACAGCTTTATCAATTTCTTCCCCATCCTCAAGACTTCCACCCGGTAAGTCATAACGATTGATATAGGGACCACCTAACTTTTTAATTACAACTAGTTCTTTTCTGTTTCCAATCCCATAACACCCAAAAGCACGATGAAAGTTACCTGACATATTAATTTCTCCTAAAAACATAGTTAATAATGAGATTTAACTATAACATATAAGAAGAGAAAAAGTACTATACATAAAACCAAAGTAAAAGCCTGAACTCTTAGTTCAGGCTTTTTTTGATATTTATCTCTAATTTTCTTTCCAAGTTGAATGACTTGCATAGTCTTTAACAGCTTGTTTTTGCAAGTCCTCATCAGTTTTAGCGACACTTTCCTGATATTGGTCTTCAATCTCAATTCCAAGATCAGATAGTTGTTGCTCAGCAACTGGTGCTGGAGCATGCATCATTGGTTCTGAAGCATTGGCGTTCTTTGGAAAAGCTAAAACATCGCGAATATTATCTTTTTCAGCTAACAACATTGCAAAACGATCTAAACCAATTGCTAAGCCGGCATGTGGTGGGAATCCCATGTCTAAAGCTTCAAGCAAATAACCAAATTGTTCGTAAGCACGCTTTTTGGTAAAGCCAAGTGCTTTAAACATCTTTTCTTGGATTGAGCGCTTGTGAATACGTATCGATCCACCACCAAGTTCATCACCGTTCATAACAATATCATAACTACGAGCATGTGCCTTATGCGGATCAGTATCTAATAAAGCAATACCTTCATCATCAGGCATTGTGAATGGATGATGGGCAGCAATCCATCTACCTAGACCTTCATCATATTCAAATAATGGCCAATCAACTATCCAAACGAAATCAAACTCGTGTTTTGGAATAATATTTGTTTCTTTAGCAAATTCACGCCTTAGATGGTCAAGTGAGTCGCAACAAACCTTCCATTTGTCAGCAACAAATACTATGAGTTCATCTCCAGTCAAACTAAATTCTTTGATTAAAGCCATCTGATTTGTTTCAGTTAAAAAGCGTGCTATTGGACCTGAAAATTCGCCATTTTCAAATTTTACCCAAGCCAGACCTTTAGCATGGAAACGCTTGATATATTCCTGTTTCTTTTCAATTTGCTTACGTGAATATGCCTGAGCACCATTTTTAACCGCAATTCCTTTAACGAAACCACCGTCTGCAATTGCATTAGAAAAAACTTTGAAATCACTATTTTTAAAAATTGGACTTAAATCATGAATTAACATATCAAAACGAATATCAGGTTTATCTGTTCCGTAGTTATTCATCGCATCTTCCCATGAAATACGGTCAATCGGTGTCTTTAAATCGATTCCCATGACATCTTTCATGATTTTCTTTAATAAGCCTTCAGTATAATTTTGAACTTGCTTTTCATCCGTAAAAGAAGTTTCCAAGTCAATTTGCGTAAACTCAGGTTGACGATCACCACGCAAATCTTCATCACGGAAACATCTTGCCAATTGGTAATACTTGTCAAAACCTGCTCCCATGAGAAGTTGCTTAAATAACTGCGGAGATTGCGGTAAGGCATAAAAGCTACCGGGATAGATTCTCGAAGGAACTAGATAGTCTCGAGCTCCCTCTGGCGAAGATTTACCTAAAATAGGAGTTTCAATGTTAATAAAACCATTTTGGTCAAAGTATTCATGAGTTGCTTGAAGAATTTTTGATCTTAAAATAATTGCTTTTTGTAAATTCGGTCGACGTAAATCAAGGTAGCGATACTTTAGCCTTGTCTGCTCGCTGACTTCAGCGTCATCTTTAACTTCGAAAGGTGGTACTTGAGACTTATTCAAGATAACGACTTCACTGGCTTCAACTTCAACTTCTCCAGTTTTCATGTCCGAATTAACACTTGAGCGCTTTACAACTTTTCCTTTAACTTGAATAACGTACTCATTACCAAGAGAATCAGCTATTTCCATTAGCTCTTGACCTGAATCATGATTAATGACAACCTGAACGATTCCCTCACGATCACGCAAGTCAATAAATACAAGATTACCAAGATTTCGTACGCGTTGCACCCAACCGTATAAGTTAAAATCTTTTCCAATATATTCAGCAGTTATATTACCGCAATAATTTGTTCTCAGTTCCATTTCTAATCCTTTAATTCTTTCAAGATACTTTTCATGTTAGCGATGTCCGCAAGTTTTAATTCTCGCGTTTTTCCATCAGTAAGCCGTTTAATATTTAGAACTCCATTGGTTAATTCTCTTGCCCCAAGAGTAATCACATACTTTGCATTTACACGATCAGCTTTTTTAAACTGCGCTTTAAGTTTCTTTTGGTCAACATCATATTGTACTTTATAGCCCTGACTACGTAGCGAACGCGCGAACTCTACTGCTTTTAATTCAGTACCGTCACCAATGTTAGCGATGAAGAAATCGATTCCTTGATCTTTAAACAAATCTGGATTCTGTTTTTGTAGTACCAACATTAATCGTTCTTCACCGATTCCAAAGCCAACTGCAGGAGTTGCCGGTCCGTCAAATTCTTCTACAAGATTGTCATAACGACCGCCACCTAATATCGCAGTAGCAGATTCCCATAAACTAGGATCATTGACCAGGAATTCAAAAATAATTCCTGAATAATAGTCTAATCCACGAACTAAATCATTATCGATTGTATATGAAATGCCGAGTTGATCAAGCATCTGCGTAATTTCGTTAAAATTCTTTCTTGCATCATCATTAAGATAATCGATTATTTTAGGGGCATTTGGTAAAAATTGTTTATCTTGTTCATCTTTAGAATCTAAAATCCGCAGTGGATTCTTTTCTAATCGACGCTTAGAATCGTCCGATAATTGCTCTTTTAATGGTCTAAAGTAATCAACTAAAGCATCATGATAATCTTGCCGAGCCTGAGCATTACCCAAGGTATTAATGTGTAATTCGTAATTTTTAACACCAAGTTCTGCTAGTAAATCATGAGCCAAAACAATTGTTTCAACATCAGCTAATGGATTTTTGGAACCAAAACTTTCAATGCCAATTTGGTGAAATTCACGTTGGCGACCAGCTTGTGGTCTTTCATAGCGAAAAAATGATTCAATATAATAGACATTATAAGGCTTAACCATTTCTGGAGCATATAGCTTATCTTCAACATACGCTCTAACTACCCCAGCTGTTCCTTCTGGGCGAAGAGCAACGTGTCGTCCACCTTTGTCATTAAAATCATACATTTCTTTCTCAACGACATCTGAAGTTTCGCCACTAGAACGGGAAAAGACTTCATAATTTTCAAAACTAGGTGTTCGAATTTCCCGATAATTAGCCTGCTTAAAAAAATCACGCAGTATTTGTTCAACTTTTTCCCAAGAACCAGATTGGTCTGGCAAAATATCAACTGTTCCCTTTGGTCTTTGAACTCTCATTTAATCATCCTTTTTAATAAAAAAGCACCCTTGAATAAGAATCAAGGGCGCTCTGAATTAGCACGGTACCACCTTTTGCCTGCTGCGAAATAACGCTCGCGATGCGGTTATTATCTGGTAAAGGGGTCACAGTTAGCTTTTTTAATCCACTCTTTTCAGCAAAGCGAGTAGTCTCTAAAATAAAAATGCTAAACTTCAGTCTTCGTCATTGATAATTCTTGTTTTAGCTTATAGTTTTAACGTAAAAATGTCAACCAAAACTGGCAGTCAGGACAAACTATTTTTACATATCTAAAACAATTGTAAACGGTCCATCATTTTCAAGATTAACCTTCATATCAGCACCAAATTCTCCAGTTTCAACTTTTAAACCAGTATTTTCAAGTTCATGATTAAATGCTTGCCACAATTGGTCTGATTTTGGCGGTTTCATTGCTTGAATAAAACTTGGGCGATTGCCCTTTTTAGTATCGGCTAGTAATGTAAACTGGCTAACACTTAAGATTTCACCTTCAACATCTTTAATGCCTAAGTTGGTTTTGCCAGTTTCATCCTCAAAAATACGCATCTTAGCAATCTTAGCAGCAGTTTTTTTAACTACTTCAAGGTCGTCATTTTCTTTAAGACCAACAAAAAGTAGCAGCCCTTTTTTAATTTGGCCAACAATTTTTCCGTTAATTTTAACATCAGCGTGGTTGACTCGCTGAATTACAACTCGCATTAGTTGTCTGCCCTTCTTGTTTCATATACGTCAGGAATATCACGTAATTTGGATAAAATTCCATCTAGCTGATTGGAATTAGTTACCGCAACAGTTGCGTATATATGAGCTATATTGTCATCGTTTACTTTTCCTGATAGGTTATTAATATTAGGCGTTAAAGAGTTCAGTTTAGTCAAAACATCACTTAGAAGTCTGCTACGATTGTAGCCGAAGACCTCAATGTTTGCGTTAAATGCTTGCTGATTACTCTCTTCAACATTTTCCCATTCTACTTCAACTAGGCGTCCTTGACTATCATTATTGTTAGTAATATTGCGACAATCTTTGCGGTGAATTGTAACACCACGCCCCTTAGTTACATAGCCAACAATTTCATCACCAGGAACCGGATTACAGCACTTAGCTAGATGAAGCATCAAGTCGCTAACGCCTTGAATCATTACTCCATTTTTATGCTTGATTTTCATCGATGAAGAGTGGTTCTTGTTACCTGTATCAGTAATCGATTTTTGTCCTGAATTTAAAATTTGCTCTTCAAGCTGCTTTTGCCGCTTTTTTTCATCTTCATGACGAATATCCGCAGTAAGTCGATTAACTACACTGATTGCTGATAAATCACCAAAACCAACGGATGCGTACATTTCGTCTGCAGTATGATAATTAAGCTGCTCTAAGAGCTGCTCAATGTGCTCTTTATCCATAAACTCTTTAGGTGAGTAGTTTTGCTCGCGCAAATTATCTGCAATCATTTGCTCACCTTGTTCGATGTTGCTTTCACGATCAAGGCTTCTAAAGTAGCGGCGAATTTTATTTCGAGCTCGGGAAGTTTTAACCATATCAATCCAGTCGGTTGATGGACTTGCATTTGATTGGGTCATGATGTCAATAACATCACCATTTTTCAATTTGTAGTCCAGCGGAACTAACTTACCGTTAACTTTAGCCCCCACTGCGTGACTACCAACTTGAGTATGAATTTCGTAGGCAAAATCAAGAGTTACTGATCCTTTGGGAAGTTCGTAAACTTCGCCTTTGGGGGTGAAGACGTAAACACGATCTGAAAAAATTTCACTCTTTACATTCTTCATGAATTCGCCAGCGTCTTGTGTTTCATCCTTTAGCTCAAGGATTTCTCGTACCATATCTAGTTTTTCATTTGAACTAGTTTGTTCGACTCCAGTAAAATTCCCCTGTTTATAAGCCCAGTGAGCAGCCACACCGTACTCGGCAACTTCATGCATTTGTTCAGTTCTTATCTGAATTTCTAGCGGACGACCGCCTGGGCCGATAATTGTCGTATGTAATGATTGATAACCATTAACTTTAGGAACGGCAATGTAGTCTTTAAAACGACCTGGCATTGGTTTCCACTTAGTATGAACTGCTCCTAAAACGGCATAACAATCTTTAACGGTCTGAACAACTACCCGAACTGCTAATAAATCATAGATTTCGTTGAAATCTTTATGCTTATCAAGCATTTTTTTATAAATTGAATAAATGTGCTTGGGCCGCCCGTAAATTTCGTACTTAATACCAAGACTGTCCAAACTCTTCTTTAGGGTCTGTGTAGTTTCTTGAATGTAGCCTTCACGCTCACTACGTTTTAAACTCATTAAATTGACAATTTGGTAATACGCTTCAGGATTTAAATAATGAAAACTGAGATCTTCTAATTCCCATTTGATTGTACCAATACCTAACCGGTCAGCTAGAGGAGCATAAATGTCCATGGTTTCAGAAGCAATTCGGCGTTGCTTATCTGGACGCAAATGCTCAAGCGTGTGCATATTATGCAACCGGTCAGCTAATTTAACCATGATAACCCGAATGTCCTTTGCCATTGCAATTAACATTTTTCGGTGGTTCTCAGCTAAAAACTCTTGATGCGATTTATATTCGTATTTATTTAGCTTGGTTACCCCATCAACAATAAAGGCAACATCCTTGCCAAACTTTTCCTTGATATCATCATTGGTAACTTCAGTATCTTCAACTGTGTCATGTAAAAAGCCGGCAGCAATAGTATCAGCGTCCAAACTCAAACGAGCTAAAGTACCTGCTACCTGAGTTGGATGGACAATATATGGTTGGCCAGACGCGCGTTTTTGTTCCTTATGCGCCTCTTTTGCAAATTCATAAGCTTTTTCAATAAAAGCAATTTGCTCTTCAGTCATATATTTTTTACAGGTATCAATTACTTGGTCATGAGTCATTTCAACATACTTTGACATAGAACCCGGCCCTTCTATTTATATATTTGTTTGTCCATTAAGCCAAAAATTTCGAAAATAAGATAAATCAAGCCAAACAAGAAGTTATATTTCGCATATTTCATCAAAACAATCAAGCAAAAGCAGATGGGCAATAATAATAACCAGTATCGCTTTAAATTGATTGTTTTGATTAATTTACCTACGTGATAGCTAACCACGCAATTAAATACAATAAACAACAGTCCGACTCGCCAAATAACTGAAATTCTCAATAGACTGAAAACAAGTGGTAAGACTGTAACCAGCATAGTCCACCAAATAATTGGCATCGGCTGATATTGATTTAGTTTTCGAATTAATGGTATTTGTTTGAATTTATCAATCAATTCGCTTTTTCCTTACTTAGTTTAATTTCTTATTATAACTCTTTTAATGTTCTTTTCGCTCAATTATTAATCCAATCCACCGATCTTGCTTCATGGTCAAATTGATTTTGAAACCATTCTGAGTAAGGGCTTGTTTAATTTTATCCAATTGTAAGTAATCAATTCCTGAAAAAATTACCTTACCATTCGCAGCTAAGTGTTCATCAAGTTGCGGAATCAAATCAAGCAAAATCTCTGCCAAAATATTAGCAACGATCACGTCAAATTTACCATCAATATTCTTTAATAAACTTGTTTTCTTGATTTTAACATTGTTCAAATGATTCAATGCAATATTCTCTTGTGCGGCTGTAACTGCCTCCTCTGTAATATCTGTTCCTAATACTTGGCTAGCCCCAAGTAAGGAAGCGGCAATTGCTAAAATACCAGATCCAGTGCCAACATCAATCACACTCTTAGGCTTGTCAAGAACACGTTCTAAGCCCATCATTGATAGTTGTGTAGTTGTATGACCACCTGTTCCAAAAGCAAGTCCAGGATCTAAATTAATTAACTTTTGATCAGGAAATTGCGGTTGGTAGTTTTCCCACTCAGGTACGACTGCCAAATACCGCGAAAAATTAATTACATGATAGAACTTCTGCCAAACAGTATTCCAATCACGATCTTCAATATATGAAGCACTAACTTCGGCAAGGCCTACATTCAAGCCATAGCTTTTTAATTCAAGTAGTTTATCTTGATATTTTTTAATTAGTTCCTTTCGGTTAGCATCTTCATTAAAATATGCCAAAAATTGCATATCGACAGGCAAATTTTCAATTTCAGACAAATCAACAGTGCTTGAGTCGTTTTCCCAACCTATTTCTTCAAAATCTGAGCGTTTGCGCGTTTCTGTTCCCAGACAATGTAAGATGTCCTGGCTGTAAACGCTGAGAGCATCTTCTACTTCGTGACTAGTTTCAATTTTTATAATAAGTAACTTCATGCTTCAAACTCCTTTATCAAACTTTCTGATCAATGCTATTATTAAATTGGTGAGATTTATGTCTAAGAAAAAAAATAAAATCGAAAAAACGCTAGTGGAAAAAATTCTTGATCGAAACAAAGTAAAATATCGACAGGTAGAGTTTGCTACATCAGAGGATTCAGGTGGCGTAGCGCAAATAGATACTTCTATTTTAAACGAGAATGAGCATTTGGTCTACAAGACGCTTGTTTGCACTGGTAACAAAACCGGAGTAATTGTTGGTGTTGTCCCGATAACCAAGCATCTAAGTATGAAAAAACTGGCAAAGCATTCTGGAAACAAGAAATGCGAAATGCTACCTTTAAAAGAACTGGAAAAAACTACCGGTTATGTTCATGGAGCAAACACTCCAATTGGAATCTCTTTTAACCATCATTTCCCTATTTATCTTGATAATAGCATGATAAATGAAACTGAAATTGGTGTTTCAAGTGGTAAAGTTGGAAGAAGTGTCTTTTTAAAGCCAAGTGATTTGCAAAAAATTACAAAGGCAGAATTTTGCGATTTGGTTGAGAGAAGTAATTAAGTGTTTTTTCCTAGTTCAATTTACTCTAGTAACTAAAAACTATATTTAATCTTAAAAATTATTTACAAGGATAGTATTAGTAGCATCTTTTGTACTATAATTTGAGATAATAGGAAAGTTGAAGGGATAGACAAATGACACTATTACCGGATGAGCAATTAGCTAACATTGCACACGATTATTTTCTTAGTAAGTTAACTATTGCGGATATATCCCAAAAATATAACCTTTCTCGCTATTTGATTTCCAAGGCAATTGATGAGGCCAAAGATAAGGGAATTGTAAAAATCACCATTTCTCAAAGTCCAAAAAGATCAGAAAAATTAGAGCGTAAATTTCAAGAGCTATTCCAGCTTAAGGAAGTATATATTCTCAAAAATTTAGCTACTAAAAATCAAGACCAAGAAATGATTGTTAATTACGCAGCTAAGCAAATCCAAAATTACACCAACTCAGCTCATGTAGTTGGTTTAACATGGGGAACGTTGATTAAAGACATCATTGACAATTTTTCAGAAGTTAACCGTGATGACCTGACTTTTGTTCAGCTTGTTGGCCAAATAGTGAATTCAAGTAAACTGCAAAACCAAGTCACTCAAGAAGCCGCTGATAAGTTCAAAGCCAAATGTTTAGCCTTCCCAGCCCCGCTTTATTCAATAAATTCTCAATTAGTAGAGAATATTAGAAAAGAACCATTTTATCAATATAACGAAAAGGAATTTTCACAATTAGACTTAGTATTTGCAAGTATCGGAACCGCTCAGTCACTAGAAACTGACCAGTTTTTTATGGACCACTATACTAAAGAATTGTTAAAAAATGTAGATAAAGACCAAATTGCTGGAATTATTCTTGGACGGCCGTATGATATCAACGGCAATTTTTATAAACCAATTGAGTCGCATATTTGTGGTATCAGTATAGAAGACTTTATGCATATACCTATCCGTTTTGTAATTGTTAAGAACCGCTTTAAAGAAGATGCTCTTTTAGGTGCTCTCAGAAGTGGTATCATCACCCATTTAGTAACTAATTCTGAAATTGCCGAAGCAGTTTTACGAAAAAATCAGAGTTTCACTTAGTCTTCTTAATTTAAATAGTCGTTTTAAGTAACGGCTATTTTTTTGCTGTTGAATATTTTTGGTCGGAAAATTCTTTGCACGAAACTGTTTTTCTTGCTTGATTATATTTAGGCTCTCTTACCTAGTTTAGATTAATTCCATCTAGAATTTCTTGCATTTTATCAGCTGAATCATTCATTTTCACGAGTTCTCGTTTAGACAATTTTGCTTCAATCACATGATTGATTCCCGATCCGTCTATGACGGTTGGCGTACCCAAATACAAATCATGCTTAATGCCATACTCACCATTAATTGGTGCAGAAAGCGGTAAGACAACTGCCCGATTATTTAAAATTGCACTAACAATTTGTGTTAACATAACGGCAATTCCATAAAAAGTAGCACCTTTATTTTCAATGATTTTGCTCCCCTTTTGTCGAATATCAGTTTCAATTTCTTTTAAAACTTTATCATCAATTTCATTGAATTTACGTAAAGGCTTATCGGCAACAGTAGATTCATCAAAATTTTCAAATGAAGTATCACCGTGTTCACCAAGAACCATTGAATTAACTGCGGTAACTGGAACCTGTAGTTTTCTGGCTAATTGGACTTGAAGGCGAGCTGAATCAAGTGAAGTTCCTGTTCCAATAACCTTATTCTTTGGAAACCCAGATAATTTTTGAGTCAATGTAGTCAAAATATCAACTGGATTAGCCGAAACTATAAATATTCCAGCAAAACCTGATTTAATTACTGGATTAATAATGCTTTTTAAAATGGCGACATTTTTATTAACTAAGTCCAGCCTAGTCTCACCTGGTTTACGGGGAATTCCAGCAGTAATTACTACGATATCTGCATCCTGTGCATCGGAGTATTCGCCCGCATGAACATTGCATTCACCTGTAAAAGGAGTAATATCTTCCAAATCCAGCGAATCTCCAATTGGACGCTGCTTAACTACATCGGTAATAACCAGTTCGTCAACTCTAGTATGTTGTAATAAATCATTGGCAAAAGTTGAACCAACCGCCCCGTCACCGACAAGCATTACTTTTCTATTCATAGTTCTTTCCTTTCATGTTAGCAACCATAGTCATCAAATACGTTTCACATTATAAAAGTGATAGCTACCTTTAGCAATATTAGTTTTTTAAAATTAAACACAAACAAATAAAAAGCACTTAGATAGATCTAAGTGTTTTTTTAAGTATTAACTTTTCTTTCCTGAATAAACAAACTTACTTATTTGCATCCCGGCTTGTCGACCAAAAATAACAGTTTCAGCAATCGAGTTACCACCAATTCGGTTGTTGCCGTGAAGACCACCAGAGACTTCACCAGCAGCATACAAACCAGGTATTACCTCTCCATTAGTATCTAATACTTCGGTCTTGGTATTGATATGAATACCTCCCATTGTGTAATGAATTGCTGGATTAACATGAATTGCAAAAAATGGTCCATCGTTAATTGCTCGTTCCATTCCCGTCATTCGTCCAAACTCCTTATCGTTCTTGGTTGCAACTGACTCATTCCAAGTTTTAATGGAAGTGGCCAAACTAGATGGATCAACACCTATTTCGTTAGCAATATCATTTAAAGTAGCCCCAGTTTTTACCAGACCAATATGATCATAAAACTCAACCGCAGAAAAATTATTGCGAATATTCTGATCAAAAATGAGAAAAGCACCATTTTCATGCAAATTATTAATTGCATTAGAAACGATTTTTCGCGTATTCATTTCATTAACAAATCTCTTTCCAGATTTATTAACTAAAATCGCTCCCTCACCTCGCAATCCTTCACCGATTAAATATACATGATCCCTATCGGTCTGGGCAGTTGGATGAACCTGAATAAAGTCCATCTGCTCAAGCTGTGCACCCACCTGGCTTGCAAGAAAAAGGCCATCACCTGTTGTTCCGGGCTGATTAGTAGTTTTAAAGCCAATTAAGTCAGGTCGATATTGTTCAATTAACTTTTTAGAAGATCCAAAGCCCCCAGACGCTAACAAAACTGCTTTTGCATTTACTGTCTTATTTCCGTTATCAGTTTCTAGTTGAATCCCTAAAATGCTTTTATTTTGGTCTTGAATTAGTTTGGTTACTTTAGAATTATTAAAAACCGGTATGTTGTTTTTTTGTACTTGTTTTAAGGCGCCTGTTATCAAGTAGTTACCAACTGGAGCCATTGAACCGGGACGATGAGCCCTTTTTTTACTCATTCCGCCAGTAATGGTTAAGTTAGTTAATTCGATGTCATGATCTTTTAACCAGTCAATCGCTATAGCAGAATGGTCAACAAAATAACGTAATAATTCTGGGTCATTTAGACGACCTCCACCTTGCATAGTCTCTTGATAAAAATCTGCTTTGTCATCGATTATGCCTGCATTTATTTGAACTAGACTTTCTGAAGCATTCATACCCGAGGAAGCCCGACTGGTATTGCCACCAAGCTCAGTGTTTTTTTCAAAAACGGCAACCTTTAATCCCAGCTCATTTGCTTGAATCCCCGCGGTTAGACCTGCTCCGCCGCTTCCAATGATAACTGCATCGTAATATTCTTCAATTTCAGAACTTTTATTTGGGGTAAAAATAAATTTAGCCATTAATTTATTATTCTCCTTTATTTTTCTGGTTCAGTTCGATCTAAATTAGTCATTTTCATATAGTTCATCCATTCGTCATATTGTTCAGCAGTAACCTCTTTACTCTTTAAAGCCGCCTCTTTTAAAGTAATTCCTTCTTTATCAGCCTTTTGCGCAATTTTTGCAGCCGCGTGATAACCAATATGTGGCGATAATGCGGTAACTGTCATCAGGGAATTTTCTAGTAACTCATCCATCTTTTCTGGGTTAACGGTTAAACCAACAATCAATTTTTCTGTAAAACCTATAATTGTCCCAGTTAAAATGTCGCAAGAATCTAAAAAAGCAGCAATCATTACCGTCTTAAAAACGTTCATTTCAAAGTTTCCCTGCGAAGCCGCAAAGGTAATGGTAGTATCGTTGCCAAAAACTTTTGCAGCTGCCATTGTTACAGCTTCAGCTTGGGTAGGATTAACTTTACCAGGCATAATTGACGAGCCAGGCTCGTTTGCTGGTATATTTAATTCGTGGTAGGCAGCTCTTGGTCCAGAAGCTAAAAACCGAATATCCTGTGCAATCTTAAACATATCAGCAGCTAATGTTTTTAAAGCGCCATGAACTACATCAATACCAGAATGGTGAGCTAGTCCCCAGAATTTATTAGTTTTAACTTTAAATTCATGCCCATATACCTTGGATAATTTGCTTACTATTCTCTCGGTCATGTCTGGAGCAGCGTTTAAACCAGTTCCTACAGCAGTGCCACCAATAGCTAATTCGTACAAAGTAGGCTTAAGTTCTTGAATGTACTCTAAATCATGTTTTAAGGCAGAAATATATCCAGAAATTTCTTGCCCAAAAGTAATTGGTGTGGCATCTTGAAGGTGAGTTCGCCCAACTTTAACTGTTTTCCAATATTTGTTTTGTTTGATTTTTAGTTCATCGATTAATCGCTTAATTGCGGGTTCTAAACAGTCAAGTGCTTCAACTGCTACAATGTTCATTGCAGTTGGATAGGTATCATTTGATGACTGGCCGCGATTAACATCGTCATTTGGCAGGATGTTAAGATCTGGATGAAGTTTATTTGCCAGATTAGCGACTACTTCGTTAACATTCATGTTGCTTTGTGTTCCCGAACCAGTTTGCAAAACATGCAAGGGAAAATCTTTACGTAAATCTTCATCACTCAATTTTAATAGTTGGTCAATTGCATCCTTAATTGCATTACCCTTTTTTTCAGGTTCTTCACCAACTTCAACATTTGATTCAGCAGCAGCTTTTTTCAAGTTAAGAAATGCCCGAATAATTGCTAAGGGCATTAGTTCACCACTTGTAAAATTGTTGCGACTTCGCTCAGTTTGCGGGCCCCATAAAGCTTCTTTGGGAATTTTGACTGGACCTATAGTGTCTTCTTCAATGCGATATTCTACTTCACCCATTTAATTTTCCTTTTTTATTTGTCTCAATAGTGTATTTATCCTTGTATCATGATAACTGTTATTGCCACAGTTCTCAATGCTTTAAAAAGTGTATGCCTTCTGAATATTTTAAAATAGCTTTTAATTTACCAAAAAAAAAACACTTCAGTGGAAGTGCTTCTTAGTACTAATTTAGATTTTTAAGGTTTCGGCATTAATTGCAACAATCACTGTTGATAGTGACATGAGTAAAGCTCCGATTGCTGGCGGAAGAATAATTCCAACTGGTGCTAAGATACCAGCAGCTAAAGGTAAAGCAATAATGTTATATCCTGCTCCCCACCATAAATTCTGAATTGTCTTTTTTTGCGTATTCTGAGCTAGTTTTAAAAAACTAATGATATCGGTTGGCTCACTATTAACCAAAACAACATCTGCGGAATCAACTGCGACATCAGTTCCAGCTCCGATAGCTACCCCAATGTCGGCTTTAGCCAAACTTGGCGCATCATTAATTCCGTCACCAACCATCATTACCTTATTGTTTTCCTCTTGTAATTGAGCGACAATTTTTTGCTTATCTTCAGGCATCAATTCTGAGTATACTTCAGTAATTCCTAACTTGCTGGCAATGCTCTCAGCGGCTTTTTGGTTATCGCCAGTCAACATAACTGGAGTGATATTTAGTTGTTTGACTTGTTTAATCAGAGAAAGATCCGAAGATTTAATTTGGTCTCCAACTGCAATATAACCAAGAAGTTGCGTGTCATGAATCAAGTAACTCACAGTGTAGCTGGAAACATCGATTTCAGGAAAATTTTCAATTTGAGTTCGGGCAGTTTTTTCGTTAACTAATTGGTAGTTTTGACCATTTATTGTACCAGTAATACCTTTGCCAGCCATATCTTTACTGTTTGAAACAGGAAGTATTTCAGTCTTTTTTTCTTTAGCAAACTGTAAAATACTCTGGGCAATTGGATGCGTTGAATCTTGTTCAATGGATGCAATTATTCTTAATATCTCTTCTTGACTGTACTTTCTATTCAAAGTTCCAAATTTTCGCACTTGGAATTTGCCTTCCGTTAAGGTACCAGTTTTATCCATTAATAGATAATTAAGTTTAGAACTTACACTAATCACGTTCCGGTTTCTAACTAGTAGCCCTTTTTTGGCACCAATCGATGTACTTTTAGCATTTACCAACGGAATAGCTAATCCTAAAGCGTGCGGACAAGCAATAACTAAAACTGTTACCATTCTTTCCAATCCGTTAGCTATTCCTTGCAAACCAGTCCAAACTATAAAAGCAATGATTCCTATAATTAAAGCCGCGTAAAACAGCCATCCAGATACCTGATCAGCCAGGTTTTGCAGCTTTGATTTATTCATTTGTGCCGTTTGTACAAGTTTATTAACGTTAGCTAGAAAACCTGAATCAGCCGAATTTGCAACTTTAACAGTTAGTGTTCCTGAACCGTTAATCGATCCACCAATCACTTTATCATTTTTTGACCTAGTAACATCTTTTGATTCTCCAGTCACTAAGGATTCATTTACATCACTTGCGCCAGCTAAAATTTGACCATCAAGCGGAATGCTCTCACCTGGTTTGACAATAATTATTGTATCTTTTTTAACACTATTAAGATTAATATCTTCAATGTGACCATCACTTTGAACATGGACTTTATCTGGAAGCAGCTTAGCCAAATCATTAACTGAACTATTAGCACTCATGACGGAAGACATTTCAATCCAGTGACCCAACAACATAATCAAAATAAGCGTTGCTAGTTCCCAAAAAAAGTCCATAACATGGTTTTGATTCCGTAAAATACTATTTTGCACAAAGGCATATAAACTATAAATATATGCGGTACTAATCCCCAGAGAAATCAGTGTCATCATTTCCGGTTTTCGTTCCTTAAGTTCATAGTAGGCACCTTTAAGAAAAGGCTCTCCGCCATAAATAAACAAAATTGTTGCGAAGATAACTACAATCCACTCAGAACCTGGAAATGAAAATTGAAATGGCAGCTTTACTCCCATCGCTGGTGCTAGAAAAAGAATCGGAACGGAAAGTATTGCCGAAACCCAAAACTTCTGTTTTAAATTGCCCATGTGCATCATGCGACCACCATGCATCATCATGTCGCTGCCCATCTTCATTGAAGAATTGTTTGACATTGAGTGCATTTGTTCTTTATCGTGATCCTTGTTCATGTTCATATTGTTCAAATTAACCAGTCCAATCTTCTATTCATTAACTGCATATCCGTTTACTTAAATCTACTTTCATACGCAGCTGATGTCAAAGAAGAGGCTCTATTATTTGAACCATTTGATTAATTACTTAGGCTTTTTTAGATTTTTTATTTTGATAAAAATGTACGATCAAGCCAATTGCTAATCCAATAACTGCAGGAATTACCCAGTCCATACCGATATCAGCAAATGGTAAAAAGCGAAGTTGAATAGACTTCAACTGAAGGGCCCAGGGTTGTTGGCTAACAACAGGTGGGAACGATGCAAGCATATCAAAAACTGCAGGAATTAAAGTTAAGCCAACGCCCCAAATGTAAACTATTGGATCATAGTTAAACAGTGTGCCTGTAATAGATAAAATAATAAGTACTATAGCTATTGGATAAAGAAACATCAGCATTGGGGTTGACCAAGAAATAATTGTATCTAATCCAAAATTAGCAGTAATAAAGGAAGCAAAAGTCATAATTGCTAGCCAAGCATGATAGCTAATCTTACTAAAGCTACGGTGAAAATCTTGCGCAAAAGCAGCTAATAACCCAACTGCCGTAGTTAAACAGGTTAATGTAACTAAAGTGGCAAGAAGAGCGTGTCCAATGTCACCTAAATAGTAAGTAACAATTTGATTAAAAACTGTTCCTCCTTCAGGAGAAATTTTAAAGTGGTTAAGTGTAGTTGCACCAAGCCAAATTAAACCGATATAAATAATACCAATTGCCCCGGTTGCTATTACACCGGCAATTGCGGTTACTTTAGCATTACTTTTAGCAGAAGTTTTTCCTAATTGTTTGACTGCTGAAACAATTGTATAGCCGAATGCTAGCCCAGCTAATGCATCCATAGTATTATAGCCTTCTAAAAATCCATTAAAAAATGGCTGAGCTTGGTAAGCTGAAGTAACAGCTTGATTACTTGCTTTTCCCATTGGTGCAAAAGCTGCTAACAGAAAAATTGAGAATAGCAAAATTAAAAACAAAGGGTTTAAAATCCTGCCAATACTATCTAAAATAGAAGATTGCTTATACGCAATAATAAATGCCAAAATGAAGAAAATAGCTGAGAAAACCAAGAGACTAATTTTTGCATATTTCTGTGGCAAAACTGGTGCTAAACCGACTGAAAAAGAAATACTTGCTGTACGAGGAGTGGCAAATAAAGGACCAAGCGTCAAGTGAATTAAGACCATAAAAGCTAAAGCAAATTTTGATCCCAATGGTAAGCCAATATCATAGACTCCTTTGGCATGGCTAGCACTAATTGCTAAAACAGCTAACAAAGGCAAAAGGACGGCTGTAACCAAGAAGCCAAAAGTGGCAACTCCCCAATTTGCTCCGGCTAGTTGACCTAAGTGAATTGGAAAAATTAAATTTCCTGCTCCAAAGAACAAACCAAATAATAACGAAGCGACAACTAAATACTGTTTCCAAGTCAACGGCTTTTTATTTAAATCTTGCTCAAAATCTCCCATATTTTTCCTCCAATTAGAGCTCCTCTTCAATTTAAAATTGAAGTTAAACATATTTGTTACTTACGGCTTTGTCTTTATTAATAAAAATGATATTGAGTTTGGTGATAGTTTACTTGAGCACTAAAAAGCACCCTTGATTAAATCAAGGGTGCTTTTGGCACGGTACCACCTAACTTACTGATAAATCACTTGCTGATTTATCAAGTCACTTCACACACGGCAATATTGCGATGCGCTAACACGTTAATGGGTGTTACCAATATAAGCTACTTAAATTTCACCATATAGCTCAAAGCTACTTTCAATTTGTCTTCACGGTTCTTTTTCAGCAATCAGAACTCTCTATGACGTTACATACAAATCTACTCTTCTTTTCATTGCTTTATTAATATTAATAATATTTTAATCATGGTCTTAACTATTGTCAACAAAAAATTGCTTCATTTACGAACTTATTGTGATTTTCTAATAACCAGGCAGCAAAATGCTTTGCAATTTTGGTAACACCATAGTTAAGCACAGCAAGACCATAATGGGGTTTAGTCTCATATTCTAAAAGTAAGCTATGCTCATTTTGATCTTTCGCACTAGAAACAAAATTAGCCCAAATGCCAACGCCTAAATCTGCTTTTACCATGATGCTTGAGTTTAAAATGTTATTTGCATATACCAAATTTGTTTTTTCATTTACTTTTTTGATTTCTTTTTGTAAATCATTTTGAGATGGCGGACACCATTGACTATCTAAAAAAATCAATCTGAATTTACTCAATTCTGATAACTTTATAGTTTTTTTCTCACTAGACTTTAGCTTTTCATGAAAATTAGCACAATACGAACCTACTGTTAGATCATAGTATTTTATGTTCTCCATTTTTGAGACGATATCGGGCATAGTTAGAATTACGTCACAATCACCATTTAATAAATGATCTTTCAAAGCATTGTGTGCGAAATTCTCTAAGTAAACATTAATATTCTCAAATGGACACTCCCGATTATATTCTTTAATTATCTTAGGTAAAATAGATATTTCAAAAGGTGTTCCGCTATATCCAATTGTTAAATCATGTTCCCTTCTCTGCTCTATTCTTTGAGCCCTTTGAACTGATTTATTGTAAAAGTTTAACATTGGCTTCATAGATTGATAGAAGTCTTCACCGCTTTTTGTCAATCTAACTTGTTTTCTCGTACGGTAAAATAACAAAATATTAAGTTCTCTTTCCATAGTTGAAATTGTTTGTGAAACCGCAGATTGAGAAATATTCATTTGAAGTGCAGTCTGAGAAAAGTTCAGAGTTTCAGCCAAATTTAGAAAAACTGCTAAGTGATCATGATTCATTTTTTCTCCTTTTATAAGTAAAACTGATTAATAATAATAAAACTGATTATATGTGATTTCTTTATCAATGTTATATTAACTATGTAATTGTTAGCAAGTACTAATTAATATTATTTTTATAGGAGAAAAATATGCCAAGTTTAAAATCAGGTAATTATTCAGTTATTGCCAAAGAATATGAAAGTGAAAGCATGCCACTTGAAATTAGTATAGATAATAATAAAATTACCAAAATAACTCCAAAACGAGAGATGATACCAGGTAGCTTAGAAGAAACAGTATTTACTAAAATACCAAACGAGATTATCAATAAACAGAGCCTTGAAGTTGATGCAATTTCAGGAGCCACTCATTCAGTAAATGGTCTAATAAATGCCGTAGGCAAAGTAATAAAACAAGCTGGAGGCAACTTCGATACTTTTAAACCGATTTTAAAAGAAAAAGATACACAGAATACGAAAACAAGTAATATCACTAATGAAAAACAAGCTAAATACTCAAAATGGCAATCAAAGCCAAATAAAATCTATAAAGAATATGATACAGATTTATTAATTGTAGGAGCAGGAATTTCTGGATTAGCAGCTGCAGTTCAGTCTCGACAATTAGGAATGGAAACTATTGTTATTGATAAAAACGGTTTTGTCGCTGGAAACGGTGGTGGCGTTGAAGGAATTTTTGGAATTAACACTCAAATGCAGCAAAAAGCTGGAATTCATGCAAATAAAGAAGAAATTATTTCTAAGGAAACAGAATTAGGACAATATCGGGTAGATGGATCTTTTTGGGTAGACTTAATAAATAACTCTGCATCAAATATTGAATGGTTATTAGATTTAGGCGTAAAGCTAACCAATGTTGATGACTACCATGGAACTTGCATGTTTCCGACATTTCATTGGTTTAAGGGGGGCTTTGCATCAGTTGGTTATGTTCCATACATGAAGAAAAAAGCCGATGAACTAGGCGTTAAGTTTTTATTGGAAACATCTGCAACGAGTATAATTTATGATGATAGTAAAGTAATTGGAATTTATGCTAAAACTCCACAAGGTTTTATAAAGATTAATGCCAAAGCAACGTTACTATCAACTGGAGGTGTCGGACATAATCCTAAGCTTCTTGAGGAACAAGGATGGTCAACAGAAAACATTCATTATTGCTCAATGCCAAGTAACACCGGAGATGGATATCAAATGGCTATGTCGGTTGGAGCAAAAGATATGTTGAAAGAATCACCGGAATTTATGATGAACTATATTCAAGCTTTTCCACATGAAGGTGTGCATTTGTACCTTGATCCTATTAACGGGTTTATGTCACTTCCTTCAGGTGGTCCAGTTGTTTTTGTCAACCAAGATGGACGAAGAATTGTTGATGAAAATGTTAAAAAATATAACCTACTTTACCAACGCATGGCTATTAAATCCACAAAGGTAACTTATGAAATCTTTAATCAGAAAATCTACGAGAAGTTAACAGAAAATGTTGAAAACGCTAATAGTATTTTAAATGAAGCAGTAGAAACTAATGAAGGCGAATCCCTATTTAAAGCTGATAATATTAGTGACTTAGCAAAAGCTGTTGATTTATCACCTGAAGTTCTAGTTCGCACAATGAGTAATTACAATGATTTTTGCAAGGCAGGTCGTGATTTAGAATTTAATAAAGATAAAGAAATGCTTGTTTCAATGGAAAATGGTCCATACTATATTGCCAGACTTGATCCCTCTAACTTAATTGGAGTTGGTGGTATCGGTTCAAACCAAAAGTTTGAAGTTATTACTGAGAAATTTGAAAAAATTTCAGGATTATATGTTTCGGGTATGGACTCTACTATGCAATACCGGGACGTTTACACCATTACATTAGGTGGCTCAGCTTGTGCTCATAATGTTAACTCTGGCAGACATGCTGCTATGAATGCGAAAGAATATATTACTAATCTATAAAAAATATAAAAAAGCTTTCTTTTAAAGAAAGCTTTTTGTTTGCTTTATTAAGAGTTGACTACTTTAGTTCCGTGTAGCTGATTGACGCCTAAAACTTGCACTATTTTGTTTTGGTTAACTGTAGTTATTCCGCCGCCTGGTAATATTTCAATTTTATTTTGGGCCCATTCTACAAGTTCTTTTAAGTGAGCAAAATTGTCTGAGATTGGTTTTTCCAAGTTTCCACCATGAGTTAGAATGCGTTTTACCCCTTTTTCTGCCAGCCAGTTTAAAGAGTCTCTTTGATTACTGACTGGTATTTCATCAAAAGCCATGTGCATTACAACTTCTAAGCTAGAAAACTCAGCCATGTTAATTAACTCACTCATTTGAGTTTTATTTAATTGCTTATCAGTATTCAAACAGCCAAAAGCTACTCCATCTGCCCCAAGTAAACCAACTGCCTGAAGATCATCTCTCATTATCTGAAATTCATCGTGATTGTAGACAAAGTCACCACCTCGTGGTCTAATCATTACTACAACAGGAGTGCTCTTTTCATGTGCATATTCAACAGATTTTTTGATTACACCAAAAGACGGAGTCGTTCCACCTGCTGACAAATCATTGTTTAGCTCAATTCGGTTAGCTCCAGCTGCAATTACACTTGGAATATTTGAGAAATTTTCAACACAAGCTTCCTTTAGCATTTTATCACCGTTTTCTTTTTGTGAATTAAACTTAGTCGATAGTCATATGTCTCTTTTTTTCATAATCGTCAAGCCATTTTTGTGACGCAGGAAAAATCGTAGTTGAGCCGTGTCCACTTGGTTCTGCGATCATAATTTTCGGTTCTTCTTGCTTAGTTGCTACACAAAATGCAAACTCAACGTTGGTAGCAACTCCCCATTCCCCATTCTTATTTAAGGCAATAAGAGAAATTGCATCACAAGTTCCGTATCTGGCCGTTAGTTTCTGAACAAACGGAAAAAGTGACTGATCACAAGCTTCTTGTGGCGATAAGCCATCAGCCATTTTTCTGACAATTTCGTATGACAAACACCCCTTCATTATGTCCTCACCTAAACCAGTAGCTGCAGCGCCACCTACTTGGCTATCGGCGTAAAATCCCGATCCTGAAAGTGGCGAATCGCCAATACGACCATTTTTCTTCATAAAGAGACCGGAAGTTGAAGTTGCGGCAGCTATCGAACCACTTTCGTCAAGCGCTACTGCACCAACAGTATCATGACCATCATAAGCAGTTAGTTGCCCTTGATAGCGGTCTTGGACCTTTTTTTGCCAAGTTGATTTTGCCTTATCAGTAAGCATATTAGTCATTTCAAAACCATTTTGCATGGCAAATTTGGTTGCTCCTTCGCCAACTAAAAAACTATTTGTTTTGTTATGACTGAGCAGGCGAGCTACTGACACAGCATTTTTAACGTTTTCAATTGCTGCAACAGATCCTTGGGCTAAAGTATCACCATTCATAAAAGCGGCATCCATTTGAACAACACCATCTTCATTTGGCAAACCGCCGTAACCAACTGATTTATATTCAGGAGTTGATTCAACTAAATTAATCAGTTTTTCCACTGCGTTTCCAGCTGATTCGTTTTTACTTAAAAGTGAACTCGCTTTTTTTAAACCGTCAAATGACATTCTCCAAGTCGATATGGTTGCCCAAGTCATAACATTAACCTTCCTTGATAATTAAACTTCTAAGTCATATATTAGCAAAAAGATTGACCTAATTGCACCCCTTAGAACATAAAAAAGGTTTTGAACTTGGGGTATAAAAAGTTCAAAACCTTTAAAATTTTAATTACCACATACCAATCACTTTAGTCCAAACTAGCCCACCTCCTAACCAGATGATATTAAGTACAACACCAATTATTGCACTTAATTTCCACCAGTCTTTGTTAGAAACATAACCAGTCGATGATAGCAGTGCAGCTGGTCCAGCTGAATAGCTAGAAGTTGACAAGTAAAGTGAGCCATCTAAAGCTAACATTAAGGCAGCCATCACCGGTGGAACTCCTGCTCCAATTGCGATAGACAAAAAGCCGGCGTAAAGTGCAGAAATTTGGGTTGAAACGCTTGGGAACAAGTAGTGTAAGTAAAAGTATGCTAAGTATAGAATTACTAAAACCAGTACCCAGTTCATGCCATGAAGCATGCTTCCCAAGGTTTTTGAAAACCACGGGAAAAAGCCTAAAGTCATTAGTTTTTTTGACATTAACATAATTATTGATAACCAAGTCAGAATATTCCAGGCAAAACTCTGGCCCAAGATGTCCTTTACATTAATTACTCCACAAACAAGTAACAGTGCCACAGCAATAAAACTTACTAAAGTGGCATCAATTTCAAATTCAGGTCCAATTAACCAAAGCACAACCGAAAGTAAAAATACAACTCCCATAATCTTCTCGGCAGATGTCATTTTACCCAGTTCCTTCATCTTACTATCGGCCCAGGCATGAGCATTAGGAGTTTCCTTAATCTTGGGTGGGTAAATCGTGTATAAAATAAACGGTACAACAAGCAGTGAAATCAAGCCTGGGACAATTGCTGCCATAAACCATTGCATCCACGAAATTGTGATATTTTGTGTTTTAGCAATACCCAAAGCAACCATATTACCTGCAAGACCAGTCAAGAACATTGTTGAAGTAACTATGTTAACTTCATATTCATTGAAAACTAGAAACGAACCCATGTCACGTTCAGTACCCTTTTTAGGATCTGAACCCATCTCTTTTGAGAGGTTATCGATGATGGGATACATAATGCCATTTACACGGGCATTATTACTTGGAATACCGATTGCTAAAACTGTCTCCACTAATGAAAGTGCATAAGCTAATCCCAAAGTTCTTTTGCCAAAAGTTTTTACAAAAAAGTAAGCAATTCTCTTGCCTAAGCCTGACTTGATAAAGCCGGCTGCCAAGAACATACACATCGCAACCATCCATGCTGTAGAGTTGCCAAAGCCAGCAGTAACTTCTTCCATTTTAAAAATGCCGGTTAGCGTTGCGATAACAACTGCAATAATTGTAGTGGCCATCATTGGTAATGGTTTAGTCACACATGCAACAATTGTAGCAATAAAAATTGCAAACAAATGCCAAGCTTGGACATTGATTCCTACAGGTTTAATTGGCGTAAGTACCCACAGTATGAGTCCTGTTGCCAGTGGTAAAATCCACTTTTTCCATTCAAATTTATCTAACATTTTTTCTCCTCGCATATTTATTTTTCTGCTTTTTGGATTGCTCGATTGACAGCTTCTTCTAACGCTTTAGTAGTAGTTGAAGCGCCGGAAATCACGTCGACATTTGTTGAATTCTGTTTGACCATTTCTTGTGGTATACGCTCTATTGCCACCGCACCAATCCCTTCTGTCTCATGGTTTTCCAAAACTTCAATACGTCTAATTGTATTGTTTTCATAAGTAACTCGTACTAAAATGCGACCACCTATTCCTGATTCAGAAGAACCCAAATACTGATTTTCTTTCAAATCAATTTGCTCTTCTTTACTACCATTTACTAAATCGTTAATTTTGGGAACCTGATCAGTCAAAGGAACTTTTTCAAGTGGTACCATTTTTGCAGAGTTCTCACCAGCAATTTTTCCAAAGATGAGACATTCTGCTAAATTACCGCCTCCTTGGTATCGATTAACACACATTCCTCCCAATTCGCCTGCACTGTACAAGCGACTAATCGGATGGTTAGCAGTACTCAAAACACGAGCCTGCTCATCATGTTCAGGTCCCCCTTGAGTATTTAAAACTGCTGGCGCTAATTTAACTGCATAAACAGACCCAGTAATGTCAAAAGCTTCAAGGGTTTCTGGCGAGCGACCAAATTCTATATCATTGCCATTAAGAGCAAACTGATTAAATTTAAGAACGGTATCTTTTAAATTCTTGACTGGTATCGCGATTTTTTCTGCTAATTTATCTACTGAGCTCGCCTTAATTACTTTGTCAAAGAACTTCTGATATTTTAAAGTTTGGTTATCGTGCTCTTGAACAAATTTGTCATACTGCTTTTGATCAAATACTAGCCAAGCATTGTCATACGCATGCGGTAACAGATAATCACCATGTTGATAAATGTGACCATGCCTGAATTTAGCATCTTCTCGCATAAACCGAGAACCATCATCAGCAATAGCAAAAATTGAACCAGACTTAATATTTTTCCAGCCACTCACTTGACGTCCGCGTTCGTTTTCATCTTCAGCAATGACGTAACTTGGAACAAGTCCCAGAGATTCGTAGTTAGCTAGATGCCACATTTTGGCACCTACTTCAGCAGCCATTTTTATACCGTCACCTTTGTTGTACAAGGTGCCAAGTGGAGTTAATTTGGTAATGTGTAAGTAATCTTGTTGCATTTGCTGGTTGTTTTCAAAACCACCAGTTGCCAATACAACTCCTCGTCTGGCATGAATATAATAATCTCTGTGATTGCGATTAATTATGACCCCACAAACTTCTCCGCTTTCGGAATCTTGTAAAAGATTCTTAGCAGCTGAATTAAGCCAAATATCAATTTTTTCTTTGCGATCCAATACTTTTTGACGAATTATTTTCCATAACTCAGCATCGAAATCACGATTATGAACAAGCGCAAAGTCAAAAGTATCCGCTCCTTCATATTCAGGATATTCACATAAATTTTTCTTCTTTGCCAAATGGTCCTCTGGTTTGCAGTCAGTTGACCAAATAAATGGATCAATATTATAGTATTTTTTGAAATATTCTGGCATCTGAACAAAACCATCTAGATAAACATCCATAGTTTTCTCGTCAACTGCAAATGGTGCGGCAAGCTGTTGATAATACGTAGAGATTTTTCCTTTATCATGAGCCATTGCTACATGCTGAGCCGAATAACGTGTATTTCCGCCTTCATGACCATAAGGAGCAGCATCAACTAATAAAACCTTAATGCCATTATCGGCTGCAAATCTTGCAGCTGTCCCACCAGCTCCGCCAAAACCTAAAACAATTACATCGTATTCTCCGTTCCATTTAGTTTTTTTATCAATTTTCATTTTTGTTCTTCTTTGCTACTTTTAATGTTATCAATTGCCTGCTTAACAGCATCTTTAAAGGCAGAACTCGTTGTACTTGCACCACTGACAGCATCAATATCCGTTGTTTGTTTTTCAAGCATCGCTTTAGTCAAAACTGGTATTGCTTTTCCGCCAAGATATGGCGTTTCTTTTTGCTGAAGAGTTTCAATATTGATTAATTTACCTTCATCAACGGTTACCCGAACTACAATTGGTGTATCATTGATTCCATTTTCACTGATACCTATACCTTGATTTTCATTAGTTTCATAATTTGTAGTTGAAAAATGGGCATCAGATTTTAAGTCAGAATTGTTTGAAGCTGCGGTTACAACATCAAGATTGACTTTATCGATTTTGCGCTTTGGCTTTGCCGCGTTTTCACCAGCAATTTTTCCTGAAATAAGTAAATCAGCAATACTGTTAGCACCTACATACTTTGTAGCAAAAATATCGCCAAGTTCACCCGCTTCATAAAGGTGCGGAATGACATTATTTTCTAAATCTAAAACTTCACAATTCTCGTTGCGACGAGCTCCACCATGCGTATGCAAAATATTATGACGAATCGGAATTGCGTAATATGGTCCATTTTTAAAACTACGCATAGTTTTAATGCTTCGGTTTAAGAGCATATCTCGTTTCTTTTCAGCAGCTAGGAAGTTAAAGTCTGCAACTGCTTCGGGTAGTTTAGGTGCTTTAATTTGGTCAGCTAATTCGGCGATTGTTTTGGCTTTAATTGCATAAGAAATCAATTCTTTAACTTGTGTTGAATTAGCGGAATCATCATTCAGAAGCTGCTCGTATTGCTTTTGATCCATGATGATATGGGGATGATTTTGGTTAGGTAACATAATCCAGTTACCGTGATTGTACTTGTAACCGTGTCGATCTTCTTCATCTTCACGATAATATCGAGTACCATCATCTCCAGCAACAAAAATACTGCCGTCGAACAAGCTCTTCCAGTTGATCATGTAAGCAAATTTTTCTCTAGGCTTACCTTCATTTAGAGAAAATCCATGAGAATCATAATTGGTCATGTGCCATAGGCGTGCGCCTGCTTCAACTGCTAAGTCGATGCCCTTTCCCTTATTGTACAGAGATCCGATTGGTGCTAATGAACCTTGTCCTAAAAACGTCTGTACCATATCTTGATTATTCTCAAATCCACCACAGGATAAGACAACTCCATTTTTAGCCGCTATATTTCGATTAATTCCTTTATGTTTAATCTGAACGCCAATTATCGTTTTCGTATCGGGGTCTTGAATCAAGTGCTCTGCTGGACTTGAGAACCAAATATCAATTTTATCCAAACGCTCGTATACTTTTTTTCGAAGCAATTTCCAAAAACCGCCGTTATACATTCCGACAGTCATACTTTGAGAGCGCATGGTGTCCGCATGAGCGTATTCAGGATATTCACCTTTTGGTCGTCTTCCTGTATATTGCGCATCAATGCCAAAGTACTTTTTGGAGTATTCTTTCATCTTTAAGACATTGCTGACAAAAGCATCTAGCGCTTTAGGATCGTACTTAAACGGAAAATAGGTTTGTTTATAGTAGTCGCGTAAATCACTAAAATTATCGCTCCAAGCAAATGCACCACCGGCATAGCGTGTATTACCACCTTCGTCTCCTTCAGGAGCAGCGTCAACCAGCAAAACCCTAGCATCTTGATCGGCCGCAAATCTTGCTGCCCCAGCACCTGCTCCACCAAATCCAACTACGATTACATCGTAAGTCGAATCCCATTTAACTGTTGAATCGTAGATCATTTATTTGCCACACTTTCTTAACACTCTATTTATAAATGAAATATATCCTGTTTCATTTATGTAGTCCAATTTATTTTCACACTGGTTTAGTAATACTTATCTGTAAATAAATGTTGATGTTATAAGGTTTATTGCAATTATGGGTTAGATTTAATATAATCAAAAAAGATAAGATTATAAAAATTATTTATTTAATTCTAGGAGATCATAAATGAACGAAAAAGATCTGCTTTATTTTTGCAAATTAGTCGAAACAGGTAATTATACTGCCACTGCTGCTATCTTTGATGTGACTCAGCCAACTATCTCAATGGCAATTAAGCGATTAGCTGATAAATTTGATGACCCCCTTATTTTGCAAAAAAATCGAAAGAGCAAAATTACTTTAACCGATGCTGGAACACTGCTTTACCAAAAAGCCAAAATCTTATTACGAGAAATTTCTAGCATCGATCATGACGTTAGACATGCCAGCGATAAAAAAATCCGGCTTGCCTTCTCAGGTGAAGCCGGAAATTACTTTATTGCGGATATTATTGCCGAATTTTATCAAGCTGGATTAACTAATCTTATCGAAACAAATATTGAAAGATCAGCAGATGCCTTTTCAGATTTGACTAATGGAGAAGTTGATGTGGCAATATATTCGTGGATGGTTCCCATCAACGATCCAGAGTATTTTGTTCATAATCTTAAACGAACTGAATTGGTGATTATCACAAGCCAAGAAGATGCTTGGAAAGATGTTCTTGAAATAAGTGCTTCCGACTTACGTGAACGAAAATTTGTTGCCCGGTCTCGCGGTTTTTTAACCAGGGAATGTCTTGAGGAAGTTGGAAAGTTGGGTAATTTCTCACCCAATGTAATATACACTACTAAAACTATGCAAACGATGATTAACTTAGTCAAAAGAAATGTGGGCATTGCATTAGCAATGGAAAGTAGCCTAAAAGACCAAAGCGGTCTTCATATTATTAGGATGAAACCAGAGCAAAAAATATACGCTTATATGCAAATTGCAATGCGCAAAAGCTTTGTACCAAATAAGTATCAACGAAAAGGAATTGAGATTTTACGTCATTTTAAACCATGATGTTTTTAAAAACCTGCTAAAGGCAGCCTTTATGAATAAAAATCACTTTAAAGTAAAAAAACTCATGATTGTGAAATCATGAGTTTTATTATTAAGCTAATACATTGAATAATAATGCAGCTAATCCACTACCGACTAACGGTGCAACAACTGGAATCCAACTATAGGACCAGTCAGATTTACCTTTATTAGCGATTGGCATTAACTGATGGGCTAATCTTGGACCGAAGTCACGTGCTGGATTAATAGCAATTCCCGTAGGCCCACCAAGTGATAAACAAATCGAAGTGATTAGGAAACCTGCTAGTAACGGATTCAAGCCATCAGCTAAATCTCCGTTTGTCAGCGCTAGTAAGCCATACACCAAAACAAAAGTTGCAATTCCTTCGGTAAAGAAGTTCCAAACGTAATTCCGAATCGCTGGAATTGTTGCAAAGGAACCCAAAATTGCTTCTTGATCATTAGTTTCGGCCCAGTGAGGATAGTATGTTAACCATACTAAGATTGCTCCAACAAAAGCACCTGCAATTTGTACCAAAAAGTATGGTGCAACTGATGACCACGGCAATTTGTGTGCAATCGCCATACCAAAAGTTACAGCAGGATTATAATGACCTGGACAAAGCCAACGAGCACAATACACACTGAAAGCAACTGCAAAGCCCCAACCAAACGAAGTAACAATCCAGCCACTTCCTTTAGCCTTTGACTTGTTCAAGTTTCCACCTGCACAAACCCCATCACCTAGCAGAACTAGAATGGCCGTACCCAAGAACTCGCCTACCAATTGCATCGTAAAGTTATTATTCATTTTTCTACTCCTACATCGATTATTTGGCTACAAAGTAGTCTTTTGAAATAATTATCTGTAGTAAATTACTCCCGCATTAAATATATAACTTTATTCAATGTTTGTAAATTGGGTCTTCTATTTTGTACGAGTTTTCATCTTGTTTTCTTAGAAAAATTCTGGTTAAAATTAGGATTTATAGTGCAACGTTCAAAATCTAACCACAACTTACTTACTTTATTCTTTAATAGTTAGCGGCCGAAGCTGTTCTTCTATCTGCTCAATATTTACACCAGCTTGTACGAGGCTGGCTGCAGTGTATGATCCTTCAATAAAAGCTGTGTCATATACATGAACTGTTTTGTCAGTCATTTCAACTGCCATCTCTAAGTTCATCTTTGCGCTGCCTAAATCATAAAAAGCCAGTATTTCGTTGGCTTTGTTGTCATTAAAGGCTTGCAAAATTTTATCCATACTAGTGCCAATATCTTCATTATTTGTACCACCAGCTGTCGTTATTGAAACGTCCTGAGCAACTTGATCTAACAGTTTTTTAATACCAAAAGCAATTTCTGGTACATGAGATACAATTGTAATTCCTAAGTTCATAAGATACCGTCTGTTTCTATCAACGCTTCAAATAAATATCCACTTGACTGGGATCCGGGGTCGACATGTCCTGCAGAACGATCGCCTAAGTAGGAAGCTCGTCCCTTTTTGGCAATCATTGGCTTAGTTGCTTCAACCGCAGCAGTTATTTTACCCTCAGTCAACGTTTGATTCTTAATTTCCGGTAACAAGCTTGTCCAGACATCAACCATTGTTTTATCGCCAGGTCTAGCACCACCACGTTTTTCGATTCCAGCTAAACCAGCCTCAAGCAGGTCATAAATATCATTGGTAGAACTACTTTTTTTAGCCATTTCAAGAAAAGCTGTACCGTATAAAGGGCCCGAAGCACCACCAACTGTTGAAATTAAAGTCATGGCTATTTGTTTAAAAGCATCAGTAATTGTTGCAGGCTGATCAGTTAACTTTTTACTGACTGCTTCCATACCGCGATTCATATTGAAGCCATGGTCTCCATCACCAATCGGTGTATCTAAATCACTTAAAAACTGCTTATTATCAGCAATTTTTTGGGTGAATTTGTTCATCCATACGGTTAAATTTCCAACTGTTATTGCCATTTAATTATTTTCCTTTCTTTTTTACCATGCCATCGTCTCAACAGGAGTATTCAAATATTTTAGCCATTTATCATCTTGCAATTCAAAAAGTGTAAGTGAGATACCTGCCATATCAAGTGAAGTCATATAATTACCAATTTTTATAAAGGCTGGCCTAACACTATATTCAGCAAGTTTATCATAAAGATCATTTGTAAAAATATACTGCTCCATTAGTGGAGTCGCTCCCATTCCGTTAACCAAAACTGCATATTTCTTTTGGCCATCAAGGCTCATTTCATCATTTAGTTTGCCTACTAGCTCAGTAACCAACTCTTTAGCCGGTTTGCTTTTTTCGCGGCGGTAACCAGGCTCGGAGTGAATGCCAACGCCAAATTCAATTTCATCGTCATTTAATACGAAACCAGGCTTGCCAGTTTCCGGGTTAGTTGCCGCCGATAAGGCAACGGCAATTGTTTTGATATTTGGCAAAACCTTTTCGGCTAATTCGGCAATTTCGTCTAAACTGGCTCCGCTTTGGGCGGCTGCACCAAGAATTTTATGCATAAAAATTGTTCCAGCAACGCCACGCCTCCCCTGCGTATATGTACTATTTTCAACAGCAATATCATCATCAACCACAATTGATTTAACCTTAATATCATCCATATTAGCCATATCTTTGGCCATATCAAAGTTCATCACGTCGCCAGAATAATTTTTAATAATTAAAAAGACTCCTTCTCCTTGATCAACCGCCTTGATAGCAGCATAAATTTGATCCGGAGTGGGCGAAGTGAAAACTTGCCCGCAAACTGCCGCACTGAGCATTCCTTTGCCTACAAAGCCTGCGTGCGTTGGTTCGTGACCTGAGCCTCCGCCACTAACTAGACCAACTTTTCCCTTCATTGAATCCTTGTTAGAGCGCACAACTGCCTCTGTATCTTCAGCACGTTCAATGTATTGGGGATATGCTTTAAGCATACCGTTGACCATTTCCGAAACCACATCACTTGGATTATTAATTATTTTTTTCATTTTAAAAGCTGCCTCCATTAAATTAGTAGCAATATATGATAATTATAACAATAAGCGCTTTCATCTACTATAAATAAAATAAAAAAGTGAAGTTTTTAACTTCACTTTTTCTACTTACTTTCTGGTAATTTTGTACCTGTTTGATCGATCAGAATTTGGATGCTCTGCCGCATAACCACAAGCAACAATGACACTTGCTTCGTAATCTTCCGATATGTCTAAATTATTTTTTAACTCAGCATCGGAATTTAAAATTCTAGCTGCATTCATTAAGTAAACTGAACCTAAACCTAAACTAGTTGCCTCAATCATAATATTTTCTGCGGCAACTGAAGCATCGCGTTCACCAAAAATACTGCTTCTCTTTACGCTTATTACAAATAAAAGTGGAGCACCATAACAAGCATTTTCGGTTAAGGTTTCAATTTTGTTAAGTAGGTGATTATCTTGAACAACGGTCATTCTCATGTCATCTGTTTGATGCATTCCACATGGCGCTGCTTGGAAAGCAACGATTAATTTCTCAACATCACCTGCAGCGACTTTGTCATTCATATATTTCCTGATTGCCACCCTTTTTAAGATTGGATCATCCATTTTTAAGCATCTCTTTTCAAAAGCCAGATATTAAAAGTTAAGCAGAAAGTACTTTTGCACTCTTTTTATCCAAGGTTGACCACTTGATTAAGTAGTTACCATTAACTACAACATACTTAACACCATTAATCTTTTTGGTTTTAGTAACGATAACTTTAGCGCCTTTTTTAATGTAAAATCTGTTGTTACGCTGACCATTAAGATCATAGACATACGCATTTGTCTTTAGCTTATATTGAACTGCCTTAAACAGTTCAACATTCTTGACACTGATATATCTATTTTTCTTCCCATTATATCCAATAAGAACTTTACCATTAGTGGTTGTAATTGTTCCAACCGCAATCACAGTACCTTTTTTTAACTTCTCGTTTTTAACACGCTCGCCTTTTCCGTTGTATACATAAGAAGTTTTAGTTAATTTTGCATATTTATTTCTTAAGGAAATAGCCTTATTAAGGTCCTCAGTATTAATTGTTTGTGAACCGGTATTGTTATTTCCGGTATTCGGACTTTGCGAATCATCAGTACTTGGCTTAGTTTGATCATTGGCTGCAGTCGTACTATTAGCCGGAGTTGAAGTAGTATCAGCTAAAATTGGAGTAACAGCGTTTAAACTCAATACAATTGCTGCAGCACTTGTTATACTTAACATTACTTTTTTCTTCATATTAATACCTCATTATAAAAATTATCTAAATACATTTTACTACTTTAGATTACCAATTTCTTAGGTAAAATATTTTTAAACGCTAAAAACTAGCTTAAATTTATAATTTCTTTTAAGGTATAAGAATAAGATTTGCTTTATACTAGTCAGGTAAAGAAATCAAATTCACTGACAAGGAAGGTCAACATGGAACAGGAAAAAAGCGAAACTATCGAGATTTTAGTCACTATTGATCAAAATTACATTAAACCACTCGAAGTAATGATGTATTCGATGAGACTTAATAACTTAGACGAAACACTGCGAGTTTGGCTTATACACGATAATATTGATAACTCTGCCCTCTCCGGTTTAGAAAAATTTGGCGAAAAAATTAATATTGAAATTAAAACCGTAGCTATGAACGAAAATATTATTTTCCCAGATTCGTTACTTAATTTTCATGATTATCCTAAAGAAATGTACTTTAGACTTCTTTCTAGCCAAGTTTTGCCTAATGATTTACACCGAGTAATTTATCTTGATCCAGATATTTTGGTGATTAACTCGATTAAACCGCTTTGGGATTTAGATTTAAAGGGTCAAATGTTTGCCGCTTCAGTACACGAAGGTTTAACTGATATTATGAGCTCCATTAACAATATCAGACTAGGAACATCAACTGGCTACTTTAACTCCGGAATAATGCTCATGGATCTTGATAAAATGCGTCAAAAAATCAAAATTGAAGACATTACTAAGGCAATTGAGGAGCATCATGATACCCTTATTTTGCCTGATCAAGATATTCTAAACTACCTGTATGGCGAAGATATTTTGAAGATTCCTGAAACGCGCTGGAATTACGATGCTCGCGCTTACTCAGTTTATCTTACTAGAAGTACCGGAACGTGTAATATAGAATGGGTTATGGAGAATACTTCTATATTACATTTTTGCGGTAAGCCCAAGCCTTGGCAAAAAGAAAAGCATTCGCGTTTTAAAACACTATATTTAAACTATCAGCAAATGGTCAATCGCACATTAAATCAACAAAAATAAATTAAAGATTTTGCTTTTTTTTCTTGAAGCGTGGACGAACTGTGATAAAATATAAGAAGTTGTCGGATATCAAGCGACACAAAGCATCACGTGCTTTATGCTTAGTTTAATGTAAGTGATGTTTAAAGAATATTTTTTAGAAAAGAGAAGAGAACATGGCATCAATTAATAAATCTGAACTCACTAAGGAAGTTTCAGCAAAAACTGGTCTTAAGCAAAAAGACGCAGAAAAAGTTATCGATTCATTAATCGAATCAATCAAGGACAACTTGTCAAAAGGCGAAAAAGTCCAAATTATCGGCTTTGGTTCATTTGAAGTTCGCGATCGTGCTGAAAGAAAAGGTCGAAACCCTCAAACTGGTAAGACTTTAACTATTCCTGCTACTAAAGTACCTGCTTTCAAGCCAGGTAAAGCTTTAAAGGATGCTGTTAAATAATTTTATTTAATCAAAAAAACAACAGGTTGTTGGCACCTGTTGTTTTTTTGTGCTAGCGACTTTGATGATTCAATCGCTTGGCTAAGAAATCTCCTATAATCTGTACAATAAAAATTAAAATGATTACCAATGCGGTAGCAACAAAAGTAACATCATTATTAAAGCGCTGATATCCATATGAAATTGCTGTATTACCTAAGCCACCGGAACCAATAGCTCCTGCCATTGCAGTT
Source organism: Lactobacillus sp. C449L (assembly GCF_059900815.1). Lineage (NCBI taxonomy): Bacteria > Bacillati > Bacillota > Bacilli > Lactobacillales > Lactobacillaceae > Lactobacillus > Lactobacillus sp. C449L. Next base: position 188,909 of record NZ_JBWXGA010000001.1, on the reverse strand, counting down.
AATCCAATTAAACTAATAATAGTTACAGTCGAAACTCGTGCTATTTCAGAACGTGCTTCATTTAAGTAAACGTTAAAAATAATATCCCAAGTTGTGGCTCCTAAACTCTGCGCAGCTTCAATTTTGCCATGGTCGACACTTTCAAGTGCCACTTGAATTTGTCTAGCATAAAATGGAAAAACGCCTAAAGTCAACGGTACAAGTGCAGCATTGATACCAATTTGTGTTTTAGCAATTATTTGCGTAACAGGTGCAATAAAGGCCAATAGAATAATAAAAGGTATTGCTCGAAAAATCGAAACAATTTTATCACAAATATTGAAGATAATTTTATTCGGTCGAATACCATCGTCTTTGGTCAGTACGAGAATCAACCCAAAGATAATTCCTAATAGACCGCCAAATATACCTGACCAAAAGGTCATAAATAGTGTTTGATAAATGCTTGTGGCCCAGCCAGTATCTCCGGTCCAACCAAGACTGACTACATTTGGAAAAACTCTATTAAACCAACTAATCATATGGATTCCCCTTTTCATTTAACCGTGTAACTGCTACTTCTTCTTTTTGAAGAAATTCCACGGTCTGCTTTTGCTTTTCACTATCACCTTTAACTAAAACTAATAAAGTCCCAATTGGTTCATCATCAAGCAATTCTACATTACCATACAGCATGCTTGCTTCTACTCCAACTTCACGATATAGATCGATAATAATTGTTTTTGTTACATTAGCCACGCTATAAACTAACTGGTAAATAGCTTCACTGTCGCTTAGTGAATTCAAATTAAGCGATTGTAAGGTATTAATGACTTCAAGCGAACCGCCAACAAAGCTCTTAGTTAGTTCATTCTTGGGATGAAGAACAACATCCCTTAATCTTCCTTTTTCAACTACCTTACCTTGCTGCATTACTGCCACTTTATCACAAATCTTTTTTACTGCACTCATTTCATGCGTAATAATTACAATAGTTAAACCAAGTTCTTCTTTTAGTTTTTTTAGTAAAGTCAAAATTTGTTGGGTATTTTGTGGGTCTAGTGCGCTTGTAGCTTCATCAGAAATTAAGATATCAGGATCATTTGCTAAGGCTCTAGCTATTGCTACACGCTGTTGCTGTCCCCCAGATAATTGAGCAGGATAAAAGTCAGCTTTCTCCTTTAGGTCAACTAATTCTAGTAACTTAAAAGACTTTTCTTCAACCTCTTTTTCTTTTAAGCCTGAGTGCTTGAGCGCAAATGCAACATTTTCTACTACAGTTATTTCGTTTAGCAAATTGAAGTTTTGAAAAATCATTCCAATTTTCCGACGGGCTAACTGTAAGTCTTTATTTGAAATGGCTTGCTCCCCGTCTCTAATAAAGTCAGTTCCATTAACTTTAATATTGCCTGCGGTTGGTTTTTGAAGCAGATTAATCGTCCTAACCAAAGTTGACTTACCTGCTCCCGAAAATCCCACTATTCCATAAATATCTCCTTTTTCAACGGTTATATTTACGTCATGAACAGCATGAACAACTTTTCGTTTTTTTTCAGAAAAATCAACATTGACATGTTGCAGTTCGATAATACCCATTACAATCTCTCCGTTCGCTTAAACTAACTAAAACTTAATGTCCCAAGCAGTTTTTTGCATATCACCATAGTATTTTTTATCAAGACGCTTAGTTTCTTCTGTTTGGTAAGCTTTAACAACTGCCAAGTAATCCTTTTTCTTTTCTTCGCCTTTACGAGAACAAATGATATTAACCCACTTTAATGAATCTTTATTTACGGGTTCAACAAAGATTGTTTCTTTCTTACCTAAACCTGCAGGACGAGCAAAGTCATTGTTAACAACCGCTGCATCTACAGAATCAATTACCCGACCACATTGGTCAGCATTAATTTCTTTAATCTTCAAATTCTTTGGATTCTTCACAATATCTGCAACTGTAGCAAGTTCTTTTCCTTTACGTAAATCAATTAAACCAGCGTTCTTTAAAACAAAGAGAGCACGTGATTCATTGCTGGCATCATTTGGAACTGCAATAGTTGCACCATTTGGTAAATCTGAGATTTTATGGTACTTCTTTGAATATAAACGAATTGGGTTAATTTCAGTACGCCCAATGGCAACAACACCGCCTTTGTTTGCTTTATTCCAAGCGTTTAAAAATGCGTAATGCTGAAAGGCATTTAGATCTATATCACCATTTTTAACGGCCTTATTTGGTTGGTTGTAATCCGTAAAGTTTTTAATCTTTATAGTCACTCCATATTTCTTTTTGGCAGTCGCCGCTACATGATTCCAAATATCCCGTTTTGGTTTTGACTCACTAACAATTCCAACAGTTACTACGTGATCGCCACCAGCTTTTTCATTATTTGGTTTTGGTCCAAAACTAAACCAGCCAATAATTATTAAAATTACAGCAACAATTACTCCAATAATAATATTTCTATTTCTCTTCTTCGACATTTGAGAAACCTCCAAAATAAAACAAAAAAGCACTCATCCTATTAACAAGGACGAGTGCTTCGTGTTACCACCTTAAATTTATTTATTACTCACGTAATAAAACTCAACAGCTATCAATCAATAGCTTGCAATGCTATCGGATGCAACTCCGCCGAAAGCTAAATATCACTATCGGTCATCAATTAGAAGCCCATGTTCACTATGCCTTGCTGTCTGACTCTCACCAAACTGTCAGCTCTCTTTATCAACAAAAGAAATAGTTACTCTGCTTTTCAAGATGTATTAATTATTTAATTGTTTATTAATTTAGCATTTGATTTTATATCTGTCAACAAGTAAATTCGAAAAAATTATTTTATTAGAATCATTATGCTGATTCAGATAGATATTCTCTACAATCATAATATATATCACATTTATCCACAATCAAAAATATAGCCTACATTTTAATTTACAAATTTCCATTCGTTAAGTGCAAAATATTAACTTTTAAACCTAGATGGATAATTTAAAGAACTTTTCATTTTGCTTTTTTTGTTTAAGTTAAATTAAAAACTGACCCAATTAGGATATTTTTGTGATTGTTTTTAAGCGTATTTTTAACCAAAATTATGACAGTAAAATCATCGGCATTATGCTATAGTAAGTAAAGAAAGGAAGCTAATTATGAATAAGTCAACCGAGAAGTTTTCCGAAGAAAAATTTAATAACTTGAAAATTACTGAAGCCGACTTGGTACGCGATTTACAAGCTGTGGTTAAAGACCCTGATAAAGAAGCTGATTTAAAGGATGATATTTTTAAAAATCACCAAAAATGGCTAAAACTAGTAATGCCCAACTACACCCCTGAAGTTCACCTTGAACTGGTTAATAGCTATGAACAAAATGAGCGATACCAATCTTACTACGATGATAAGGCTGGGAAAGGAGCAGCAAAGATATTAATCAGAGTAGTCAAGGAACATTTAACTAAATAAAAGGAGAAGTTTTTTATAACAGGCTTCTCTTTTTTAATTACTATTATTTAATGAAACCAGTGTATTCGTTTATCAGTAAAAGCTAACACGTTATTGCTAATATACAAAACGTAAGTGCAAAATAGTGTTAAGTTCGTATCTCCTTGAAAAGCAGTTACACCACATTAGCATAATTTTGTGCATTAATTGAAATTACAATATAGATAATCGTTGATAATAGTCCTAAAACGCCATTAATAGGTATAGCATTTAGTAATTGCAAGTGTACAAGTAAACCATAATACCGCAACAACCATAGTAATCAGAGAAATATAATTTAAGGGCGAAGAAATGGTCGATCCAATTTTTAGCCCTATTCCGAGCATTAAAATCAGGTAAGTCTTAAGCTTCACCCACGCATTAGGTTAATGTACCAACCAAAGTAAAAAAATCAGTTTGCAATTAAAAATCATCTCTTCTATCTGTTTTTCTTAATTGTACTAACAAGAACTTGACATATATCATCTAGAGCAAAAAATCAAAATTATTTAGCTCGATACTTTATTATTGCTATAACCAATAGTAAATTTCAGAAATAAAGGTGCAATTACAGTTGTAAGCACAATTACCCCTACCACAGTTGAGTACGCTGAAGAAGTAAGTAGATGGCTGCTTAAACCAATCTGCGCTATAACTAATGCCATTTCCCCACGAGAAATCATTCCGGAAGCAACTCGAAACGAACTAATAAATGAAAAGCCAGCTATTTTTGCTCCAATTCCGGCTCCAAGAAGTTTTGATAAGATACTGCTAATTAAAAGAACAAAAAAGAAAGCTAAATTACGAAAAATTCCAGTTAAACTCATTTCAAGCCCAATACTGGCAAAAAAAACAGGAATAAAAGTGCTATATCCAAGGTCAGTAAAGCTTGTCTGTAACCTGTCTTTAAAAGAAGATTGACTTAAGGATAATCCAACAAAAAAAGCACCAATTGCACTACTTAGGTCTATTTGTTCCGCACTTACCGACACCGCTAAAACAATTATTATACACATCACTATGTCCGCAGAAGGTAACGAAATATTACGGGAAATTTTAATCAACCAAGGAAAAAGAATAAATCCAACAGAAACTAAGATAACTAAAAAGCCAACTTGAAGTATCAGTGACCAAATCAAGGTTGACTGTGTTGATGAACTAGCTTTTGTCGTTTTAATAATATTAGTTAAAATGCTTAGTAGAAAAACAGCCAGTATATCATCAACCACAGCTGCTCCTAAAATAGTCATCCCCTCTTTTGTTTCTAGACAATTCATTTCCTGCAAAACAGCAACTGAAATAGAAACAGATGTTGCCGCGAAAGTTACGCCTAAAAATAAACTACTCATTTTAGAAAATTGAAAAAGAACCCCAATCCAATAGGCTATCAAAATCGGTATAATCACACCAAGTGTTGCTACTAAAATACTGGGGCGCCATAATTTTTTTAGAATTTCTAAATCACTTTCCAAACCCGCTAAAAACATCAAGAGAATTACGCCAAGATCTGCAAAACTCTTTATTAAACTATTAGGCTGAACAAAATTAAGTAGCGCTGGTCCAATAACAATTCCCGCTAATAGTTCTCCAATAACTGCTGGTAATTTACATTTAACGCTTACTTGCCCACCTATCATCGTTGATAGAAGTATTAATCCTAATGAACCAATTGCTTTCATTACCCTTCCAACTTTCCAAACCAAAAAGGCTCTCAAAAATTGTCTAGGCAACCCAAACCTAGTGACAATTCTTGAAAGCCAATGACTCCAACCGAAATTATTTTTAATTATTATAACGACAATTCATGAAAAATGTAAACTAGTTTCTATATGATATATTCTTTACATGTAGAAGATAGATATAAATTATCCTTTTAAAAACAAAGCTTTATCATCTTTAATCTTTTAGTCAAGCTTTTAAAAAATTGTTTTTAAATTAAACGCAGTATAGCTAATGAAACTATTCCTACTGCAACTATTACTAGCAGCGATTTAGTAATCATTGCGGCCAAAAAAGTTGGCAATGAAGCTAACAAGTAGTCAAAGTTAACTTTTGGCAAATGTCCGGGAACAGCAATAAATAAGTTGCTAAACCACAAGGCAGCCATTATTACAATCGGTACAAAGGAAAGAAAGTCAATAACTATTTTGGGTAAAGTAAACTTTTTTAGTAAAACAAATGGCAAAACTCGAGAAAGCCAGGTTGCTAACCCACAACCAATTATCGTTATTATTGTCTTATTAGTAGAAAGCATGTTTAATCACCATCCCTAAAATACACCCAATTACTGTAACAGCAATAATAACTAAATTAGCTGGCAAAATTGTTGTAAGTATATATGTTAAGACCATAGTTAAAATGATAACAATAACTTGAAGTGATTTCTTTAGCTTCTGATCACTAATTACTTGAAGATATAATAAGCCAATAAACATTGCTACTATTGCAAAATCAAGTCCAAATTTTCTTGGATCTGAAATGAATCCACCAAGTAAAGAACCAACTAAGGTAGCCACAAGCCATGTTATGTAGGAAACAATATTGGCCGTATTAAACCACTCAAAGGTCATTTTTCCTTTAGTGTAATTTAACTTGTTAATTCCAAGAGCAAAACTTTCATCAGTTAATAATGTACCAATTAGTATACTCTTTCCTAGACTCTTTTTTCTGAAATGTGGTGCTATAGTAGTACTCATTAATATAACTCTTGAGTTAACTAAAAAGGTAGCCAGAATTATAGAAGCAATGGGACTTCCCGCTGCTAGCATGCTTACCGTAGTAAATTGGGCTGACCCTGCATAAATAATAACCGACATCAGAAAAACTTCAAAAGTTGAAAAACCGCTAGCGCGACCAATAACACCAAAGGCAATTCCAATCCCCAAGTAACCAAAAACTGTTGGTATAGTATCAATAACTGCTGCTCTTTTGGTAAGAGAACTATCCACTTTAACACTTCCTTTTAGAACAATCTAGTTAATAAAATATCTCAAGTTTAAATCGGTTATAATTTCACGTCAATATTTTTTAAGTTCGGAAAAGCTCACTTAAGTTCTACGAGCTAGTCACACTGTCAGCTGTTCAGATTTTAAATCAATAGTTAATTCAGCTGTCTAGTGAAAAATCTAAAAGAACCAAACTTTCTAAGAGAATAAAATAATAGGTGCTTAACTGCACTCTATTTTTCTTTCAATAGGAAATATGGAAAAAAGATCTGGAAATTTTGCATTAGTTAATAGCAAACTAAAATATAAAGACAGAACTAATTTTTAATATATATAATGGGAACTCATTGACAAACTTCTATAGAAGTTATGGGAGCCTATCTGTTATTTTATATTTTATTAATATAATAAAATCAATAATATTAACTCTATTATTAACCTAGTTTGGCTTACTGATAAAGAGTATAATTTATATAGTATATAATGCTGTAATGCCAATTTTACAACTATAATATTGGAGGACTAATGAATGAATCTCAAAAAAATGATTATTGCTACTTTAAGTCTTTTGGCAGTAGTATCAGTTGTCGGTTGCTCAAATAACAAATCAAGTAAATCAGGTGTTAATAACAAAACTGAGCAAAAAGCAGATCCAAATCAGGCAAAACTTGGTCTTAAAGCAAAATATGACCAAATAAAAGTTGGTTATCGGATAGACACATTCAAAAACAAGAAGTTCAAAAAGATAAAGGGAGCAACTTATAAAGAAGTAAAAGAGATTTTGGGTGAGCCAGATATCGCCTCAGTTTCTAAGTACAAGAATATAAAAACAACAGAGTATAGGTGGGAAAAGAAAAAAAGAGCTATTATAGTTGAGTTTGCTAATGGCAGAGCCGTTGGTAAAGATATTACCGTCTTAAAGAGTAAAGATGAACATGAAATTACTGTTAAAGAGTTTAATGCGGTAAAAGTTGGAAGTTCGTACGCTAGCATAATTAAGAAACTTGGTGAGCCCACCACACTAACTGAAGACATTAGATATGACGGCAAAAAACGGGTGTCGGCTGATTATGAATATTATAATAACAATAAAAAAAATGGAAGCAACCAAACTAAAGATAGTAAAATCTTCTATCTGCAATTTATTAATAATAAATTAGTAAGTAAATCTCGATATAACTCTAAATAACTTAAAAAACACTTTGAACAATTCAAAGTGTTTTTATATGCAATAATTGAGTTTATATTCAAAAAGTCTATGAAAAAGATGAGAAAACTGAAACTTGATTTGGATATTGTGCAGTAAGTAGTCTTGAAGAATTTAATATTGATAAATGGCTTATTTTATCTATAAAAACAGAGTTCTGAGTGATAGATACCCACACTGCCCTTATCCTACCCGTTACATGGAAAGTAAAAAGAGAATTCAAGATGATATCTTTCTAGTTCATTAATAACTCAAATAACATTATACCTATTTCGTATATTATTGATATAATTAATTAAGTACTGTACTAAATTACCTTTACAGTTTCAAAGGTGGAGAGTAATAGAGTTATTAACGAAGTCGTAAGCATTCTATATACGGCCTTGTCAATGGAGGAATAATGAAACGGATAAAGAAAATTATTATTGCTGCTTTTAGCGTTCTAATCGCAGTTTCAATAGTTGGCTGTTCGAATAAATCAAGCCAAAAAGCTGATCCAAACCAGTTCAGACGGGAATATAAAGAAAAATATGACAAAGTAAAAATCGGATCATATGATAAAGATGATACTAAAGGTACTACTATAAAAGAAGCAACCGATATTTTGGGCAAACCTAATTCTACTTTAACTACCAAAGACAGCCAAGGCACAAAGATTATAAAGATTAAGTTATATACCTGGAAGAAAAAGAAAATGCAAATTGCTGTTTATTTCAAAAAAAATAAGGCAGTTACGAAAGGCATTACTGGATTGGACTGGAAAAGAGACCAGAAAAACACTGTTAAGGACTTTGACGCTGTAAAACTTGAGAGCTCTTACAAGAGTGTAATTAAAAAATTGGGCGAACCTGATAGCATGGGCGAAGTTCGTGTACTAGATAATAAAAGTGTCACTTTAATTTATAATTTAGACACACCAAAAAATAAAGACAAAAAAGTCAAAACAGTAGGTAGGCTCATGTTCGATGATAATGATGAACTAATATATAAAGTAAAATCTAAAGTAAAATCTGCTGATTAACAAAAGGAACACTTCATTAGTTTGAAGTGTTTTTTGTTTGCTGAAACTCTGAAAGCAATTATTAACTATTACGCCCAATGTAACCTTAATTGAAACAGCAGTGGTTTAAAACTGTTAATCGAGATTGCTGATTTAAATGCTGTAATTAAATATTGAAAGGTTATAAAATCAGCAAAAAGAAAAATGTGCGTTATAGTATCGAACTCCTTTGTCCAATCTTGCGTAAGAACTTATCTAATCTTTTCGGTGTGCCAAGATAATCTGAAAAATAAAAAGCAGAAAAAATAATGAGACGTTACTTTTTTCTGCTTTTTACTCTAAATCAATTAATTTGAACGTCCCCTTTTGCTTTTACTTTCCCTTCTGATTTCTTTTTTTGAATATCTCTTGGCTACATTAAAGGCATTTAGCACTTTAAGAAAAACAGACCGAAAATTTTGCATTCGTTAATAACAGACTAAAAATATAGAAAGAGAACTGGTTTTTAATATTGACATATAATGAGAACTTATAGATAAAATAAAATGAAATTTTATAAAAAAATGGAAGCAACCAAACTAAAGATAGTAAAATCTTCTATCTGCAATTTATTAATAATAAATTAGTAAGTAAATCTCGATATAAATTTAAATAACTTAAAAAACACTTTGAACAATTCAAAGTGTTTTTATATGCAAATAATTTAGTTTATATTCAAAAAGTCTATGAAAAAGATGAGAAAACTGAAACTTGATTTGGATATTGTGCAGTATGTAGTCTTGAAGAATTTAATATTGATAAATGGCTTATTTTATCTATAAAAACAGAGTTCTGAGTGATAGACACCCACACTGCCCTTATCCTACCCGTTACATGGAAAGTAAAAAGATAATTCAAGATGATGTCTTTCTAGTTCATTAATAACTCAAATAATATTATACCTATTTCCTATTTCGTATATTATTGATATAATTAGTTAAGTATTGTACTAAATTACTTTTACTGTTTCAAAGGTGGAGAGTAAAAGAATTATTAACGGAGTCGCAAGCATTCTATATACGGCTTTGTCAATGGAGGAATAATGAAAAGGATAAAGAAAATTATTATTGCTGCTTTTAGCGTTCTAATCGCAGTTTCAATTGTGGGCTGTTCAAATAATGGAGCAAATAAATCAGGCCAAAAAGCTGATCCAAACCAGTTCAGACGTGAATATAAAGAAAAATACGACAAATTAAAAATCGGATCATATGATAAAGATGATACTAAAGGTGCTACTATAAAAGAAGCAACCAATATTTTGGGCAAACCTAATTCTACTTCAACTACCAAAAACAGCCAAGGCGCAAAGATTAAGTCCTATATTTGGAAGAAAAAGAAAATGCAAATTGGTGTTTCATTCGTAAAAAATAAAGCAATTATGAAAGTCATTGCTGGATTGGACTGGAAAAGAGACCAGAAAATCACTGCTAAGGACTTTGACGCTGTAAAAGATGAGAGCTCTTACAAGAGTGTAATTAAAAAATTTGGTGAACCTGATGGCATAGCTGAAGCTCGTGTACTAGATAATAAAAGTGTCACTTTAATTTATAATTTAGACACACCAAAAAATAAAGACAAAAAAGTCAAAACAGTAGGTAGTTTCATATTCAATAATGATGTATTAATATCTAAAACAAAATCCGCTGAGTAACAAAAAGAACACTTCAAATTAATGGAGTGTTTTTTGTTTGCTGAAACTCTGAAAGCAATTATTAACTATTACGCCCAATGTAACCTTAATTGAAACAGCAGTGGTTTAAAACTGTTAATCGAGATTGCTGATTTAAATGCTGTAATTAAATATTGAAAAATTTTTGTCTAGCAAAAAGAAAAATGTGCATTATAGTACCGAACTCTTTTATCTAATTTTGCGTAAGACCTTATCTAATCTTTTCGGTGTGCCAAGATAATCTGAAAAATAAAAAGCAGAAAAAATAATGAGACATTACTTTTTTCTGCTTTTTACTCTAAATCAATTAGTTTGAGCGCCCCCTTTTGCTTTTACTTTCCCTTCTGATCTCTTTTTTTGAATATCTCTTGGCTAGATTAAAGGCATTTAGCACTTTAAGAATAACAGACCGTAAATTTTGCATTCGTTAATAACAGACTAAAAATATAGAAAGAGAACTGGTTTTTAATATTGACATATAATGAGAACTTATAGATAAAATAAAATGAAATTTTATTAAAAAGTAGACTATGGAACTTATTTGTTGCTTTTTTAATTATTGATATAATGAAACTGATCAGCACGAAAGTGCTCATATTAACTCTGCTATTAGCTTAATTTAGTTTTCTTAGCAAAGAAAATATATAAATGTCGTAAAGCGAATTTTACAACTCTAATTATCGGAGGATTAATAAATGAATTTTAAAAAAGTGATTACTGCTACTTTAAGTCTTTTGGCAGTATTATCAGTTGTCGGCTGCTCAAATAGCAAATCAAGTAAATCAGGTGTTAATAACAAAAGTGAGCAAAAAGCAGATCCAGATCAAGCAAAACTTGATTTTAAAGCAAAATACGACCAAATAAAACTTGGTAATGATGCTGAGCAATTAAAAGGAAAGAAGGTCAAAAAGGTCAAAGGAGCAACCTATAAGAAAGTAAAAAAGATTTTGGGTGAACCAAATTCCGTCTCAACTCCCAAGTATAGTGATGTAAAAAAGATTTATAAGTGGAAAAAGAAAGAAATGGCTATTGAAGTTGGTTTTAATAAAGGCAACAGGGCTATTTCAAAAGGTATTTCTGGTTTAACGTGGAATGACGAACATAAAATTACTGCTAAAGAGTTTAATGAGATAAAAGTTGGAAGTTCGTACGCTAGCATAATTAAGAAATTCGGTAAGCCTAACCAACAGGACGAAACCTATATTTACGGCAAAAAAGAGGCAGATGCCCTTTATTTTCACAGATACTCTATAGATCGTAAAATCGTCTACTTTATATTTGTTAATGATAGACTAACAAGTAAAACTCGGAGTAACTTAAAAAACACTTTGAACAATTCAAGATAATATTTTAATTCATGTAACTCAAAAACAATACTGTTAATCAAGATTGTAGTTTAAAATGCTATAGATAAATATTTAAAGGATTTGTTTAGCAAAAAGAGAAATATTCATTTCACTGAAATTTCGTATAAGAGTTTACCTAATCATTTTTAGTAAAATGATTAGATGAAAAAAAGCAGAAAAAAGTAGTGTCATACTCTTTTCTGCTTTTTACTTTAATACAGTTAATTTGAGCGCCCTTTTTACTAGTTACTCGCCCTTCTCATCTCTTTCTTTAAAAACTTCTTTAGCTACATTAACCGCATTTAGCACTTTAGGAAAGCCAACGTAAGGAATAGCTTGAATAAAGGTTTCAATAACTTCTTCCCTTGTTAATCCTACATTTAGAGCTCCGTTAATATGTACATTAAGTTGTGGTTCAGTGTCACCTTGCGATAATAAACTGGTAATAGTAATCATTTCTCTTTGCTTTAAGTCTAAAACTCCTCGATCATAAATATCACCAAAAGCAAATTCAATAATATACCTGCCCACGTCTTCTGGTAAGCCTGCTAATGAGTCAATAACTGCTTGTCCTGACTCTTTATCTACTTTATTTAAATTCTCTAATCCGCGATCATAACGTTCTGAATTTGTCATTTTTATTCTCCTTAATTTAACTGTTTAAAACAGAATAAATCCTGGAGTGCACTCCACGTCAACTGATTTCAAAAATTCATTTGACAATTAAAAGTCACAAGCGTACTTTTTAGAAATAATTAGTATTTAGATAAAGGAAGTTAATATGCAGTATTCAATTGGGGAATTTTCAAAATTATGTGGACTTTCGATTGACACTTTACGCTTTTATGAAAAGCAAGGATTAGTTTTTTCCAATCGTAGAAAAAATAACCGTCGATTTTACACGGATAAAGATCTTGCTTGGGTTGAGTTCATTATCCGACTAAAAAAGACTGGTATGAGTATTAAAAACATGCAAGAATATGCAAAACTGCGCTATAAAGGTGATGAAACTATTCCTCAACGGCTAAAATTGCTATTTGATCAATTGGATTCTTTACACTATCAACAAAAGCAACTTGATGAAAACATCGACTTTATTGAACATAAAATCAAAACATATTTGAATTTAAATGATCAATAAGTCGACAACAAAGATTCTGAACATAGCATAATACAGCCCTCACGTTTGATTTTCACCCAATCTTGAGAGCTATTTTTATGTATTACAAAAACCTCTTGTGTTGCACCAGTTTCCTTATGGTTTTTATACTAACACCAAAAAAATAAAATTAGCTCGGTTTGTCGACAGCATTTCATAACAAAAAAACTCGATTTTTAATCGAGTTTTTGCTTTTTGCATAACTTGTTTTCCGCATTGTCAATGTTTGGCCCTAAAGTGCTGTAAAAAAAGCTAAAAGTCCAAAAACAAACCCAACAGAGTTACATGCTGCAATCGGAATATCACGTTCTTCCTTAAAAAGAGCATAAACTATCCAAAAGAAAGTATTGATTGTTGCGGCTAGAGGCTGAATAGGGTTCCCTTTTACTCCCTGCAAGTTACTTATGATTTGCGGTATATAAGATACATACATGATAATTGCAGTAATTGATGCAACCCATCCTAAAATTTTCATTGCTTTTTCTAGTTTCACTTTTTCATCACCCAGCGCTATATCCTATCATTGGCTACTCTTCCTCTCCAGAGTATTTAGTGTTTCTTTCAATTCCAACTTTATAGTTTCAGTTATCGCTTTCAAGTGTTTTCATCTTCGTAACTTTAATTCAGAAGTATTTTCGAGTATTTAAGATCCAGCCAAAGAAAGTTTCTTTTGCAAGCAATTAACTTGCATATAAAAAAGAGATTTCAGGTTTCTAATAGTAAAAAGGTAATCCTAATCTGATGACTAGGAGTTGAACACTTATGTAGTTATAATCCAGTCTATATTATATTTTTAAAATAATGTTACTATAATTTATTGATATTTTTGTATCATATATGATACATTAACGTTAATTTATTAAAATAAAGATAGGAAAGAAAAATATGAATATGCGTAGTAATAAGAACCGCCGTGGCGAAAAATTATTATTTAGCAGTTTAACTGCAGCTGCTTTAGCTATGGTTAGTACAAATCCCAAGTTAGTTAAAGCCGATAATATTTCATCTAATAAAGTATCAGTCAAGTCCAAAAATATATGCTCTCCAGACAAAAGGATAAAGTACAGCCGATCTATCAAAACGGAGACACTAAATACTTTAAAATCTGAAGAAAACGTACCTGCAGAAACTGATTCGGCTGATAAGAATGTCGACGAATCTCAAGATTCTGTTCCTGAAATTTCAACAACTCAATCAGCTAGAGAGACTTCGCCGAGTATATCCCCGAAGTCCAGCACTAAATGGAATAATCTCGATGTGGATTTTGATACCGGCATTCTTACTATCTATGGTAATGACCAGACTATTGCAAATCCAGATTGCATTTTTTCTAATCTCGATAATATAAGTGATAGAAGTATTACTAAAATTAAACTTGATGGCAAACTGAAAATCACTGGTTCCGCAAAGGATTTATTTAGCTACTTGAGTAATCTAGAAGAAATTCAGGGTTTAGAAAATCTTGACACTTCCGAAGTTACTAATATGTCTTCTATGTTTGCACATATTAACGTAAGCTCCCTTGATTTAAGCAACTTTGATACCTCAAAAGTAGAGAACATGAGCAATATGTTTTCAGGGTGTTCATCTTTAAAGCAATTGGATTTAAGCAACTTTGTAACAACAAAAGTAACAGACATGAGCAATATGTTCTCTTTATGTGAAAGCTTAACTGAATTGGACTTAAGAAGCTTTGAAACTGCTATAGTTGAAAACATGTCCGAAATGTTCTATGAGTGCTATGATCTTGCGCTTTTAAACATTGATACTAATAAATTCAATACTAAAAATGTAGTTGATATGTCTGGCATGTTTTCTAATTGTGAGAATTTGACGACTGTCGATGTCAGCAAATTTGATACCAAAAAAGTAACTAGTATGAGCTGTATGTTCATGGACTGTGAGAACTTAGCAGCTATAAACGTAAGCAATTTTGACACTCAAGTTGTAGAAGACATGTCAGGAATGTTTTACGGTTGTAGAAATTTAAAGGTTCTAGATTTACGCAATTTTTACTTTAATGAAGATACCCAAACACATCCGGAAATGATGTTAGCTGACTTAGATAAATTAAATACCTTAAGGCTTGGCCCAAATTTTCTATATGAATTAACTACATACACTGAGCTTAATACCGAAGGAATTTGGTTAAATGTCGGTAACCAAACCGAAACTGATCCTCAGGGTACTCAAAGATGGACTTCTAGAGAATTAATAGAAAATTATGATAAAGATCATCCTGATACCTATGTCCGTATTGGACATGTTAATGTTCATTATGTTAATAAAGACACTAACGAGACTATCTCTCCTGATAAAATCTCTAAAGGGAAAACTGGCGATTCCGGAGTTATTACTGCCCCTGTTTTGAATGGTTATACCATCAATTCTAAAAAAATTAATGATGCCCCTACGACCTCTTCTAGCCCAGATACTGCAGATGTTGTTTATGGTAATATTAGTGAAACTTCTCAGGAAGTCACTTTCTTTTATACTGAAGATCCGTTGGCGGCAAATGGTAGTGTTACTGTCCGCTACCAAGACGAAAATGGCAACCAAATTTCATCTGATACTGAACTAATTGGTACCATTGGCGAAATTTATACCACTTCAGCTAAAACTATTGCAGGCTATACTTTAAAAACTACTCCTGCTAATGCGACTGGTTTGTTCACTGAAACGCCGCAAACTGTTATCTATATTTACTCTAGTGATTTCGTTACTCCTGAGCCACCAGCTGAAAATGGTCTCGTTAACGTTCATTATCAAGATGAAGATGGGAACCAAATTTCACCAAACTCAGTTTTAAGTGGCAAGGTAGGTACAAGCTATGTCACATCAGCTAAGACCATTACGGGCTATACACTTAAAAGCACCCCAAGTAATGCAACCGGATTGTTTTCTGCACTACCTCAAGAAGTAATTTATATTTATGAAAAAGAAAATTCAAACCCAGAAACACCATCGAAAACTGGTGTGGTAACTGTCCACTATCAAGATAAAAACGGTAATTCCATTGCCTCTAATACTGTGTTGACAGGTAAAATAGGTACAAGCTACGTTACGTCAGCAAAAGTTATCAAGGGCTATACACTAAAAATTTCGCCTGCTAATGCCAAAGGTCTCTTTAACGAAACACCGCAAACTGTTGTTTATGTTTACTCAAAAATTATTGTTGATACTTCGCAAGTTAATAAAAAACCTCATCTAAGCAACGCAGTTTTAAAGAACCCTACTCCTAACATCAGTAAAGATACCGCTATTGATTCAAATGAGTTACCAAAAACTGGTTTAAATAATCAATCCAAGTTAATTTCATTAATTTTAGGAACTTTATCTTTAATTGGAACCTTATCTGGAGTTTGGTTAAATCGCAAAAAAAGTAAATTAAAGTAAATATATAAAAATGCTAACGAGATTATTAATACTCGTAAGCGTTTTTTATTTGGAATACTAATTTCATATAAGAAGAATATTGTTGGAAAAGCTATATCTTTTGAAGTATTTAAAAAATCGCTAAAACTTATATACGTATTTATTTGTTCTCAATATACTCTATGATTATAAAACATCAATTACTAAATATTGATTTATGCACTTTTTTGTATTCTGTGCTATATTTATATTAAGTATCATTTTAAATTGGGAAAGAAAAGTGGAAAATGGAAAAGTATAAAAAAATAGAGCAATTCAGAAAGAAAGTCTTAACTGCCACAACTATTGCGAGTTTAGGCCTGATTGCAACTAATGCTGACTTGGTGAAAGCCGACAATCAGCAAGTAACAGCTGAATCTAATTCTATAAGTGAAATAGATTCTCAGGAATGCCAACAATCAACAAGTGACAGCAACCAACGTACGATACGACAAACAATTGCAAATGAAACATCTTCTTTGCTCAGAAATACATATACCGGGCAACCAGTTACTGTTCGTTATATAAGTTTTGAAACTGGTCAAGATGTTGCACCTTCTGTTACTATGAACGGTGATTTAGGAGCATCTTATTTCTGCGATGAGAAATGGGTCCGGAATCACAGGCTAAAAGAAGTTAGAGGTAATCGCACTGGAACATACACTAACAGTCCTCAGACAGTTACGTTTGTTTATACTAATCAAGGGGCACCTGTTACCTTTCGTAATCACGATGAAGATGGTAATGAAATTATACCGGACCAAATTACGACAGGTAGTTTTGGTTCGGCTTGGAGTATAGTTCCTCGCTCTAGAGAACCAGAATTTACGTACGTAAGAACCGAAACAACAGGGCCTGTTAATCCTGGAAGTCTCTTTCCCGCTGGTAATTATGGCTCCTATCCTACAATTGTTACTTTTATTTATCATAGAAATCCAGTGAGTCCTGTTACTCCAACGGAACCTGTTAGTCGAACTAGCACAGTTACCGTTCATTACCAAGATGAAAATGGCAACCAGATTGCTACTAGTGAAGTATTAACAGGCAAAGTTGGTGATGGCTATGTATCATCGACTAAAGAAATTAGTGGCTATACATTAAAAGTTCGCCCTGATAATGCGACAGGATTTTTCACTGAAGCTCAACAAGTAGTTACTTATATTTATTCTGCTAACGTTGAAGAACCTGATGATTCCAAACAGCCAAGTACAAATCACCAAAAGCTAGTAGTTACTCCTGCTAATAAGCATCAATCACGTAACAGTGAGGTTCGCCCTATTTCAAAAGATCCTAGTAATAGAAAGAAACAGTTACCGCAAACCGGTGCTGATGAACAAACGGATTACTCATTGCTTGCTCTCGGGATAACAATCTCGCTTTTGAGTAGTTTTGTTGGCTACATCTTTACGCGGAGAAAAAGAGAGAACTAATATTAAATAAGAGCGGTATTTAATATAAAGTAAAAAGACCTATCTATTATCCTAGATAGGTCTTTTTCTACACTGATTATATAAGTCAGTGTCCTTCTGTTAATATTATTTTTGTTTACGTTTTAGCCAAGCTCTACCTGCCGTACTAATCAGCAACTTCATACTGCCTAAAACAGATAAGATAACTTCATCTTATCTGTTTTAGGCCCATTTGAAAGTGGTTGACTTTCTTTTGGTTTTTCAATGGACTATTTTCTTGATTTGTTATGTTTAACTGACTCAGTAGCATTTGTAGTTTCAATACTATTTTTAGTATATATAAGTTACTGTTTGATTATTAGTGGCAAAGAAAACAGTAGCATTGCCTTTAACTTCTTTAAAGGTATAACCAAAAATAGATTTTGCTCAATCTACTTTCCCAACTTAAAAATAATCAAAATCTAGTTTTCACAAATAGCAATGGTAAAGTCCCTTCACAAGCTGGCATAAATAAATTTTTTCACGCTCATTTAAAGGAAAGTGATATTGATCGCAACGGTTCCCACTTTCGCAGTTTAAGACATACACACGTTGCTCTTTTACTATTTAAGGTGTGTTGACCTCTTTAATCAACTTCAAAACGCTTAGATTATTCAAATATTACTATAACTGCTAAAACATATGCTTACATGCTAGACGAATATAAAGCTCAACAAGATGATATTATAGAGGAAATTCTTGATGAAATATAAAAAAACTATCTAAATAAAAAGATAGTTTTTTTATACTTCAGCGAATATTTGGCGAACTACATAGAGTTAAATGCTATAATATCAATGGTTTAAGCCACTATTATAAGGAGAGTACAGGATTTGAACCTGCGCGCCAAGGAAAACTTGGTTCGCCGGATTTCGAGTCCGGTGCATTACCACTCTGCCAACTCTCCACAACGAAATTAATTATACATTATCTGACCTTAATTTCCAAATAACATTTATTTTTTTGACTACATTTTTAGAGTAGTTAAGATGCTCCATTGAATTTTTGTATTTCTTAAATTTTACTCAAGAGTAATCGCAAAATAGAGTCGCACTATTGTTAGCTGTTAAAATGTTTTTGAATAGTATCACTATAGGTGGGGATTTGATTTGCATACTTATATCTGGCTTACATTAATATCAGCAATAACATTGCTAATACTCATTTTTAGCCTTAGAA
Organism: Lactobacillus sp. C449L; assembly: GCF_059900815.1. NCBI lineage: Bacteria > Bacillati > Bacillota > Bacilli > Lactobacillales > Lactobacillaceae > Lactobacillus > Lactobacillus sp. C449L. The sequence continues at coordinate 170,047 of NZ_JBWXGA010000001.1, read as the reverse complement.
ATTCTCGGCGCTTCAACTTATTTGATCATTGGTTACATCATAAACTAGTCAGAAGACATGATGGCTTTAGCTGGAAAGTAATTGCCTTTATCAACGATCCAAAGTTATTAGTGATTTTAGACATTTTTATTGCTAGTTTTTTAATTAATGAAGAAAAAGAACTACTAGCGTTTTGGGCCCTTTTCACTCTTGGCTTTACAGATATGGTTGGACTGCTTTTAAAAAAATGGATGCATCGCAAACGACCAATTAAACACTTGAGCCTTGAAACAGGATATAGTTTTCCGAGTGGACATGTATTAGGAACAACTATTATGGTTCTAATTGTCTGGGAACTCTTTAAAGCTAGGTTTGGTGCTGCCTTTGTCATTGCTCTAATGGCAATTTGGATTATGGTAGTTATTTCACGTATTAGCTTGAAGGCGCATTATCCTTCTGATGTACTGGGTGCGACGACACTTGCAGTATTCTGCTTTGGCATTTCTCAGCAGCTTTTCTTGTTAATCTAAATTGAACTTCCTTTTAAAAATATTACCTATCTAACTCAAAACTAATTGAACATAAAAAGACAAATTCTTTAATTAAAGAATTTGTCTTTTTATGTTCTTTATTTTAGATAACAAACAAAAGTTCCTTCTATAAAATGTAAACATTTCCAAAGCTCCCAATCTGCCAAAGTTTTTACTAATTTTAAATGGCACTATTATTTATAGATACTATTTTTTCTATTGCTTAAAAAAGTAAAAACATGTAAAGCAAATAAATAACATTAAAATTAAAACCACAATAGTAATAACTTATGATATACTAAAGCTCGTTCCGGTATCATTTGCGATACTGAAAGGTTATAAGTAACATTACTTTTAAAATTATCAAAAAGGTGAAACCCTCAATAAAGTAGACCTACTAATTGACAGTTTATTCTAAATAAATCAACTTTTTACGTAAAATAAGGAAATTAGTCAAAATGAAATATAATAAAGATAACAAGAAAACAAAATTAGGCATACGTACCCTTACCTACTGTACGCTGATTTCAGCTTCTTTACTCTCGGCTAATCAAGTACATGCCGCCACTGATTCTTCTGCTTCAACGACAAGCGCGCAAGCTTCAACTAACGAGTCAACTGAATACCAGTCGGAAGGTGCAAGTACTTCTCAGACTCAAGAGCCTTCTCAAACAACTAGCAATGAAGAAACACCAGATATTTCTGCACCCGAATCATCTTCAAATAGCAATATTGTAAGAGCTTCAAGTGAATCTATTGATGATTGGATGCCAGACAAGAACTTACAAAAAGCAGTAGCTGAGAATTATGGCGTTGAAGTAAATCAATTAACTAAGGAACTTGTAGCTAATCATCATTGGGTAGTTTTAAGATTAACTGACGATATAGATAAAGCTGAAAACGATGGAAGCTATTATGTTAAAAGTTTAAAAGGTCTAGAGTATATACCGCAGCTGACTTGTAACATAAGATTGTACAATACTACTAATGAAGGTATGAGTATTGATTTATCTTACTTTCTTACCATTAAAAACAATCCCAATATAAGCCACAACATCATGCTCAGTAACGAAAACGCTGATTTTACAAATTTTCACCTTTTCTGGGATTATTTGAATTCTAGCAATAATGAAGTTACTTTTTCCGGTTTAACACTATTTGATTCAAATTTTGTTAATCGATATTCATTTCCATCTCTCGAAGCTAAATTAAGTGACTATCAAGAGTTAATCTTACCTATTTCCAATTTTTATAATAAAGGAACTGCTTTTGCAAACGGTTCAGAACACGGTGGCGCAGTACTAGTAATTAATCCAATGAGACTTCCAAATAGCCTTGATTTTGACACAACAGATGAGGACAATTCTGCTAATTTCTTAACTTACACGCTCTTTAATGACGGTCATAATGACTTAATTTACGCTGTATATTTAGAAGATGACAACCTGGTTTTTAAACTAAAGAAAGGTAGTCTGCAAAGCTCAGTAAACTCAGTAACTCTAAGTACCAGATTTCACTTTACACACATGACTCGCCTTGCATATAGTGTAGTTTCTGTTACGAGTAATTACTACTTCCATACCGATGTATCGCTTAACATTACATTGAACTCAAACGGAACTGTTAAAGTTAACTATGAAGATGAGAATGGAACCCCTATTGCAGCTAGTGAAACTTTAACTGGAGCTGTGGGAGCTTCATATACCAGTGTGCAAAAAACAATACCAGGCTACACTTACAGAAATTTAAAAGCTGGTAGTGCCAGTGCATCTGGAGTATATACTACCAGCGACCAAGTAGTGACATATGTTTATACTCGGAATTTTATTCCCAACCCTACTAGTTCTTCAAAACTAACCGTTCATTACCAAGATACCGATGGTAATAAAATTGCCGATAGTAAAACCATCTTTGGCAATGTTGGAGATAGCTATGATGTATCTGAAAATGCAGGTTATAAGTTAAACATTGCAGGCTACACCTTTAAAGAAATCAAAGGCTCTCCTACTGGTACTTTAACTGACACTGAACAAACAGTCATTTATGTCTACACCAAAGATCAAACAGACAAACCCGAAATTGAAATCACTATTGTCGATAAAAATGACAAGCATAAAAAGAATGAAAAAGAAGTTAACAAGAAGTACATCAATAACACTAAGCAACCAACTCCTACTCAGAAGAACAGCCTTCCTAAAACAGGAAAGACTTCTGGTATAGCGCAGGTATTAGCTGGCATTGCCGTTCTATTTACTACTTTTGGTGCTTGGGCATTTAAGCGTAAGCAATAGTGAGTAAGACGTAATATTCTCTTTAGACTATTCAAATTATAATAATTCAACCCCAGGCTAATTTGTTAACCTGGGGTTTTTGGCTACGACCTTTACTTTCATATAAGTAATTACAAGCTATACCAAATGGCGTGAATGTCCTAAGTATACAAATTTAGCAACATATGCTAGCTATGAAAATATTAATGACACAGTCATAGAGATAAAAGGTAGAAGTTAGTTTTCAAACTTGCTATTAAAAAATGCCAATAAAAAAACATAAAAGTACAACAAATATGGTATACTAAAAATCATCAGTATCATATATGATACTGATGATTTGCAAACAAATTATAATTTTGTAAAAACTAACATAGAAGGAATAAAGGAAATTAGTCAAAATGAAATATAATAAAGATAACAAGAAAACAAAATTAGGCATACGTACCCTTACCTACTGTACGCTGATTTCAGCTTCTTTACTCTCGGCTAATCAAGTACATGCCGCCACTGATTCTTCTGCTTCAACGACAAGCGCGCAAGCTTCAACTAACGAGTCAACTGAACACCAACCAGAAGGTGCATGTACTTCTCAGACTCAAGAGCCTTCTCAAACAACTAACAATGAAGAAACACCAGATATTTCTGCACCCGAATCATCTTCAAATAACAATATTGTAAGAGCTTCAAGTGAATCTATTGATGATTGGATGCCAGACAAGAACTTACAAAAAGCAGTAGCTGCACAGTATGGAATTACTGTAAGTGAGTTAACTAAAGATTATATAGCCTCTAATTGGCGATATGTGTCGTTGAACCTTACTGACGACGAAGACAAAGCTAATACTGACAGCAGCTTTTACTATGTACGCACTCTGAAAGGTCTTGAATTTATACCTGAATTACGATGTTACATTGAGTTGCATCACACCACAAATCAAGCTTTGAGCGTTGATTTGTCATACTTCCTAACTATCAAAAACGATTCCACCAAGCGCCATCATTTTGACATTGATAATGAGAACGCTGATTTTACAAATTTTCACCTTTTCTGGGATTATTTGAATTATAGCAGCGAAAGTGAGGCTCAACGTTCTAGTTCTTCAGTGTCACTAAATGACGGCGGTATTACCAGAACTCCATCAGTCTCACTCGAAAAAGCAATTAATGACTATCAGAAACTGGTTCTACCTATTTCGTCCTTTTATAATAAAGGGACAGATTATGCATTAGGACCTGGTTATAATGTCGCAACCTTATCCCTTACACCGGATAGAACCCCATCTGATGACGATCTTGATTTTGACACAACAGATGAAGATAATTCTGCTAATTTCTTAACTTACACGCTCTTTAATGACGGTCATAATGACTTAATTTACGCTGTATATTTAGAAGATGACAACTTGGTTTTTAAATTAAAGAAAGGTAGTATTGCGAATTCAGATGGTCCTGTAAATTTAACTTCAAAATTTAGTTTCTTACATGAAACGGTGCCATTATTTAGTAGTTTTTTGAACGGTTCTTATTCCTTCAGAACTGAAGTATCGCTTAATGTTGCATTGAGCTCAGCTATAAATTCAAACGGAACCGTTAAAGTTAACTATGAAGATGAGAATGGAACCCCTATTGCAGCTAGTGAAACTTTAACTGGAGCTGTGGGAACTTCATATACCAGTGTGCAAAAAACAATACCAGGTTACACTTTCAGAAATTTAAAAGCTGGTAGTGCCAGTGCATCTGGAGTATATACTACCAGCGACCAAGTAGTGACTTATGTTTATACTCGGAATTTTATTCCCAACCCTACTAGTTCTTCAAAACTAACCGTTCATTACCAAGATACCGATGGTAATAAAATTGCCGATAGTAAAACCATCTTTGGCAATGTTGGAGATAGCTATGATGTATCTGAAAATGCAGGTTATAAGTTAAACATTGCAGGCTACACCTTTAAAGAAATCAAAGGCTCTCCTACTGGTACTTTAACTGACACTGAACAAACAGTCATTTATGTCTACACCAAAGATCAAACAGACAAACCCGAAATTGAAATCACTATTGTCGATAAAAATGACAAGCATAAAAAGAATGAAAAAGAAGTTAACAAGAAGTACATCAATAACACTAAGCAACCAACTCCTACTCAGAAGAACAGCCTTCCTAAAACAGGAAAGACTTCTGGTATAGCGCAGGTATTAGCTGGCATTGCCGTTCTATTTACTACTTTTGGTGCTTGGGCATTTAAGCGTAAGCAATAGAGAATATTTTAATTAACAGTCTTTGTAAAAAACAGTCAATAAAATTTTATGACTGATTTAGCCCTGAACCACATAGTAGTTCAGGGCTTTTTTAGTGACCATAGTATTTCCCAGGAGTTTATTTTACGACTGTTAACTTCAAATCAACAGATGGATTGATATTGACTACAAACAAAAACCTGTTAATAGAATATAGGAACTAGCCTACCTTCTCGATTAACAGGAATTAATGCTAAATAATTTGCTTTTATTTTTATAGCAAGCTAAACGCTTTACCTAGAACAAACACAATTACACATAAAACTAGAGTATACAGCGCACAATAAGGCAAGGCTTTTTTCAAAAGAACGCCTTCTTTACCTTCAAGTTTAGTGGCTCCAGTAGCAATGGCAATACTTTGGGGGGAAATCATTTTACCTGCAGTAGCTCCGGCCATGTTTGCAGCCGCTAACCAGTAAGGGCTTACGTGTAGCGCATTTGCTGCTTGTACCTGCAGCGCCCCAAAAAGAACATTTGCGGAAGTATCACTACCAGTAATGAAAATTCCAAGTACTCCGATAATCGGAGAAATTACTGGATAAAATGCTCCAGTTAATTTTACTAAGCTAATCGCAATAGTAGCAATCATACCACTATAGCCCATTACTTTTGACAAACCTACGATTGCGCATACTGTGACAATTGTCTTAGTTAATTGTTTAATTGTATTAAATAGTACTGAGAATATCTCTTTCAATGATAGTCCTTGAATTAAACCGCCAACAAAGCTAGACAGTAAGATTAATGTACCTGGTGAAGATAACCAGTCAATATCTACAGGTTTAGCATTAGGACCATGATAAAAGTGAAAGCTCGTTTTAATACTTGCTAAAGCACCTTTAATTGTTGGAAACAGCGACGAAGTAAAGATGATTAATACGAAAACCAAAATGAACGGTAGCCAAGCTTTAATTTTATCGCCAGTTGATTTAGTTTCCGTATCATTTTCTGACTCGTCTTCCTCTTCGTTTCTGCCATAAAATCTCGTAATTAAAACAAGCGCTAAAATACAAATAATTGCACCAACAATTGATGGCAATTCGGGTCCCATATACTTAGTAATAAATATTTGCGGCACTGCAAAGGTAAAACCTGCCAGTAAAGTGGAAGCTAGTACCCCATTCCCTTTAAATGATTTTAGTCCCTTGCCATCAGTAACAAGTACTAAAACAAAAGGAATGATCATAATTAATACAAACAGTTGAATCGCAACAAAATACGATAGCTGAGTTGCACCAAGCCCCGTAACTTTTGCCAACGTTGTGATCGGTAAGCCGACAGCACCAAAGGCAGTTGGTGCCGTATTAGCAATCAAGCAAACAACCGCAGCTTTAAGCGGGTTCATTCCTAAAATGATGAGAATGCTTGCCGGAATGGCTACGGATGTACCAAAGCCAGCAACTGCTTCTAAGAACCCACCTAAGCCCCAGGCCAAAATCAATACGAGTATTCTCATATCTTTGGTAATTGAGGTGAGCATCGACATAATCGTGTCAAGTCCACCAGACTTTTTACTAATATTATAAATAAAAAGAGCCGATATGATTACATAAATGATGGGCCAAATTGCCATCATTATTCCATCTAAACCGGCAGTTATACTATTTATAAATGAAAAGTTAAAGCCGATAATACTCAATGCAATTGCACCAACGAATCCAATCGCACACGCAACATCTCCTCGCACATGAAATACGCCTAAAGAGATTATTAACCAAATTATCGGAACTAGGGCAATAACAGTTTTTAATAAATCCATTCTAATTTCCTCCGTTAATCTCGTTCAAAATTAACAAGATAATTTCTTCAAAATTCTGAAAAAATTACACGAAACAGTGTCTATCGCGTGATAAGACACAACAAACAAATTAAAATGTAAATTACCCTTAAACGTATTCTATCACGCTATTAATTTCATTAAAAGTAGGTTGAGCGGATTTTTAGTAATCGCTTTCAAAATCTATTTTTTAAAAATAAAGTAAAAGCCTAACGTAATTTAATTACGTTAGGCTTTCTAGCAATGACAAATTTTCAAAAATTAGTTAACTCACACGATTTATAAATCGTCAAAGCCAACCATTAAGCTACCTTCTTCAGCATAAAAACTACAGATTCCGCGCATAGAGCGAATCACAATTTCTGCTTTTGGATATAATGCCTGAATTCTCTCTTTCAGACTCTTGGCATCTTTTTCATTTTTGCATTGATCGATGACGATTCGACCACCCTTATATTTTCTTTCTTCCATTAATCTCAAAGTCTCTTTAAAAGCACGTTTCATCCCCCGTACTTTTGAAATTGGTTCGAGCTTTCCCTCATCACTAGCTGTTCCAATAATATCAATATTTAACATTTTGACCATTTTAGCAACTGCCATGTTAACGCGACCATTCAAAGCAAGGTTATGTAGAGACTGGAAAATAACTAACAAGTGGGTATGCGTTTTATACTCTGATATCTTTTGCTCGATATCAACAAAACGTGTATGCCCGTCAACTAAACGCTCAATTTCTCTTTGGATAACTGATTCTTCTGGACCTGCAGTGCGTGAGTCAACTACAATCACTTTGCTGCCAGGGTTCTCTTTTTCATAGATTTGTTTTGCCTGATAAGCAGATGAAAAGCAGCCACTCAAGCCACTGGTAATTGTTAGTAAAATTGCCCGCTTGCTACCTTCAAGAGCTTTAAGCCAATCGTCAATACTTGGGCAAGATGTTCGTCCCTCTTCCGTATTTTTTTTCATACTTTCGAGAAATTCATCCATATTAAGGTCTTCGTTATCGAGGAAGTCCCGACCCGCAATAGTAATCGTTAACGGAACAACCGTTAACTTTTCGCTAGCATTTTCGTTAGCGCCAGAATCTATTATAAATTTTACTTCTTCCATAATTAGAAACTTCCTTAGATTAAAAATAAACCAATTTATCTTAAAATTGTATAGATAAATAATAATACAATTTAATTTAAAAAGCGACTAAATATTATTTAAACTTTTTTAATGCTAGAAATCGTTTACAAAAGTTTACATAATCACAAACTTAAGCTAAAATTTGTCTTGTAGAGATGGAGCCTTTGCTCCTCTTAATGTATGTACTAGCTGTTAGTACAGCATTTATTATTTAGGAGGTTTTTAGATGTTAAAATCAGTCATTGAAAATGTTCATGCACTGGAAATCTATGATTCACGTGGTAACCCAACTGTAGAAGCTTTTGTTACTCTTTCAAACGGTGTCGTAGGAAAGGCTGAAGTTCCATCAGGTGCTTCAACTGGTGAAAACGAAGCGGTTGAATTGCGTGATGGCGGTAAACGTGTTGGCGGTAAAGGTGTTTCCAAAGCTGTTAACAATGTTAATACTGAAATTGCTAAAGCTTTAAAGGGTTTAGACCCTCACGACCAAGCTAATATCGATCGGGTAATGATTGAATTAGATGGTACGCCAAATAAAGCTAAGCTTGGTGCTAACGCTATTTTAGGTGTTTCAATGGCAACTGCAGATGCAGCTGCTAAAGACAGCAACCAACCATTATACAGATACCTTGGCGGTACTGATCTTGAAATGCCACAAACTTTCCACAACGTTATTAACGGTGGTGAGCATGCTGACAACGGTATTGATGTTCAAGAATTCATGATTACGCCAGTTAAAAAGACATCATTCCGTGATGGTTTTGAAAAGATCGTTAACACATACCATACTTTAAAGAAGGTTCTTGAAGACATGGGTTACGAAACTGGCCTTGGCGACGAAGGTGGTTTTGCTCCTAGCATGAAGAGCTCTGAAGAAGCTTTACAAGCCCTTCATGATGCGATTGTTAAAGCAGGTTATAAGCCTGGTGAAGACATTGCTATTGCTTGTGACTGTGCTGCTTCGTACTTCTACAACAAAGAAGACGGCAAATACCACTTTGAAGGCAAAGTATTTGATGATGATCAATTAGCAGCATACTACGACAAGCTACTCGATGAGTTCCCTGAATTAATTTCGATTGAAGACCCATATGATGAAAACGATGTTGAAGGTATGATTAAGTTTACCCAGAGTCATAAAGACAGAATTCAAATTGTTTTAGATGACTTCATTTGCACTAACCCTAAGCTTTTAACTAAAGCTATCAAGGAAGGTGCGGGTAACGCTTCATTAATTAAATTGAACCAAATCGGTACTGTTACTGAAACTTTGGAAACTATTCGTCTTTCTCGTAAGAATGGTTACAACACCATGATTTCTCACCGTTCAGGTGAAACTGGTGATACCTTTATCGCTGACTTCGCCGTTGCAATCAATGGTGGTCAACTTAAGACTGGTGCTCCAGCACGTTCAGAACGTGTTGAAAAGTATAACCGTTTACTTGAAATCGAAGAAGAACTCGGTGATGGCGAACGTTTAGCTACTTTTCCAGATAGCGTTGACAAAGATTAATTAGTTTAAGCTATTAAAAACAAAAGCTTGCAAGTACTGCAGGCTTTTTGTTTGCTTATTTTATATGTTGTCTATTATGGTAAAATTTGAAGAAGATACAAACTGAATAAAGTGAATTGACTAAAAAACAGTCTGATATCACACCATTCTGATAAGTTGCGTTTAAATAAAAAAACTCGCCATTATTGACGAGTTTTTTTAATCCTTTTGCTTGGCGTTTTTTGGTTAAATGCTTGAACATAGTATATTTTTGCGTGCTTTTTGGAACTTCAGCACAAATAATAGTTTCTTGAACAATCGGGTTAATTCTATCGGTTAGTGAGTTATGAATCATCATTGGTAAACTCGTTAAAACTAAAATAATGCCAATTACTATTCCGGCTGATTTTCTAATTGACATAAACTACTCCTCTATCAATAATTTTATTTTGTCTTTGTTGTAATAGTGCGCTAGTATTTCAAACACTTTTTAAATTTCGTGATTGGAGGCATGTGCTTTTCTTATTTGCTAGAAATAGCAGTACAATTGTGCTAACTTAGATTATGAATTATTTAGTTAAGGAAGGTAAATTATGGCTGAAAAAAATGATGGTTTAACGCAAGCCGAAGCAGATAAGCTCCTTAAACAAGATGGATTAAACGAAGTTCCGGAACCTCAATTCAACTTCTTCAAGGAATTTTTATCTAAATTATGGAATTTGTCAGCTTGGATCTTAGAAGCCGCATTAATTTTAGAGTGTATTTTGGGCAAATGGGTGCAATCTTTATTTGTTTTATTAATGTTGCTATTTGCTGCTTGGAATGGCGCTTCAAAGAAAAAGCAATCACGAACGGTTCTAAATAATATATCACATAAACTGACTCCGAAAGTTTCTGTTCAACGTGATGGCAAATGGCAGAATATTGATTCTAAATACCTCGTAGTTGGAGATTTAATTAGTGTTCAAGCCGGTGATGTTCTGGCTGCAGACGTTAAATTAATCAGTGGTCAAGTTTCTTTTGATGAAAGCTCAATTACGGGTGAAGCTAAAACCGTTAAAAAAGGTATCAATGATACAGGCTTTGCGGGCACCACTATCGTTGATGGAAACGGCTTAGCAGTAGTTACGGCAACTGGGGCTAATTCTCGTTCCGGTAAAACCATCAACTTAATCAACAATTCAGCTGCACCAGGACATTTACAACAGCTATTAACTAAAATTATTTACTATTTATGTATCTTAGACGGAATTTTAACTCTAGTAATTATTATTGCCTCGTTCTTTAAGGGCGGCGATTTTAATAATTTCATTAATATGCTACCGTTTTTGGCAATGATGTTCATCGCTTCAATTCCTGTAGCTATGCCTTCAACCTTTGCCCTTTCAAATTCATTTGAAGCTACAAGATTAAGTAAAGAAGGCGTCTTAACCTCTGATTTAACAGGTATTCAAGATGCTGCTAACCTAAATCTATTGCTGCTTGATAAAACTGGCACGATTACTGAAAATAAAACTGCGGTTGCTAGTTGGACAAATTTTAGCGATATAGACAATACCACCCTGCTTGAACTTGCCTCCGCCGCAACTGACCAAAGAAATAAAAAGATCATTGATAATGCGATTGATGATTATGTTTCGGAACTTGGTTTGACAATAAAAACGAGCGACGATTTCACTCCTTTTACTTCAAGCACAGGTTATTCAATGGCCAATATAGAAGGTCATAATGTCAAACTAGGATCATTTAAGCAGTTGTCCCTGATTGACTCAACAGCTAGTGCCAAAGTGAAAGATATCGACTTTGGTGCAGGACGTTCAGTTGCATTGCTGGTTGATGACAAATTAGCAGGTGTGTTTATTCTTCAAGATAAAGTTCGTCCTGATTCAAAAGCAGCTCTTGCTGAACTTAAAAAACGTGGCGTTTTACCAATTATGCTAACCGGTGACAACCAAAAGACCGCCCAAGCAGTTGCCCAAGAAGTTGGTCTTAAAGGCGACGTTATTTCAATTCACGATTTTACTGATAATACTGATACTAGTCAGCTAGCCGGTATTGCTGACGTTTTACCTGAAGATAAATTACGGATGGTTAAATTCTTTCAAAAGGAAGGATACATTGTCGGTATGACTGGTGACGGGGTTAATGACTCACCTGCCCTACGCCAAGCTGAAGTTGGGATAGCAGTTTCCAATGCTGCTGACGTAGCCAAACGTTCTGGCAAGATGGTTTTACTTAATGATGGTCTTACCTCAATTGTTAAAATATTAGACGCGGGACATCGCGTTTATCAAAGGATGACAACTTGGTCTTTAACTAAGTTGGCTAGAACTGCCCAGCTTACTATGCTGTTAACTTTTGGCTATCTGTTCTTTGACTATATCCCAATGGCACTAAATGCAATGGTCATTTACACGATTATGAATAATATGGTAACCATGATGATTGGTACTGATCGCACTCATATTACTTACAAACCAGAAAACTGGAACATGGCCAAACTAGCGAAAATTGCATTTTCCCTGGCTTCTGGTTGGACAATTGTTGGTATTGTGGCAATTGCCTACCTTAATACGCATGGCTGGAATCATGGCACTATTTCAACGATGGTTTATGTATACCTGGTCTTGAGTGCAATGTTTATCATTTTAATCACTAGAACAAAGCGCTACTTTTGGCAGGATTATCCTTCAAAAGCGGTTGGACTGACACAGTTAGGTGATATTATTTTGACAATTATTCTTGCATTATTTGGCATTGCTATGACTAAAATTAATTGGCTAAACTTGTTATTAGTCTTCATTGTTGCTTTACTGGCAGCAATTGTCATCGACTTGTTCTATCAACCAATCATGAAAAACAGATAAATTGCAATATCTAAAAAGCTGAGCCTTTTCGATTAGGCTCAGCTTTTTTATTCTAAATAAATGCTGTAAACAATAAAAGATCACAATTAGGATCTTTTCCTTTTAAAAACAGTTATTTTTTCATCTCGTATACATAAGAAGTTTCTTTTGGACGATAAACTCCATGAAGTTCTCCTACACGTGTAAAGCCCATTTTATTAATTAAATGCTGCATGGCCTTATTATTTTCATGGGTATCTATTCTAATTGAATCAACCTGTTCGCGTTCTTTAGCTTCTTGAATTACAGAATCTAATAACTGCGTAGCATACCCTTTTCCAGCATGCTCAGACTTAATTGCTACACGGTGAATGACCACATAATTGTCTGTATTACATAGCCAATGACCACTTAAATGATCATAAACATGATCAGGACCATCAACAACGGCAATTGCTCCTACTGTTTCTTGATCATTGGAAACAGCCAAGTATGCCCAGCCGTTTTGGATATCCTCTTTAATCTGATCAGTTGAAGGATAAACACCTTGCCATTGATCGACACCTCTTTCTGCTAACTGATTAGCTCCGTCTTTTAAAATAGTTATAATTTGGTCAAAATCGGCCATAGTTGCTCTTCTTAATTGCAAATTATTCTATTCTCCTTTTTTTGAAATACTGTACCATTATATATATTCGACCTCGTCTTGTAAAAAGTTTTATCTCTTAATTTCAAAAAAATTTTGATAAAAATAAAATACCGTTTTTACTGTTGTAAAGCGGCTTTTATTTAGAATAATTACTTAAATAATTTAGATTTTAAAAATAGTCTGCAAACTCAAAAATGTTTTCCTTGTAAAAGCACGTCTATTTTACTTACCAAGGTTTCAAATATATATTGCAAATTAACTAGTGATGACATAAGATTAAATTGTTCTTTAACAAATGGTCATATCTATAAAAAATGGAGTCTAAAGTGGATAAAAAAAATAATAATGAACATAGTTCAAGTTTAAGCTCAAACTCTAACCAAAAGCCATTGTATAAAAAAAGCTGGTTCTGGATTGCACTCGCAATTGCAATTGTTATTTTGATAATTGGTTCTTGGTTTTTAATAAACAGAAAGAGTAAAAACTCTAATAATGCCAATAATTCTATTAAAGTTGAACAAAAAGCAAAAAAGAGAGCAAAGGGTCCATTTGATAGTGTTGAAACCGATAAACCCGGTGTTTACAGAAATCGCTTTGGAGATGAAACCAGTAAAGGCAACTTTGTCATCTGGGAAATTTTTTACAACATTATTCTGAATAAAGATAAAGGCAGAAGAGCAAACTCTAAAGAGGTTGCCTCTATGTTTGGTTCTAAGCCATCAGGTTCTATTAAAATAAATCCAACTTCAAAAGACAAAATTGAGGCAAAAAGCTGGAAATTTAAGGATATTATGGTAGTTGTTTATTTCAAAAACGATATTGCTTTTAAAGTTCAGTCAGCTAATTTTCGTTGGAATTCACGTGGTCATAAATTGGATCTTAAAGCATACAAGTCACTTAGTGATTTAAGTGACTTTAAAAAAGAACCTACTAAATACACAGCGTTTATCAAAAAATACGGTATGCCTGATAATTTGACAATCCTTGCTTCAGAGCCTGATAAAAATCACAAAAAAGAAGACTATTCTATAACAGCATACTGGTCAACAGGTATTAATGGCAAATCCAAAAAATCAGAAGTAATACTGTGGTTTACGAATAATCAGCTCTTATTAAAAAAAGAAAAAGGCTTAAAGTAGTTAGTAAATAAAGCTAGCAGCCTTAAAATATAGTTACTCAACTATTTAAAAACAAAGAAAAAACCGATGAAACTATCATCGGTTTTTTCTTTTCTTAAGCACCATGAAATTGCACGAGTGAATATACATCAAGACCCGGCAATTTTTCTTTTCCTTTTAAGTCAGGAAGTTCAACATAGAAGGCAGCACCGACTAATTCAGCACCAAGATCTTCAACTAATTGCTTACATGCCCGTAAAGTACCAGCAGTAGCCAGTAAGTCATCACAGATAACTACTTTCTGACCAGGTTTAAATGCATCTTTGTGCATTTCCAGACTATTTGAACCATATTCCAAGTCATAAGAAGCACGTTCAACTTCACGAGGAAGCTTGTGTGGCTTTCTCGCAGGAACAAACCCAATTCCTAATTCAGTTGCAACTGGACAACCAACGATAAAGCCACGAGCTTCAGGACCAACGATTACATCAGCCCCTCTACTTTTAGCGTATTCAGCCAATTTATGAGTGGCTTCTTGAAACAACTTACCGTCTTGCAGTATCGGGGTAATATCACGAAAGATAATGCCCTTGTTGGGAAAGTCCTTAACACTTGCAATGTGTTTTTCAAAATTGTTTGTCATAAGAAGAAAATCCTCCAAAACTCTAATTGCTTTTCTAAAGCTTCTTTTGACCTACTTATTCTAGCAGACTTTCGCAATAAAAGCATTAAATGCCAAGAACTAATGTGGTTTTAAGTGTTGATTTACATACTGTAATAACTTTGAAGTCGACATTTGTCTGATTTCTTGAACAAAGTTGATTTGCGAGTGAGTTGCGCAAAAATACTTAGACGAGTTTAACGGTTTTTTTGCGGGATTAGGAATAGCATATATTTTGCCTTGCTCCATTTTGATAAATTTCAATTCAAAGAAAACACGCAAAATAAATAGAAGATTGCGATAATCGAGATTCAAAAATGGTGCAACTTGACGATAATCTTCCGCTGATAATCCCGGATGTTGATGCACATACTTTAAAACCTGTTCAAAGGATAATTTATCAGGTATATGCTGCACCGGGAGCTGATCAAGTAAAAACCGAAGATATAACTGCTCAAAGCTATTATTATCTAATGCCAAATCAAACTCTTTTTGGTTATGCGGAACATCTAAGAATACAACAACTTCTCCTTCGCTGTTGTATTCATTTATCAAAGTAACCTTTTCAGGGTCGATATCATAGCGGTTAATTGCAATTGCTTTGTTCTTTTCATCAAACAGTAGGTACTTATCCGCAAACCCCATCACGTATTCTTCTTGACGAAGATCAATAACGGCGGGTATAGCAATGCTAGATCTTGGTGCCGAAAAAATCATTCCCTTCATTATTCCTTGAAGATTAACCTGGTTGCGATAACAATTCTCTCCCAGCTGAATAAAAATTTGATCAATATATGGTAAAAGCGTTCTGGTAAGATATTTTTTATTAAAGCCAACGACTTCTAGCTTGTTATTATTTCTGGACACGGTTAATTTAATGTGGCTTTTGTCCTTGCCCATGAAAAAACAGCTATTGATATTGGGATGAGTAATGCTAAAAACTGGCTGAATATTATCTGTTCCAAAGGGACCTACTTGGTTAATTTCAGCCATCGTATCAACACTAAGATTTGCAAGCGGCAGCTCAAAATCATAGTATTCAACCACATTTGTCTTTTTACCAGTAAAACTACCTTCAAAGGCCTCTCTTAAGGGCTCTATCTTTGTTTCGGTCATTGACAAACCACAAGCAAAATCATGACCACCAAATTTAGTAAAAAGTTCGTTTTTTAATGGATCAAGTGCATTAAACAAATTAAAACCAGAAATTGATCTCCCAGAACCTTTAATTTGACCGGCAGCATTTTTAGTTAACACAATTGTTGGCTTATGAACTTGTTCAACAAGTTTATTTGCCACTAAACCCAGAACTCCTTCATGAAAATCAGGATCATAAATAACCAGAGTATTTTTAGTCTGCCAACCATTTGATTTAATTTGCTTCAAACAGCTTTGAAAAACTTCCTCAGTAAGTTCTTTACGAGTTTCGTTTAGCTGCTCAATTTGATCTGCTAGGCTCTGCGCTTCTTCTTCATTTTCGCTTAAAAGAAGATCAACTGCCAAGCTGGCATTATCGAGCCTACCAACTGCATTTAAACGCGGAGCGATATTAAAACCTACATCAGTTTCATTAATTTGTCCCAGATTTAGACCAGCATTTTTAATTAAAGCACGAAGACCAGGTCTTTCAGTTTGATTAAGCACTTCTAAACCACGTTTAACAATAATATGCCCTTCTCCAGAAACCTTAACCATGTCGCCTATTGTACCAATCATTGCTAGTTCAAGTAGTTCGCTCATTGAATCTTGCATCAATTCTCGGCAAATTGTATATGCAACACCCGCGCCGCAATAGTCATCAAATGGATAAGTTTGACCAGGATAGTTGCAATGAACTAGTGCATAACTTTCGGGAATTTTTTCCTGAATCTTGTGGTGATCAGTAATAATCGTATCTACACCATTGCTTTTAGCATAGGCGACTTCTTCAATGCCTGTAATACCATTATCTACCGTAATGATAAGTTTGGTGCCATTAGCAACAATTTTCTTATATGCATTAAGGTTAGGACCATAACCATCACTAAAGCGATTAGGAATATAAAAATCCACATCAGCACCAAGAATACTTAAGGTTTCCATCATAATAGTAGTAGCTGTGATGCCATCAGCATCATAGTCACCATAAATAGTGATTTTTTCACCATTGTCAATTGCTTGATTAATCCGTTCAACTGCTTTTGACATATCATGCATCAAGGAAGGATCAGCAAGGTCATTTTCCGTAGCGTTGAACCAAAAGTTTAATTTCTCATCAGTGTTAACATCACGCAAAGAAAATAACTTAGCTTGAATTTCACTAAGCTGATATTTTTCTACTAACTTGGGGTCTAACTCTGCTCCAGAGCGTTGTTTCCAGTCTATCATTTAATTATTAAGCCTTTTTCTAAAAAGTGAATCATTATGAGTTGGGATTAAACTAAAATTAGGCAGTTTTTTAAACCGCCCAAAAATAACTAATTTAAATCATCATCGTTCATTCGCAATACAGCCATAAACGCATCTTGAGGAACTTCAACACGACCGACTGCTTTCATCCGTTTCTTACCGCGTTTTTGTTTTTCTAATAGCTTTGCTCGTCGATCTGGATCACCGGTATGAATCTTCCAGGTAACATCCTTTCGATATGGTTTAACTGTTGCACGAGAAATTATTTTTGCCCCAATGGCGCCCTGAATATCGACCTCAAAGTTCTGTCGAGGAATTAATTTCTTTAAAAGCGAAGTCATTTGACGAGCGCGATTTTGCGCTTCATCCCTATGAGCTATGAAGCTTAATGCGTCAATTACCTGCTTGTTAAGCAAAATATCAATTTTTACTAGGTCCGTTGCACGATAACCAGTTATTTCATAATCTAATGAAGCATAACCTTTTGTAGAAGATTTTAAATCATCAAAAAAATCATAAATGATTTCCGCAAGTGGCATATTGTAAATTACATTTACCCGATACTTATCCAAGTAATCCATTGTTACAAAATCGCCGCGCTTTTTCTGGCATAACTCCATAACTGGACCAACAAAGTCATTTGGCACCATTACCTCAGCTTTCACATAAGGTTCCTGTACCTCTTTATATTCTCCAGCCGACGGTAAATCTGATGGATTATCAATAATTTTAGTCGAGCCATCATTCATAATCGCGTGGTAGTCAACCGAAGGAGCTGTCATTATTAAATCAAGATCAAATTCTTGCTCTAAACGTTCTTGAACTACATCCATATGCAATAGTCCCAAGAACCCACAGCGAAAACCAAAACCCAGCGCGGTGGATGTTTCCGGCTCAAACTCTAAAGCCGCATCATTTAACTGCAACTTTTGTAAAGCCTCTTTTAAGTCATCATACTTAGAATTGTCCACCGGGTACATACCAGAGTATACCATCGGAGGAATCTGACGATAACCAGGTAGTGGTTCCGCCGTAGGATGTGCAGCCGAAGTAATCGTGTCACCAACTCCAGTTTCGCGAACTGACTTAATATTAGCAGTTAAATAGCCTACGTCACCAGCAATCAAGATGTCCTTTTTGACTGGATGCGGACTGGAAACTCCAACCTCGGTAACTTCGTACTCTTTGTCGGTGTTCATAATTTTAATACGATCACCGGGTTGAACAGTTCCTTCTTTAATTCTCACAGATAAAACGACACCACGATAGTCATCATATTTAGAGTCAAAAATCAGTGCTTTTAATGGATCTTCTAAATTGCCATCAGGGGCTGGAATTGTCTGCACAATTTGCTCAAGTAATTCTTCAATTCCCTGACCAGTTTTTCCAGAAACTTCAGCAGCGTTTGAAGCATCGATACCAAGCATTTCCGTAATTTCTTCTTTGGCCTGTTCTGGATTAGCTGATGGTAAATCAATTTTATTAATTACAGGTAAAATCTCTAAGTCATTATCAATTGCCAAATAGGTATTAGCAAGCGTCTGCGCTTGCACCCCTTGTGAAGCATCAACCACTAAAAGCGCACCTTCACATGCAGCCAGGGAACGCGATACTTCATAGGAAAAGTCAACGTGTCCCGGAGTATCGATTAAGTGAAAAATATAATCTTCACCATTTTTAGCATGATACTTGATTTCAACTGAGTTCATTTTAATCGTAATGCCTCGTTGACGCTCAAGAGGCATATCATCAAGCATTTGATTCTTTAATTGACGCTCAGAAACTGTATCCGTTAATTCTAAAATTCGATCCGCAATAGTCGATTTACCATGATCAATGTGCGCTACAATCGAAAAGTTGCGAATATGCTGTTGATAGTCTTGCAGTTTTTTAATATCCATAAATTATTTGCACCCTTTTTCTGTCTTTACTATTATAGCAAATTCAATAGTAGGTATAAAACGAATTGAAGAAAACTATTATTTTGGTTTATATCTAAAAAAGCGTCAAGCTACTTAAAAGCCTGACGCTTAATTGTTTATTAAACTCCACTAAAATGATTGGTCAAAAACCGTGTTACTGTAATTTCTCTTTTAATCTTTCGAAAAAGCCTTTTTCTTGTGGAGTGATTGAGCCTCCACCTGCTTTAACAAAATCAACTAACGCCTGTTTTTGTTTCTCATTAATCGTCTTAGGTATCTGAACCTGAATGGTGGTAATTTGATCCCCATTACCGTTACCACGTAAATAAGGTACACCTTCATTGTGTAAAGTAAACTTCTTATTCGGCTGCGTTCCTGCCGGAATCTTTAACTTCTTTTCACCATGAACGGTTTTAACATTTATCTCATCACCTAAAGTAGCTTGAGCAAACGAAATTGGTACCGTAGTATAAATGGTACTGCCATTACGCTCAAAGTCCTTAGAAGGTTTTATTCGATAGCTAATATATAAGTCTCCGTATGGGCCGCCATTTCTACCAGCTTCGCCTTGACCTTCATAGCGTAACTGTTGGCCATTATCAATACCAGCTGGAATATTAACTTCAATTGTGTTTTTACCATCAACAATCCCATTGCCGTGACAAGTTGGACATGGATGCTCAATAATCACGCCTCGTCCACGACACTTGTCGCAGGCGGTTTGCCGGCGAATAACTCCAATCATTGATTTTTGGCTAACCGTTATAAAGCCACTACCATTGCATTTATCACAAATAATCGGCTGCGTACCCTTTGCAGCACCATTACCGTGACAAGTTGAGCAAATCTCACTACGCGTGTAAGAAACCTGGGTCTTTTTACCATTGATTGCATCCATAAAGTCAATTGTTAGGGTGTAATCAAGATCTTCTCCACGACTAGGCGCTTTTGGATCAACATGACTCGAAGTACCAGCATTATTGAACAAATCACTAAAGATATCGCCAAAGTCACCGAAACCGCCAAAATCGCTGTAGCCCTGACCTGCTCCGCCGCCAAAACCGCCTTGACCATTTACTCCAGCAGAACCGAATTGGTCATATTGGGAACGCTTTTGCGGATCATGTAAGACTTCATAAGCTTCGTTAATTTCTTTATATTTTTGTTCCGCACCTGGCTCATGATTAATGTCTGGATGGTATTTTTTGGCTAATTTACGGTACGCAGAATTAATTTCTTTATCACTAGCATTTCGATCAACGCCTAGCACATTATAATAATCTTCTTGTGCCATCTAAAAGCTCCTTACTTTCCAAAAGAAAAGAACTACTTATACGGCAGTTCTTTTCTAGTTTATTCAATTATAAACCCTTTACTTATCTGGGTCTACTTTATGAAATTCACCTTCATCAGCTGAACCATTATTTGCGTTGCCATCTTGTGAGCCTGGGTTTTGTGGGCCTGCCTGTGGACCAGCTTGACCAGCTGCACCTTGATCTCCACCATTAGCTTGATATAACTTAACAGCTAAGTCTTGAGCAACTTTTGATAGTTCATCCTTTTTAGCTTTCATTTCGTCAAGATCATTGTCTTTTTGAGCCTTCTTTAATGCATCTAAAGCTTCTTGAACCTTCTTCGTATCATCCTCAGATACCTTATCCTTAACTTCACTTAAAGTCTTTTCAGTTGAGAAGATTAATTGGTCAACTTCGTTACGAAGATCAACCTCTTCTTTCTTCTTGTTATCTTCTTCAGCATGTTCTTCGGCTTCTTTTTGCATCTTTTGAATTTCTTCGTCAGATAATCCGGATGAACTCTTAATGGTAATCTTTTGTTCTTTTCCAGTGCCCATGTCTTTAGCAGAAACATTTACGATTCCGTTCTTATCAATGTCGAAAGTAACTTGAATTTGTGGCACACCACGAGGAGCAGCAGGGATATCAGTTAATTCAAAACGTCCTAAAGTCTTATCATCAGCAGCCATTGGACGTTCACCTTGTAATACGTGAACATCAACGGCAGGTTGATTATCAGCAGCAGTTGAAAAGATTTGACTCTTTGAAGTTGGAATAGTTGTATTCTTTTCAATCAACTTGGTGAAAACTCCACCCATTGTTTCAATACCAAGTGAAAGTGGCGTAACATCTAACAAAACAACATCTTTAACGTCACCAGAAATAACTCCGCCTTGAATTGCAGCACCCAAAGCAACAGCTTCATCAGGATTGATTGAGTGATCAGGTTCTTTACCAGCCCATTTCTTAACTGCTTCTTGAACAGCAGGAATACGAGTAGAACCACCATTCAAGATAACCTTATCAATATCATTAACTGTTAATTCAGCATCTTTCAGTGCATTGTCAAATGGAACTTTAGTACGGTCAACTAAGTCAGATGTTAATTCATCAAATTTAGCACGAGTTAAATCAGCTTCTAGATGAAGCGGACCTGACTCACCAGCAGAAATAAACGGAAGAGAAATGTGAGTTGAAGACACGCCAGACAAATCTTTCTTAGCTTTTTCAGCAGCGTCCTTTAGTCGTTGCAAAGCCATCTTGTCTTTAGAAAGATCAACACCATTCTCATCTTTAAAATTCTTGACGAGCCAGTCAATAATCTTATTATCAAAATCATCACCACCAAGGTGAGTGTCACCATTGGTTGAAAGTACTTGAAAGACTCCATCACCTAATTGTAGAACAGAAACATCGAAGGTACCACCACCGAGGTCGTATACCAAAACTTTTTCATCTTCGGCATCTTTATCAAGACCATAAGCAAGTGAAGATGCAGTTGGCTCATTGATAATTCGCTTAACTTCCAAACCAGCAATCTTACCAGCATCTTTAGTAGCTTGACGTTGCGCATCATTAAAGTAGGCCGGAACAGTAATAACTGCTTCAGTAACCTTTTCACCTAAATAATCTTCAGAAAATTTCTTGATATATTGTAAAATCATTGCTGAAATTTCTTGAGGAGTATAGGCTTTGTCACCTATCTTAACTTTATAATCAGCTTCACCCATATGACGCTTAATTGAAGAAATTGTGTTTGGATTAGTAATTGCTTGTCTTTTTGCAACTTCACCAACTTGAATTTCACCATCTTTAAAGGCAACTACAGATGGAGTGGTACGATTCCCTTCTGGGTTAGTAATAATCTTTGGTTCTTTTCCTTCAAGAACGGCAACTGCAGAGTTAGTAGTTCCGAGGTCAATACCGATAACTTTTGACATTAATAATCTTCCTTTCAATTACTGTGCAACAACAACCATTGCTGGTCTTAATGTACGGTCTTTATATAAATATCCTTTTTGTAATACTTGAACAACATGGTCTTTTTGTTCATCAGTTTCAGCTTCAACTGTTTGAACAGCTTGGTGTAAATTAGGATCAAATTTGGCACCTTCAGCGTCAATTTCGCTAATGCCATGATCTTTCATCGCTTTAACTAGAGCATCTAGAGTCATTTGAACTCCCTTTTTAAGCTGTCTTGAAGCATCATCATCAACTTCAGTGTCTAAAGCTCGTTCTAAATTGTCCATAGCTGGTAGAACATCTTTAGCTAGTGATTGCGATTCATACTTTATTAGTTGGGCACGTTCATTATTATAGCGGTTTTGCATATTCTGTATTTCCGCTTGACTACGTAAAAACTTATCTTCCAAGTTTTTCTTTTCTTCTTGTGCCTTTAATAATTCTTCCTTGATTTGTTTCTCAGGGGATTTTTTTTCGTCAGCCATAGTGTCTACTTTAGCTTTTTTACTCGACTTAGATTTTTCTTCAGTCTGTTCTTTATTAAGATCTTTTTCGCTAATATATTTATCCTTACTCACGGCTAACCTCCTTTACTTAAATCTACCATAATATTCGAGTAACTTTTTAGCCAATTCGTTTCTGAAATACTCTAAAAGGCTAATTACTTGCGAATAAGGCATATTGTTAGGGCCAAGTAAAGCGATTACTCCTTTACCATGTGAGCCGACGCTGTACTCTGCCGTAAGCAGACTATAATCTTTTAACAAGTCATTTGACAATTCTGAACCCAGACTAACCCGAATTGGATACTTGCCACCCTGAGAAGTCGCAGTTTCATCCAAAATACTAGAAATCAGATCATTATGGTCAATCAGTTCGTATAATGAGCGCAAACTAGATGCATCGGCTAAAGACGTGTTATTAAGCAAATTAATTTGCCCATCAACATACATCTGTTCACTAGCAGCATCATTAATAACATCTTCTACTAGATCAATTAACTCCGTTGCATGATTATTAGTGAGTCTCTTCCCCAACGTACTATTGAGCAAGGATGGAGTGACTTCATCTAAAGTCTTTCCAACTAACTCATCATTAATCATCCGCACAGCTTTCTCGATTTCATCACCATATACATTATACGGCAAACTATAAACCTGATTATGTACATTGCCGTCACTGGTAACTAAAATTGCCATAATCTGACGACTAAACAGTGGTACAATTCGAAAACCAGTAATAGTTAGAGCACTACTTTCAGGACCTTCGGCAAAAGCTGTATAATTGGTTAAATCAGATAAAATTTTTGCAGCTTCTTGAACAATCTCATTAACTTGATGAAAAGGTTGATCCAACTGACTTCCAATTTTTTCATAAACAGAAGATGGAATCTGCAAAGGTTCAAGCAAGTTATCAAGATAATAACGATAACCTTCAGTTGATGGTACTCGCCCACTCGAAAGGTGTGTTTTTTCAAGCAAACCTTTATCTTCCAAAACAGCCATTTCATTGCGAATAGTTGCACTCGAAACCTTGATTGGCAGTTGATTCATGACAGTCTTAGAACCGACCGGATCGTGTGTCTGCGTAAAATCGTTAATAATTGTTTTTAAAATTAATTCTTGACGTTCGGTCAACATAAACATCGCCCTCACTTTTAGCACTCATACTTCTTCGGTGCTAACAATTATTATGATACTAGCTTTTAGCAGAATGTCAAGCTGAGTGCTAAAAAAATTGTAAATAAATTTAATTGCTGAGTTTTAGCCTTTTTCAGCAAAATATTTCTTTATTTCCAATTCATCTTGTTCCATCTGCTTTTTCAGATCTTTTAAGTTGTCGAACTTAATTTCACCACGGGTATATTTGTACCAAGCAATGACCATATCTTTATCGTATGCTTCTTCATCAAAACCAAACAGATTAGATTCAATAAAGATTTTTTTACTATCATGAATCGTTACATTATAACCGACGCTTGTCATTGACTCGTACCATTGACCATCAATTTTGGTTTTGGTAGCATAAACTCCTACTTTAGGAATAACTTTACTTCCTGTCCATACTAGATTAGCAGTTGGAAATCCAAGCTTATGACCATTCCTGAGTCCATGACCGATAGTTCCTGACATTACATATGGTTCACCAAGCAATTCTTCAGCAAGACCCATATTACCCGCAGTTATCGCTTTTTTGATCTCAGTTGAACCAATTTTTTGCCCCTCATATGATTGCTTGGGAACGTCAACAATCTTGAATCTGTTTTTAGCAAATTTAGGGAAATTAGCCATATTAGCAATATCTCTAGGACCGTATGTATAGTCAAAACCAGCGACAACTGTATCTGCTTTCAACTTCACAATAATATTATCGACAAATTCTTGAGCCGCTAGTTTACGAAATTGATTATTGAAGTGCATCACCACTAAAAAATCAACTCCAAGTTTCTCCATCTTATAAGCTTTTTCAGCTAAATTATCAATATAAGTTACATCAGTATTTTGATAAACTTCTTTTGGATGGCGATCAAAAGTCATTACCACTAAGGGAAGATGCTTTTCAACCGACTTATCCTTCGCTATTCTAATTAAATGTTGATGTCCGCGATGGACACCATCGAAAAAGCCCAAAACTAAAATAATTCTAGTTTGGAATACCTCTTTTTTAATTGGATAAGTTAAATGGATAATTTGCACAATAAAACCTTCATTCCACCTATTCGTTTTGCAACAACATTAAAAATGGTCGGTAAACGGCATTATCTTTCTGGTATATTGCCTTAATGCTATTATTGTACCGTAACGCAATGCTTTTTGCATCCGTTTTCAAAACGATTGAATTGCCATTTTTAACCTTTAACCATTGTCCTTGATTTAAGTTAACTTGATCATAGTCTTTAAAAAAGGTATCAATGGGTTGAACTAATTCGTTTGCTTTTGCTGGATTATTGATAATCTCGTCTAGCTTGACTGCTTGACTAAGGTTAAAGCCGGAACTAGCTGTCCGTCTCAATGTTTGCATAACTGCCGGAACGCCAAGCTTTGCGCCCAAGTCATTAACTAGTGACCTTACATAAGTTCCTTTACTACATTCAATTTCAAAATCAAACGTTTCTTGGTTACTATTTTGATCAAAAATAGGCTCAGACTTAATATCATATGAATAAACTTGAACAGTTCTTTTAGGTCTTTCAACTGCAATACCTGCACGAGCATATTCGTATAAATGTTTACCATTAACTCGAACAGCAGAGTATAACGGAGGAACCTGGTCTATTGTACCAACAAAGTCTTGCATTTTATTCTGAATTTCTGACTTAGCAATCGGATTAACCAACTTTTGGGACTCCGTAACTGTACCACTCACATCATAACTATCTGTTGCATAACCCAAAATACCAGTTCCTTCGTATTTCTTGTTTTGCGCATGCATTAATTCAATTAGCTTAGTAGCTTGCCCAATCGCAATTGGCAAAACTCCAGTTACATCTGGATCAAGGGTTCCTGCATGACCAATTTTTTTAATATGTAGTGCCTTACGCAAATGGTAAACTACATCAGCACTTGTCATGCCCTTGTCTTTATCGATTACTAAAATTCCGTTTATCATTTTACCTTATCCATCTAAAAAAGCGCCATAAACGGCGCTTTTTTTGTTAATTATCTCGATCGGCATCCTGTTTTTTCACTTCAGCGATTAAACGATCGATTTTGCTTCCATACTTAACCGAATTGTCGCGCTTAAAAATTAGCTCAGGCACTTTGTATACCGTTAAAATTTGACCGAGCAGATGGCGCATCATGCCTTTAGACTTTTCCAATCCAGCCGCAACTTCTTGTTCTTTTTCAGTGTCTTCAGAAAGTATGCTGTAGTATACAGTTGCGTAAGATAAATCATTAGTGCATTCAACCGCAGTAATTGTAACGTCGCTGACACGCGGATCTCTAATATCTTTACGCAAAATTTTAGTTAATTCACGGAGGATTTCTCCTTCAACGCGACCCACTCTGTGCTTCATTTTCGCCTCCTAGTTAAACTTAGCTAGGTTTAACTTCTTGCTGTTCAACTGCTTCAAGCTCATCACCGACTTTAATGTCATTGTAGCCTTCAATTGTTAAACCACAATCGAATCCTTGCTTAACAATTTTAGCATCATCCTTAAAACGTTTAAGCGAAGCAACTTTACCACTGTAAATTACTACACCGTCACGAATTAGGTTAACATCTGCATCCCGTGAGACGTAACCTGAGTCAACAAAAGCTCCAGCAATTGTACCAACTTTAGATACTTTCCAAGTTTCACGTACAGTCAAATTACCGACAACTTTATCTTCGTATGTTGGTTCAAGCATACCTTGCATAGCTGCCTTAACATCATCTATTGCCTTATAAATAATGCTGTATAAGCGGATATCAACACCATCAGTTTCAGCTTGAGATTTAGCAGTTGCTGTAGGGCGAACATTAAAACCAATAATGAATGCATTTGAAGCACCGGCAAGTGTAACATCAGACTCATTAACTGCCCCAACTCCGGCATGGATAATATTTACCCGCACGCCTTCAACTTCAATCTTTTCAAGTGATTGTTGTAAAGCTTCTGCTGAACCTTGAACATCTGCTTTCAAGACCACGCCAACTTCTTTCATGTTCTCTTTCTTCATTGTATCGAATAAATTATCAAGAGTAACATGTTGTACATTTTCACGCGATTGTTGCAATGCTTGCTGAGCTCTTTGCTCACCAACACTACGAGCAGTCTTCTCATCTTCAAAGACAACAATCTTATCAGCTGATTCTGGCACATCATTTAAACCAGTAATTTCGACTGGCATTGATGGTGTTGCTTTGTCAACCTGACGACCACGATCATTAGTCATAACTCTAACGCGACCAAAGCGATTACCAACAACAATTGGGTCACCTGTATGCAAAGTACCTTGTTGAACTAGTAAATCGGCCACAGGACCACGCCCTCTTGACAAACGCGCTTCAATAACAGTTCCGATTGCCTTCTGCTTTGGATCAGCTTTGAGTTCCATGACATCAGCCTGCAACAGTATCATTTGCAACAATTCATCAACATTATCACCTGTTTTAGCCGAAATGTTTACAAATATGGTGTCACCACCATAGTCCTCTGGAATTAAGTTATACTTCATTAATTGCTCGGTAACATGCTGAGGATTAGCACCAGGTGCATCCATCTTGTTAATGGCAACAATGATCGGAACTTTCGCACTCTTAGCATGATCAATTGCTTCAATAGTTTGTGGCATTACGCCGTCATCAGCAGCTACTACCAATACAACAATATCAGTAATCTCGGCACCACGTTCACGCATGTTTGAAAAAGCGGCATGTCCTGGAGTATCCAAAAAAGTAATCAAGTGGTTATCAAATCTGACTTGATAAGCACCTATTTTTTGGGTAATACCGCCAGCTTCATGATCAGTTACGTGAGTATGGCGTAACCGATCGAGCAAAGTCGTTTTACCATGGTCAACGTGCCCCATAATTGTTACTACTGGTGGACGTTTAATTTGATGCTTAGATTTCTCAGAGGCTTCCATACGCTTGCTGTATAAGTTGTCAATATCAGCAATGTCCTCATGCACTTTTTCTTCGGCATTTATGCCATATTCGGCGGCAATTAACTCAATTGCATCTTTATCTAATGACTGGTTTTGGTTAGTCATCACACCAAGCATAAACAACTTTTTAACAATTTCAGCTGGCTCACGGTGTAAAGTTTTGCCTAAGTCTTGCGCATTCATCCCAACTTCATAAACTAAAGTTTCAGGTAATGGACGCTCTTTTCTTTGAGTAGGTTGCTTTTTAGGTATTTGTTCAACCTGACGCTTCTTATTTTTATTTTTGCGCTTTTCCTGATGCTTTGAATAGGTATTATTTGTACCATAGGCTTGGTTTTTCCCTTTACGACCAGGTTTACCACCATTGCGAGAATTGTGACCATTTCCACGGCGATTTTCTTCTTTGACTGGTTCAGGAACCGCAGCAGTATCAACCGTTCTATCTCTATACTGATCAGAATTCGAGTTAGTCTGGCTTTGCTTCATTCTTGCCGGCGAAGGCTTAATAATCTTAGGGCCAACAACTTCGGTTGTTTGGGCTTCAACTTTAGTATCTTTTACTTCAGTCCTTCTAGTTGTTTTTACTTCATCTTTGGCAGTTTTTTGTTTATTTTGCTTATTGATATAAGACTCATGAGCCTGTTCAGCTTGTTGGTTTAACGTATTTTCTTCAACTCTCTGCTTTTGTTTTAATTGCTTAAGTAAATCTTGAGCCGCAGGTTTTTGGGTTCTTTGCGTATTTCTTGGATTAGAACGTTGTTGAGTTTGCTCTTGCCCTTGACGATTGCGGTTATTAAAGCGCTGGTTATTATTGCTACGCCGGTTACTTTTTGCGCTTTTACCGTCTTCGTTACTTTTTTCATTTTTCCGAATCGAAGTAACAGAAATCTTAATCTTACTGCTCTTTTTGGCAGGTTTCTCTTGCTGCTTAGCGGGAGCGGGTTTACTAAAACTACCCTTTAATTGATCTACTTGTGAATCTTCTAGTGATGACATATGGTTTTTTACATCAAAGCCAAGGTCTTTCGCCTTTTTGACCACGTCTTTATTATCGATGCCTAAATCTTTTGCAATTTCATAAATTCTTTTCTTAGCCATCAAATCACACTCCTTCATTAATCTTTTGTACTAGCGCTTCGCAAAAACCTGTATCAGTAATCCCTAATACTTTTCGTTTTTTACCAATCGCCTGTGACATTTCTCTACTATCAAAACAAGAGATAACTTTAACATTGTTCTGTTGAGCAACTCTTGAAAGTTTTTCGCTCGTATCAGCGTGACTGTCATTAGCTAAAACCACAATTTTAACTTTTTTAGCTTTTAGACCAACAATAACTAGTTCAAGTCCTGAAACTAATTTTCCAGCTCGTTCAGCAAGCCCAAGCAAATTTAATGCTTTTTGTCTATTTTGCAAATCTACTTATCACCAAACAATTCTTTCCTAGCCTTTTGATGATCTACATAAGAATACAACTCTTCGTAAAACGAATCTGGAATTTTGGATCCTAAACTTCTTTCAAGCAGACCCTTTTCCTGGGCTTGCTTAATCATACTCGGATCTAGTGAAACGTAAGCTCCTCGTCCTGGCTTTTTGCCAGTTGGATCAACGGAAACTTTTTTTTCCTTATCAATCACAATGCGAACCAGTTCTTTTTTTGGTTGCATGCTGTTTGTCAGCAAATCTTTTCGCATTGGAATTCTTCTTTTTTTCAAAAGAACTCACCCCTCAACTTGTTATTCGTCGGTTGCTTCCTCTTCATCAGTAACTAATTCCGAATCTGAATTTTCGTCAGTTTCTTCGTCCGCTATCGAACTATTTTCATCAGTAACTGAATCAGCTATATCTTCAACGGCTTCGTTTACAGCCTCACTAACTACCTCATCTTCGTTTTCTTCGTTAGCCTCATTTGGAGTTTCATCAACAAATTCAACTTCAGACTCTGGTCTAATATCGATCTTGTACCCAGTTAACCGAGCTGCCAAACGAACATTTTGCCCTTTTTTACCAATAGCAAGCGATAATTGATAGTCTGGCACAATGACTAATGCACTCTTTTCATCATCCTCATCACCAAACTGAACCGCAATAACTTCAGCTGGGTTTAAAGCATTAGCAATAAAATCAGAAGGATCTTCTTCATATTTAACAACATCAATATTTTCGCCATCGAGTTCATTTACGACATTTTGCACACGGGCTCCGCGCTGACCAACACAAGTTCCAACCGGATCTATATTAGGGTCGTTTGACTTAACAGCAATCTTAGTTCGGTCACCGGCTTCCCGAGCGATTGAAACAATTTCAACTGTTCCATCATAGATTTCCGGAACTTCCTGTTCAAACAATCGTTTAACCATATCAGGTGCTGTACGGGAAACGGTAATTTGTGCTCCCTTAGAATCTGAACCAACATGGGTAACTAGTACACGAATTTGATCTTGAGGATTGTAATTCTCATTTGGCATTTGATCATTTCTTGGCATTACAGCTTCGACATTATCAATTTTAACATAAACAAAGCGATTATCGCGTCTTTCGACTGTACCAGTAATTAATTCGTCTTCATATTGTGAATACTCATTAATGATGTGATTTCTTTCAGCTTCACGCAAATGTTGCATAATAACTTGTTTAGCAGTTTGTGCAGCAATTCGACCAAAGTTCTTAGGAGCAACTTCAAAGCGAATTGTATCGCCAAGCTCATATGCTTTATTTATTACTAATGCATCTTTTAAACTGACTTCGAGCCGGTCATCATGAACCTCTTCAACCACAACTTTCTCGGTCATTAATTTAAAGTCGCCCTTGTTTTTATCAAATTCAACTACTACATTCGTTGCTTGATTATAGTTCTTTTTATAAGCCGCAACAAGCGCAGCCTCTATAGCCTCGACAATAACGTCTTGTTTGATACCCTTGGTTTTTTCTAAAGTCGCAAACGCCTCTAGCATTTCTTTAGACATAAGTTTTAATCAGCCTTTCTAAAATTCAATTGCAAAACGAATATTTGCAATCAACTTACGGAGAATCTTTATTTGTTTCCGTCTTGTTTTTATCTTGACTTCCAGTTCGATTTCATCATCATTATATG
This sequence comes from Lactobacillus sp. C449L, assembly GCF_059900815.1. NCBI lineage: Bacteria > Bacillati > Bacillota > Bacilli > Lactobacillales > Lactobacillaceae > Lactobacillus > Lactobacillus sp. C449L. The sequence goes on along the minus strand of NZ_JBWXGA010000001.1, from coordinate 139,041 downwards.
ACTTCAGAATTCCTTCAAACTCCTTTTCACCAGAAACCTTTTGGTAGAGCCCAACATGAATATAATTATTTAATGCTGCTTGCCAATCGTTTTCGGTTTTTATTGGACGCTCGATGCCAGGAGAAGATAGTTCTAAAACGTAAGGATCAGGAAACGGATCAGGTTCAATTTCATCAAGCTTAGCTGAAATCAGTTCGCTAAGACCAGCAATTTCATCCATATCTATTCCATTTTCACGGTCAACGTATATTCTTAAATAATTCTGACCTTTTTCTTTTACGTATTCAATATCCACCAATTCATCATTGCGTGAAGCAATAATGGGCTTGATTTCTGCAAGAACAGAATCTTTAACTTTCGCCAAGTACTTTCCTCCGTAATAAAAAGAGTGAGCACAAATTGCTCACTCCGAATCACTTATTCGAACTTCTTTAAGAAGTATACCATAACTAGATAAATACTGCAAAATTTTAGAAAAGAGAAAGCTGATTTTGATCTGGCATCCCTTCTAAAACTTCGTTTTCTTCCAAGTAGTCCATAATTGTTTGCGATACTTTGCCTCGATTTGCCAAATCCTCTTTTGATAAAAATGCCTGTTCACCTCTGGCAGCAACAATTTGTTTGGCAGCATTATTACCAAGACCAGGAACAGCATTGAATGGAGCTAAAATCGTGTGATCATCCAGAATTTTGAAATTCATAGCTTCTGACTCATTAATATCCACCATTTTAATCTTAATTCCCCGTTCCAAACATTCGTTAGCTATCTCCAAAACAGTTAACAAACTTTTATCTTTAGCAGTCGCATCGTTTCCTTTTCCTTGGATGTCGGCCATGGCTTTTTTAACCGTGTTCTTACCATGACTCATCGCAACCAGGTCGAACAAGTCAGCACGAACTGAGAAGTAAGCAGCATAATATATTTCAGGATAATAGACTTTAAACCAAGCAATTCTTAAAGCCATCAAAATATAGGCAGTTGCATGTGCCTTTGGGAACATATACTTGATTTTGAGACAAGATTGAATATACCAGTCAGGTATTTTATCGTTTTGCTTTAAAACTTCCATGTCTTCATCACTGATACCTCGTCCATGTCGTACCGATTCCATTGTGGAAAAGGCCACTTCTGGTTTAACGCCCCAGTGAATTAAGTCTGTCATGATGTTGTCCCGACAACCAATAACGTCTTTTAATACGCAAGTTCCGTTATTAATTAATTCTTCTGCATTACCAAGCCAAACATCAGTACCATGTGATAATCCAGAAATCTGCAATAATTCAGAAAATGTGGTCGGCTTCGTTTCTTCGAGCATTCCCCGAACAAATCTGGTTCCAAATTCAGGTACGCCTAAAGTGCCAGTTTCCGATTGAATTTGTTCCGGAGTAACATCAAGAATTTTTGGACTTGAAAATAGCGACATTACTCCAGGATCATCGGTTGGAATAGTAAGTGGATCAACACCTGATAAATCCTGTAGCATTCTAATCATTGTTGGATCATCATGTCCAAGAATATCAAATTTTAAGATGTTATCGTGAATTGAATGGAAATCAAAGTGGGTTGTTTTCCAAGCCGCATTAGTATCATCAGCAGGATATTGAACAGGAGTAAAATCATAAATATCCATATCATCAGGTACAACGACAATTCCTGCTGGATGTTGACCTGTTGTTCTTTTAACACCACTGACACCAGCCGCTAAACGATCAAGTTCTGCTTTACGCAGATTAAGTTCTTTTTCATCATCATAATGTTTTGCGTAACCGTATGCAGTTTTGTCAGCAACTGTTGCAATTGTCCCAGCTCGATACGAATTACCTGGACCAAACATTACTCGAATAAAGTTATGGGCAACTGGCTGATAATCTCCAGAAAAGTTCAAATCGATATCAGGTACTTTATCTCCATGAAAACCTAAGAACGTAGCAAACGGAATATCTTGTCCATCTTTAACTAAATCAGTCCCACATTTCGGACATTTTTTATCAGGTAAATCGTAGCCAGAACCATATTCACCATTTTCAAAAAATTCAACATATTTACATTCAGGACAACGATAATGCGGTGCTAGCGGATTAACTTCCGTAATACCGGACATGGTAGCTACCAAACTTGAACCAACTGAGCCTCGCGAACCAACTAAATATCCATCTTTATTTGACTTCGCAACTAGCCTTTGCGAGATTAAGTAAATAACAGCATAACCGTTAGAAATAATTGAGTTTAGTTCCATATCTAAACGATCTTGAACGATTTTAGGAAGTGGCTTGCCATATAGTTCATATGCTTTGTCATAGGTTAGCTTTTTCATCTCTTCATCAGAGTTTTCGATGTGTGGCGGATAGAGCCCATCTTTAATCGGAGAAATTTCCTCAACAGATTCGGCAATCTTATTTGGGTTGGTAATTACAATTTCTTTAGCTGCTGCTTCACCTAAGAAACTAAAGGCGTCTAACATTTCTTGCGTAGTATAAAAATGCAAATCAGGTTGCTTTTTATTACGATCAGGGTTACTTCTTTGAGCTGAAATTAAAATGGTACGGTAAATTGCATCATGCTCTTCTAAATAATGCACATCACCAGTTGCTACAACAGGTTTTTCCAGTTCTTTTCCTAGTTTATAAATGTTGGTCAGGATTTCTTTAAGTTCAGCCTCGTCAGAAATTAAATGGTCTTCAATTAACTCAGCATAGCTTGCCGGAGGTTGCACTTCAATATAATCATAGAATCGAGCCTTTTTGCGTGCTTCTTCATAGCCTTTTTGCATCATAGCTACAAAAACTTCACCCTCCGCGCAACCAGATCCGTATAATAAACCTTGATGATTTTTAACTAAATCTGACTTTGGCGTACGCGGAATGCGGTAAAAATATTTTGTATTTGCAATTGATACAAGACGATACATATTCTTTAAACCGGCTTGGTTTTTGGCCAAAATGGTCATGTGCTGCGGTCGCGCTCTTTGGAAAACTTTGCCATGGGCAGCATAATCGTTCATTTTTCCAAGATCATCTTCATCGTACTTTTTAGTAAAAGCCTCAAGCAATTTGAACATTAGATAGCCAGTAGCCTCAGCATCCTGATTTGCGCGATGATGGTGTTCAAGAACTACATTATACTTTTTGGCAAGTGAATCCAATGTATGACGAGTTTGTTCAGGATGAAGTAAGCGAGATATTTCCAGCGTATCAACCACCGGTTGCGTTATTTCCGCTAAATTTGCCCGACGTAAGGCCGCATTAATAAAACCAACGTCAAATTGAACATTATGACCACATAAAGGGCGGTCTCCATAAAAATCTTGAAACTGCTTAATGACAGTATCTTCGTTATCGGCTGAACTAACCATTTCATCTGTAATTGAAGTCAGATTAATAGTTTGTTCGCTCAACGGGTGATGTGGATTAATAAACTTGTCAAACCGCTCAATTACTTCACCGTTCTTCATTTTTACGGCGCCAATTTCAATAATTGTGTCGTATACGGAAGAAAGCCCGGTGGTTTCGACATCAAAAATCACAAATTCTTGGTCCTCATATTTCATTGGAGCAGGATTGAGAACCAAAAGAGCATGATCATCAATCATATTTGCTTCAAGCCCATAAACAATTTTTACATCATTTTTTTTGCCCGCATTGTATGCTTCAGGGAATGCTTGAACATCAGCATGGTCCGTGATAGCAACTGCTTTTTGCCCAAACTTTTTAGCTGCCAGAACAAAATCAGTTGCTGTATTAGTGGCATCCAACTGACTCATATTAGTGTGAAGATGTAGTTCAACTCGCTTTTCATCATCTTCATATTTTTCTTGGCGACCAACATGCTGAACCGACTCAAAACTCGAAATATTAAAAACAACATCATGACTCCACTGATCTTCTGTAGCAGAGCCTTGCATTTTCGCCCATGAACCCGGTTTTAATTCACTAATGCTCTTTAACTGGTCCTTATCTGAAATAAATTTTTTGAATGAAATTGAATCAGTATAATCAGTAATTTCTCCAGTATAAATTACTGTACCGGTTTTTAGTTCTCGAGAGTCTATATTAAAAATATTACCCTCAATAACAACATTAGTAGTGCCGTCAACAACATCCTTAATTTGTGTTATTGGCAAGCTTTCATCAAGTTTACGGTTTCCATAACGTGTTTTCTTTGTTGGGTAGATCTGAGATTGTGGCTTTTCTTTGATTGGAGCAGTATTATATGCTTCCTGCATAATTTGCTCGTGTTGTTCGTGAAGCTGTTCCAAACTATCTAAATTACTTTGAGAATTTACTTCGTCAATTTCAGTAACGAATTTGAGATTGAAAAAGCCATAATCTCTCATTTCTTCAGCTAGCTGGTCGAGTAGCTTTTGTTCAATTAGACCGTCAACTACCAGGTTATCAACCGGAATAATCCAGCGACCATTTTCTTTTTTAGGTTTATGACTAGAAATAAACTCACGAGCAACAGGTTGTAGTATCTCAGAATTTTGAACAGCATATTGCCAATAATCAGTTAAATATGCATCAAGCCCGTCTTCAGTTCGCACAAAAAGGCTCACTTCCACAAAAGAAGAAAAGTTAGCTTTTATTGCTTTGCTCAAAGCATCATAGGTTTCAAATTTAAGGGGTGTAGTAAAAAGAACATGGATATCCCACTTATGTTCGTTAGCGTATACATCCACGTTCTCAATTTCGCCTTTTTGCAATAAATCATTATCCTCAAATTGATCTGGAAAATGGATTTGTTGTAAAAGTCGTAAGAAAAGTTCGTTTTTATCAGTCACGAAAATTATCCTAACTCTTTAGTAACAAAATCATCTAGTTCAGCTAATGTCATTTCAACAGCTTTCTCATCTGTCGAACGCTTAACTTCAACGATTCCTTCAACAGCTTTTTTCCCAATTGTGATTCGAATTGGAGCACCAAGTAAATCAGCATCAGCAAATTTAACTCCTGCCCTTTCTTTTCGATCATCATATATTACATCATAATCAGTACTGTACTTTTGTTCAAGTTGCTCAGCTAATTTTAATTGCGTATCATCGTTCATTTTCATTTGCACGATATGAATATCAAATGGCGCTATTTCTTTTGGCCAAGCAATTCCAAATTTAGTTAAGTGCTGCTCAATTGCAGCTGATAAAACTCGCGTTACGCCAATTCCGTACGAACCCATGATCACTGGCTGAGCTTTACCATTTTGATCTAAGAAATTTGCCCCCATCGTTTTAGTGTAATAAGTACCCAGTTTAAAAATATGACCGACTTCAATTGAAGTAGTGAATTGTAATGGCAAATGATCAACTGGGTCAGGCTCACCCTCAGCGGCAACACGCAAATCGCCAAATTCGCTAACTTTAAAATCACGATTCAAATTGGCATTCTTAAACTGAGTATCCTGCTTATTTGCTCCTACAATAACATTATAGAGATTTTTAACCGTGTTATCAGCAATGATCTTATCAGCCCAGTCGGCATTCACAGGACCAACTCCGCCCTTGCCAACACCAGTTGCTTTTGCAAGTTCGTCATCAGTAGCGACACGCAAGGAATCAGCATTAAGAAAATGAGTTAGCTTAATTTCATTAATTTGCTTGTCACCTCGAATTAAAACTAAAACATGTTCTGTTTCATTTACCACATAAAGAACACTCTTAACAATTCTAGTTTCGGGTACTTGTAAAAAGCTAGCCAAATCAGCAATTGTTTCTTGTTCCGGAGTAGCGACTTCTTCTAGTTCACTGAGTTCTTCAGGATCCTGCTTAAATGTATCAACACTAGCAGCCATTTCTAAGTTGGCTGAGTATGTATTCGTCTCATTTGTTGCAATTGTGTCTTCTCCTATTGCAGCAGGTGCTTGGAATTCAGTGGAATTTCTACCTCCCATTGTTCCTGAATCGGCAATTACTGGTGTAACTTTCACGCCGCAACGATGAAATATAGCTTCAAATGCATGTTTTTCATCTTCAAATTGTTTATCAAGTTGTTCAGTAGTCGCCGCGAAACTATATGCATCAAGCATGATAAATTCACGAGTTCTTAACAGACCAAAGCGCGGGCGATTCTCATCACGAAACTTAGTTTGAATTTGGTAAAGAGCAATTGGCATTTGTTTATAGCTCTTTAAATTCTTTGCCACAATTTCAGTGAAGGTTTCTTCATGCGTTGGACCTAGAAGGCTTAAACGACCATGACGATCCTTTAACTGAAACATTATTGGACCGTATTTTTGCCAACGACCAGACTCTTCCCACAAAGTAGCAGGCAATAGTTCAGGCATTGCCATTTCAGGCACGTTGATTTTAGCCATTTCTTCTTCCATTATCTTTTCGACTTTGTTTAAAACACGGTAGCCTAACGGCAAATATGCGTAAACTCCTGCCGTAACTTGGCGGATATAACCGCCACGAAGCATTAGTTTGTGGCTTTCCGCAACAGCATCAGCTGGTGCTTCTTTTAAAGTAGGCATAAATATTTTAGATTGACGCATTAAATTTTCTCCCAGAAAAAACAATTTTTACATTTTTTACTTAATGAAATAGCGATAAATATCGTTGCCGGTAACGGCAATTATTAATAGTAACAATAAGCCAAATCCAACTAGTTCAACCATAGCTTCATGATCTTCAGAAATTGGTTTACCACGGAATATTTCGATGATATTTAATAGAAATTTACCACCATCTAGGCCAGGAATCGGAACCATGTTCACAATACCTAAGTTAATTGAAATCATTGCTAAAAAAGCTAGCAAATATGAAAAACCCATTTGCGAGACTTGCGAGGTCTGTGAATAAATTCCAACTGGACCTGATAGTTTGTTTAAACTGAAGTGGCTAATTAAGCCTCCAAGGGCATTAAATATCATTCCGGTAGTTGACACCGAAGTATCCCAACCCCGCTTCACTCTTGCAATAAAACTATTATCGCTTTTAGCTTTAATACCGATTTGATAAACAGTCTGTTTTTGAATCTTAACGGCTTTGGGTCGAACTTTGACACTTTTTTCTTGACCATTTTTGGCTAAAAGAATATTGAGATCTTTACCTTTACTTAAATCGATTTGGTTGGAAATCTCGTCAAAAGTGGTTGTTTTATGTCCATTAATTGAAATAACTTTTGAGCCTGGCTCAATCTTAGCTGTTTCTGCTGGCGATCCAGAAACAACAGTTGCAATAGTTGTAGTCGCTGGACCAGGAATAGTAAATGTCCAAATCATAAAGACAACAAAACCCAAAATGATATTCATCATGGGGCCAGCAATATTTGTCGCAAGTTTCTGCCATACATTTGCCTCTTGAAACTGCGTATCGCGCGGAGCAATGATTAATTCTGTTTTTGATTGATCGATAACAGTTGCATCATGGTTGACGGAATAAGTAACTAGTTTTTCGTCATCACCATTTTCAAAACCCTTGATAAATAAAGCATCTACTAAATCAACTTCTGTAATCTGGATTGGAATTCCTTCAATTGGTATATCCGACTCAGATGCATCAATTCTAACCACTTCATTTTGATTATTTAGTTGGCAAATAACAGTCATGCCAGCTGCAAGTTGTGTTTCGTCATCCTTACTTGCCAAACGAACATAACCACCAAGTGGAAGCCAGCGAATAGTGTAGGTAGTTGGATTACGTCTAACCTGAAAAAGTTTAGGTCCCATTCCAATTGAAAATTCACGCACTAAAATACCACTCTTTTTTGCCACGATAAAGTGCCCAAATTCATGAACAAAAACTAGCAAGCCGAATACAACTAAAAAAATTAGTATACCTCTCATGGAGTTCTCCTAATGTACAATTCCAAGTAATGCTGCAAAAACTGGAAGAACAAAGAGCATACTATCAAAACGATCTAAAATACCGCCATGACCAGGTAAAATTTTTCCTGAATCTTTCACGCCATAAAAGCGTTTATATGCTGACTCGACCAAATCTCCCATTTGCCCCACAATTGAAAGAACAAAGGCAAAAATTAGCATTTGCCATAAGGGAAAACCGACTTTAACAAAATATACGTAAATAGCCGCACAAATTACTGCACAAACGGTACCGCCAATTGAGCCTTCCCAGGTTTTGTTAGGACTAATTACCGGCCATAGTTTGTGCTTGCCAATTTCTCTACCAATCATATAAGCTCCGGTATCAGTTAACCAAACGACCACGAAAACATAGCACAGAAGCGCTAAACCATTAGAACTATTTCGAATGCTTGCCATATAGTGGAAACCTGTACCAATGTAAAGTGAGCCAAGGGTATAAACTCCAACGTCATCAAAGGTTGTCTTATTTTTTGATAAAACCGTCCAAGTGAGCATCATCATAATTAATGCAAAATAAATACCATACTTTGTCCAATGAAATGGCATTCCCTTAATAAAATTGTCTGGAACAGCCCAAGTAATGGTTGCCAAAAGAGCAAGTAAAAAGTTAACGGAAACTAATATTTGCTTCCTCATTAAGAAAATCTCACTAATACCCACTGCTGCAAAGGCAACGGTTAGCCAGTCCATCCAAAGACCACCAGCAATAACGATTGGAATAAATAAAATTAAAGCAATAACTGCAGTGATTACACGTTGTTTCATAAAATAACTACCTAACTATCCGATTCATCTAATTTACCATAACGGCGATGACGCTTTTGAAAATCAATAACAAAGTTTTGAAGGTCTTCTTTTGTAAAATCTGGCCAGTTTTTCGGACTAAATGCCAGTTCAGAATATGCTAGCTGCCAAAGCATGAAATTAGAAATACGTTGCTCTCCAGAAGTTCTTATTAATAAGTCCGGATCCCGGTATTGTTCAAAGCTAGCTGTCATTAACCGACTAGAAATCATTTCCTCATCAATTTGATTACTTGAAATAGCGCCAGTTTCAATTTGCTTACCAATTTCTTTAACAGCAGAAGTGATTTCGCTTCTGGAACCATAATTAAAGGCAAAATTCAAAACTAAGCCCGTATTATTGGCTGTTTGTGCCATTGCGCGCTGGACTACTTCATAAGTTTTAGGAGGTAATTCATTTAAATAACCCATAATATTAACTTTAACGTTTTTTTCCAATAAAGTTGGCATGAACTTATCAAAAAAGCGAACCGGTAAATTCATCAGGTAAGCTACTTCTTCTTTAGGACGAGCCCAGTTTTCAGTGGAAAAAGCATATAAAGAAAGTACTTTTATTCCAAGTTCATCAGCAGCTAAAGTAATTCGTTCGACGTTATTCATGCCCTCGTAATGACCAGCAATGCGTCGTTTTCCTTGCTTAGTTGCCCAACGACCATTACCGTCCATAATAATCGCAAGGTGATTTAATTGATTTTTATTCGCTGCCATCAGTTAGCCTTGAGTAATTTCTTTACGCTTCTGTTCGGCAAGTTCATCAACCTTCTTAGTAGCTTGATCAGTTACTTTTTGAACTTCTTTTTCAAGATTACGTTGCTCATCTTCAGTGATTTCGTCATCTTTTTGTTGCTTTTTTAAGCTGTTCATCGCATCACGGCGAATGTTCCTGATGGCAATTTTGCCTTCTTCAGCCAACTTATTCACTTCTTTAGCAATTTCCTGACGTCTTTCACCAGTTAATTGCGGAATAACCAATCTAATAACTTTTCCATCATTAGCTGGGGTTAACCCTAAATTTGACGCTAAAAGAGCATGTTCAATGTCATCCACACTATTTTGATCATATGGAGTAATCAAAAGTACGCGCGGCTCCGGAATAGTTACACTTGACATTTGAGTAAGGGGAGTTGGGGCTCCGTAATAATCAACTTTAACGCCATCAAGTAAAGCAGCATTGGCCACTCCTGCACGAATTGAGCCTAAATTGTTTTCAAAAACTGTAACCGACTTATCCATACTTTTTTTTGCTTTAGATATTACTTCATTATTCATTATTTGCCTCCTTCGATCACGGTTCCGATGTTTTCTCCAACAACAACCTTTTTGATGTTGCCTTCAGTATTGACGTTGAAAACGATTAGCGGAATATTTGTATCCATCGATAGCGAACTAGCGGTTCGGTCCATAACTTTTAAGTCTTTCGAAATAACATCAAGTTGGGTCAGTTCATTATATTTTTTAGCACTTGGGTCAATTTTTGGATCAGCGGAGTAAACCCCGTCAACACCATTTTTAGCCATTAAAATGACATCGGCCCCAATTTCAGCAGCTCGTAGAGCAGCAGTAGTATCGGTTGAGAAATATGGATTACCTGTTCCTCCGCCCATAATTACTACTCGACCCTTTTCTAAGTGGCGGATTGCTTTTCTTCTTATGTATGGTTCAGCAATTTGCCTCATCTCTATTGAGGTTTGCAGTCTAGTTGGGACACCAACATGCTCCAAACCATCTTGAAGCGCTAAACCGTTCATGATGGTGGCAAGCATTCCCATATAGTCAGCTTGTGAACGTTCCATACCAAGCTTTTCACCGGTTTCGCCGCGCCACATGTTACCGCCGCCACAGACAATACCGATTTCAACTCCTAAATCGTGAACTGACTTAATTTCTTCAGCTAAATGGCTGATAACCGTTGGGTCAATCCCGGTTCCATTATCGCCAGCCAATGCTTCTCCAGAAATCTTTAAAACAACTCGCTTATATTTAACTTGAGTCATGACACCCTCCTCTATTAACTTCAATTATTCTAACATATAAAGAAGTCAAATGTAGATTAACAAAATAAAAGACGGAAATTTTATTAAAAAATTAGTAAGCGATTTTTCGGTAAATTGTTCAAACTAATTAGCATGCATTTAATGTAATTTGGTTAGTTTACGTTTTAAAAACTATATTTCACCCAACCATTTCAACCGGCTTTAGTTTTTTTCTAACAAAAAACCCTGCTACATTGAAGCAGGGACTTTTAATTAAACTACTTTAAGTACTTTTGAGCATGTCGTGCTGCATTTCTACCTGAATAAAAAGCATATCCAGCACAAGTTCCTGGCATGTTAGGGCCGTACGTGTCGCCTATTAATCCGGCGGCATCATTTCCAGTAGCATAAACACCTTCTATTGGTTTACCTTTTTCATCCTCAATTTCGTTATTTGGAGTTATTCTTAAACCACCCAGAGTACAAAATGCGCCAATAGATAGTTCAAAGCCATAAAATGGGCCTTTTTCAACTTTTCTAAGGAATTTACTCTCTTTTCCGTAAACCTTGTCTTTTCCTGCATCAACGTAGCCATTATATTCACTAATTGTATTGACAAGAGTTTCTTTTGACAGATTCATTTTTTCGGCTAATTCTTCAATCGTATTGGCTTTAAAAATGAAAGATTTTTTTTGACGAACTGCATCATTTATTTCAGTTTGAAGTTTATCCATTTTATGCCCACGCTTAATATAAACGCCAAGACCCATAAAGTTCCCTTTTTCAGCCATTTCTTCGATGTTCTTAGTATCTAAAATACTGTAGACCTTGTTTTGACTATATAAAGCATTACCAGCATACGAGAAGTTATAAACAACGGATTCATCAACAAATCTTTCGCCGTTTTCATTTACCCATAAAAGTGGTTGTTGTCCAGCTGCAACATTCATCTGACTTCTCATCATCTTAAATGATGGTTCTCCTGAATCTTTCAAATAGCCTCCAAATAGCATCGCGGTGCCCATTCCGTATTTCTGACCACCAACATGCCAGCCCAGCCTCAAACCATCTCCAGTACCCTTTCCACAAGATACGGTGATCATTCTAGATAAATCATAGTTCGTTTCTTTAGCCATCATTTCGTCGTTATTTAAGTAGCCTCCTGAAGCAAGAATTACTACTTTAGCAGTGATAGTATCAATATCGCCATTTACTTCATTTCGAATAGTTACTTTCTTATTACCATCATAATCAACTTCTAAATTTATAGCAGAAGTTGAAGTTAAAAGTTCGCCACCGAGTTCTTTAAACTTTGGTTCCAAAGCGCTGTGCATCGCACCATCACCGTATCCTTTATAGATGTGCCAGGTTGCTTCTCCTGCCCCCATTGCTTGGACTCCTTCATATTCAACACCTTCATCGTGAAGCCATTTAACGTTTTCAGCACTGGTATCTAAGTATCTACGCCAAATTCTGGAGTCAGCTTTAAAATTAGAATACTCAACTTCTTCTTTTAGAACATCTATAGTTGAAACATCAATGCCTTTCTCTTTCTGAAGATAAGAGCCTACTGCAAATAATCCTTCACTGTAATTTGCCGAACCACCAGTGTGGCGACCTTTTTCTAGCATTAAAACACTATTTCCGCTTTCAACGGCTGTCAGCGCAGCTGCTTGACCTGCAGCACCAGATCCTACAACAACTACATCGTATTCATTCAACCTTGATATAACCATAAATAATAACCTCCTGAAATTTAATTTTTGCTTTAATTGTATCTGCTTACAACATATAATTATAGGTATAATCTATTTCGTCAGCCGAAGATAGGAGTTCGTCTAATAATGAATTTTAATCAGCTAAGTACTTTTCTCACCGTGGTAGAAACCGGTAGCTTTCAAAAGACTGCAGAAGTGCAATACATCAGTCAACGAGCAGTTTCTCAATCAATGCAAAAGCTTGAAGATGAACTCGGCTTTAAGCTGTTTGAACGCGGTATAAACAAAATTTCTATCACTGAACAAGGAGAAGCTTTTTTCTTAAAAACCAAAGACCTAATGCATAGTTTTTCGGTCGAGATTAATTCGCTGAGACATCAAACGTCAGCAACTTATAAAGAAATAAAAGTTGGATACTTTTCTCCGTTCGAAGGAACATTAGTGCTTCACAAAATTTATCAATTCAATAAAAAAGATTCTTCAGTTAAATTTAAAATAACTGAAGAAAATATTGAACATTTGATATCCGATGTATCATTGGGGATTCTAGATTTAGCTTTTATTTTAGACTACGGGTCCCAGGAGTTTTTAACTAACAATCTTACCAATAGAAGTGTATTTCAAAGCACTATGATAATAGGCGTCAGCAAACTTAATCCATTAAGTAAAAAAAACGCTTTTCCTTTATCCGCTTTAAGCGAAAAGCCAATGCTTTATTATGGTCCTGAAAAAACCAATTATTTAAAGCACGCTTTTTTAGCAACGCTGCCGGAAAGTTACCGAAATATCCCAGTTGCACGTGTATCAACAATTGAGCAGATGCAAATACTAGTTGCCACCAATCAAGCACATGCCTATTATCCTGACGAATTAGTACAACGTACATCTCCGCCAAACTCAAAAATTAAATATTTACCTCTAGATAGCCTTGACAACAATAGAATTACACAAAAATATAGGGTTCAAGCAATTTACAAAAGGCGTAGTAAGAAAGCTAACCTAATTGATGATTTTTTAAATTCGGAAAAATAAAAATCCATTCAGCATGAATGGATTTTGTGAGTTAAATTCTTTTATTTCTTGTTTGCAACAACAAATTGTATAACGAGCCATATAAATTGGACTCATTTCTATATTTGGCAGCTACAATTTTAGGCTTAATTAAAGTTGAGCCAATAATCGAATTATATTCATTAACTAGTCGATCATATGCTTGGTTAATTCCTTCAATTAGAATTGGCTGAGCACTTATTCCGCCTCCAATAGCAACTTTGCTTGGATCAGTTACAGTTTGCATATTGAGAATTAATGTCGCAATGGATAGACAATATTCATCAAAAATTTCAACTGCCCTAGGCACTTTATTTTTAATTGCTTCAAAAGCATGAACACCGTCATTTTCTTCCGCATAAGCCAGTTTACGATTTATTTCTTTAACAAAACGTACCGCAGAGCAAAGTCGGCCAACGCTACCCTGCATGTTTTTAGGAGCAGAAACATTACAAATCATAAAGCTCATTTCACCAGCTTGATAATGAGCACCCTGTAAAAGATGACCATCAGCAATAATACCACCACCAACTCCGGTGCCTAAAGTTAGTACTGCACAGTTCTTTTCATCTTTTAGACTACCAAGCCAGCTTTCAGCAAGAATGCTAGCTTTACCATCATTGATTACAGTTACGGGGAAATTTTCAGTTTGATAAATTCTTCCAAAATCAATCCCATCAAGAAAAGATATTGCCCCACCAAACCTGATAGTCGTGTCTTCAATTTTACCTGGGGCACAAATTGCAAGACCTTCTATATCCCTGGAATACTTCTTAACAATTCGATCAACTTTATCGAGAAAATCCACTCTGTTATCCGGAGTACTTACTTTACCCTTCTCTCGAATGTTTCCTAACGCATCTATTTGCGCAAACTTTATCTCTGTCCCACCAATATCAACACTTAAATAAATCTTCATACTAACTCTTCACCAAAAATTCTAGTTATACATTTTTGAATAGCACTTTATCAATTGGCTATAATAAAGTACTTTTTACGCTTAAAATTATAACTTAATTAGAGAGTTGCTTTAACTGAATTTATTTTTTCTTTAGTTGTTTTCCAGCGTTTCGACCAAAAGTCTGTGCGTGACTTGATTCTAATTCTTGAACACAGTCATTATATGAATCCTGAAGAAATTTCCTGATTCGTTACGATCATCATCTATGTGCTTAGTTTACTTTTTTACAGTATTCGTAACTAATCACTGTTAGATCTTTAAAAGCACAGTAACCTATGAGTTTCACGATGGAACCAGTTTGCAACTTTATCTCTATATTCAAAAAATTAAACATCTCCTTGCTCAGTTCTTGAGTAGAATCATCTTGATGTCCTCTTTCCAAGCGTTAATTTCTTTATTCACAGAAGAGTGGTTAGAAAATGATGGCAAACATTTTTTTCAGTTAGGCCTTATGTGGAAGGTATCATGTTTTTCAACAAGTAGGTCAACACTTTCGTCGTCTCGAAGGTGCGATTCTTTCAAAAACCAGCTTTTTGTTTGGAAGGGGAAAAGACCTTAAGAAATACGCCAGTCGTTGACGTACTGATGAAAGCAATCTTTACCTTCTTGTATTTCAATATAGTATATTCAATTATAATCGAATTAAAATTTTAAAATCACCCAATGAGCAAAATAAACTTACGTTATTTTCGCCTTTAATTGCAAATTAATCGACATTATTAAAGCACAAAAGAGCTCCTATCCATAAGAATAAGAGCTCGATTATCAAGTTATTTTTAATTTATAAATATCTTTCGAAACTAACGCGGTCTTATATTCACATCATTAACAGTGTTCTTTTCTTCCAAAACTCTTTCCATTAAGTTCTTATCCACAAAGCACTCAATAATCGTTCTCGCCATAGCTTTAGCAGATCGAGAAATTGCTTTATGAGATATATCAGTGCCACTTAGCTTTTCATATTCTGCTGTATGCAAAGATGTTCTAGTCTTATGGAGGCTGAAATATGGATTAGTAGTGGGCATGATTTGACTAACGTTACCAAAGTCAGTTGAACCATAATCATCGGGAAAGCCTGGCAAAACAGGTTCTCCTAAATCCTCTAGCGATCTTCGACAAATGTCGCCTAAAGTTTGATTGTATACTCTAGCCCCATATCCAGGCTTTTCAGTAATGTTTGCATCACACCCTGTAGCTATAGCTGCTCCTTGAACGCAATTCTTAACTTTTTGGACCAAGTCTTTTAATTCATTCTCTTCCATACAACGCAAGCTAAAGCTAATTTTTGTGCGCTCAGGAATAATGTTTGTAGCATCGCCACCATCATTTATAATCCCAGATAATCTAACATCAGAAGTTAGCTGTTGCCTTAATAGTCCAATCGCAACAAAAAACAAATTTGCTGCATCTAAGGCATTATGCCCTTTAAAAGGCTGACTAGCAGCATGAGCAGCCAGGCCAACGTATTCTATTTCTAAATTATACGTTGCCGTGCATCTCCCCGCAATGCGCGTTGTGCCAGAACTTGGGTGAACCATTAACGAAGCATCAACATCTTTAAAGGCTCCTCTTTCAAGTAATTTAATCTTTCCACCACCACCTTCTTCAGCTGGACTACCAATCAGCGATACTTTTCCAGCAATGTTAAACTTTTTCATCGCTTGACGACAAGCCAAAAATGTACCAATAGCAGCTGTTGCAATAATATTATGTCCACAACCATGCCCAATTTTTGGCAGAGCATCAAACTCTGCTAGTACGGCAAAATGATATTCAGGCTTTCCTTGAACAAATGTAGCTTCAAAAGCTGTTGGAATATCACAAAAATTATCTTGCAGTTTAACTTCTTGAGTTTGTAAATAATCTTTGATTTTTTTGACTGTTTCAAACTCGTGATAACCGAGTTCCGGATGGTCGTGGATATCTTGACTTAATGCAAATAAACCATTCTGAAGCTCATCTACCTTATGATTTATTTCTGAAGTAATTTCTGCTTTCATTAATATCGTTCCTTTTTAAATTTAAAATAAGTTGATTGCAGCACCTATAAGCGAGCAAGCTAGAACTCCTAGTAAAACTGTAGTATATTTAACCTTTCTCTTGGTAATTAAGTAGTAAATCAAAAAGACAATTGCAAATGGTAACAAACCAGGAATAATCTGATCAACATAAGATTGAATTGGTTGCAGCGTTTTTCCAATCATTACTTTAGGTTTAAGTGATAATTTAACATATTGTGAAGATAAAGCCCCCATCATGAACATTCCGAGTACACCTGCGGCAGTTATAAATTGGTTGATTCTTCCATTTTTCAAAACTTGTAAAATGCTTCTTTTACCAAACTTGTAGCCAAAATTCCAAAGATAATAACTAAGAACTGTTGAAATTGCACTACAAATAACAAATGGACCAATGCCAGCAACCCAACTCCCAGCAGAAGCTAACGGTAAAAATAATCCTACTACAATCGGTCTAATTGTTCCCCA
Organism: Lactobacillus sp. C449L; assembly: GCF_059900815.1. NCBI lineage: Bacteria > Bacillati > Bacillota > Bacilli > Lactobacillales > Lactobacillaceae > Lactobacillus > Lactobacillus sp. C449L. The sequence continues at coordinate 122,231 of NZ_JBWXGA010000001.1, read as the reverse complement.
ATCGATGGTATCACCAATGCCAGCTAAAGGACCCATCATTCCAGTCTTCAGACCTGTAATCATTTCATCTGATATTTCTGCACCTTGCGACTTTTGTTCTTCCATAGAAATTACAACACCATGTATCAAACTTCCCCAAATCCCTTCGGTATTAAAGAAAGTCAAATGTCTTTTTAAAGCCGCTGATAAATCCTTATCATCTTTATAAAGCCGTTTTAATATGGGAGAAAGACTTGCCGCAAAAGCCAAACTCTGCAAACGCTCATATGAGTTGGATAATTCACAAGTACCCAACCAGAGCATCCAAGATTTTACAATATCCTTCTTAGACAGTACTTTTTGTTCAGTATTGACAATTTTATTATTTTCAGCGTTTTCTTCAGAATCTTTAACCTTGGTTTTAGTAAACGTGATATGTAGAAAAGCCAAAAACGCACCAAACAGTGACATGGCAATCATGTTTACTTGTGAAGCATACTGGCAAAAGAAAAAGCCAAAAATGAAGTAAGGAATCAAGTCTTTGCGCCCAATAACTGAAATTGTAATCGCAAATCCTAATGCTGGCAAAACACTACCAGTTACTTTCAAGCCTTCCATAATCCAATTTGGCAAGACGGCCATAAAGCGACTAACTGCGTTAGGACCTAAATAAATTGCCAATGTAACTGGTATAATATAAATAAAAACCAGTGACAGAGTCGGGTATAGTAAGTGAGCCCGCATAACACCATTGGCATTCCCTTTTTCAGCGTAGCTATCGGCCATGTGTATCCATACTGCATTAATTGTTCTACGAATATAGTCTAGCAAAACTCCTAATAAGCCTACCGGGACTGCTAAACTGACTGCCACAGCTGGTGACATATGAGAAACCAAAGCTAAGGGGACAGCAACGAATGTCGCTAATACTTGGTCAGACGGAATATTTCCACCAGGTTGAATAACAGCAATATAAAGAGCTTGAATGGCTGCTCCAATTATCATAGCTCGGGGCACGTCACCTAAAACAATTCCAATTAGCAATGCACCAAACAAGACAATATTTTTCGGCCAAGTATACAGAATTCCCATACGACAAAAGCAAAACAGAATTCCGAGTATAATTGCTTGTATAATAGTCATAATTTCACTTCCTTTTTAATCAGCTAGTAAGTTAAAACTTTTTTTCGATCTTTTCTAACTTAAGTTCTTTATCTTCAGGCACGGTCTGTAAGAATATATTCTTACCCTGAGCCTCTAAATCTCTCAACTCATCGTACTCTTTTTTTGTTAAAGTGATATTATTGTAGACAACGGTTCTTCCTTGTCCACCACCAATGCCACCAATTTGGATACTATCAAAGGGCAAATATATTTGGGAAGCCTTCATTAATGCTGTAATATCCCTAAAAAGAACAATTGAATGAGTTAAATCACGATTCTCAAGAAAAGGCTGCATTTCTTCGTCAATTGGTTTTACAATTAACGCCACGCCTTCTGGTGCTGCCATTTCGAAAACTTCTATCATAAACTGGTCAGAAGCTAATTCATCATCTAAAATAATGACTTCTCTAGCATCAACTTGCTTGATCCAACGAGTTACTACTTGTCCATGTAATAAACGGCTGTCAACTCTTACTAATCCTACCATACTCTCCATATTTTCATCTCCAATATCTAAAACTAGTTATTAAGTCTACTTAACGTAAATACTGATAGATAATGATACCGGTTTCATTATCTTTAATCTTAATATTATTAAATATTTTCAATTTGTCAATATCATTTCTAAAAAATTTTAAAGAGGATAAACTATGAAAGACATGAATGATCTAAAAGCTAAAATTAATGCTTTATTCCCATCAATGACTACTAAGAAAAAACGTATTGCTCAATACATTTTAAACAATTATAGCAAGGCTAAGGTAGAAACAATTTCTCAAATTGCTCAAATGTGTGAAGTTTCCACTGGGACAGTGTCCTTATTTGCACATGATTTAGGGTTAAATGGCTTTAAAGAGCTTTCAGTACTGATGTCTAATGATAATGATTACAATAACTTTTTAAATGTTGTTACTGATCAAAGCAGTAATGCAAATATTGTTGACAAAGTAGTTAAATCTAACATTGTAAACATCAACAACACAACTAAGAATATTAATATCAACGAAATCGAAAAGGCTTCTCAGTGGATTATTAATTCTAAAGAAACGGTAATATTTGGTCTTGGTGGATCAGCTGGCATTGCAGCCGAAGCTTATAATATGTTTTTAAAAACACCGGTAAACATTAAGTTTAACCAAGATTATCATATACAGCTAGCCCTAGCGGGAAAAATGTCATCAAATGATTGTGCCATTATTATTTCTCATAGTGGGAGTAGCGAGGACATTCTGAGAGTTGTTAAAATTCTAAAATCTAACAATGTAAGGATAATTGCCATTACCAGTTTCGACAACACAAAATTAACTAGTAAAGCAGATATCTACTTTTTGTCCATTACTGACGAATTTAAATATGACGATATTCCTATTTATTCGCGTAGAATACCTCAAATGCTAATATTGGACATTTTATTCACTATTGTTGTCCATCAAGACAGTGAAAAGACTATACCCAACGTAAAAAAGCTACGCCAGGCACTTCAATTAACCAATAAAAATCTCTTTTAGTTCCTGAAATTAAACTATAATAAAAAAGCCGCATTCAATATATTTGGATACGACTTTTTTATAAAAATATATACAACTTTAAATTACAGCTTTCTTCAACTGTATCTAAATAAATTGTAATTTATTTATTTCATTTGTTCTTTAACTTCAGCGGCAAAATCTTCTTGCTTCTTTTCGATGCCTTCGCCCACTTCATAACGAGTAAATGCATCAACTTCGCAACCTTCTGATTTTGCATATTCAGCAACTGTCATATCGCCATCTTTAACATAAGGTTGATCGACAAGACATATTTCGCTTAAATACTTATTTACGCGGCCTTCAACAATCTTAGGAATAATGTTTGCTGGCTTACCTTCTTTTTCAGTTTCCTTAGTGAAAACAGCTTTTTGACGGTCAAAGTCAGCCTTTGGAACTGATTCCTTGTTTAAGTATTCAGGATTAATTGCAGCAACATGCATTGCAATGTTCTTAGCTGCTTCTTCATTGCTACCCTTTAAGGTAACAACAGCAACAATTGCACCACCGTTATGCTTGTACGCACCAAATACTTCATCATCGTTCTTACTGATTAAGTCAAATCTTCTTAAGGTAATCTTTTCGCCAATCACAGCAGTTAAATTAGTAATTGCTTCACCAATAGTTGATTCACGCATTGGAGCCTGCAAAGCTTCTTCAACGTTAGCTGGTTTAGCAACAAGAATAGCCTTAGTTACATCATCTACTAATTTGATGAACTTATCATTTGATGAAACAAAATCAGTTTCCGAGTTAATTTCAACCAAAGCAGCAGCATTGCCTTCAAAAGCGAATTCTGCTAAACCTTCAGCAGCAATTCGGCCACTCTTCTTAGCAGCTTTGGCAACACCATTTTCTCTTAAAATATCAATTGCCTTTTCAATGTCTCCATTAGCTTCAACCAAAGCCTTCTTGGAGTCCATCATTCCAGCACCAGTACGATCACGTAACTCTTTAACTTGTTTAGCAGTAATATTTGCCATTGATGTTTCCTTCCGAATAAAAGCTAACTAATAAACTATTCTTCTTCTGAACTTTCTTCAGTTTCAGGTGCTGCTTCTTCAGCAACTTCAGGTTCAGTATTTTCAACCATTTCAGCTTCAACGTTAGCATCGCTGTCGTCTCGACCTTGCTTGCCTTCGATAACCGCATCAGCCATTGCACCTGTAATTAAGCGAATCGCACGAATAGCATCATCGTTTGAAGGAATAACAACATCAACTGGATCAGGATCAGTATTAGTGTCAACCATGGCTACAACTGGGATTCCCAAAATGTTTGCTTCGTGTACAGCAATCTTTTCCTTCTTAGGATCAACTACAAACAACACATCTGGAATCCTAGGCATATCTTCAATACCACCTAAAAATCTCTCAAGCTTGTCTTTTTCTTTAGTCAAAAGTGAAGCTTCCTTCTTAGGTAATACATCAAAAGTGCCGTCTTCTGACATCTTCTTTAAATCTTTTAATCTTTGTACTCGGCTCTGAATAGTCTTCCAGTTAGTCAAAGTACCACCTAACCAACGTTGGTTAACGTAATATTGACCTGCACGAGTTGCTTCTTCAGCAATAGAATCTTGGGCTTGTTTCTTAGTACCTACAAACAGAATCACGCCACCATCTTGAGCAACAGCTCTGACAAATGCATGAGCATCATCTAACATCTTGATTGTCTTTTGCAAATCGATAATGTAGATGCCATTTCTTTGAGTGAAGATATAAGGAGCCATCTTAGGATCCCATCTTCTGGTTTGGTGACCAAAGTGGACACCAGCTTCAAGTAATTGTTTCATTGAAACTACTGACATAATAACTTCCTCCTACGGTTTTATACTTCTCAAGCGATCATTTCAACGTTTCACCATTGTGTGGCACCAAAACGTTGATCACTCTTGATGTTTAACTTGTGCATGCTGTGACACACAAATAAAATCATACTAGATTTAAGCCAAAGATGCAAGACTAAAAGTCAACTCCGTGTTCATGCAAAAACTCTTCTTTCCATTGCCGACTATGGTGCTTAAACCAATATTCTCTTTTTAATGCAAGTCTCTTATCGGTAAACTTTTCATGATATATCATTCTTACCGGTCTTCTGAATTTGGTGTACTTAGCCCCTTTTCCCTTGTTGTGGGTCTCTATACGCTTCTTTAGGTCATTAGTAAACCCGCCATAAAAAGTGCCATCATTACAAAGTAAAACATAAAAGTAATATGGCTTACCTTCATCATGTTTAGCTTTGTCTTCATCACTTTCACGAATAACTCGTTGAATTGCGGGCAAAAAATTGCCATCTTTGTCATGAACTTCTATTGCATCTTTTAAAACTAGTCCATCACTTGCAGTATGCCTAACTGCTTCAATAATTATTAAATTTGTTTCTTCACCGCGATGAGAAACATAAGGTTGAATGAATTTAATGCTTAAATCATGTTTTAAGCAAAAATAAGCAATTTCATTTAGCCTTTCAGGACGATGTACCATGTACATTTTCCCTTTCATTTTTAACAAAGCACTTGCAACAGTAATGATTTCTTCCAAGTTAATTAATAGTTCGTGACGAGCAATGGCTTTTTTGGGATCAGGATTAACTTTGTGATCTTTAACAACCTTAAAGTATGGCGGATTGACAACGACGACATCATAGGAATCTTTGCGCAAAAACTGCGACGCATCTTTAACATTCTTTTGATGAATTTGGATACGATTTTCCATTTGGTTTAGTTCAACTGATCGACGTGCCTGGTCAGCTATCTCTTCTTGAATCTCTACGGCATCATATTTTGCTTGATTGAAATAAGCCATGTACATTGTGGCAGCGCAGTTACCAGCACATAAGTCTGCAACTTTTGAACTGTCTTTAATTGATTCTTTTGCCAGTGCAGCTAACAGCAGTGTATCGAGTGAAAAACTAAAGGCTTCTTTATCTTGAATTATCCTTAAGTTATCACTGTACATATAGTCAACTCGTTCATTTTTCATCAAATTTGCCATAAAAATTTTATCCTCTCGCAAAGCTCTGTTATAATATTTTACATCAAATCGGAGGAAATTATGTTTTATCATATCATTCGTCCAATTGCCCGCTTTGTTGTCTGGCTAATTAATGGACATTTACACGTCAATCATAAGGAACGCATTCCCGAAGGAAACTACATTTTAGCTGCTCCTCATCGAACTTGGTGGGAACCGATTTTATTTGCGCTAGCGGCTAGCCCGAAAGAATTTATGTTTATGACTAAGATTGAACTATTCAAATACCCTATTTTAAACGTCATTTTAAAGCATGCGCACGCTTTTCCAGTAGACCGTGATAATCCCGGTCCTTCATCCTTAAAAACACCAATCAAGGGACTAAAAAGCGGTAATTATTCACTAATTATCTTTCCTTCTGGAACTAGGCATTCTACACAACTAAAAGGCGGAACAATTGCAATTGCCAAACTTTCAGGTAAACCAATTGTTCCGGTAGTATATCAAGGCCCATTAACTTTTACCGGTCTATTAAAAAGAAAACCCCTCGAAGTTTGCTTTGGCGCTCCTATTCAAGTTGACCGCAAAATCAAATTAACTCATGAAAATGAAGCAGTCTTTGATAAGCAATTACAGGATGCCTGGGATAAAATTGACTTTGAGCAGAACCCAAATTTCCATTATTTAGCAAAATAAAAAAGATTGAGTACTTTTTGGCTCAGTCTTTTTTGTTAGTGTTAGAATATCATTGCAATAATTGAATGGAGGAATTCGAAAATTGTTAGAAAAGACATTCTATAAAAAAATGCTGAGCAAGTCCTTCCCATTTCCAGTAAAAGTAACATACTGGGATGGCAAAAGCGAAGTATACGGTAATGGAAATCCAAACATTGAAATTATTTTCAATGACAAAATTCCGATTAGTGACATTACCCGTAATGCTTCTCTTGCCTTAGGCGAAGCATATATGGATAAAAAATTGAAATTAAAGGAAGCTTACAACAACTGATTTTTGGTGCTTACGAAAGTGCGAATAGTTTTTTACGCTCAAGCAAATTTCGAAAATTTATGCCCCAACAAAAGCACACTGAGCAACAAAGTGAAAAAGATGTTCAAAGTCATTACGATATTGGTAATGACTTTTACGAACTATGGCTAGATCCTACCCTAACATATTCTTGTGCTTATTTTAAGGGTAGTAATAAAAATGACCTAGAACAAGCACAAATTGATAAAATCAAACATATTTTAGATAAACTAAATCCTCAAAAGGGTCAGACTCTCCTTGATATTGGATGCGGTTGGGGCACTTTAATGCTAACTGCTGCCAAAGAATATGGCTTAACGGTTACGGGTGTTACACTTAGCGAAGAACAATACAAGTTTGTCCAAAAAAAGATCTACGATCAAAATCTCCAAGATGTTGCCGAAGTTAAACTTGAAGATTATCGAGAACTTAATAATGAAAAATGGGATTATATTACTTCTGTTGGCATGTTTGAACATGTAGGTAAAGAAAACTTGGGGCAGTATTTTAATGATATTGCAAAATGCCTTAAGCAAGATGGCGTATCTTTGATTCACGGTATTACTCGTCAACAAGGTGGCGCAAGTAATGCCTGGCTAGATAAGTATATTTTCCCGGGCGGTTATATTCCCGGTCTTGACGAAAATGTTCAACATATTGTAAATAGCGGCATGCAAATTGATGATATTGAAATGCTTAGAAGACACTATCAACGTACAATTGAAATCTGGGACGATAATTTTAATAAACAACGTGAAGTTATTGAAAGAAAAATGGGTGAACGCTTTACTAGAATGTGGGATTTATATCTGCAAGCGTGCGCAGCATCATTTCAATCAGGCAATATTGATGTGGTTCAATATTTGTTAACTAAAGGTCCATCAGGTAAAAACTTACCGATGACAAGAGACTACATGTTGGGAGAGTGATTTTAGTATAATCACTTTAAAAATATCAAAAGAGCACAGTTCTAAAAATAGAATTGTGCTCTTTGGTTTTAGTCGACGTTATTACATTTTAAAAACTTTGCCAGGGTTAACGATATCGTTTGGATCAAACAACTTCTTAACTTGGCGAAGTAATTCAGTATAATCATGACCATAGAAGTCTTCGAAGTAACTGGCACGCGCATATCCTATACCATGTTCACCTGACATATTTCCATCAAGTGATTTTGCCGTCTTGTATAGTTCAGAAATAACTTTATCACTAGTTTTAGCATATTCTTCATCCGACATATCATCTGAGCAAAGATAAATATGTAAGTTACCATCACCAGCGTGACCAAAGTTAGGAATACGAATGTTTAACTCTTTTTCAAGTTCTTCAATCCGGTCTAAAACAACCGGAATGTGATTAATTGGTACACAAACATCAATTTCATCCATCTTAGGAGTTGATTTTTGGATTGCTAGCAATAATTCTTCACGGCATTTCCAGATTTTTTTCGCCTCTTCAGAATCAGCACTTAAAACAATCGCGTCTTCAGCCTTAAATTTCTTTACAGCTTTTAAAGCTTCATCCAATTCAGCTCGCCATTCATCATCAGTAAATGAATCAAGTCCCATGATAATAAAGCCATCGCCATCTTTGATTGGAAATTCATCATTGGCATATTGTTCCCATAACTTAATTACTTTCCGACCCATAAATTCAACTGTAGTTGGCACAACTCCCGAAGCTAAAATGGCAGGAACTGACTTGATTGCATCATTTAAAGTTGGGAATGGAATAACTGCGTTAATTGACTTGTGCGGTTTTGGATACAGACGCAAAGTAACTTCGGTAACAACTCCAAGAGTTCCTTCAGAACCGATAATTAAGTCCTTTAAAGAATATCCAGAAGATGATTTAACTGCCTTCGAGCCAAATTTATAGAGCTTACCATTAGTTAAAACTACCTTTAACTCGCGGATATGTTCTCTAGTAACACCATACTTAATTGCCTTTAATCCACCAGCGTTAGTTGAAACGTTGCCACCAATTGTTGCCCAGTGCATGGCCGGAGCAGGCATGTAAGTAAACGGTTTATCTTCAAGATAAGCATCTATGTCATTCAATCTCATTCCTGCTTGCACTGTCATTGTTAAACTATCAGGATCATATTCTAGAACCTTGTTCATTTTTACCATGTCAAGAGAAATACCACCATCAACTGATAAGTTGGCCCCCATTAATCCGGTTGAATTTCCGCGTGGTACTAATGGAATATGATGTTCGTTGGCATATTTTACAACATTACTTACTTCCTCGTTATTTACAGGTTGAATAACCAAATCTGGCATAGCTGTAACTGTTCTAAATTGATCGTGATCCCAGTGCTTAGTAGGCTCAGTTACAAAACGTTCTGGATCCGAAATGAACTTACTTAGATTAGTACGATCAGTTTGATTTACTTTATGATATTCCATAATACTTCACTTCTCATTTCTAAAATATATACTTTTCTATATAAACTAATATTAATGTACTCTTTTATGTAAACGCTGTCAATATGCGCTGTAAAAGAAAAGCTCGAGACTAATTGGACTCGAGCTTTTTGCTACTTTTGATTATTTTGTAAAGTATATAAATTGTAATAATAGCCTTTTTGAGCCAATAGCTCTTCGTGATTTCCCCGCTCAACAATTTTACCATCATCAAGCACAATAATCTGATTAGCATCAACAATTGTTGAAAGTCGATGCGCAATTGCTAAAGTGGTTCGTCCCTTACGCAGGCTCTTTAGTCCTTGTTGAATCAATGTTTCAGTTTCAGTATCTACGTTAGCAGTTGCTTCATCCAATACCAAAACCTTTGGATCGGTAACAAGTGTGCGAGCAAACGAAATCAACTGTCGCTGACCTTGACTGAATTCACTACCGCCTTCACCAACTTTAGCCTGATACTTACCCGGCAAATTCTCGATAAAACTGTCAGCCTGAACAGCTTTTGCCGCATCTTTTATTTGCTCATCAGTAATATCTTGGTTATACAAACGAATATTTGAATTCACGTCGCCGTAAAACATGAATGGTTCTTGAAGAACCAGACCTAATTTTTGGCGTAATTCTTCTTTGGGGTATTTCTTGATATCAACGTCGTCGATTAAAACTTCACCCTGATAAAATTCGTAAAAGCGCATCATGACATTAATAATTGAACTCTTGCCGGAACCGGTATGACCCACTATACCAAGAGTTTCTCCCGGATTAACTGTAAACGAAATATCATGTAGAATTTCGTTTTTACCATCATAAGAAAAGCTAACATGTTTAAATTCAATTTTTCCTTTAGTGATTTTTAAGCCCGCTTGCGCATTTTGCTGAGGTTCAAAATCAGTATTATCTAATATACGAAAAATTCTCTTACCAGCAACAATTCCATCTTGGAAAAAAGTCATTTGGTCCATCATAGTGGCAATGGGATTAAAAAACTGTGATATATACTGCGAAAAGGCGTAAACCACCCCTGCCGGTACAAATGTTTCTCGCAATGGAAAGCCAAAATACATTAGTGTTAACGAAAGCGCCAAAGAGTAGAGCAAGCTAGTCAAAGGTGATAGCAAAAGCGAATTTAGATTAATCATACTAAAACGCGTTTTCATTAAAGAAGAGTTTTCATCTTTAAAATTGCCGATCATTCGATTTTCTTGTTTAAACTGTTGAATAAGCGATACGCCTTCAATTGACTCATTTAAATTGGTATTGATACGGCTTAAGCGTTCACGGTAATTACGATATAGTTTTGAGCTACGGCGAGAATATTGCCAAATAATCAGCAATAATATAGGCAGAAAAGCTAATACAATCAATCCGGCTAAAAAGTTTGTGCTAAACATCGCTACCATGGCCGAAATAATTGAGAAAAAGGACATAACGACACTAGCTAAAACTGTCAAAAAATTGCTTAGTGTCATAGTGTCGTTTGTCACGCGGGACACGATTGAACCCGCAGGAGTCTGATCAAAATAACGCATTCCCAGTTTATGAAGCTGTTTATATAAAGCTGATCTAAGTCCCTCCAAAGATTTTTCTGAACCTAAAGCAAAGAAATACTCGTAAGTAAACTGTAAAGCACCTTTAATTAATGAACCAAAGGCATATAAAAAACCAGCAAACAGAATTACCTGAGTAGTCACATCAACTTTTACCAAATAGTTATCTAAGAAAAACTGCAATCCGTAAGGCAAAAGCATGTTTATCACACTAACTAGAAATGCCCCAACGACTGCAATAATCATTTCGTTTTTAAAACGAAGAACAAAGCGCATCAAACGCTTGAATATGCTTATTTGTTCTTTAACTGGTATTTCTTTAGACCAAACTGATTCATAATTACTTTGGTCATCCATGCTTTTCACCTACCTTATCTTCTAATTCTTGTCTTTGCCACATGTCTGCATACCAGCCATTTTCAGCTAATAATTGATCATGTGTACCACGCTCAACAATTTTTCCATCTTTTAAGACTAAAATTAGGTCCGCTCCCATTACTGAAGTTAAACGATGTGTTGCAATCAGTGTTGTCTTACCCGCACGTTCTTGGCGTAATGATTTTAGAATCGCCATTTCAGTTTTTGCATCAACAGCCGAGAGAGCATCATCAAGAATTAAAATTTGACTCTGTTTTAGCAGAGCTCGAGCAATTGACATCCGCTGTTTTTGCCCACCTGAAAGCGAAACGCCGTTTTCTCCTACAAGGGTGTTGTATCCGCCTGGCATTTGTAAAATATCATTATGTAAGTCACTCTTTTTAGCAGCTGAAACAATGGCGCTTTCGTCAGATTCAGCATTTGAAAAAGCAATATTTTGCTGGATACTGGTTGAAAACAAATAGTTATTCTGTGGCACATACGAAATTTGGCGTAGCAAAAGATTCAATGGAATTTCACGAATATCGTGCCCATTTAATGTTATCTTTCCGTCGTACTTGTCAAATTCGCGTAGTAGTAACTGAATAATGGTCGTTTTACCGGCACCAACCTTACCCACTAAGCCTAATGTTTGCCCTGTTTCTAAAGTAAAATTAATATTGTGTAACACTGAAATTTTTGGTTCATCAGGATAAGCAAATGATTTAATTTGATAATTTAAATCACCTTCAATATCTTTGGCATGCAAATTTTGATCAGCATTTTGGTCGGTAATTTCAGGTTTTTCTTCAAGTAATTTCTCAACACGATCATAGCTTGCGCTGCCTCGTTCCAGGATATTAAACAAGTATCCAATTGCAAACATTGGCCAAACCATGTTTCCAATATAAGCAATAAATGAAACCAATTGACCGATTGTTAAAACTTTATGACTAACTAATAGGCCACCGTAAATAATGGTGATTGTATATGTCAACCCTATCAGCAAGGTGCCTAGCGGATCAAACAATGAATCCCATTTAAAAACTCGTTTGTTAATTTTGATTGTGTCATCAATCATACCGTCAAAAGCAGCAGTATCTTCTTTACCTTGTCCAAAAGTTTTGAGTACTTTGATACCGGAAACTGATTCCTGGGTCTTATTGTTCAATCGAGAAAATGCTGCTTGCGATTCATCAAAAGCTACATATAACTGATCGCCAAGTTTCCAGGCTCCCCAAGCTAAAAATGGCAGCGGGATTAATGCCACTATAGTCAAGCGCCAATCAACAAAAATAACCATCGCAAACATAGTTGATACACTCATTAAGAGCGAATCGACTAAAGTTAAAACTCCTTCACCAGCAACTTCTTGGATAGCTGAAACATCATTTGTTGCATGGGCCATTAAATCACCAGTTCGATGGCGCTGATAAAAGGTTCGATCCATTTCCATAAAATGGCTGAAAAGTTTCGAACGCATTTGGAATTCAAGTTCGGCAGCCCCACCCCATATTTGTCTACGCCAAAAATAGCGGAATCCATATAGTAGTATGGCCGAAAAGATAATCGCTAAAATTAACATTCCGTATTCTTGCCAAGAAATATGTCCGCGTTCCAGTTGATCAGCCATTAAACCTAAAATTCGGGGTGGAACTAAGTTAATTATTGAAGTCAGAGCTAAGAAAGTTACACCAATTAAATAGCGTTTTTTCTCTTTTTTAAAAAACCATCCCAGTTTAAAAAATATGCCCATTGTTCACCTGTCTTTCCAAAATAAAAGGCGGAGAAAAACCCCGTCTTTTTTCAATCTAGCAAGATTAATTATTCTGATGTTTCATCATGTTCATCACTTGGTTAACCTTCTTGGCCGAAGGTTTTTGTCCCATTTGTGACATCATGGCAACAATCATATCCTCACTGATTGGTGGATTATCTTTAAAGTACTTCTTCATGTAAGATCTTGCACCATAAAAACCGCCTACCAAGCCGATTAATAGTGCCGCAACAATTAATACAATCGCTAATGCTAAATTCATAAAACATTCACCTCAATTTGTCCAATAGATATATCTTACCTAAAATTTAATTAGATTAAAAGGGATAAATCAGTCTTTTCTTAAACCTTTTTTACGCTGAGCTTTTTTAGCCTTCTCAGACGTTACTTCATTGCCATTCTTGTCGATAATAACCAGATTTTCAACATCTTGTTTAAAACCGGCACGGAAGTTCTTAATGAACTTCTTATGGAGTTCTTCACGTTCTTTTTCTTCTTCAGCGGTCAAACCTTCAGCTTCCTTTTTATGATATAGTTCATTAATCCGGTTGATCATCTTTTTTTCATTATCTTCAGTCATTTTTGCACCTCTTATTCTAAAAAGTCTACCCTATTTTTGATCAGAAAAAAAGTTTATTATACTTAGAACGCTTGTTTGTATTTGCTTCAAACTTCTGCTAGAATGAACTTATACGATGATTGATTATTTTTTGGAGAAACAAATGACTAGTAAACAAAACTCGAAGCAATTACAAATTTTGCATTACATATATGATACAGTTGAAAAACGCGGATTTCCGCCAACTGTTCGCGAGATCTGTCAAGGCGTTGAACTTTCTTCCACTTCAACCGTTCACGGTCACCTCTCGCGACTAGAAAGAAAAGGTCTCATTGTCAAAGACGCAACTAAGCCCCGCGCGTTAGAAATAACGGAAGAAGGTAAAAAAGCAATCGGCATTAAACCAGCTGAAATACCGGTGGTTGGAGTTGTAACCGCTGGACAGCCAATCTTAGCCGTTGAAGACATCGAAGATTACTTTCCTCTACCACCCGATTTAGCTAACGATGCTGGTGACCTTTTCATGTTACGTGTTCGCGGGGAGAGTATGATTAATGCTGGCATTTTGAATGGCGACAATGTTATTGTTCGTAAACAAACAACAGCAACTAATGGCGAGATTGTTGTTGCAATGACAGATGAAAACGAAGCTACTGTCAAGCGTTTCTACAAAGAGAAGGACCATTTTCGTTTACAACCCGAAAACGACACCATGGCTCCAATTATTCTTACTAGAGTATATATCGTCGGTAAAGTCGTTGGTCTTTATCGAAATAATATAATTTAATCACTGTAACAATGTATTTTAGTCATTTAGATGAAACCAGAAACTACTTAACCTATAGGTTGAGTAGTTTTTAGAACCTAAATTACTAAAGTAAAAACTTAAGGTTGATTATAGAAAAATTATTTTTCCACATTCATTAGCAAAAAGCAATTCACAATCTTATTAATAAGTTTCTATAATACAATCGTTTAAACTAAAGCAATTCCATTCAAACATTGTGAATCAATCTACTGTTCCACTTGCGTTTCACAAGGCTGTTTTTCACAAAGTAAAAATTATAATTTGTCAATTACTGTTGCTGCCAAGTTTAACGCCATTTCATGTGCATCTCTACCCCAGTCACGTTCTCGATGATTCTCTAAATCATTAAGCGAATCAGCAGTAAACAGAATTTGTGCAAAATCTGCTTGCCGAAATTGTGCACACGCAGCCATTGCGGCACATTCCATTTCAACGCAAGCAGCACCAAGTTCCTTAAACTGCTTGACCTTCTTGGCTGTTTCCCTGAAAAAACCATCGGTCGTCCAAGTCATGACTACCTTAACTTTAAAGTTATTTTGCTCCATTAGCTTTTCGGCTTTAGTCAAAAACTCTGAGCTAAGGTCCACAAAATTACCAGGTGCCATGTAATGAAACGACGTGCCTTCATCTCGAATAGCTTTAGTCGGAACTAGAAAATAGTTTTCTGGCAAATCATCAAGTGTCCCTGTTGATCCGATTGCCAGAATCTGCTTGACACCATAGCTAATGAGCCAGTCTAATAATTCAACCGCAGCTGGAGCACCAAGCATTGCCTGACATAAAGTGATTTTCCCTTTTGGCAATTCCACCTCATAAATTAATATCTTTTTTCCAAAGCAATCAAAGTGTCCCATGACTTGGTGCGGGTGTTGGGCTAAAAAGCCATCAATTGCTTCTTGTGTTAAAAAGGCAAAGAGCAATTTTTCATGAAAGTGATAATGCGTTTCATTTCTTTCGTGATTCGGTTCTAAAACCGCATGCGGAGTAGAATCAAAATCTAATAAAAATGGTTTACTCATCAAATTACCTCCAAATTAAGATATTGACTAAAATGCTATCATAAAAAATGCAAAAAAAGAACCATCCTTCATAAGAAAGATGGTTCTTTTTTAACAGTGAATTAACGACGCTTCTCGGCAATTCTTGCAGATTTACCGTGACGGTCACGTAAGTAATAAAGCTTAGCACGACGAACACGACCGTGACGTAATACTTCAACTTTAGCTACACGAGGGTCGTTAACTGGGAAGGTACGTTCAACACCAACACCAGAAGCAATCTTACGAACAGTGTATGTAGCAGCAATGCCTGCACCCTTACGCTTGATTACGACACCTTCAAACATCTGAATACGTTCATGACTACCTTCAACAACACGTACGTGAACACGAACTGTGTCACCGGCACGAAAGTCAGGAATATCATCACGTAATTGTTCTTTAGTCAATTCTTGAATTAATGGATCCATAATTTTTCTCCTTCTACGGCATTCATCAACGTCAAATGCGCCAGCGGAACACCCATAACTAGTAGTGCATAAAATGCACCTCAATCATATTAGCAAATTAAACCACTTAAATCAAGCAAGGTCTTCTTCTTGTTTGATTTCTTCCAACAATTTTTTGTCATCACTGTTTAGATGATATTCTTTTAGCATATCCGGCCGATGTATAAAAGTTGAGCGCAATGCTTCCTTATGTCGCCACTCATCAATTTTTTGGTGGTTGCCAGAAGTCAAAACTTCGGGAACTTTCATTCCTTCAAAATCATCGGGACGGGTATATTGCGGATATTCAAGCAATCCATGTGCAAAGCTCTCTTCAATTGGTGAAGCAGAATTACCAAGAATACCTGGAATTAAGCGAATTGTTGCATCAATCATGCTCATCGTTGGCAGTTCTCCACCTGTTAAAACGTAGTCGCCAATTGATACGATTTCGTCAGCTAGATCATAAATTCTTTGGTCAAAGCCTTCATAGTGACCACAAATAAAAGTTAAGTTTTCTTCTTCTGCCCAGTTTAGCGCCATTTTCTGGTTAAAAGTTTGACCTTGTGGAGCAGTAATGATAACTTTCCCTTTATTTTGCAAAGAATCTAATGCCCTTTTTATCGGCATGATTTGTAGTACCATTCCTGCACCGCCGCCATACGGAGTATCGTCAACATGATGATGAACATCATTAGTAAAATCGCGGAAATTAACTAAGTTGAGGTTCCATTTGCCATCTTCAAGACCGCGTCCCAGCATTGAAGTGGTCAACGGTGTAAACATATCGGGGAAAAGGGTTAAAACATTAATTTTCATCGCGTAAGCCCTCCATCAACTCAACATAAACCTTCTTTGCAGTTAAATCTACTTTTTTTACAACATCGTCAATATAAGGAATTAAATACTCGTTACCAGATGCTTCAGTAATTTCCCATACGTCATTAGCTCCAGGACTTTCAATTCCTGTGATGTTACCAAGGTTTTCACCAGTAATATTATCTAGAACAGTGCACCCAATAATATCGCGATAATAGTAAAAACCTTCTGGCAGTACATGTTGATCATCTTCGCTGATTACTAATGTTTTGTTCTTTAACTTTTCAGCTTCGTTAACATTATCAATTTCTGAAAATTGTACTAACCAAAACTGCTTGAACGGTCGACTAGATTTTACCGTCAAAGTACTGTCCTTATCATCCTT
Source organism: Lactobacillus sp. C449L (assembly GCF_059900815.1). Classification (NCBI taxonomy): domain Bacteria; kingdom Bacillati; phylum Bacillota; class Bacilli; order Lactobacillales; family Lactobacillaceae; genus Lactobacillus; species Lactobacillus sp. C449L. Next base: position 105,396 of record NZ_JBWXGA010000001.1, on the reverse strand, counting down.
TAAAGTTAACTTGTTTCCTGGTGCAAACCGTTTTTCAGGAAAATCAGTGATTAGTGCTACCTTGACTTCTCCATTTAAACCGTGAGTGGTCAGTATCCGCGCAACATCATAAAATTGCATCTTTTCTCCTAAATTCAAACAAGAAAAAAGTTTGAAGCAAATTACTCCAAACTCTTAAAAGCTAACCAATCAATTATTTGCTATGTTTTGATTCGTGCAGTTTCTTCATCAATCCAGCACCTGAAAGCAATGAGCGAACAGTGTCTGAAGGTTGAGCACCTTTTTGTAGCCATTCAAAAATCTTATCTTCGTCAAGCTTTAATTCCTTCGGCTCTGAAACTGGATTGTAGTAGCCAACTTCTTCAATAAAACGACCATCACGAGGCATTCTTGAATCTGCTACAACTATTCTGTAGAAAGGTTTTCTTTTAGCACCCATACGGCGCATACGAATTTTTACTGACATAAATTAAAATCCTCCTAAAACTTACGAATAATAATATAGCACTTTTTAAAAGAGGTGTAAAGTGTTTTTACTTAACAGTCATTTTTTAAGAATGGTAACGTTTCACTTTCATCCGCTTTTTCTTATTTTTCTTGAAGTTTTTGCCCATGCGCCGCATTGCAATTCGTCCCATTGGAGAATCCATCCCCGGCAAGTTTTCCATTCCTTTTAAGTTGCCATTAGTAATTTTACTCATCATGTCACGTGCTTGCTTAAATTGCTTAATCATACGGTTGACTTCAACAACTGGACGACCTGAACCATTGGCAATTCTCCGTCGACGGCTTGGATTAAGCAACTCAGGATTTTCCCGTTCAGCTTCAGTCATTGAGGAAATAATTGCCTTAACATACACTATTTGTTTTTTATCAAAATTAGCATTCTTAAGTTGCGGATTATTTGCCATTCCGGGAATCATCTTCATAACTTGATCAAGCGGACCCATTTTTTCGACTTGTTCAAGTTGATCAACAAAGTCGTTGAAATCAAAGGTATTTTCCTTCATCTTTTCAGCAACTTCTTCAGCCTTTTTAGCATCATAATCTTGTTGAGCCTTTTCAATTAAGGTCAGCATGTCACCCATACCTAGGATTCTTGAAGCCATTCGATCTGGATGGAACTGTTCAAGGTCAGTTAATTTTTCGCCTTGACCAGTATAAATAATCGGCTTACCTGTGACAGCTCTGATTGAAAGTGCAGCACCACCACGAGTATCACCATCTAACTTGGTTAAGATGACACCAGTAATATCTAAACGGCTATCAAAGCCTTTAGCAACATCAGTTGCTGCTTGACCGGTCATCGCATCAACTACAAGTAAAATGTTATCTGGCTGAGATACTTCTTTTACACGTTCAAGCTCATCCATCAATGCTTCATCGATTTCTAAACGACCCGCAGTATCGATAATGACATAATCATTTTTGTTTTCATCTGCTTGTTGCAGACCATTTTTCACAATATTAGCAACGTCTTTTTCAGTGTGTTCACTATATACTGGAACATTTAACTGCGTGCCAATTTGTTCAAGTTGATCAATAGCAGCTGGACGATAGATATCGCCAGCAATTAGTAACGGACGTGCCTTTTCTTTTTCAATTAACCGCTTAGCTAACTTACCAACTGTAGTAGTTTTACCGGTACCTTGTAAGCCGACCATCATGATAATGGTTGGAATGTGCTTGGACTTATTAAGTGTAGTAGCACTTTCACCCATCATCTTGGTCAGTTCATCATTAACGATTTTAATGACCTGTTGACCAGGGTTTAAGCTTTCCTGAACCTCTTTACCTAAAGCTTCTTCCTTAATTTTCTTAATGAAGTCCTTAACTACTTTGAAATTAACATCTGCTTCTAAAAGAGCTAGCCTGATCTCGCGACTCGCAGTATTAATATCTTCTTCCGAAATTTTACCTTTGCCAGTTAAATTTCGCAGAGCCTTTTGAATTCTTTCGCTTAAATTCTCAAAAGCCATAAATCATTCTCCCCTCATTTTACTTAATAGTTGATTGATTTCCGTCAAAGCCTGATTAGGCTCATTTTGCTTTATTGCATTGGCAGCAACGACTAATTTTTGTTCAATTTCGTCGAAGTCATTTTGCATATGTAGCTTTTCTTCGTAATTTGTTAAAAGTTTGCGACAGCGTCGTAAATTGTCATAGACAGCTTGTCGAGAAACCTGATGGTTAAGCGCTATTTCACCTAAAGAGAGATCATTATAGTAGTAATCTTCAAAATATTCTTGCTGGCTCTTAGTTAGCAGTTTGCCATAATAGGCATATAAATCGCCTAAAATCTCATTTTTTTCAAGTTCATCCATTGCTCTCACCTTGAACCAGTATAGCAAAAATGGTGCTGATTGACGATGAAGAAAGTCAATATTTAATAAACTAGTTATAAACTTTCTTGCATTTTAACCAGATTGTTTGTATTATTACCCATGCTTTATTTACAAAAGATAATTGGTAAAGCAAGTGACAAAAAACTATTCATAGTACTTGATTCATAATTCAAGTACTTTCTAAATTAGTGTTATAAATTTCTTTTTAAATTTTTGATATTGAACCAAGCGCACAAAATTCACTTTTATTCTTGTGTGCTTTTTAGTGGTGGGCGACCACTATTTATATTCCATTATAAAAAAGAGGAGATTTTTAACTTGAACTTATGGAAAAAAATGAATCGAAAAGAAGATCCTAGTACTTATCGGAAAAAGGATGGTCATCTAATCCGCTCATTAAAGGTACGCGACTTTCTTGCTCTAGGAGTTGGAACAATTGTTTCAACTTCAATTTTCACTTTACCAGGTGAAGTTGCCGCAATGCACACTGGACCCGCAGTAGCAATATCTTGCGTTGTGGCCTCAGTTATTGCTGCTTTAGTAGCATTTGCTTATGCCGAAATGGCCGCAGCAATGCCATTTGCTGGCTCAGTTTACTCCTGGATTAACGTCATTTTTGGCGAGTTTTGGGGATGGCTTGCCGGTTGGGCTCTCTTAGCTGAATATCTGATTGGAATGGCATTTGTTGCTTCCGGATTGTCAGCCAACTTCCGAGCTTTAATTGCTCCCTTAGGTTGGAAATTCCCAAAAGAAATATCTTATCCTTTGGGAGTTAATGGTGGAATTATTGACCTAGTTGCTTTAAGCGCAATTTTGATTGCTTCTATCTTGGTTAGTTTCGGTGTTTCTAAAGCTTCCAAAGTTGAAAATGTGTTAGTAGTCTTTAAAGTAATTGCAATTGTTCTTTTTGTAATCGTTGGTCTAACCGTCATTAGAAAAGCGAATTTTATCCCGTTTATTCCTCAGTACCGTTTGACCGCAAATGGCCCATTTGGAGGCTGGCAAGGAATCTACGCCGGAGTATCAATGATTTACATTTCATTTTTAGGATTCGATACAATTGCTTCCAATTCTGCTGAAGCAGTTAATCCACAGAAGACAATGCCGAAGGGGATTATTGGTTCTTTGTTGATTGCAGTAATTTTATTTGTTGCTGTTAGTTTAGTACTCGTTGGTATGGTACCCTACCAGCAATATTTAAATTCTGCTGAACCTGTTGGTTACGCTTTACGACAAACTGGTCATGGTACTATTGCTATTATTGTTCAATCAATTGCTGTCTTAAGTATGTTTACTGCTTTAATTGGTCTTTGTATGGCCAGTTCACGCCTAGTATACTCGTTTGGACGCGACGGTATGCTGCCTAAAAAACTAGGTAAACTAAACAAAAGCCATCGGCCAGCAAATTCCCTTTGGACTGTGGCAAGTGTTGCAGTTTGCGTTTCTATCTTGGTTCCATTTTCTTTTCTGACCCAGCTTGTTTCAGCTGGAACTTTGATTGCATTTATGTTTGTTTCTATCGGTATCTATCGATTGCGTCCTCGCGAAGGACAAGATATAGCTGATCCAGCTTTTAAGATGCCTTTTTATCCAATCTTGCCGCTACTAGCATTTCTCGGATCTCTGGGTGTTTTTTGGGGATTAGATAGCCAAGCTAAAAAGTATATGTTATTTTGGACGATGCTAGGCATGCTAATTTACTATTTATATGGTGTTACGCATTCAAGTATCAATAACCGCAAAATGAGCTAGAACAAACTTAAATTAAGTAATTTCTCAAAAGCTACGAAAAAACGACTAGAAAATTCTAGTCGTTTTTATTTTTACAAATTAGCGTCCATACTAAAAGTCAGCTTGGACATGTTAATTGAATCAATCATCATCTGCGCCCAAAGTTTTTCAGACTGTTTCCGCGTATAAGCAACCGTTTCTTGGTTTGCCTTAGTCAAATAATCCGTTAATTCAGCACCGGTCTTTTCACCGGCTTTGTCAATAACATCATGAACACGACGTCGGAAATACTGATTCAGGTCTTTTAGATAGTCATTATCCAATTGAACGAATTGCGGGTAATGACTTTCAACTAATGCCGCCAGAGATTTATAATACCACCAAGCATCATTCATGTTATAGTCCATTGAAGTATTGTTATATGATGAATCAGTATCACTCATGTTAGCAAAGAACGGAACAAAAGGTGTAAAGGTCGGACCACCAATGCATAGCCACATTATGGCAGCCTTATCTTTAGAAACATCATTTCTAATTTGCAAAATGTGGGCATTCTGTGTTCGGTTTAAACCAATTGGACGATAGCGGTGCTTTTCTTCTTCCGTACCTTTACCAAACGGGTCATATGGAGTGTTTTGATAATGACTTCCTAAAACAAATTCAATGTCTTCACGCGTAATTTTTTTAGCTGCCCGACGAATAAATGGTAAATCACCATCAGTTGGATCTTGTTCAATTTCTGGATTGAAATACTTTTGACCATACCAAACTCGATTAGTGTTATAAAAACGATCTTGCTGAGTATATGTACCAAAAATATGACGGAAGTTCCACCCTTTGTAATCAACATTTAAATGGTGCTCAGTTACAAACTCTTGAATGCCCTCACTCCATAAAAAGTTGTCTGAATCATTGAAATCAACTTGCTCAATCGAAACTCGATTAGCTGCAACAGCATAAGCATCATCCGGAATACGTTGCGCTACCCAATGGTGACCAGTAACAATTTCCATATACCAGATTTCATCTTTATCACCGAATAAAACGGAATTGCCCGCTGGTGAACCATACTTAGCAATTAATTTACCCAAAAATTCAACACCATTTCTGGCAGAATGGATATAAGGCAGGACAACTGATTGCATACAGTCTTCATCAAGTCCATCTTTGACAAGTGGATCGTAAGCTAAAGCCCGTTCGTTACCATAAGTTGACTCAGTACACGACATTGCAACGTTTTCTTGGTTAATTCCACTTTCGTCGTAATAACCGCGATTTTTGTAATCAACATTGGGAACAGCAGGGACCGCTTGCGCATCCTCGGGCAAATCCATTTCAAATTTGTTGAGCCAAGACTTGATCTTACGGCCCTTTTCCCCCTTAACTTCAGGGTGAATAATGAACTTTTGCGGTGTGATAGGACGGAAAGTATCATCATTACGAGCAATCATAGTTGAGCCGTCAACTGATGCTTTCTTTCCTACCAAAATTGTAGTACATGCACTGTATTCTTTCATTCGATATCTCCTTTGATATATTTATACTAAATCGTGGAATAACCCAACCGCATAATCAGCTGCATTAAAGTCAGCTAAATCAGTGGCTTTTTCACCTAAACCGACTAGTTTTACTGGTAATTTCATTTCATTTCTAATTGCTAAAACTACTCCACCTTTAGATGAACCGTCAAGTTTGGTTAAAACTAAACCGGTCAATTTAGTGGTCTTATCAAAATCTTTAGCTTGTAAAAGAGCGTTTTGACCAGTTGAACCATCTAAAACTAGCAAAGTTTCGGTTGGCTCATTCGGAGCTTGTTTTTTAATCGTGCGCTCGATTTTTTCTAGCTCATTCATCAGATTCTTTTTGTTTTGTAATCGTCCAGCCGTATCCACAAGTAAGTAATCAACATTGTCCGCAATTGCCTTAGTTGTTGCATCATAAACAACTGAAGCCGGGTCAGCTTGTTCTTCACCTGTTACTACAGGCACATTAACGCGCTTTCCCCATTCACTTAATTGTTCAACTGCTCCTGCTCTAAAGGTGTCAGCCGCAGCAAGCAAAACCGATTTTCCTTCATCTTTAAGCCGTTTAGCTAATTTACCAATCGTGGTTGTTTTTCCTGCGCCGTTGACTCCAACAAAAAGATAAATATTGGTTTTACCATCTTCGTGATGCTTTAATTGCTCATTTTCGGCATCTCCATTTTGGTCATATAGTTCAACCAGCTTTTCGACAATTACTTTCTTTAAGTCATCACGAGATTTTGCATTTTGAAGTTTAGCCTCATCCCGCAACTGCGAGGTTAGCTGTTCTGCGGTTTCATAACCTACATCGGATTCAATTAACAATTCTTCTAAATCGTCAAAAAAATCATCATCAACTGTTCTGAACTGCGCAAAGAACTTATTTAAACGGGCACCAAAGCCTTGATTCGTTTTTTCTAACCCTTTTTCGTACAACTCAGTTTGACTTTCGGGTTCAGAATCAGCAACTTCATCTTTCTTTGATATATCTTCTTCCAGAGATGAATTTTCAACAGCGTCAATATCAGCGGATTCAGATTCAAATCCTTTATCGCTTTCTGATTCTTCATTTTGTTCAGAATCTTTTTGGCTAGAATCAGCGGATTCAGAATCTTCTTTTTTTGTAAGCTTTTCCTTTTCAGTGCTTTCTGCTGGTTGCTTAGACTTGTCCTCTTCTTCACCAAATAATGATTTTTTTATGTTATCAAATAGGCCCAAACTTAATTCACCTCATTCTTTAATTCTTTTAATGAAACCGATAATACTTGCGATACACCAGACTCTTGCATGACAACTCCATATAATTGGTCAGCTCTTTCCATCGTCCCGCGCCGGTGTGTAATCACAATAAATTGCGTATGCATATCATATTTTTCTAAAAACTGCGCAAAACGGGTTACGTTTGCATCATCAAGTGCTGCTTCAACTTCATCTAATACGCAAAACGGTACCGGTTTATATTTTAGCATTGCAAACAGTAAAGTTATAGCTGTCAATGCGCGTTCACCACCCGAAAGCAGACTTAATCGTTGCAATTTTTTACCAGGTGGTTGAGCAATAATCTCCACTCCAGTAGACAACATATCTTCTGGATCTGTTAAAACCAACTTAGCTTCACCGCCACCAAAGACCACCGGAAATAGTTCAGTAAAACTTGCTGCAACAGCATTAAAAGTTTTACTAAATCTAGAGCTAACTTCCTGGTCTAATTCTGCCATTGATTCACGCAGATTGTCACGACCTTTGATTAGATCATTTTGCTGATTATTTAAAAAATCATATCGTTTTTTGACGTTTTCATATTCCTCAATTGATTTAAGATTGACCGGTCCAATATCCTCAAGCGACATTCTATGTAACTTAACATTCTTTTGAAGCTGTTCACGCGTTTCATCATTATTTTCTACTTCTGCTTGTTCAAGTGCAGCCTCGAAAGTTAACGAGTAATCCTTACTTAATTGATCAAGACGCTGATCAATTTTGCTAGACAATTGAGCAATTTTGACGGAAAATCCCTCTTGTTCTCCTGCAGCATCTTTTCTTAAATCATAATTACGACTCGCCACTTGGTCAAGCTGATTGATTTTTGCATCAAATTGCCCCATTTGTGAGCTTAAATTGTTTAACTCGTTTTGTAGCTTTTCTTTTCTATCTGCTTGCGTTTTACTTTCAGCATCAAGCTGTTTTTTCTTTGCTTGATCTAATTCTCCACTTTGCTCAAGCGTATCAAGTTTTTCAGCAAGAGTACTTATTTGAGCTTGTTGTTGAGTTAATTGCCGATTTTTTTCAGCTTGCTGCTTAACAAGGTTTTCCAACTTATTAGTATAGACCGCAATTTGCGGATCAAGTTCAGATAATTTTTCTTGAACTTGTTGATTAAGCGTTGTGAAATTTTCTATCCGTTCTTGTAACTCTTTAATAGCAGTTTTTTGTTGATTAATTTTAGTTATAAAATCAGCTTTTTGTTTCTGAGCTTGCTTAATTTTTTCGTTCAATTCTAAAACTTGCTCATCACGTTCTTGTTTGCGAGCTTCAAAAAGCTGGTTAGCAGCTTTTAAGCGATTAACTTCTTTTTCTTGATTTTGAAAAGATAAAACTGCCTCCCCTAACTCACGGCTATACTCCTGTTCTTTTTCTTGTACACTAGCGATTTCTTTTGCTAAAGACTCACTTAAAGCCGACAGTTCAGTAAAAGTATCCTGATCAGCTGCCATTTGTTTTTTAAGTTTAGCAATTGTTTGTTTTAACTGATTAAGCTCAGAAACGGTTTGTAGCGGAGAGTTATTTTTCTGATTTCGCGCACCACCAGTCATTGAACCACCAGGCGAAATAACATCCCCATCCAAAGTAACAATGCGGTAACGAGCAATGCGGTGACGAATTTTCATCGCATGATCAATTGTATCAACAATAATCGTACTGCCTAGCAGATAATTAATTGCCGAACTGATATTTTGACCGGTTGCACTTTCAACCAGTTCACTGGCAATTCCTTGATATCCATCATAGGACTCGATTATTTTCACGGTTGAAGGAGGAATAACATTTTCACGTAGTCCGTCTAATGGCAAAAAGGTAGCACGACCAGCATGACTACTTTTAAGTTGATTAATTGCATCCCGCGCACTAGCTCGAGTAGACGTTACTATGTCCTGTACACCTCCACCAAGGGCAGTTGTCATTGCTGCTTCTAATTCTGCTGGAAATGAAATTAACTCACCAATTACTCCAATCACACCCGGATACGCACTCAGATTATTTAAAACATTTTTAACGCCATAATAATATCCTTCATGACGATTTCGTATATTTTCAAGCGCTTCGTAGCGAGCATTAACTTGACTAAATTTTTGACTATTATCATTAACAATTTGTCGTAAATTTGCTAAATCTGCCTGTTTTTTGGCATGTTCTTTTGTTAGTTCTTCTAGCTTTTTCTTTTTAGCTTGGTGCTTTTCTTTAAGGAGCTTACCTTGATCTCGCAAACGCTCTAACTCCGCGTTAGCCTTTTCTAATTGGTTTGTAACATCGTCATTTTGGTATTCACGATCATCAGATGTACGTTTTAATTCAGAATTCAGATAAACTATTTCATTATTATTAGAAGTTTGATCCTGTAATAACTGAATATAGTCATTTCTAGAATCTTCTAGTTTTTGATTCAGCTGTTCCGGATTATCAGCTAATTGCTTAGTTAATTCAGTCCGTTGACTTTTTAGAATACTTTGTTGAGCAGCTAATTCTTCTTTTTGTTTAGTCAAAGATAAACATTCTTCTTTTAAACTAGCAACTTGTTTTTTCAGATCTACTAACTCAGCTTGATATTCTTTTTTGGTAGCCTCACTATATTGTTTACTCTGCTCAGCCACTTGCAAATCGGTATTAATGTCAGAAAGTTTCTTTGTCAAAGCTAGTAATTCACTTTGAATTTGCTCACGTTGTTGGCTGACTTTTTTATATTCATCACGTTTTGCAGCAACGGCAGCTTGCGATTCTTTTACTTCGCGGTCAAGCTTTGACAAAAGAACTTGATTTTGCTCAGCTTTGGCTTGAACGGATTTCTTTTGAACATCTAAGTCTTCAATTTCAAAAGCAAGAAGTGTTTTTAGTTCACGATCAAGTCCGCTTTTTTGAAATTGATATTCTTTGGCAAGTGAACTCTGTTCATGTAATGGCTCAATCCGTTGCTCAAGTTCTTTAACAAGATCATTAATCCGAATTAAGTTATCAGTTGTTTGTTCCAACTGGGCACTTGCTTCTTCTTTTTGTTTCTTAAAATGGAGAACACCAGCTGCTTCTTCGAACAGACTGCGCCTGTCCTCAGGTCGAGAATTTAAAACTTGATCAACTCGTCCCTGCGAAATAATTGCCAAGCTATCTTGTGAAATTCCAGAATCTAAAAAGAGCGCACGAATATCCTTTTGTCTAACGCTACGTTTATTAATCAAATACTCGTTATCTCCAGACCGTAAAATACGACGAGTAATGGTTACTTGATTATCATCAAAGTTAAGTTCACGCTTGCGATTGTCAAAAATCATCGAAACTTCAGCATGATTGGCAGGTTTACGAAATTCACTGCCAGCAAAAATGACATCCTTCATATTTGAACCACGGAGTGATTTAGCACTTGCTTCCCCCATCACCCAGCGAATTGCTTCAGTAATATTGCTTTTGCCGCTTCCATTAGGACCAACAATGCCAGTAATTCCCGTGTCAAATTTGATTTTTGTTTTTTCAGCAAATGATTTAAAACCATCAATCATAAGTTCAGTTAATGGCACACACTTATCCCCCTAGTTGAGCTTATTCAAGGCAGCTTTGGCTGCTTCTTGTTCAGCAGCCTTTTTATTATGACCTTTTCCCTGAGTCATTATTTTACCATTAACAACAAGCTGAACCGTAAAATTTGATGGCATTTGTTCTTCTTTAAGTACTTCATATTCAATTTTTACAGGACCGTCTTGTTGCAAGAACTCTTGCAAATCAGTTTTATAATCGCGAGAAGCATCAAACTTACCTGCATCAATTAACGGAAAAACGGTTAAACTCAAAAAGTGTTCGACCGCACTCATTCCTTGGTCAAGGAATAATGCACCATTAAATGCTTCAAAAATATCTTCTAAAAGTGTTTTGCGTGAACGTGCTCCAGCTTTTTCTTCGCCGCGACCAAGATTGATTTCATCAGGAAAACCAAATTGTTTAGCAAATTCAGCAAACCCTTCGGTATCAACGATATTTGATCTCATTCTAGTTAATTCGCCTTCATTTAATTGCGAAAAATTGCGATATAAATAATCTGAAATTGCCAGTTCAAGCACTGCGTCCCCTAAAAATTCCAGTTTTTCATAATCGCGTACCCCATCATTAGGATGCTCATTGGCATACGATGAGTGCGTGAAAGCTTCTTCTAATAGTTTTGGGTTATCAAATTTAATTTTATATTTCGATTTTAATTGATTAATAAACTTTGTACTAACCATCTGTTCAGCCCCTTTACCTCTTTAGATTATACCAGTTTTTTTCTTTAAAAATGAAAAAGAAAACTATTACACAATATAAATGCAATAGTTTTCTTATTTACTAATATAAGTAGATATTCACTTTTTATTTAGCGAAGCCGACTTGATACCATAATTGGTGATTATTATTTTGTTGTGAAGGTTTCAGAGAATAGCCAGTCAACTTGCTATTAACAGCATCAATTTGATATTCGTTGTATGTTGGAACAACATATGCTTCATCAGTCATGTAGTCTTGCCATTCATGGAACTTGTCTACACGATATTTATGATCAAAGGCCTTTTGAGAATCCATTTCCTTAATTAGCTTTGTATTCTTAGCAGTTACAAAACGAGAGTAGTTAGACATCGTACCTTCACTGTACATTTGTTCTTGTGAAGGTTCGGATGATAGGCTCCAGCCAGCCAAGAACACATCAACTTTAGGATCATCATGTTGAACTTTGTCGTAGAAAGAGTTGAACTCTGTTAAACGACCACCAACTAGTTTAACATTCAAACCAATCTTCGCCCATTGTTGGATAAAGTTTTGCACAATTGGCTCATTAATTGATTGGCCAGACATTGCTAAGAAGTTAATCTTAAGCGGTTTGCCTTCTGGCGTAGTACGCCACTTGCCCTTCTTCTTATACCCAGCCTTATCTAAGATTTGGTTAGCCTTTTTAATATTATAAGTATAGCCCTTATTACTCTTATCGAAATAATCACCAAATTGGGCAGGAATTAAAGTTGGAATTTGGAAACTTAAACCATCTGTATAATGCTTGTATACTTGATCAGTGTTCATTGCATATGCCATAGCTTGACGCAATGATTTATCACCCATTTTAGCTTTTGGATCCATTACGTTCTTAGAAGTCTTAGCATCCCATTTACCAACTTTGAAAGCTAAGTAACGATAAGCTAACGGAACCTGAGCAACAAAAGTAACATCTTTAGTATTCTTTACTTGCTTCCATTGACTGTTTACTACACGTGCGATATCAAACTTATGACTCTTAATTGCTTGCGAAGCGGAATTCTGAGAAATAACTTGGTAAACAATCTTATCTAGTTTTGGTTTACCACGCCAGTAATACTTATTAGGGACCCAAGTAACAGATTGACCACGGTTAATTTTTTGAACTTGGTATGGTCCAAAGTACAAAGGCTTCTTTCTAACTTGGTCAGAAGCTTCCAGCTTTGAAAATGGAATATCCTTTAAGTAATGGTACGGTGCAGCATTTTCCCAAATATAGCCGTTACCACTGTAGTACATACCAGGCTTCAATTCCTTGCAGTGCAATACAACAACTCGTCCGTCTTCACCATCAGGCATTTCAATTCCAGAAATAGTCTTGGCTTTACCTTCATGATATTCTTCCATACCATTGATGATGTTAAACTGTGAAGCATAACGCTGAGATTTAGTTGCTTTATTAGCAATAATCTCATATGCAAATTCAACATCTTTAGCGGTTACTTGCTTACCATCAGACCATTTAACACCTTTTTTAATGGTAATTGTGGCAGTTTTTGCTTTCTGATCAAGTTTTAAAGTAGCAGCACCTTTATCATTAATCTTATAGTGATCATCAGTATCAAATAATGATTCTTGACCTGGACTGGATACATCCGCATCAGGTTGACTCATTTGCAGTTCTTCGTTAAAGATACCAATAAACGGTGTATCTGTTTCTTCAGCTATCTTAAGAGTTCCACCTTGCTTGGAAGTTTTAACTGGCATTTGAGCTGGGAACTTGCTGGCTGTTTTAGCACTTTCGTTATTGCCACTATTAGTACTATTGCTCTTACCGCAAGCTACTAAAGTTAATGCAGCAGCAGTAACAGTTCCTATAGACCCTAAAATTTTACCTTTTTTCATAAATCGAGATTCTCCTTCTTAATTGAAATTTGAATTAAATTCTCGAAACAAGTTAACAAATAAATGATATCATTTTAAATGGGATATGCAACCAGGAAATTAATTTTTATTTAAGTGTTTTTTATCATTATGTATATTAATGAGACGAACATAAAAAAACTCGGATATATCCGAGTTTTTTTATTATCTGATTTATTTCGCGTAAGCAACTGGATACCAAATGTAGTTGGAATGTGATGGCTTCACTGAATATCCGGTTAACTTACTGTTTACAGCAGTAATTTCATAAGAATTATTCATAGGTATTACATATGCTTGATCATTCATGTATTCTTGCCACTTGTGGAATTGATCTACTCGATATTTATGGTCAAAGGCTTTTTGCGAGTCAATATTGTTAAGTAATTCTGTATTTTCTGGTGTTACGAAACGTTCCATATTGAATGGTGCACCTTCACTATATAAATCAGCAGGAGACGGCTCACTTGATAAGCTCCATGCTCCCCAGAACATATCAATTCCTGGCGCATCACCTTGTAGTTTTTGTACATATGAATTGAACTCAGATAGTCGACCACCCACAAGGCTAACATTTAAACCAATTTTCGCCCATTGTTGAATGAAATTTTGAATGGTTGGTTCTTTAATTGGATCACCTTCACTGACTAAGACTTTAATCTTCAAAGGCTTACCATTTGGTTGAACACGCCACTTCCCTTTCTTCTTATAACCAGCTTTATCTAATAGTTGATTGGCCTTCTTTAAGTTATAAGTATATCCTTTAACATTCTTATCAAAGTAGTCGCCAAATGGTGCAGGAATTAATGTTGGTATATGGAAATTCAGTCCACCAGTGTACTTCTTGTTAACATCATCAATATTCATTGCATAAGCCATAGCTTGCCGCAATGACTTATTATTCATCTTTGCCTTAGAATCCATTACATTCTTGTTAGTCTTAGCATCCCACTTACCAACTTTGAATCCTAAGTAAGAATATGATAGTGGAATCTTTGCTACAAATGTAGTATCCTTGGTGTCTTTTACTTGCTTCCATTGGGAGTTAACTACAGCAGCTACATCAAATTTCTGGCTCTTAATTGCCTGAGATGCTGAATTTAACGACACAACTTGACAAACAATCTTGTCTAGTTTTGGCTTACCACGCCAGTAATACTCATTAGGTACCCAAGTAGCAGATTGGCCACGAACAAGTTTACTTAGTTTGTATGGTCCAAAAAACAGTGGGCTCTTTCTAATTTTATCTGAAGACTCGAGCTTACTAAAAGGTACATCTTTTAAGTAATGATATGGCTCAGCCCCTTCCCAGAAATAACCGTTACCGCTGTTATACATACCGGGCTTTAGTTCATCATAATGAAGAACCATGGTACGACCATTTTCGCCGTCTGGTAATTCTATTCCAGAAATTGTTTTTGCTTTGCCTTCATGATATTCTTTCATCCCTTTGATAGTTGCAAGGGAACTAGTGTATCTTTGTGATTTCGTATCCTTATTAGCTATAATTTCATAAGGGTATTCCATATCCTTAGCCGTTACTTGTTTACCATCAGACCATTTTACGCCTTTTTTGACGGTAATCGTAATAGTTTTAGCGCTCTTATCAATTTTAAAAGTTGCTGGTCCACTATTGATAATCTTATAGCTATCATCTGTGTCAAATAATGCTTCTTGACCAGGAGAAGCAACATCCGTATCCGTTTTAGTGGTAGATAATTCACCAGCAAAGATGCCAGTAAAAGGTGAATTTGCTTCTATAGCATATTTAACTGTTCCACCTTGTTTAGTTTCTTTTTTAGGAACTTCAGTTGGGAACTTGCTTGCTTTTTTAGAATCGTCTGTGTTGGCAGTATTACCACTTTTACCGCAAGCCACTAAAGTTAACGCAGCAGCAGATACCACACCTATAGATCCCCAAATTTTTTTCTTATTCATATTCAATAACTCCTTCTCATATTACATGGGTGATGTTCTGGAACAAGTTAATAATTAAATAATAACACATAGTATTAAATAAATAAACTAACTATTTAATTTTATATTCATTTATTATATACTTAGCTACATAATCTTTTAGTTTTATCGGTTTAGAAAAATAAATAAAATCAGGCAATTTAGTATCAATAACTTAATAACATTTATTGATAAAAATTGCTATTTTCGTACGTCTTTAGCTTTGATTTTGACTTCCCCTATTTATATCTTTTAAAATCCTTAAATTCTTAAAAGTAACTTTTGGGTATTGACCGAAATAACATCTACTAAAAGTCTAAAACATGGCCTTACATTAAAAAAACTCGGATACATCCGAGTTTTTTATTATCTGATTTATTTTGCGTAAGCAACTGGATACCAAATGTAGTTGGAATGTGATGGCTTCACTGAATATCCGGTTAACTTACTGTTTACAGCAGTAATTTCATAAGAATTATTCATAGGTATTACATATGCTTGATCATTCATGTATTCTTGCCACTTGTGGAATTGCTCTACTCGATATTTATGGTCAAAGGCTTTTTGCGAGTCAATATTGTTAAGTAATTCTGTATTCTCAGGTGTTACGAAGCGTTCGAAGTTGAATGGTGCACCTTCATTATATAAATCAGCAGGAGACGGCTCACTTGATAAGCTCCATGCTCCCCAGAACATATCAATTCCTGGCGCATCATTTTCTAGTTTCTGGATATAAGAGTTGAACTCAGATAGTCGACCACCCACAAGGTTAACATTTAAACCAATTTTCGCCCATTGTTGAATGAAATTTTGAATGGTTGGTTCTTTAATTGGATCACCTTCACTGACTAAGACTTTAATCTTCAAAGGCTTACCATTTGGTTGAACACGCCACTTCCCTTTCTTCTTATAACCAGCTTTATCTAATAGTTGATTGGCCTTCTTTAAGTTATAAGTATATCCTTTAACATTCTTATCAAAGTAGTCGCCAAATGGTGCAGGAATTAATGTTGGTATATGGAAATTCAGTCCACCAGTGTACTTCTTGTTAACATCATCAATATTCATTGCATAAGCCATAGCTTGCCGCAATGACTTATTATTCATCTTTGCCTTAGAATCCATTACATTCTTGTTAGTCTTAGCATCCCACTTACCAACTTTGAATCCTAAGTAAGAATATGATAGTGGAATCTTTGCTACAAATGTAGTATCCTTGGTGTCTTTTACTTGCTTCCATTGGGAGTTAACTACAGCAGCTACATCAAATTTCTGGCTCTTAATTGCCTGAGATGCTGAATTTAACGACACAACTTGACAAACAATCTTGTCTAGTTTTGGCTTACCACGCCAGTAATACTCATTAGGTACCCAAGTAGCGGATTGGCCACGAACAAGTTTACTTAGTTTATATGGTCCAAAGAACATTGGGTTCTTTCTAATTTTATCTGAAGACTCGAGCTTACTAAAAGGTACATCTTTTAAGTAATGATATGGCTCAGCCCCTTCCCAGAAATAACCGTTACCGCTGTTATACATACCGGGCTTTAGTTCATCATAATGAAGAACCATGGTACGACCATTTTCGCCGTCTGGTAATTCTATTCCAGAAATTGTTTTTGCTTTGCCTTCATGATATTCTTTCATCCCTTTGATAGCCGCAAGGGAAGCGGTGTATCTCACCGATTTCGCATCCTTGTTAGCTATAATTTCATAAGGGTATTCCATATCCTTAGCCGTTACTTGTTTACCATCAGACCATTTTACGCCTTTTTTGACGGTAATCGTAATAGTTTTAGCGCTCTTGTCAATTTTAAAAGATGCTGGTCCACTATTGATGATCTTATAACTATCATCTGTATCAAATAATGCCTCTTGACCAGGAGAAGCAACATCAGAATCTATTTTGGTGGTAGATAATTCACTAGCAAAGATGCCAGTAAAAGGTGAATTTGCTTCTATAGCAAATTTAACCGTTCCACCTTGTTTAGTTTCTTTTTTAGGAACTTCAGTTGGGAACTTGCTTGCTTTTTTAGAATCGTTCGTGTTGGCACCACTTTTACCACAAGCTACTAATGTTAATGCAGCAATGGACACCATACCTACTGATCCAAAAATTCTTGCTTTATTCATATTCAACAACTCCTTTTTGTATTATTATAGATGGCACTTTGAAACAAGTTAATGATTAAATTATAACACATATTTTTAAAAAATAACTAATTATTTAATTTTATACTCATTTATTATATACTGAGTCACAAAAATAATTACTTTTACAAAAAAGCCCTCATTAAAATGAGGACTTTTGTTGCTATTTAACGTAACCAACTTGATACCACAGCTGGTGTGAGTTATTATTTTCAGACGGTTTCAACGAATAACCTGTAATTTTGCTATTAACAGCGTAGATATTATAGCTATTAGTAGTTGGAATTACATAAGCTTGATCAAACATATACTCTTGCCACTTATGGAACTGTTCGACACGGTACTTATGATCAAATGATTTTTCAGAATCCATTGCACTCATGAGCTTAGTGTTTTCAGGTGTTACAAAACGAGTATAGTTTGATGGAGCTCCCTCTTCATATAGAGCTGCTGGAGAGGGTTCGGTGGATAAATTCCATCCTGCCATAAACATATCAACGCCAGGATCATCGTGCTGAACCTTATCATAAAATGAATTAAATTCAGTCAATCGACCGCCAACCAGCTGTACATTTAATCCAATCTTATGCCACTGTTGAAGATAATTCTGAATAATTGGTCCATCTGTAGGATCTTTGCTTTTAGCTAAGAAGTTTATTTTAAGTGGTTTACCGTTAGGTTGGGTGCGCCATTTGCCTTTCTTTTTAAAACCAGCTTTATCCAAGATTTGGTTAGCTTTTTTAAGATCATAATGGAATCCCTTTACATTTTTATTATAGTAATCACCAAATTGTGCCGGAATAAGAGTTGGTACTTGGAAAGTTAAGCCACTAGTGTAATGCTGATTAACTTCTTGAGCATTCATAGCATAGCCAATAGCTTGACGCAAAGCCTTATTGTTCATTTTGGCATTAGGATTCATCACATTCTTACTCGTTTTTGCATCCCATTTACCTACTTTAAATCCTAAATAGCTATATGCCAATGGAATTTGTGCCACAAATTTAACATCTTTGGTATCTTTTACTTCTTTCCACTGGGCATTTATTACAGCTGCCACATCAAATTTATGGCTCTTAATCGCTTGCGAAGCAGATTTAGTAGAAACAACTTGGTAGACAATTTTGTCTAGCTTAGGCTTACCTCGCCAGTAGTACTTATTTGGAGTCCAAGTAGCTGATTGACCACGTACTAATTTAGTAAGCTCAAACGGTCCAAAGTACACCGGTTTCTTTCTAACTTCGTCAGAAGATTGTAACTTACTAAAGGGTACGTTTTTAAGGTAATGATAAGGAGCTGCACTTTCCCAGAAATAACCGTTTCCGGAATTGTACATTCCTGGTTTCAGCTCTTTATAGTGTAATACCATTACACGACCATTTTCGCCATCTGGCATTTCAATTCCTGAAATTGTCTTGGCTTTGCCTTCGTGATATTCTTTCATACCCTTGATGTAATCAAACTGGCTAGTATATCTTTCGGATTTGGTAGCTTTATTAGCCATTATTTCATATGAATATTCCATATCCTTAGCAGTTACCTGTTTGCCATCAGACCACTTAACACCCTTTTTAACCGTAATTGTTACAGTCTTGCTTTTTTTGTCAAGTTTTAACGTAGCTGCCCCTTTATCATTAATTCGATAATTATCATCTGTATCAAATAATGATTCCTCTCCGGGTGAAGAAACATAACCATCAATTGCAGTCATCGATAATTCATCTGAAAAAATTCCTGTAAAAGGTGAATCCGTTTCAAGTGCAACTTTTAATGTTCCACCTTGTTTGGCTTCTTTTTTTGGCATTGCTTGCGGAAATTTGCTGGCTGATTTGGAATTGTCATTATTACTTTCAGTATTCCCGCTCTTTCCACATGCGACTAAAGCTAAGGCGGTTACACTGACTACTCCAATTGAACTAAATAGTTTAGATTTTTTCATGTTAGGAATCTCCTTATTCACTCACTGACTTCTGAAACAAGTTAATAATTAGAATATTAGCATAATAATTAAAAATAATAAACAATTATTTTAATTATTCGCTAATGTTATATTAACTAATTTTAATTATCTAGCAAATCCAACTTGATACCATAATGGATGATCATTATTAGATTCTGATGGTTTTAAGGAGTAACCAGTTAATTTATCATTTACCGCATTGATTTTATATGCATTGGACATAGGAATGACATATGCTTGATCAAGCATGTATTTTTGCCATTCGTGGAACTTTTCAACCCGATACTTATGGTTAAACGCTTTTTGCGAATCAATTTCTTCAATCAATTTATTGTTTTCTGGAGTTACAAACCTAGTGTAATTAGCTGGACCGCCTTCACTATACAGGCCATTAGGAGATGGCTCATTTGACAAGCCCCATGCGGCCATAAACATATCTACTGATTGGTCGTCATGCATAACTTTATCATAAAAAGAGTTCATTTCTGTCAAACGCCCATTAAGCAAATTAACGTTGAGTCCTATCTTATGCCATTGTTGGATATAGTTCTGAATTATCGGTTCATCTGTATCATTACCAGACTTTGCCAAAAGATTAATTTTTAATGGTTTGCCATTTGGTTGTACACGCCACTTGCCTTTTTTCTTATATCCTGCTTTGTCTAAAAGCTCATTTGCTTTTTTTAAATTGTATGTAAAGCCCTTAACATCATTGTTATAAACATCGCCAAATTGCTTAGGTATCAAAGTTGGAATTTGAAAACTCAGTCCATTGGTATAGCGCTTATTAACTGCTTCTATGTTCATTGCATACCCAATAGCTTGTCTTAATGACTTATTATTCATTTTACTATTTGGATTCATGACATTTTTGCCTTTTTCAGCATCCCATTTTCCAACTTTAAAACCTAAATAGCTATAATACAGAGGGATCTGAGCAATAAATTTTACTTCTTTGGTATTCTTGACCTCTTTCCATTGCGAATTAACAACTGCAATTACATCAAACTTATGAGACTTAATTGCTTGAGATGCCGAATTTGGCGATACCACTTGATACACTATCTTATTTAATTTTGGCTTTCCACGCCAATAGTATTTGTTAGGTTCCCAGGTAACGGACTGACCACGTACCACTTTAGTCAATTTAAATGGTCCGTAATAAAGCGGGTTCTTTCTGATTTTATCGGAAGACTCAAGTTTATTAAAAGGTACATCTTTTAAGTAATGATATGGAGCCGCAGATTCTAAATAATAATCGTTGCCACTAAAGGACATTCCAGGTGTCATTGACGTGAAATGTAAAATCATAGTGCGACCATTTTCACCATTCGGCAGTTCGATTCCTGAAATAGTTTTTGCTTTGCCCTCGTGGTAATCTTTCATACCTTCGAGAACTTCAAGCTTCGAAGAATATCTTTGTGCATTCGTTTTTTTGTTACCTAGAATTTCATAAGGGTACGCCAAATCTTTTGCCGTTACCTGCTTTCCATCTGACCACTTTACCCCTTTTTTTACTGTAACTGCAATGGTCTTATTTTTTTGATCAATTTTTATTGTAGCAGGACCTTTATCATTTATTTTATGATAATCATCTGTATCAAATAGTGATTCAGCGCCTGGAGAGGCAATTTGAGCGTCAATAGAAGTAACTGCTAATTGGTCTGAAAAAATACCCGTAAATGGCGTATCCGTTTCAACTGCTACCTTGACGGTTCCACCTTGTTTTGCAGCTTTCTTAGGCATAGAATCAGGAAATTTACTGGCAGTTTTAGCATCATCGGAATTGTTACTTGATTCTCCTTTACCACACGCCACTAAAACTAGCGAGGCTAAGCCAATAATTACTAGCGAACTAATTCGTTTTAACTCTTTCATTGTGCTGTACTCCT
Organism: Lactobacillus sp. C449L; assembly: GCF_059900815.1. Lineage (NCBI taxonomy): Bacteria > Bacillati > Bacillota > Bacilli > Lactobacillales > Lactobacillaceae > Lactobacillus > Lactobacillus sp. C449L. The sequence continues at coordinate 84,434 of NZ_JBWXGA010000001.1, read as the reverse complement.
TTTTGTAAAAAATTAACAGCTTAATTAGTTTATGATTAAATAATATCATATTTATTAATGATATTCTCCTTTTAATAATAAATATATAATTGTATTGTTTTTTAGAGCTGAAAATTAATTAAGCAACGCGTTCAGCAATCTACTATGAAATTTAGTTCACTTTTGAAAAACCACCCTATCAAGTTAAAATAGAATTTTTCGAATCAAGTTAAAATAGAATTTTTCGAAAATAAAAACGGTTCTGCTGACTTCAGCAGAACCGTTTTTGAAAAATATTTAGTTTTCTCTTTGCCTTGCGTCACCAGCACGCTGCAAAGCACGACCAACATAGTTAACACTTAATGATATAGCTAACAGCATAACAGTAGCAGGAAGCCATAACCATGGTCTATTGATAACGTTAACCGGGTCATTGGCAAAGCCAATCAAGGTACCAAGAGATGGTATTGTTGGCGGCAAACCGTAACCAATAAATTCTAGTGTAGTTTCAATTCCAATATTTCCAGCAAGTGTTAAGACAACATCAATGATTATCATTGATGTAATGTTTGGTAAAACTTCACGGAACATTATTTTAATATCAGAAGAACCTGAAGTTTTTGAAGCAAGAACATAGTCTCTGCCTCTTTGTGATAAAACAAAAGCCCTAAAATATCTTGCGGTATTCGTCCATCCAAAAAGGGAGATAATTCCTACTAAATTAGCTGGTGTATAGTTTGGAATAACACTGACCAAAACAATTTCGATTGGCATTGCTGGCAAGACCTGAACAAAGTCAACTATTCTCATTATAACAGCGTCAATATAACCACCATAATAACCAGAAATAAGACCTACTAGTAAACCAACAGTCTCACAAATAACCGTCACACCAAGTCCAATTAAAATGGAATTACGACCACCCATAATTAGCAAGTTGACGATATCATGACCACCATCATCTGTTCCAAGCAGGTGACCATTCATTCCCCAACCATTATAGGCATCAATAATATTAATCTCGGTTACCTTTTCAGGATTTAAGAATAGCGATCCGCCAAAAGTGAACAATAGGACTAAAACAATGACAATAAATGCAGTTAGCGCAACTTTATCTTTAACGATTTCTCGAGCAATGACCCTAAAACTTGAGGCAGGTGAAGAAATTTTTTCCTTAGTTTCTTTGGCAGAAGTATTTTGTTTCTTTTCAGACATTTCTTTCCTCCCCTTATTTAATTCTAATTCTTGGGTCAACAATACTCATGATAATATCTGACAAAAGATTACCAAGTAGAGTTAGCAAACCGAAAATCAAAATCAATGCTGTTAAAGTTGTATAGTCACGTTGCCCAATTGAATCAAGGAACAATTTACCCATTCCAGGGTAACTAAATACCGATTCAACAATCATTGAACCACTCAAAAGTCCTGTTATAACAGTACCAAATGAAGAAGCAATTGGTAATAAAGAGTTACGTAAAATATGCTTGCGGAACACAACGTTTTCTGGAACACCTTTACTGTGAGCCGTACGGACGTAGTCTTCAACCTTATTATCAACAATACCTGTTCTTAAGTACTGAACAACTGAAGTTGTTGTAATCAAGGCAACCAAACAACCCGGTAAGATAATATGGTAAATTTGACTCCCAAGTGTCCCCCAGAAACCGGAAGCATTTGGCGAAACAGAGCCAGAAATTGGGAACCAACCTAGGGTAAAGCCAAATAGCCAAATACCTAGAATGTAGAATACAAATGGTGGGACTGCAAAAGTAATGTAGTTAAAAATTTGAACGGCCTGATCTTGCCATTCATCCTGGTGACGACCAGCAGTGACACCAAGAGGAATAGCGATTGAATAACTAACAATTGTTGAGAACAATGATAGCCAAAAAGTATTAACGGCACGGTCAGCAATTAAAGAAGTTACGGGAACATGTTGAATGTAACTAGTTCCCAAGTCACCTTTAAACAAGTTTCCAACCCAGCGACCATACTGAACAGGAACCGGATCGTATAAACCTGCTGCTCGCTTTAAAGCTTCAAGCTGCTTAGCATCGGTATTTGGATTAATCTGACCACTAAATGGATCCCCAGGCATCATTTTAGCTAAGAAGAAAACCAAGATACTCAGAATTATCAATTGAGGGATCATGATTAATATACGTCTTAAGACTGTTTTCCACATTTTCTAGTCCCTCTCTTTCTCATTTAACTCTTCCTGCCTAATTTCATCTTTAGGCAGCGCAACCAAGTGTTTTTCAGATACCTTTTGCAACGGGAAGACGCGACCATCCTTGTCATACCATTTACTTTGATCATTCTGAAATTCTCGTTCAACTTCTTCTCTATGCTTCTTGTGTTCTTCCCTGTGTTCAACGTCAACTACAGGAATAGCAGATAGTAGTCGTTTAGTATAAATATGCATTGGATGATTGTATATATCATCACGCGTTCCAAGTTCTACCAGTCGGCCCCGGTGCATGATTGCCAAGTTCTCTGACATGTGTTTAACAACACCTAAATCATGTGAAATGAACAAATAAGCAATGTTATATTGTTGTTGAATATGCTTCATGAAGTTCAGGACTTGAGCCTGAACCGACAAGTCCAAAGCACTTGTTGGCTCATCGGCAACAATTAGCCTTGGATTTGTTGCAACCGCACGAGCAACACCAATTCTTTGTCTTTGACCACCTGAGAACTCGTGAGGGAATTTATAAATGGAATCGCTAGGCATGCCAACAATATCCAATAATTCTTGGACCCGATCACGCTCTTGATCTGTAGTTAAATTTTCAAAATTACGAATTGGTTCAGCAATGATGTCTTCAATACGTTTTCTCGGATTCAAACTTGACATTGAGTCCTGGAAAATCATCTGAACATCTTTGTTGTACTGCAATTTTCTACGGTTCTTCGATTTAGTAATATCAACATCTTTATAAATGATGTGACCACTAGTTACAGGTTCAACACCGACAATGGCTTTACCAGTCGTTGATTTACCCGATCCAGACTCGCCAATCAAGCCATACGTTTCACCTTCGTTAATGGTGATACTGACGTCATCGACTGCACGCACATAATCAGTAATTCTGTTCCAAAAGCCAGACCTAATTGGGTAGTGAACCTTTAAATTTTTAACTTGAATAATTTCTTTAGCCATAATTACTCCCCACTAGCTTCTTCATCTTGAAAGTGGAACGTTTTCCAGCATGAACATCTTACCCAATGTCCTGGCTCAGCTTCATGCATTACTGGATCTTTTTCGTGTGCACTAGCAGGAATCCAAGGAATTCTAGCGGCAAAACGATCACCTTCGCGCGGCATATTTTGTAATGAAGGAACTGTTCCTTGAATAACATGTAAATCTTCTTCGTCTTCATCCTCAGACTGAGGCATTGAATTCAGAAGTGAACGAGTATATGGATGAAGTGGATGTTCAAAAATCGTCTTCACATCCGCTTTTTCAACAACTTGACCAGCGTACATAACAGCTACCTGATCAGCAGTTTCAGCAACAACACCCAAATCGTGAGTAATTAAAATAATACCCGAGTGAGACTGACGTTGAATATCTTCAAGCAAGTCCAAAATCTGAGCTTGAATAGTAACATCCAAAGCAGTTGTTGGCTCATCAGCAATAATTATTTCTGGCTTACATGCAATTGCCATCGCAATAACAATACGCTGACGTAACCCACCTGATAATTCGAAAGAATACATCGCGTATGTTTCTTCAGGCTTGGGCATGCCAACTTGGTTGAATAACTCAATAACACGCGCATGACGCTCTTTTTCATTCATATCAGTGTGATAATAAAGAGTTTCAGCAACTTGGTCACCAACTCGCATTAGAGGGTTTAAACTGGCAAGCGGATCTTGAAAAATCATTCCAATTTTGTTTCCCCGGATTTTGTCAAATAAAGACTCATTCAACCCTACAAGGTTCAATTCATTATACAGAATATCCCCAGTTACTTTCGTATTCTTATGGTCATACAAACCAATAATACTTGCGGCTATTGTACTCTTGCCACAGCCAGATTCGCCCACAACCGATAAAATTTCATTACGCTTCAGTGTTATGTTGATATCATCTGCAGCATCATAAAATTTTCCTTGTAAACGGTATGCAGTATGCAAATGCTGAATATCTAGCAAGAGATCACTTTGTCTTTCCAAAGGTCATTTCCCCTCTCAAATCTTCAATAAGTTTATTAAAGATACTTAATAAATTTATTTAATTTCTAATTATATACATCAAATCAACTACTTGCAAATGCCAAATCAGTTTTTTAGAAATTATTTTTGATGAGCTGCAACGTAATTAACTGCATCACCAACCGTTTTTATCTCTTCTGCGTCTTCATCAGAAATCTCGGCGCCGAACTCATCTTCTAGTTGCAAAATGAACTCAACCAAGTCAATGGAATCAGCGTCCAAATCACTAGTGAAGTTTGTTTCTTTGGTTATTTTATCCTTATCAACTTCAAAATTATCAGCCAAAATGTCTCTTATTTTGGTAAAAATCTCTTCTTCAGTCATTTTTTCTCCTTATATTCTTTAGTAAAACTTATTTGTCAGTGGCAAATTCAGCTCTAAACTCGTCAATAATCTTCTCTTCGATAATTTTATCAACCTGTTTAATTGTGAAATAAACTGCCCGCTGGTCTGAACGACCATGTGTCTTAACTACTGGTGCGTCAACACCTAACAAAACTGCTCCGCCATACTTATCTACATCAAATTTTGAAATCAATCCCTTCAAGGCGTTTTTTATTAATAAAGCACCAATTTTAACTAAAAAACCATTATTTAGCAAACTGTCTTTCAGCAAGTGAATTAACACCGAAGAGGTTCCCTCAATGTTTTTTAATACTGCATTACCAGTAAAGCCATCAGTTGCAATAACATCGGCCTTACCATCTAAAAGTTCATTTCCTTCAATATTACCGACAAAATTCAGCTTGCTATCAAGCAATAGCTGATAAGCTGCTTGGTGAACATCATCACCCTTGTCGCTTTCTGAACCGTTATTTAAAAGTGCAACGCGCGGATTTTTAATCCCGCGAACTTTTTCAGCATAATAGGAAGCCATTTTTGCCCAGTTTAAAATATATTCCGGCTTACTTTTTGCATTAGCGCCCGCATCAATCAGGTTAAAACCATCATCTGAATTCTTAACCGGTAAAGTCGGCATAAAACCTGGACGAGCAACCCCTTTAATCCGTCCAATGATAAAAATACCACAAGCAAGAAGTGATCCCGTATTACCTAAAGATAATAATGCATCTGCTTTGCCTTGCTTCACAAATTGCGCAGCAACGACAAGTGAGGAATCCTTCTTTGTTCGAATTGCTTTAACAGGTTCATCTTCGTCATTAATAATTTCTGAAGTAGCAACTATTTCTATCCGTTCGTGATCAGAGCCAACTAAATTACTTATTTTCTTTTGATCACCAAATAAAATAAATTTGGTTTCTGATAATTCAGCCTTTGCCTGTAAAACGGCTTGGACGATAGCTTCAGGGGCGTTTTCACCACCCATTGCATCAACTGCAATTGTTCTCATTTGTCACCACAATCTTTTCTAAGTACGCTCTTGCTGTAATTGTTTATATTTTAGCACTTGTTTTAAGTTTTTATGCACTGGATTATTTAATTCTGGATCATTTGACACTAAGTTTTTTGCTACTTGTTGAGCAACAACCATTGTTTCATAGTTATTAACAACGTTGCCAACTTGGAATTCAGGTAATCCAGATTGTGCTTTGCCAAATAAATCACCCTCGCCACGCATTTTTAAATCCTCTTCAGCTAACTTAAAACCATCTGTTGTTGCAGCAATGACCTGCATACGTGATTTACCGGCTTCTGTCTTAGGATCAGCCAGAAAAATACAATAGCTTTGGGTACTGCCACGTCCAATCCGTCCACGAAGTTGGTGCAATTGACTGATACCAAAGCGATCTGCATTGTAAATAACCATCATATTGGCATTGGTAACATCAACCCCAACCTCAATCACACTAGTTGCAACTAAAATATCAATTTTACCTTCGGCGAATTTACCCATAATTTCATCTTTTTGGGCACCTGGCATTTGGCCATGCAATAAAGCAACTTCCTGGTCTGGAAAATCATGACTCAATTTTTCAAAGAGTTCTTCGGCATTTTTTAAATCAAGCGCTTCTGATTCAGTTATGAGCGGCGTCACAGCATATATTTGAAAACCTTGATCAAGTTGCTCATGCATTAAACGATACACTTCGTCTGTTTGACTGCTTGTTTTCCAAAAAGACTTTATTTTTTTTCGCCCAGCTGGTAAATGCCGTATTTCTGAAACAGTAGTATCACCATAAATCGTCAAAGCCAAAGTTCTAGGTATTGGTGTAGCGGTCATAGTTAAAACATCAGGAACGTTTCCCTTATTAATTAAAGCTTGACGTTGACCAACGCCGAAACGATGTTGTTCATCTATAATTACTAAACCAAGATTTTTAAAAATCACTTTAGGCTGAATTAAGGCATGCGTTCCGATAACAACATTGATAGTTCCGTCGGTTAATTCCTTATATATTTCACGACGCTCCAACGTTTTTGTTGTTCCAGTTAAAAGCGCAGTTCGAACACCAAGAGGACGTAATAGATCATCAACTTTTCTAAAATGTTGTGTCGCTAGAATCTCTGTTGGTACCATCAAGGCAACTTGATAGCCAGCAGTAATTGCCGCAAAAGTGACATAAATTGCCACAATCGTCTTCCCTGAACCAACATCACCTTGCAAAAGGCGGTTCATTTGCTTTAAAGAATGGATATCAGCGAAAATCTCATTGATTACTTGCTTTTGGTCGTCTGATAATTCAAATGGCAATTCTTTTGTTAACTTAGATATTTCCTGCAAATCATATTTTTTGGTAATACCTTTAGTCTTAGAATTGAACTGCGTAAGCTGCGCCAATTCTGTCTGAAAAATGAAAAACTCACGAAAAATAGCACTTCTTTTAGCTAGTTCTTCTTCACGACCATTTTTAGGATGATGCATTTGAATGATAATATCTTTTTCCGGTAATAAACGATATTCTTGTCGAACCGCTAGCGGTACCACATCCTCAACTTCTGGCAAATAATCTGTCAGAGCTAAATCAATCAACTCAACCAGTTTTTTCTGCCGAATATGACGATTAACCGAATATATCGGAGCCATGCCACTATCATTTTCTTTTTCAGCAATAAATTTAAAACCAGACAAACTCTGTCTTGACACATTGTACTTTCCGTAAACTGCTATTTCTTTACCAATTTCAATTTTATCTTTGAGCCACGGTTGATTAAAAAAATTGACCATGACAACATCATGGTCGATTCGAATTTTAAAACTAAGACGGCTTTTTTTATAGCCAAAACGACTGATAAAAGCCTCAGTAGCCACAATCCCCTTTAACATTACCTTTTGACCATCCATGATCTGATCTAATGGTATTGTTTGGAGCTCGTCATAGCGATAAGGAAAATAAAATAGTAAGTCATAAATGCTATAAATTCCTAAACTACCAAGAGCTGCTGCAGTTTTCGTTCCCACACCTTTAATATTGGTAACAGGAGCAAATACTTTGTTAGCATCCATTTTTATTCTACGGAAATTAGGAAATTGTAGACAGGTTGTCCGCCATTATGAATTTCAAATTCAAGATCATCATGCTTGGCTTCAAGAGCACTCACAACCTGTTGGGCTTCTTCTTTATTAGAATCACGACCAAACATAACAGTAATGATTTCAGAATCTTCATCGAGCATTTTTTCAACCATATCAACAGTTGATTTAATCAAGTCGGATTCAGCCACTTTAATATCACCGTCAATAATACCGAGATAGTCATTTTCATGAATTTCAACACCATCAATCGTGGTGTCACGATTAGCTTGGGTGACCTCCCCTGATACAACATCTTCGAGTGCATCAGTCATGCTTTCAACGTTTTCTTCAATTGATTCATCTGCATCAAAAGAAAGCATAGCCGTTAATCCTTGAGAAATTGTTTTGGTAGGAACTATTCCAACTGGAATATCACTAACCTCGGCAGCTTGTTTAGCAGCCATAACAATATTGCCATTATTTGGTAAAACAATTGCCTTTTTTGCACCAGACTTTTTAATGGCATCAATAATGTCTTGAGTAGAAGGGTTCATCGTTTGACCACCTGAAATAATTCGGTTTACACCTTCACTCTCCAGCATTTTACGAATACCATTACCAGAGGCGACCGCGATTACTGCAAATTCAACACTTTCCTGCTCTTCTTCGCTGTTATTAACAATTGTCTCATGCTGAATACGCATATTATCAATTTTGATTTTACCTAATTGGCCGAATTCACTACCGTATTTAAAGATTTCACCTGGATGCTCGGTGTGAACGTGCACTTTAGCAACTTCGTCATCGGAAACAGCTAAAAGTGAATCGCCTAATTTTGATAAATGTTCTCTAAATTCTTCAAGTTCAAACGATTTTTTCTTTGGAATATCAGCTGTCAGGTCAACCATAATTTCAGTACAGTAACCATTGGCAATATCTTGCGTTGCAAGTTGAGATTGAACAGATTGATGGTGCATGGCATTAATCATCTCGTCCATTTCACCTTCATCTGGCTGATAACGATCCGCATAGTTTTCACCAAGGAGACCTTCGAGAAAACCTTCGTAAATGAATAGTAGCCCTTGACCACCAGAGTCAACAACGCCAACTTGTTTTAAAACTGGAAGTAAATCAGGAGTTGTTTTTAAAGAAGCTTTTGCACCTTCAACAATTGCTTGCATTACCTCTTCAACATCATCTGTTTCATTAGCCTTGTTAGCACCTTCTTGGGCAGCAACCCGAGCAACCGTTAAGATAGTTCCTTCAACGGGCTTCATTACTGCCTTATAAGCTGTAGCTACACCATTGGAAAAAGCATTGGCTAACTCTTGAGCATTCAAAGTTTTCATACCCTGAGTGGCTTTATAGATACCTCTAAAAAGCTGAGAGGAAATAACACCACTGTTGCCACGAGCACCCATAAGCATCCCTTTGGCTAAACTTTCAGTTAAATCGCCAACGTTTGAACTAGGATTTTCGGCAACAGCCTTTGCTCCACTTTCAATAGTTAAGTTCATGTTAGTTCCGGTATCACCATCTGGAACTGGAAAAACGTTCAAAGAGTTTATAAACTCTGCGTTACGACCAAGCCGGTGCGTAGCCACACGAACCATATCTCTAAACTTTTTACTGTCTATTTCCTTTAAAACCAATATTCTTCCCTCCGCCTGAGTTATTCGTCAAGCACTTTAACACTTTGAACGATGACATTAACTGATTTAGTATTAATTCCAAGCTGATTCTTTAAGTTGAATTTAACACTGGTTTGTACGTTGCGGCTAACTTCTGAAATTTTCAGACCATAACCAACAATAATATAAACATCAACCGTAATTTTATTATCTTCTGACTTAACGACAACGCCACGCTTGTAATTTGCTCGATTAAGAATTCCATCAAAGCCATCGCGAATTGCATTCTTTGACGCCATTCCAACAACACCATAATTAGATGTAGCTGCGCTACCAACGACAATTGCAATTACTCCGTTTGAAATATCAATCAAACCATCTTTTGTTTTGATTTTAACAGCCATGTTTATCCTCCGAATCATTGTTCTCGATATTATGAATCTATTTTATCATAGTAATCAAGTATAAATACAAAATTCCCTTTATAAAAAATACTTTTCTAGTTGCAAAGAGCTGGAAGTTATGCTATCTTAAGCTAGTATGAAAACACAAATAAAGGAGGTTTAGCAAATGGCAAAAGATTATATAACTGGTAAAAAGACCACTTTTGGTAATACACGTTCGCACTCGTTGAATTCAACACGTCGTACGTGGAAGCCAAACCTTCAAAAAGTTCGTATTCTTGTTGACGGTAAACCAAAACGTGTATGGGTTTCAACTAAGACTTTAAAGTCTGGTAAAGTAACTCGTGCGTAATAACGTATAAGAACTGGCAAAGTTAGCTTTGCCGGTTTTTTATTTAAAAAAGCCACTTTTCGCAATTGAAAGGCGGCTTTTTTAAATATTTGGATAACGAATAATATCTCTTGATTGAATAACAGCAACAAGTCCTTTTTTAAAAGAGAGTTTAAAAGTATCCTGATTAGGCAAGAATTCATTCGAACTCAACGAAACAGGATTAGTATTGGAATAATTTCCAAGATTATATTTAGCTCCTGAAATGTTCAACCCTTCAATAGCAGTAAGTGAAATCACCCCAAAATAGTTATATTCTCGCATTTTTTTAACCGTGTGCTTACCGGCATTGAAGAAGCGAATCAGATTTTGTTGATCCATAATTGCTAGTTTTTCCGCATACTGCCTAAATTCAGGTTTCAATACCATAAATAAATTAGCTAGAAAATGATCAAGTCGACCTCCAGTTGCACCAACTAAAGTTAAAAATTCTACCTGATAATCCTCAAAAGCATACCAGAGTGCAAGTTCAGTATCAGTTAGGTCTTTTTCGGGAACTGAATAACGAACATCAGGTACTGCTTTTTCAACTTGAAACAGCTCGCTTTTTTTTAGTGAGTCAAAATCACCTACTGCTAAGTTAGCAGCAAGCCCCATTTCTTTTAAGAGTAAGCTTCCTCGGTCTACTCCAATTAAGATTTCACCTTCAGACTGGGCTTGTTTTAACTGATTTGGAAGATTAAGCGGCCAGCTAGTTTTGGGCGCCCCCAAAAGGGCAAAAGATCTCATTATTTTAAAATCTCCGATAATTCCGCAATTTGATTAGAAATGCTTTCTTTACAGAAAAGATATGAACCAGCGACAAAAATACTAGCCCCTGCATCTCTAGTTAATTTTGCAGTTTCACTATTGATTCCGCCATCAACTTCAACTGGAATTTTATCACCAAGTAATTCGGTAACTTCTCTGATTTTGTCGCAAGTTTCAGGAATAAACTTTTGACCGCCAAATCCAGGATAAACTGACATAATAAGCACTTGATCAATTTTTGAAGAGAACTTAGCTAAAACTGTAGCTGGAGTGTCCGGATTAAGGACAATTCCGGCTTTAACACTTTTACTATGCAAAAAATCAATCCACTTATTAAGTTGATCTTCTGCCATTGCTTCATAATGCAATAACATAATCTCTGCTCCTGCTTCAACAAAAGCGGGTACCATATCATCGGGATTGTTGCTCATTAAATGAACTTCAGCCTCTAGGCTAGGAAATTGGAGTTTAAAATCGCTAACTAATTGTGGGCCAAAAGATAAATTAGGTACAAAATGACCGTCCATGATATCAATATGAAAGCGGCTAATACCAGCATCTGCAGCCGTTTTAATATCTGGTTTTAAGTTCAAATTATTTATGTTTAAAATTGAAGGTGCAATCATTTTTCTCTCCTTATTTCAAATATTCTGGTAAGCGACCGTGCTCAATTTCCGTCCGCATTACCAAATAATCATCATAACGACTTTGCTTAATTTGTTTTTCTTCGACTAACTTTTTGACTTCACAATTAGGCTCTTTTAAATGTTGACAACCTCTAAATTTACATTGACTGCTGGCCCTTTTAAATTCAACAAAGTAATTACATAATTCATTAATTTTAATTGGCGTAAAGTCAATAGCTGAAAAGCCGGGAGTATCGGCCAAAAAACCTTTCCCAAGTTGGAAAAGTTGGACAGTTCTAGTCGTATGTTTGCCACGATTCAAACTAGTTGAAATCGCAGCAGTTTCTTGTTTAAGACCCTGCTTGATATGATTAATTAACGTCGATTTGCCAGCGCCAGATTGACCAGCCAAAGTCCAAATTTGATCTTTTTTTATTTCATTAGGAAGCTTATTTGCTAATTCTTCCCAGTTGTCAAAAAATTGATAGCCTATTTTGGCGTAATAACTCAGATTAGATAAAATCTTACTTAACTTAACTGACTCAGTAAGATCACTTTTAGACAAATAAATGCTAACACTAACATCTTGCCATGCAAAAAAAGTTAAAAATCGATCCAAAAGTGGTAAAGAAAAGTCTGGCTCCACTGCCGATATAACCAACAAGACGTGATTGACATTTGCCAGCGCTGGGCGACCAATTAAGTTAGTACGCGGGAGTACTTCGACTAAATAACTGGTTCCTTGTTCGTCAATCTGAATCTTGACACGGTCACCTACTATAGGTTTTTGGTTATTTTTTCGAAAAACACCACGAGCTCGCGTACGCACAACTTGATTTTCAGTTTGTACATCATAAAAGCCAGCAATTAGTCCAACAACAATCCCCTCAGTCTGTTTTGTCATTTATTTACCTTTTCGTTTAAAACCGTTTGTCCATCACGAACAACACGAAGCATACCTGAACCTTTCCTGAGAGAGAAAGGAATTGAAAAGTTCATATCTCTCCTAATATACAAGTCACGATAAATATTATTTATTGAATGCTCATCATCTGAAATATAAATCTGCACATGATTACCGTTTCTATTTGATGATTCATTATTTTCATTGCCTTCGTATGTGACCGTAAAAGTCTTAATTGCCGTTGAGTCTTTTTCTGTTTTTGAACCTTCTGAAACACTAACCGCAATTGTACTTCCACGCGAAACCTCGGTTCCAGCTGCTGGACTCATCGAAACAATCATCCCTTTTTCAACTTTATCTGAATAAGTAGGATTTACTTGTAATGTTAAATTATACTTACGCGCATACTCTTGAACTTCCTTTAGCGTATAGTTTTTAAAATTAGGCAGTTTAACGCTACCATGCCGGTTATGATCATCGCGTCCTTTAGAAACAACTAACGTAATTGTTGTTTGCGTTGGCTTAACCTCAACATCAGCAGCAATACTCTGCGAAACGACATGACCTGCGGGAACATTATCAGAATATTGATTGTCTCTAATAACTTCAAAACCCATTTTTTCTAGCTTACTTACCGCGGTTTCATATTCATCTCCTGTGACATCAGGAACTCGAACCATTCCACTACCGTCAGAAACATAAATATCGATATACCGACCTTTTTTAATCCTCTCACCAGCATTCGGCGAAGTTTCAATTACCTTACCTCGTTCAATATTATTTGAACTTCGATGCTTGACGCGACCCACTCTTAAGCCGACATTTTCAATTGTTTGGCGCGCGTTATCTTCGGACAGATTAGTTACATCGGGTATCCGAACTTCACTATTACTATTATTAGTAACCACAAACAGCATCAATCCAACTACAACGATTGCAGCTAAGCCAATAAATAACCACCACCATTTATGAGTACGCAAAGCTTGAAAGAAGGTTTGATTTTCGGGCTTTTCTTGCTCTTCAGACGCTTGAATGCTCTCTTCAACCTTTTCCGTATTGCTTTCAGGTTTAGCAGCTGGCTTAAAATTCGGTAAAATAATGGTTTCTTCATCATTTTTCTCGTGAGTGGGAATAAAAACCGGTTCACCAGCTCGTTCAGGACTTAGGCTTGTATCTAAATCTGCCTGCATTTCTCTAGCAGAACTGTATCGATCGCGCGGATCTTTAGCGGTTGCACGTAAAACGACATTTTCTAATGCTTGCGGTACTTTTGCATCTTTTGCTCTAATTGAAGGAATCGATTCTTGCGCGTGCTTAAGGGCAACTGCAACTGCCGAATCTCCATTAAAAGGTACAGATCCTGTAATTAACTCATAAAGAATAATTCCTAATGAATAAATATCAGATTGTTTAGTAACCAAACCACCGCGTGTTTGCTCCGGAGACATATAGTGAACCGAACCAAGTGCAGAATTAGTTTGAGTAATAGAATTTTGATTTAAAGCAACAGCAATTCCAAAATCAGCAATTTTTATATTGCCACGTTTATCCATTAAAATATTCTGTGGTTTCAAATCACGATGAATCACATTATGCTTGTGAGCCAATCTCATTGCACTAAGAATTTGATCCATAATACGAATTACGTTCTGTAAATCTAAGGGCGAGTTTTGCAGAATATAGTCTTTTAAGTCTGGACCATCAACATATTCCATAACCATATAAGGCAAGCCATGGTCCGTTCCAACATCTAAAACCATGACAATATTAGGGTGACTCAGTTCGCTAGTAGCTAGAGCTTCACGTTGAAAACGGGCTAGAGTTTGCGGCTCTTTTTGTAAATCTAATCGTAAAATTTTCACAGCTACTTTTCGCTGCAAAATAATGTCTTCAGCTAAATAAACATTTGCCATTCCGCCTTCGCCTAGTGTGTCTAATATGCGATAACGATCTCCTAGTAAATATCCCTTATTAATCACTGATCATCACCACCTTCATTTAAGACTAAACAGACTGTAATATTATCGCCGCCACCTAAGCGATTGGCTTCATTGATTAGTTTATGGCAACGATCCATTAACGAAAGTTCTCTTGTAGCTAAAATTTGTTGAATTTGCGGATCATCAAGAGAATTGGTTAAGCCATCAGTGCAAAGCAAAATAAGGTCGTCCTCATTCAGTTCAATTTGCCGAAATTCAGGGTCAATAGTACTAGAAACGCCTAAAGACTGCGTAATTATATTCTTTTGCGGATGATTTTTAGCTTGCTGTTTGGTGATTTGACCCATTTTTACCAGTTCATTGACTAGTGAATGATCTTCCACGAGCTGAACAAACTTACCATTTGAATAACCATATGCCCTAGAATCGCCTAAATGAGCAATTAAGGCTTCGTGATCAAAAGCTATAGCCAAAACAATAGTTGTACCCATGCCATTCAAATCGGGAAAACGATCAGCTGTCTGTATGATCATCTCATTTTCAGCACTTAACTGCACTTCTAACCATTTACGGGCACTATTAATGTCATTAAAATCAGTTTCACTAAAACTATGACCTAAGTGGCTAACTGCCATCGTTGAAGCAACATCGCCACCTTGGTGACCGCCCATACCATCGCAAACAACCGCAAATGTTACGCCACACTTGTTTTTGAAAACTTGTACAAAATCCTGATTGCTTTTTCGTATCCGACCGATACTGGAAGCAAAAGCTGTTTTAATCAAAACGTTAACCTCGTAGTACAAACTTAGCAATGAAAAAGCCATCACTGCCATAACTATCAGGCAAAATCTTTAAGATTCCGTTTGGTGCTTCAAGTTCGCCTGTTTTGAATGATTGTAATTTAAAATTCGGATGCTTTTTCAAAAAGCCTTCAACTACCTGCTCATCCTCTTCTTCACTAATTGTACAAGTTGAATAGACTAGCTCACCTTTTTTACTTAAAAGTGAACTGGTGTGTTCAAGTATGTCTAATTGAATTTGTTGCAAATTGAGTAAGTCAGAAAGTTCTTTATTATACCGAATCTCTGGCTTACGTCTAAGTAAGCCAAGACCTGAACAAGGAGCATCTACTAAGATTTTATTAAACTTTCCTTTTTCAAGCGCACTATCTGCTTTACGAGCATCCATTTGCCTCGTTATAACTTTGTCAGTAACTTTCATTCTTTTAGCATTTTGCTCAACCAAGCGTAGCTTATTTTCGTGAATGTCTAGCGCAGTAACCTTGCCATTAGTCAAGTTTTCAGCAATCTGAACCGTTTTTCCGCCGGGTGCACTGCAAGCATCTAAAACAGATTCGTGACCATCAAAATTGAAAGCACTTACCGCCAAACTAGCAGCTTCATCTTGAATTGTCAAATTACCATTTTTAAATAACTCAGTTTCGGCAATCCCGCCGCGACCTAAACAAAAAACATCATTGGTCATAATTGATTTTTTAGGAGAAAAACCTAATTCCGACAACTCATTAAAAACTACTTTAGAGTTACATAAACGCGAAACTCGTACTGTGTTTTTAGCTGGTTCATTAAGGCTAGACAAAATACTAGCGGTTCGCTTTTCTCCCCAAAGAGAAATGAAATACTGTACAAGCCATTCCGGAACGCTATTTTTTACACTGAGAAAAGTAAGCGAATTATCAGGTGTTGGTAAAATAGTACCACGTCTAATTAAAGCGCGCAAAATACCGTTTACAATTTTAAATCCGGTGGCATTCGGTTTACCAAATTTTTTAGCCAAGTTATTAGCTTCATTCAAAACAGCCCGGTTTGGAACTTTATCCATAAAGAATATTTGATAAGCTGACATAAGTAATAACGGGCGAAGGTAGTCTTCCTTTAACCTAGTTTTTATCAGAGGTTGCAATTGGTATTCTAAGTAAATCTTATATTGAACCGTACCGTATACTATACGGGTCGCAAAATTACGGTCAGTTTGCGATAAGTTAGCATCGCGTAAACTATTATTTAAACTAATGTTTGAATACGAGTTGTCACGAAAAATCCGAATTAGCGTTTCTAATGCAACTTCGCGAGCACTGCTAACTGTCGACAATTTTATCGCCCACCTTAAATTTACTGCCTTGACCATTAATAAAGCTCTTAATATCCATTTTTTTCTTGCCTGAAGGTTGAACTTCTAAAAGCTCCAATACCGTGTTTTGTGCAAAGCCAATTGCAAACCGACCTTGATTATCTACTAAGCTACCCGCTGATAATTTTGTTTTTTCATTACTGACTTTTGCCTGCCAAACTTTCAACCTTTTCCCATCGATCATTAAATAGGCACCAGGATCAGGATTTAAGCCTCTAATTAGATTGTTAGCTTTAGCAGCAGTCATATCAAGCTTAATCTGTTCTTGTTCTTTAGTTATGTTTGGCGAAAAAATCACTCGATCTGAATCTTGCTGAGTTTTCGCTGTCGGATCAGCTATTATTTTGGGTAGTGTACTTAAAAGCAGATCGCGTCCAACAATTGATAGTTTCGCAAAAAGGCTGCCACTAGTATCGTCATCGGCAATTTTTACTGTCTCTTGAGCATAAATATCACCGGCATCCATTTGTTTGACCATTTCCATAATTGTTACACCTGTTTCCGCATCCCCATTAATCAGCGAATATTGGATTGGCGCACCTCCACGATATTTGGGCAAGAGTGAACCATGAACATTGATTGCAGCAATTTTCACAGAATTCAGGAATTTAGTCGGCAAAAATTGCCCATATGCAGCAGTAACAATTAAGTCAACATGCAGCTTAATCAGCTCCTCAACTTCAGTAGAACGTGATAATTGTACTGGTTGAAAAACCGGCAAATTTAACTCTTCGGCTAGAACTTTTACTGGTGTTTTTTTGATCTCTTGTTTACGACCAACCTTTTTATCTGGCTGAGTTACAACACCTTTGATTTCATAATTGTTTTCGACTAGTCCCTTTAAAATCGGAACAGAAAAATCAGGCGTGCCCATGAAAATTACTGATGTCATTAAACGTTCCCCTTTACATAATGCGCTCAGGCTCATTATCAATATAGATATTTAAGCCATATTTTTTAACTTTTTGCGCAGAATTCTGAATTTGGTGCAATAGCTTATTCAAATTATCTTCTTTTTTATATTTTACCAGTATTTGATAATAATATTGATCTTTTAATCGCGAGATTGCACTTGGTGTTGGACCCAAAATAATTGTAGATTGATGCAATTTTTGGGTAAGCTGATTTTTGATTTTAAAAGCTTCACGAGCAGCGTTTTGCTCCTTTTTGGCAGCAACTGAGATTAAAACAGTATAGAAATATGGCGGATAGTTGCCCGCATGTCTAACTTTCATTTCATAAGAGTAAAAACGTTCATAGTCCTGCTTTTTCGCCAATCTAATGGCATAGTGATCTGGATTAAAGGTCTGAATGATTACTTCACCTTTCTTTTCTGCCCGACCTGCTCTGCCAGCAACTTGAGTCAACAGTTCAAAAGTGCGTTCAGAAGCATTGTAGTCCGGCAACCATAATCCAGTATCAGCATTGATAACACCAACCAAAGTAACATTAGGAAAATCAAGCCCTTTAGCTATCATTTGCGTACCCAGTAGGATATCGGCTTCATGATTACCGAATTGATCCAAAATCTTTTTATATGCTCCTTTTCGTCTTGTCGTATCAACATCCATACGCAAAATTTTGGCTGCTGGCAAGAGTTCGCCTAATTCTTCCAATATTTTTTGCGTTCCACTGCCTAAAAAACGAATCTGCTTACTTTGGCAATTTGGGCATGTTCTAGGAATCGTCGTATTATAGCCACAATAATGGCACTGCATTTGCTGGGTATCTTTATGCATGGTCAAAGAAAGATCACAATTTGGACATTTCATTACATATCCGCATTCGCGACAAAGCATGAAGTTAGCAAAACCTCTGCGATTGAGCATTAAAATTACTTGCTCTTTTTTAGCCAAACGGTCTTTAATGGCCTCAACTAATTGAACGGATAAGTCTAACTGTTGACCAGCAAAATCAGTTTGTTTTAAATCAATTAAATTAACTTCAGGGAGTTCTTTATTATTTGCACGCTTATGAAGCTGCAAAAGCTGATAAACACCCTTTTGTGCACGAGCCCGGCTGTCTAAAGATGGTGTTGCACTTCCAAGAATAAGCGGACACGAGTTGTATTTACTGCGCCAAATCGCTACATCACGGGCGTGATAACGCGGAGTATCCTCTTGCTTATACGATGATTCGTGTTCCTCGTCAATTACAATTAAGCCAATATTAGTTAACGGCGCAAAAACAGCGCTTCGCGCGCCAACTACAACATGAACTTCACCGCGCCGAATTCTTCGCCATTCATCATACAGCTCACCTTCAGACAAACCGCTATGTAAAACCGCAATTTTCTCACCAAAGCGTGACTTAACTTGCTCTACCATTTGTGGTGTTAAAGAAATTTCTGGTACTAACATGAGCGCGTTTTTTTCATTTGCAAGAGTTTCACTAATTGCATGAAGGTAGACCTCAGTTTTTCCACTTCCGGTAATTCCTTCTAACAAAAAAGTTTGTGCTTTCTTGGCTTTAATTGCAGGCGCAATCTTTTCTAAGGCAACTTTTTGTTCAGCATTTAACTTGTTTTTTCTATCATACGGACGTGCTTCAGCAAAGTCAGTTAACGGATCACGATAAATTTCAGTTTCTTTTTTTTCTAACCAGCCTTTTTTTACTGCACCAGTCAAAGTAATTGTTTTAATATTTGATTCTTTTTCCAGTTCATTCTGAAGTTTAGGAAATTCTGAAAAATGTTCAATTATATACATCAAAAGTTGCTTTTGGTTGATAGCATTTTGTCGCAAACCTTCATACGCTTGGAGATATTGCTTTTTGGCTAAAGTTAAGGAATAGCAATTTTGCGTCTTTACTTTTGCTCTGTTTTCAACAATATACTCGATTTTAGCATCTTCATTACGGAGCAACTTTCTAATATAAGCAACTTCTTGGTTATCGTTTATCTTATTTAAATCTATTGGACTACCCTGAAAAAAAGGTAATCTTTTAGCTTTATCTGAAATGGGCGTAAGAATCTTTCGATAATTTGCCCGCATAACTCGGGGAAGCATTGTTTTTAAAATAGAAATACGGTATGAAAATACTCGGTTAGCAAGAGCTTTTGATAGTTCAACTAACTCGTTGGTTAATGGTGGCATTTCATCAACAACCAAAAGTAAGTCCTTTAGTTGTCCTTGAAATTGACTGGTTTCACTTAAACCAACAACAAAGCCCTGTAATTTCCGCGGACCAAAAGGAACAAAAACACGTGAGCCGATTTCCACGTCTTCAAGTTCCTCTGGCACATGATATTCAAAAATACGGTCTGTTTGTTTTGCGGCAATATCGATTATTATTTGCGCAATCATTCAATCACCTTTAGAAAAAAAACCTCCATCTCTTTTGGGATGGAGGTCATAAATTTAACCAACTACTGATTAACCTCGCGATGGTTTGGATCAACAGTTACTTTACCTGCTTCAATTTCTTCAAGGGCTTTTCCAACTGGTTTTTGAGATTTATATTCTTTCAAAGCTTCTGGGTCACCAGCTTCTAGTTCGTGTGCCCGTTTGGCAGCAAGTACGGATAATGAATACCGCGAATCTACTTGGGCTAATAATTTATCAATTGATGGGTATGTAACTCTCATCTTTAATCCTCCCTAACCATTTTACGATAAGTATCTATAACACGCTTAACGCTAACGTGTTCAGCATCAACAATGGCCTTAATGTGGTCAACCGCATTAGCCACCGTGTCGTTAACAACAGCGTAATCGTAATCTTGCATGACCAAGATTTCATTACGTGCTTGTTTAATTCGTCCCTTAATTACATCTTCAGATTCAGTTCCACGATTTTCTAAACGTAGATGTAAAGTATGTAAATCTGGTGGAGTTAAGAAAATGAAAACACCATCAGGCATATTTTCTCGAACCTTTTTTGCACCATTAACATCAATTTCTAACAAGACATCTTTGCCTTCACTAATCATTTTTTTGACAGGTGCAAGTGGCGTTCCATAGTAGTGGTTCACATATTTATTATATTCTAAAAGTTCACCACACTTAATAGCTTCCTTGAACCGTTCTTCGCTAACAAAGTAATAATCTTTGCCATCGACTTCTCCAGGTCTAGGTTTTCTAGTAGTCATCGAAACTGAATACTCGAACGGGAAAACCTTATTTTCAACGATCGAACTTTTAACAGTTCCTTTTCCAACTCCAGAAGGACCTGAAAGGACAAGTAACAAACCTTTTTCTGTCATGCCAAACTCCCCTATAAAAAGCTATTACGTCTAGTTTGCACTAAATGGACAAGATTTTCAAGTTCGGACTATCAGTTATATTTTAACACTGAAGATATTGGTAAGAACTTTAAGTAGTTATTTTAAATAAAAAGCTTGTTTTTCTGAACAAATGTTCTTATAATGTAATTAATCAAACAAATGTTCGAGTAATATTGAGGATGAACTGATGAAAAACTCACTTAAAAAAATCTATCATTACTTTTTTGAATATGATGACGAAAAACTAAGTATTTACAGCCAGTATCAAAATGAAATTTTAGCTTCATTGAACTACGCATTGTTACGGCGAGCTTATGTTTTACTCAATTATCATGATGGCTCCAGTGAAATTGGTCAAATTACCAAGCGACTTTCAGCTGGTCGCTTTGTTTTACGCACTACTAACCAAAAACTGATTAAAGTAATCGACTTAGACAATGTTTTTAGGGTTGATTTAGCCTAATTCTCTTATAAATATTAATTAAAAAGCCCAGAATTTTTCCATTCTGGGCTTTTTACGCTATCTTTTTCGTTTTAAATAAACAACTTCACTTTTTATTTCAAATCCAGCATTTTGGTAAGCATGAACTGCTGCAAGGTTATCAGGTTCAACTTCAAGTTCAAATTCCTTAGATCCTCTTTCTTTCAGCTCTGCCATCATTTTTTTGATAAAAAAGGTTGCGTATCCACGACCACGAAAATCATCTCGGATAAATAAACCAAAAAAATAGTCACGTATGCTTAAGTCTACAGCGCAATACCCAGCAATTTCATCTTGATAAGTTAAAACAAAATTGACTTTTTCTTTGTCTTTAAAGCTTTCAAGAATGTAATTTTTCGTTGATTCAATGTTTTCATCAAATGCTTTACTGTAATGCTGTACTACTTTTTCTATGTCATCTTTGTTCATTTCTCGAACTGCCAAATTCAGATCAAGATTATCATTTTTTGCTATTCGTTCAGGTTTAGAGGCCACCATATAGAAATCATGATCATCAATTTCCAACTTAGTTTTTGCCAGAAAATCAACATTTTTTGTAATAAATGATTTTTCTGAAACAAAACAGTATTTGTTATAACCGTATTGGGCCATGATTTTTTGCGCACGTTTAGTCATTTCGCGCGCAATACCTCGCCCGCGGTAGTCCGGGGCTACTTCAACGTGTAATTCAACCTCACCATCTGGTTTTTCATCTGCATAAAGCATTGTGAGTCCAATCATTTTGCCATTATCAATTGCATAAATAAACGTTGGCATTTCAGTAAAATAATTAAACTGATTGCTTAAATAAATTCCCTTATAGGTATGGTCTTCTATTTGTACAATTTTAGTTAGCTTTTCTGCCTGGACAACTTCGTCACTATTCAGCGCTACCTTTTCATAATATTTCATTTTTTCTTTTTAAAACTCCTCATTAAATCTTGAGCATTTTGTTTAGCTGCTTGCGTTACATCGCTGCCAGCCATCATTTCCGCAATTGCAGTTACTGTTTCTTCTTGTGTCAACGGTCCAATTTGTGCATAAGTGGCTCCGTTTTTAACTTGTTTAGCTACTAAATATTTTTGGTCACTAGCTGCCGCTACTTGGGGCGAATGCGTAATCGCAATTACCTGCTTACTTTCACCAATTGAATGAAGTTTTTCGCCAATTGCAGCCGAAACTCTTCCTGAAACCCCGGTATCAATTTCATCAAAAATCATCGTACCAACTGGTTCTACTCGGCTGAAGACAGTTTTAAGTGCCAAAATTAGGCGCGATTGTTCACCACCAGAAACAATTTTAACCAGTGGCATTAAATCTTCTCCCGGGTTCGGAGCAATCAAAAAAACAACTTCATCCATACCTTTTTTGGTAAAAGTTTTCTTAGTTGAAATATCAATTACAAACCTTGCTTTGGCCATGTATAAGTCTGCTAGTTCTTGCTTAATTTTTTCTTCCAGTGTATTAGCTACTTTTACACGAATCTGATGCAAGCTTTTAGCTTCGGCAGTTAATTTTTGCTCAATTGCAGCAACCTGTTTTTGGAGCTTTTCTTCATCTAAGCCACCAGTTTCAAATTGTCCAAGCTCTTTTTGGACTTTTTCATAGAAATCAAAAACATCTTGTAAATTCGGTCCGTATTTTTTCTTTAGTGAATTAAGTAAATCAAGTCGATTAGAAACATACTGAAACCGTTCTTCATCAAAGTCCATTTCATCAAGCACATTAGATAATTCACTACGTGCATCACTTAAAGCATAAACGCCATCATCAATTGTTTTAGCAATATCCTTAAACTTAGCACCATATTCAGCTAAATCATTTGCTGCATTTTGCGCATTATCAAGAAGAGCTTCTATTCCGTGGTCTTCATCGTCATATAATTGCATTAAATAATTAGCCGTATCGACAATTTTTTGATAATTATTTAGCTCATTATATTCTTCTTCAAGTTGCTCATCTTCATCAGGGTCAGTCAAGTTTGCCGAGGATAGTTCATCATTTTGATAACTCAAAATATCCTGCTTCTGAGCAAGTTCTTGCGCATCACTTTTTAAATGATTAAGTTGAGCAGTTAGCTTTTGCCAAGTATAAAAGTCTTCCTTATATTGCACTAAATCGGCTTTAAATTGCGCGGAAGCGTAATTATCAACCAAGTCAATTTGTCGCTCTTGATCCATTAAAATTTGTTGGTCATTTTGCCCATGAATGTCAACTAAGTAATTACCTAATTCGCGCAGTACATTAATCGTAGTAAGCTGTCCATTAATTCGCACAACGTTGCGACCTTTAACTGCCAATTCACGGCTAATTACCAGTTGACCTTCAGAATCTGGTAAGCCATATTTTTCACATAACTTATTTATTTGTTTTGATTCTTTATCAATTTCAAATAAGCCAGTGACAATGGCCTTTTTTTCGCCGGTGCGAACCATTTCCTTTTGGCTACGTCCACCCATTAATAATGAAACAGCGTCAATAATAATTGACTTACCAGCTCCTGTCTCACCAATTAAAACCGTCATATTTTCTTGAAAGCGAACCTTCAATGTTTTAATAATAGCGAAGTTCTTAATATCCAGCTCAACTAACATAATTTTCTCCTACAGCTCGGCAACTGCTCGTTCAACCACATCTTCAGGGGTTTTTGTCCAAACTAACTTCCCACCATCGTTTTCGTCTTTTTCTATGTGAATTAAGAACTCAATGTTACCTTTACCACCTTTAATAGGTGAATAATCAACATCTAAAACATTAAACCCTATTTTTCTGGCCTTATCAATTGTATGCTGAATAACATCACAATGCACACTATGGTCATGAACAATACCATGTTTACCAACGTTTTCAGGTCCTGCTTCAAACTGGGGCTTAATTAGGCAAACTGCATCACAGTGATTTTTTAAAATTGCAAACATTGGCGGCAAAATCAAATCAAGTGAAATAAATGAAACATCGGTCATCGCAAAATCTGGTAAGCCTTTAGTAAAATCTTGCGGCTTACTAAAGCGGAAATTCTGTTTTTCCATTACCACTACACGCCGGTCGTCCCGTAATTGCCATGCCAACTGGTTGTATCCAACATCAAGTGCATAAACTAGTTTGGCTTTATTCTGTAAGGCCACATCAGTAAAGCCCCCAGTCGAAGCACCAATATCAAGACAAATCTTATCAGTTAGATCAATCTTAAATGACTTTAACGCTTTTTCTAGTTTAAAGCCCCCGCGCGAAACATACTTTTTACCTGAGTCCTTAATATAAAAGTGTTCGTCAGTCGGAAAACTTGTTCCACTTTTATCAATTCTTTGGTGATTATGGTCAGAAACTAAGCCCGCCATAATTGCTCGTTGAGCTTGTGTCCTAGAATGAAACACACCTTGTTTTGCTAATAAAACATCCGCTCTTTCTTTTGCCATTATAGTACCTTTTGGTATAAATCAAGGAAGCCAGCTAAAACAAAACCATTTAGTCCTTTCAAACATAGCCTAGCATGATTAATTAACTCAGTTAGTTCTTTTTTGCTTTTTTCGACTCCAAGTAAAGTCAGAGTATTATTCTTGCCGTTTTCTTGATCCTTATGCGTTGTCTTGCCAGCTTCTTGAGTTGTTTCAATAACATCGACTAAATCATCATAGATTTGGTATGAGCGCCCAAAATCCTGCGCAAAAGCCATCAGCTTAGTTTTTGTTGTTTCATCAGTACCAACATAAACAATTGCCATTTCAACGCAAGCTTCAATAAGACATCCCGTTTTAAGCCATTCCATTCGACTAATAAATTCTGAATTATCTGCTACATTTGTATTATTAGTTGAATCAATGTCTAAGTATTGACCGCCAACCATACCGTTTGGACCTATTGCTTTGGTTATAATTTCAACTACTTTTGCCGATTTACTACCGGTAGTAATCCACTGAATTCCAAGCGGAAGAAGAGCATCACCAGCTAGAATTGCTTCTGCTTCGCCCCATTTTTTGTGACTGGTTAAATTACCACGACGGAAATCATCATTGTCCATTGCTGGCAAATCATCATGAATTAGTGAGTATGTATGGATCAATTCAATTCCACAAGCAATTTGAATTTCTTTTTCGCCAATTTCTTTACCCAGAGCATCCAATGTGGCTAAAAAAAGCAACGGTCTTAACCGTTTACCACCAGCCATCACCGAGTATGACATAATCTGACTAAATTTTTTATCAGCAATATCTTGTAGTAAGTGCTTTTTTAAAAATTCATCAATTGATGGTGTCCATTTTACTTTAAATTCTTGAAAGTTCATTATTATTCTTCCGGTGCAGCTGCGTTGTTTGGATCAAGTTTGTGTTCCGTACCATCACTATCAATTAGCTTTGCGACAGTTTCCTCAGCCTCAGTCAACCTTTTATTTAAATCTCGACTCAGCTTTACGCCTGTTTGAAACTCATTTAAAGCATCCTCAAGCGGAACATTACCATTCTCTAAGTTGCTAACAATCTTTTGTAATTCAGTTAATTCTTCTTCAAAATTATTTTTCTTTGTTGCCATTTTTAGTTCTCCTAATTGATTTGATAATCGCTTGCGCATTTCCATCTTTAAAATGAATATCTACTTCATTATTTGTTTTAATTTGCTCAATTGAACTGACTGTCTTTTGCTGATCATTAGTTACGAATGCATATCCTCGATCAAGCGTTTTAAGTGGACTATAGTCATCCAACTGCTGGCTAGTTTGAGCAAGCCCATGTCGTTTTTCTCGCAGCATGTTTTGCATATTAGCCACTAATTTTTGGTAGTAAAAATCTTGCTGTTGCGAAACTTGTTCAATTTTTTTGGCAGGACTTGCTGATACTAATTTCTGCTGAGTTAATTGATAACCTTGTCGAGCACGCTCTAATAAATGCACCATACTGCTATGAAGACGGTCACGTAAGAGATCCAAGGTCTGAGCCTGTTCATCATAAAGCCTAACCGGTTCACGCATTATAATTGAATTGTTGATTCGATTTAAGGCATCTCTTCGAACGCGAATATTATTTTGCATACTTGCAAGTAAACTGCTTTGCAACTGGTGAATATTGGCTAGTTCATCAGTTAAATTTGGGGTTGCATATTCAGCTGCGGCAGTGGGAGTCGCAGCGCGAGCATCAGCTACCAGATCGCATAATGTCGTATCAGTTTCATGACCAACTGAAGAAATCACGGGCATCTGCATGTCATAAACTTGACGTACAACCGCTTCTTCATTAAACGGCCAAAGGTCTTCAAGCGAGCCGCCGCCCCGACCAATAATCATCACATCGTATTTATCACCGTACCCAGCAATCTGTTTCATTGCCTTTACTAGTGAATCCGCAGCTCGGTCACCCTGTACTTGTGCAGGAAACAAATCAACTTGTGCATGCGGAAACCTCCTGTTCGCAGTGACTAAAATATCATGAATTACGGCCCCTGAAGCACTTGTAACAACTGCAATATGGTCAGGGAACTTTGGTAGCTTTCTTTTGTGTGTTTGGTCAAACAGCCCTTCATCCGATAGCTTTCTTTGCAGTTGCTTTAATTGCTCGTAAAGAGCACCAAGGCCAGCGGGTTCCATTGTTTCAGCATAAAACTGATAAGTTCCTTGTGGTCCATATACGCTGACATAGCCAGTTATATAAACTTTCATTCCTTCTTCGGGCTTAAATTTTACCTTATCAAAATGAGAGCGAAACATAACTACATTAATTTTTGATTTTTCATCTTTAAGCGAAAAGTACTGATGAGAATTTCGCCGGTAACGATAATTTGAAAGCTCACCTTGAAGGAAAATCTTATGTAAATACGGATCGTTTTTAAATTTTTGGGTAATATAGTAATTTAAGTCCGTAACGGTAAGATATTTGTTATCTTCCATATTTTCTCCTTGTTAATTGGACTACCTGTTCCATTAAAGATTCGACAGTAAGGGGACCTATTCCCCCAGGAACCGGAGTTATATAACTAACTTTTGGCTCAACGTCAGCAAAATCAACATCACCTACCGTTTTACCATTTAACCGATTAATTCCAACATCAATTATCACTGAATTTTCTTTGACCATTTTTGCCGTAATTAACCTAGCCTGACCAGTAGCTGTAATAAGGACGTCAGCTCTCTTAGTATATTCTGCAAGATTTTTAGTCTTCATATGCAAAATTGACACCGTTGCATCTCGCTCCAACATTAATGCCGCTAACGGTTTACCAACAATACTACTACGCCCCACAATTACAACATTTTTGCTACGTAAACTAATCTGATAATAATCAAGCAGTGCTAAAATTCCATGGGCTGTTGCTGGTTCAACAAAGTGATCCCCACGCCATAAACGACCCACATTGCTTGGTGTTAAACAATCAACATCTTTTTCAGGACTTATATGCGCCAGTGCTTCGTTCAAATCAATCTGATTTGGCACCGGTAACTGAATCATAATTCCATCAATATTGTCGTCTTTATTAAGTCGGTCAATTAGAGTAAGCAAATCGTTTTGTGATTCATCAATTGGTAATTGATAAACTTTCTGTGCGATTCCAATTTCAGTGGCACGTCTTTTTTTCGTTCTTAAGTAAATTTGACTACTGGTATCATCACCAATATTAATTACGCAAAAAAACGGAACGATTCCTTGCTGTTTTAACTTATCAACTTTTTCTTTTAGTTTGATAGCACTAATGTCGGCCAATAATTTTCCATCAAGTATCTGCGCCATTTAATTCTCTTCTCTAAAAAAATAGCCGGCCTGACAGCCGACTATTAATTATTTTTCGACGAAATTTGCCAAAATACCGTTTATAAACGGTTTTGTTTTCGAATCAGCAAACTCATCACATAAGTTTAAAGCCTCATTAACCGCCGCTTTAGGTTCAATTTCTGTGCTATACTTAATTTCAAATAAAGCAACTTCTAAAATAGCCAATGAAATTTGACTAATTCGATCAATTCGCCAGTTCTTCTTTAAATAAACAGCCAGTTGACCTTTTAATTCGTCTCGCTTTTCAATGACACCATCAATAATCGTTTTTGAATATGCAGGAAGTGTCTTGAGATCAAGCGTTTCGATCGTTTTAGCTTCAACTTCAGCAGGGGTATACTTAGTATCTTGATTAGCTAAATACACCGCTTGCATTGCAACTCTACGACTCTCGTGTTGATTCATTTTTACCCTTTTCATCAATGTCAGAGAACAGTTGGGAAGCACCACTTTCGTCTTCTTCTTCGTCCTCTGGAAATACTAAGCCAATTACGTGGACATTAATTTCTTTAAGGGTTAAATCCGTCATTTGTAGAACTTGTTGTTTCAGAGACTTTTGAAGACCTTTAGCAGTCTTTGGAACATTGCAGCCAGCTTCAACACTAACGTAAACGTCAGCGATTAAGTCGCCGTCTTCATTAACTCTAATTTCTACGCCCCGACGTAAGTCTTCACGACCTAAAACCCAGTTAATTCCAGATCTGACATTACCATGCATTCCGGCAACACCATCAACTTTTTCGGCAGCGATGCCCATGATAATTTCAAGAACACTAGGATCAATTTCAATTTCTTCGCCATTATTTTTATCATCTAAGACAATTTTCGAACTATCTGCCATTTTGTTTACCTCAAAATACTATTTATTTGCGCGAGATACGTAACTACCATCAACGGTATTAATTATTAAAACATCGCCTTCATTAATAAAGAAAGGTACGTTAACTACTAAACCAGTTTCCATAGTTGCAGGTTTACCACCACCAGAAGAAGTATCACCTTTAATATTAGGTTCAGTTTTAGTAACTTCTAATTCAACGGTATTTGGCAACTGAATTCCTAAAGTTTTACCTTCATGCATAATTACACTAACGTCCATGTTTTCCTTTAAGAACTTAGCTTCATCAGTAACTTGTTCATTTGGGATAGCTAATTGGTCGTAGGTAGCAGTATCCATGAAAACATAGTTTGAACCGTCATTATATAGATATTGCATTCCTTTAGTTTCAATTTCCGCAGTTTCAACCTTGGCAGTCGAACGGAAAGTATATTCCTGAACTGCACCGGTATTCAAGCTCTTAAGCTTAGAACGAACAAAAGCACTACCTTTACCTGGCTTCACATGTTGGAATTCAACAATCCGCCACAAGTCATTATTATACTTAATGGTTAGGCCGTTCTTAAATTCGTTTACTGAAATCATTGTCATATTAAGTACCTCATCTCCATAATAATATCTTACCAATTCACGCGTGATTTTACTATAAATAATATTTAACTTTTATAAAGAAATTAACTCATCCTTAGGCAAAGTCGAAAGTGTTTCCGGTGTCTGGTCATTAACTAAGATATCATCTTCAATTCTGACCCCACCTTTATCCGGTAAATAAATCCCTGGTTCAACCGTGTGTACCATATTGTTAACTAGTTCTTGCTTTCCAAATGGTAAAGCTGGTTGGCAGAGTTCATGAATCTCCAAGCCGATTCCATGACCAATTCCATGGCCAAAGTATTCTCCATATCCTTGCTGATTAATGTAGTCACGGGCAGCTCGATCTACATCAGCGCCGCGATTTCCGACAACAGCAGCTGCAATCCCACGTCTCTGGGCTTCAAATACAATTTTATAAATTTTGTTCAATTCATGATCTACTTTTCCAACTGCAATCGTTCGAGTAATATCAGCTGCATAGCCATGATAAAAAGCTCCAAAATCTACCACGACCAAGTCGCCTTGTTCGATTATTTTATCGCTGGCTACACCATGAGCCCATGCTGAACGAACCCCCGAAGCAATAATAGTATCAAAACTTGGGCCTTCTCCTCCGTTAACCTTAAACAAGTAATCCAGTTTAGCACCAATATTACGCTCTATTGCACCCGGCTTAATCATTGGCAGAATTTCATTAAAACTATCCATCGAAATACTAATAGCTTGGCGTAATGCCGTAAGTTCGATAGCGTCCTTTACATTCCGGACACGTTCGATTAGTTCCTCACAAATTTCAAAATCGATTTGCGGGTTTAATTTCTGTAAATTTTGATACTCGACAGCGGAAACAAACTCGCCTTCAATAAGAACCTTTTTTAGATTTGCAGCCTTTAACTGTTTACTTATTTCCTGATCTTGATCACCGCGCTTCATGACTACTTTCATTTCACCAGGGGCTTGCGCTTTAATTTGACCCTCAAAACGCGAATCCGAAAGCAAGATCCGATCTCCCTGAACAGTTAAAATCAACTGAGCTTCTTCACCAGTAAAATTAGTCAAGTAGCGGTAATTCGCTTGGTTGAATATGAGAAAACCATCGGCGTCTTGCTGTTTTACTAATTTGTTAACTTCGTCAATGCGCCGGTTTATTAACGTTAACAATTCATCTCTTTCGGCCATGTTCAACTTCTCCTTATCAGAATCTTGACTTTATTTTACTGCTAAAGGCTCTTAGCAACTATCATTTTAAAAAAAGAAAAAAGACGAGAAGCACATGCTTTTCGTCTTCTTTTTTTAAGAACTAAATTATTTAGCTTCTTCTTCAACTGGAATAACAGAAACTTGTTTTCTGTACTTGTCCTTACGTTCAAACTTAACAACACCATTTACTAATGCAAATAATGTATCATCTCCACCTTGACCAACATTCTTGCCAGGGTGAATCTTGGTTCCACGTTGACGATAAATAATCGTACCAGCATGAATAGTTTGACCATCAGCAGCCTTAGCGCCTAAACGACGTCCAGCTGAATCACGACCGTTAGCAGTAGAACCGCCACCCTTGTGGTGGGCAAATAATTTAAGATTTAAAATATTCATTATCTCTTCACCTCTAGCTTAATTCAATTTTTTCAACTGTAACCTTAGTGTAAGGTTGACGGTGACCATATTTTGAATGTGAGTGCTTTTTAGGCTTATATTTGAAAGTTACAACTTTCTTTTCTTTGCCTTGTTTCTCAACTTTAGCAACAACTTTGGCACCCTTAACTAATGGAGTACCAACTTTAACGTCCTTGCCATCCGAAGCTAAAATTACTTCATCAAAAGTAACTTTCTTACCTTCTTCGACATCGAGCTTTTCAACAAAAACACTATCGCCTTCAGCAACTTTGTATTGCTTACCACCGGTTTTAATAATTGCGTACATTTACTGCCCTCCAAAAAATACTCAGACTCGCCAATCGAGGTGCTTTTCAATAAAAATCTTTTTACCTCGAACTGTGCGGTTGCAGATGTGGAGGTCTCCACAAATACAACTACTTCATAATACTACGCTAAAGTCAAATTGGCAATAAAAATCCTTGTTATTTCCTGCCAATAATTTATATCTGCCACTTGCCGCCATGAACTCGAGCAACATTTTCAGTAACGATAAATGCTTCGTTATCGATTTCACGTGCTTTAGCAACCAGTTGGCCATATTCATTAGTATCAACAACAATTACTAATTGTTGTTTATCTTTATCAGTATAGCCACCCACAACGTTAAACACAGTTAAACCTTCGTAGTCCTTTTGCAACATGTCTCTGATTGAATCAAGCTTTTGATTGCTCATGATCCGAACTTGGTATTTCTTGTCAAAACCAGTTTCAGTGTAACGCATAGTAATCGTGGTAATAACCTGAGAAAATGCCGCTAATAAGAAGGCTTCGGTACCATCGACAAAAAGATTTAGTACAATAATAGTCATATCGATTGCCATTAACGACATTGCCGGATCAATATAAAAGTACTTTTTAATAATGAGTGGCGGAATTGTAGTCCCACCAGAGGAAGCATTGATTCGATATAGCATCGAAACGCCGACGCCCATTAATACTCCTCCGTATATTACCGCTAACATGTTGTTTGAAGTCAGCTTAAAGCTTGGCGTAATCTGCATTAAAATTGGCAAAGTCATACTACCTAAAGCTACTCTTTTTAAGGTATCTCTACCAAGAAAAATAGCTGCTAAAATCAGCATAAGCAAATTTACTACAAAAACAGTCAAAGATCGATTAATTCCCCATACTGCGTCAACCAAAATTGATATTCCTGTAGAACCTCCAGCTGCAACATTAATTGGGGCATAAAAGAAGTTAATTGCAATTGTAATTATTTCCAATCCGGCTAAAAAGAACAGCCAGTATTGCCAAGTGTGTCTATGTTTTACGTTATTCATCTCATCTTCCTTTCGTAAAAATAATTGTGTATTATTATACAAAAAAAGACGAATTTATCCAAGTAATATAATAATGTAAGCGTTTCATTTTAAAGAAGAAGGGTTTTCTTTAAACCTTTTTAAATATTTCCACATTCATCACGATTTAAAAAGTTACAATAAGCTCGATGCTTTATCCAGTTCTACTTGTCATATGAAAATAATGGCATAAGTGTTAATGACAGTTATCACTTTATTTAGTTAATCAGACAATTTGTAATCAATTGTCTGGTTTCCTTCATACGCAGGAAGATGTTTTTCAGCTCGATATAATGCCCGTTCAAATGATTGATACCCTTTACTAGAGCTAACTGCAAATTTAATATTATACTTGCTGGCAAACTCACGAATATTCCAAGTACTATCATGTGCAGCAAATGCTGTAACTAAGATTACAATATCCAAATCCTTGATTTGATTTTCAAGTATTTTTTTCTTCCCTTGAAAGGCATCAATGGGAATTGGGATACCATTGTAGCTGTTCACAATTCCTTCCAAAACTGCCTCATTTTGGTTATCACCAACAGCAATTCCAACACGTTGATAATGTAAATCCATAGCCAATTTAGCAAGTTCTTCTGAACTTTCAGCAGTTTTTATTTTTTTCTTTCTAGTTGTAGCAACAGTTTTGGGCGTATCAACTTCATAAATCCATCTAATTTTTATTGCTGCAGATGGATTTTTTTTAAGACGCACATCTCCATCGTACCAAGCTAAATCAACGATGGACCCATCTGTTAATTGAACATTTCCTCCAGAAAAATGACTCGAGTCAACTGGTAACAAGATTGACTTTCCACGTACTCGTAATTTTTGACCTTTAATGTTGCGACTCACTGATAAATGACCTGGTCTACCTTGCACCACACCATACTTAAACGTTGAAATTTTATCGACTTCCATACTAGAAAGTTGATGAAAACCAACCAAACGTAGAATTTCTGCTTCATAATTTGAATTACTATGGTCAGGTAGCGCCTCAACAATATCGCCACTTTTGAGATTCAAAGAATGAATCTGTGATTCTTTGAGAGTAAAAACACGCCGATTACTATCATTAACTAAATCGCAACCAGATAATAGACGGATAACCGTATAGCGCTTGCCTTTGCGATAATCTCTTTTAGGTGCTTCTTTTTGCTCCAAAGCTGTCTCGAAAACTCTTTTATTAATCACATCTTTAGTAGCCTTAGAAGCGCGAATGGCTTGTTCTAATTCAGTTATGCTTTGGTGATAAGTAGAACTATCATTTGGCGTATACATTAATTGATGAATTGCCGAGAGTGCGTTCTTTTTTGCTCTTGATTCACCAGGCGATTGAAGCAACTTTGCAAGACTAGAAAAAAGAAGCCCTAACTGTTGCGAATCCATATGTGCTTCTTTAGATTTAGATTTTGAAGAAACTTCTTCTTCGGTCATACCTAAAATCAACTTAATAGCAGTCAAACCATTGCGCAAACTTTGGTCATCTCCAGTTGTTCTATCTAAGATTTTTCTTAAGTTATTGCGATAATCAAACATATTTTTCAACTTCTTTAATCAGGTTCTATTTAGTATAGCATTTAAAAAATCCAAAAAGACAGCTTGCTTTCTGGACCTTTTTTTAGAATACTCCTCCACCAGAGCCGCCTCCGGAGCCACCAGATGAACCGCCGGAAAAGGCTCCTGATGAGCCAGCTGAAGAAGAGAAACCCGCTGAAAAATCATTTACAAAACTTAGGCTGTTTCCGAACGAAGATCTTGCAAAATACGGGTTATTGTCACGTTCTTCTAAAGAAAATTCTGACTTAAGTTGATTGAATACATTTTTCGCCAAGCCAAAGGCAACTGCATAAGGCATAGCATTTTCCCAAAACGTTAAATCACCATTATCGTGCATCTTGGCATCGCTAATTTCACTAAGTGCTTTTTTGAAACGATGAACTTGATTAGTTAGTTCCGCCCCTTTTTCAGTATAGATTGATACTAAATAGGTTCTAAGTAAGGCATCAAGATCTAATATCAAAAGAAGGCCATCGACAAGTGCAATTGGTAATATAAATTCTCTTATTCTATACAACAAATAAACAGTTGAAGCAACATTAATAATCATCATTAAGCCAATCACGAATTGATTATTTTCTCTTTTATTCTTATAGTTTTGTGCCACAAGTCCATTATCAAAAAGCTTGCGTTCTTGTTCTCTCCGCCACTGTAAATATGCATTTGAGAGATCAGATTTTTTGTAGCGCCTTAATTCTTCGGTAGTAAAAGATTTGCCATTGCCAACTTTATTAAATAGAACATTCATTACTTCACTTTCATCAATCACATTCGGATCAACTAAAG
This sequence comes from Lactobacillus sp. C449L, assembly GCF_059900815.1. Taxonomy (NCBI): domain Bacteria; kingdom Bacillati; phylum Bacillota; class Bacilli; order Lactobacillales; family Lactobacillaceae; genus Lactobacillus; species Lactobacillus sp. C449L. Next base: position 49,812 of record NZ_JBWXGA010000001.1, on the reverse strand, counting down.
TAATGGTGAAATAATTCTGCTTTTTATCCGGAATATCATCAATTGAGTCGACTTTTATTTTCTTCTTGGTTGCCAATTCCATCACATAAGCTGTGAATGCTTCTTCATCAGGTAGACGTTCTTGATCCAAAATCTGTGCAGTCACTGGGTCAACGTCAGGAATTTTGAATAAAGGTTCGAGGTCAAAAATAGGTTTTGGACTAGTACCAAATTTTTTAATTTTGCTTCCCCTGATAATTCCATAAAGTGCAGAAACTAAAGCAATTAATACTAGTCCTCCATTTAAGATACTGTTTTTCAGTCTTTGCTTATTTGCTTGGGTAGCGAGATAGTTTTCTTTTTTAAGTACCTGCTTACGACGATTTTTGTTTTTTACATTCTTATTTTTAGCAGTAACACTTAACGGAAAAATTGAGTGTACTTCAATCCCAGTTTTCGGATTAAGCTTTCGAACGGTCATCTCAATGCGTCCTTTTTTAGGATTAACATCAATATGACCATTCAAGGGACCGTGAGCCCACGCTTGCAGATTTTTTACAGATCCGGGAAAAATTACGGTGGCTTTAACATTGTTTAAACTAACATTCCAGCTATTACCAACAATCATGAAATTTAATTCTGCAATATCACGATAATTTGTGATTAAGTTAGTAATTTTATAGTGATAAACAACTTGCATTGAACCACCATCTTTGACCATATAGTATACTCGGAACAAATAGCCTAGGTCATTAAGTTTGATTACTCTATAAGAAGGCAGCCACTTTTCTTTTTTCTTGCCGCTGCATACCTGAATGGTAAGATCTTCAACTTTTTGATTTTTATCAAGATTTTGTTGGTAAAAAACACCCTTTGCTTTATCAACGTGTTTAAACTGATAATTAATTTTCCGATTAATCCATACTGAACCGTCATTATTAACTCTAGCAGTCACGTCGTTGTTAGTAATACTATACTCAGGATTCGCTTTTATCTTTTGTGGCGAAACTAAACATAGAAATATCGTACCAAAAAGCACAAACAATCGTATTAGTTTTCTTTTCATAATATAAATTACTCTAAGTAGTTCTACAATGACCATACCCGATCCTTTAAACCTGTTTTTAATATAGAGCACTTTGCTCATTAGTTATCAGCAATTCTTTAGTTAGCTATGGTCACATAAAACGAGCTAGAAAGCGCCTCCACCAGAGCCACCGCCAAAACCACCAGAAGATCCACTGGAAAAGTCACCGGAACCAGAACTGCCAGATGAAATCCCATTTGTAAAACTAGATGAAAAGCTGTCCGAAAAACTGCTTGAGCCACTAATCATAAACGAACTAGAGTAATTTCGCTGCAATTCTTCTTCGCCAAATTCAAGTTTAAGCTCTTTCAGTACTTTTTTGGCTAAACCAAAGGCGACAGCATAGGGCATGATATCTTGCCAAAGTATAAGATCACCAACATCACGCATCTTAAAACGGCCAATATTAGTAAGCATTTTCTTAAAGCCACGAACTTTATTCGTTTCTTGTGCACCGTCTTGAGAATACTGCGAAATCTGCATAATGCTTCTGACAATTGCCAAAATGTTTAACAGTAAAATGATTACTTCAGTGATTATTACTGGTAATTTCAAATACTCATTGTGGACTATTATAAAATATGCAACTATTGCACTTAAAAACATTAATAAAATAATTATTTCAAAATAAGCAGTTTGCTTTTGTATTAACTTTTCATCAAGTAGACCGGTATTTTGAACTTGGCAATACTGATCTTGGGTCCAAGTAACGTATTCTTCACCAAGTAGCTTACCTTTATACTCTCTTAACTGCTTAGTTGTTACAGTATTTTGATCGCCGACTTCAGTAAACATAGTTTCTACAAGCTTATTTTCAGCTAATACACTAGAATCCACGACAGTTAACCGATAATTAGTTTTTCTTCCTTCTTGGTAATCTTCAATTTTAATGCGGTTTTTACCGGCAAGCTGCATGATATAAGCCGTGAAAGCTCTACTGTCAGGTTTACTTGTTTTATCTAAAATCTGGGCTGTGACTGGATCAACATTCGGAATTGCATAATTAAACGCCAGCTTTTTCATTTTTTTTGCTTTAAAACCTTGTTTTTTAACTGAAAAGCCCAAAACAATCCCTAAAAGCCCGGTAAATAGAAAAAGCAAAAGCAAGAGAATGCTTGTTCTTATTTTAGTAAGACGCATTACACTAGCTCGCCTTGCTAAAACAGCTTCCTGCCTTTGAACAGTTTGACGATGATTCTTGTTAACTACTTTTTTGTTCTTTGAAGTAACGCTCAAAGGAAAAATTGCATGAATTTCAATTCCTGTATGACCATCGAGATTCCTTGCAGTCACAACAATTTTTCCTTTATTAGGTTTGACAACGATATGACCATTAAGCGGACCATGTGCCCATGCTTGCAAGTTTTTGACCGGTCCAGGAAAGATAACACTGGCCTTTACGTTATCAAGACTTGTGTCCCATCCGTTTCCAATAATCATATAATTTAATTCGGCAATATCATGGTAATTAGTAATTGCATTAGTAATTTTGTAGTAATAGGTAACCGTAAAATGTTTTTTTGCTTTAACTTTACGATAAACGGTAAAATAATAGCCTTTATCTATTTTATCTAGGCTATAGGTTGCCCCAAGAGTATTGGAATTACCCTCGCCTTTAATCATAACCCTAGCATGCTCTAGCTTTTGATCCTTGTTTAAATTTTGCCGATAAAAAACACCGTTTGCATCATCATAAAAAAAGTACTTAATTTGACGTTTCATTGAAACAGAACCGTCAGGGTTTATCTTGGCCGTAGCTGTATTATTTTCAATTTTATAGTGAACATCTGCTTTAACTTTTTGTCCAGGAAGAAGACAAAAAACGACAACACTTAATAAAGATAAAATTCGTAATAGCTTTCTTTCCATATTTACTCTCACCTATACTGTATTTACCGTCTCAATTTAACATTATACAAAGTACTAAGCGAAAATGATATATTGGTTATACTGAAATATAGTTTGCTAAGATATTAAAGATAACGTTGACTTTTAAAAATAATTTGATTAAAGTGCTTTACTGCAATGTTAAAACTAAAATATTCTTGTTGCATTTAGCAAAACTTTTCTCTATAATGGTTTATGTTCCAAAAACGGAATTGCATTATCATGGTCTGGTAGCTCAGCTGGATAGAGCAACGGTCTTCTAAACCGTGGGTCGTGAGTTCGAATCTCACCCGGATCATTTTTTATGGTTTTTATTGATTTTTATCAATATTGAATCCTGTTATATCAACATTTTGATGTTTGTTGATTTTAAACAATTTTAAAGTTGGCTAACATTTTGGCTAACATCTCAGATTAACTCAACGTGGTTAATGTCAGTTAAATCGACTGGGTTTCCAGAAACGATAATGTTATCCACATTATAGCCTTGTACCATACCCTCAATATCAGGTTGAGCTTTACCCTCTGGGTCTAGCTCTTTCAACTGAATGGAAACACACTTGCTATTAGCATACGCAGCCATTAGTATCTCGCCTATTTCTTCTTGTGTCATCGTTTTCTTCATATGATAGACTTTTGAGCGGTTTTTGTTGTCGCGGTTCATAGTAGCTACGTGGTCACTAAGCATCATGCCCTGCCACTTAGTCATTCCTCTATCTTGATAGTTCTTGAAGAAATCATAGACAATATTATCAAAATCAGACATGTTTAAAGCTCCTTTTTATACGAACGTGTATTCGGCAATTATACAACAAAAAAGCCCGAGCATTTAATCAAAAAAATATTGCACAAAAATAGCCACCCTAGTTTTTCCTAGAGTGGCTTGTTTATATTGTAGAAAAAAGATAGTTAATAGTATTTTTTACATTTTAATTAGAATAAAACATACGCACGGTTACCTGTAACATATACTTTTTTACCGCGGTACATGTCTTTAGACCCTAAAAAACGACCTTTTTGACCAGCAACAAGATGAATCTTGTTAGTGGTTAACTTGTACACTTTTTTGCTTTCAGCGTCCAATTCCTTTAGTTGCACAGACACCAGCTTGCGGTTTGCAAAAGCGTACATCTTGCAAATTTTATTTAAAAAACTAAATAATTACTTTATTTTTTTAGTATAGTGTATCTTTAATTTCAAGTATTGTATATTCGTACATATCTAATGATGGATAAAATATTGGAAAGATACTGCCTAAAAAACAAAAGTATTTAAAATAACTTAATAAAACAGGGATTTCTACTAAGACTTTCAAATTTAAAAATAAAACTGACCATTCTGCTATACCAATCAGAAATGATTTAATTGATTTTTCAATAAGTAAATCTATGCGTTGATTTAGTTTGATCTTGGTTATAAAACGGCACAAAAGAAAGTAAACTAACCAGTTTGATACGATCAAGGGCAAAATAAACCACCATACAACAACGGCCTCTCCAAAGTCTTTTGCATCAGTCATATAACTACTTAAACTATAAATGAGATAAGCACTAACAGCAGTCATAATAAGAAAATAAATCCAGGACATAGAATCAAATTCTGTTCTTAAAGAAAGGCTTTTTCCTTTTTTGTAAATATCAAATACAATCATTATGATGTCCAAAACTATAAGCATTATACTTGAAATAAGAAGAGTATATACCAAGCTAAGATCTGTAGCCGTAATATTCATATTTTGCTTGTTAGTTACCTTAGGTATTTTGTCAACCCAACCGCATGCATACAAAAGACAAAGAATACTAATAATACCACAGATTACGAAAAAAATTTTCACAAAATATCTTTCCTCTTTTCTTTTGGGAGTTTTTATTACTGTCAGAAAAGCCCACACTATATACACTATTAAAAGTGGGCTTATTACAATTATTAATACATTATTTATCATAATTATTTACCTTTAATGCTAAATCAAAACTCTTTTATCCTATATATTACTTTTTTATTGCAAAAAAATAAACCACCCCAGAAATTAATCCAGAGTGGCTTATTATTATTTAGTTTCTTTTATGTTTTTGCCACTGAATCCTTTGGTTAAGTCCTTGGCAAACTTAGCTTTTGAAATGCCAAGGCTAGTTAAGTAACCCCATGGATCTGTGTGGTTAGTGTTACTGTAACCATGCTGTACTAGCCATGAGTGCGTCTTAATACCAGTCGATTTATTATTATCAAGTGTTAACGGAATATTGTACTTCTTAGCTGACCAACGGAGCCAGTTAACATAGTGCTTATAGGCTTTCATAGCACGTCTATGGTTAGTAAACTCACATAGCTCAATTTGAACTGGTGCCATGTTGTTAGCTGGTGAACCTGCACCCCATGCAACATAGCCAAGCTCTCCCACTTGATATATATTATCATCATCAATTACTAGATGTGTGTACGTTTGACTAGTATTAATTCCACGTTTCATGTTTCGGGCTACTGCCCACGCCTCACCATTTGGTGTAGCAGTCGAGTGCGCCACGATAAATTTATGTTGAGCGATTTGTGAACTACCTTCATGCTCGCTTAGTGCGTAATCGTATTTACGTTTCATTACTTAATTACCTCCTTCATTTTTGCTACTTCTTTTTCTGCAAAAGCCTTAATTAGTGATTCAATTTCTGGTGTAATCTTAATTCCATGTTGTCGCAAAATTGCACAAACACTTTTAATTACCAAGTCCATTTTCTTTTCACCACTGTCGCCGGTAGTTTCAGCTTCATGAACAAATCCAGCTGCTAAATTAGGAATATCAGCAATCCACTTGTTTTTAATTTCATGCTTTGTTCCATAAATCTTCACAGCACAGTAAGCAATGATTGCCACTGCAACCAATAGTGCATAAACAATATCGAATGTTTCTTTAATACTCATAATTTCCTCCATAAAAAAAGAGCATCATTATTTTTGACGCTCTCGTAATTTTTCGTTTTTCTCTTTTTCTTTGTAATAGTCTTTTTTAAACGCATCCCTTTCTTCCTTTAATTCTTCAATTATTTTGTCGTAATCCGCTTTATTCGACTTGTGGGTAACGGCTAGTGCTGTGGCAAACGCGCCAACAAAACCGCCTATCACTTGTAGCAGACTGATAAGATCGTGCAAGTGATCATCCCCCTAACTTTTGTATGCACACCTAACAATTAATATGAATAGAAAAACATCAAAAATAACTGCAATTGTCATTTCAAAATTGTGTGCAAATAAAACTTGGCATAGTTGTTCAACAAATAAAAATGAAACTGCCCCTCCAGAAACCACAATAAAAAATTTTCTGATTTTTAACACTTCTTCATTTTCGTTTATGTCACCTATAACCACGAATATTAATAGGACTATTCCTAACAATATAAAAAACAAATCAGCGTAATCACTATTCATAACTGGTTTAAAATCAGGTGGCCAAGAAAAGTAATTTTTATCAATTAATAAAAAAATGCCAGTTGCAATAATTGCCAATCCAGTTAAGGCTTGGTCAAAATATTGATTAACGTTTTCAACTAACCGTTTTAACATAATCATCACCTGTAATTTCTTTATAGTCATCAGCATTTAAAGTGCCAATTCTTACAAACGATGCAATAACTGCTTTATCGTAAAAGCCCATATTGTAGAACTCCATTGCTAAACTTTTAAAAATATTAAGCATCTGTACTACCTCCATTATTTGTTTTAGGTGTTAATAAAGGTGCCATCATTTGCAACATCTGAGCTAAAGTTTGTGTTTGATCTTTCTGACCTTTCTCAATGTTACTTAAGCTGTTTTTTAAAGCTTCGTTTTCTTTAGAAATTGATTCAGCTTGGTTTTGCACTGTTTCCAATGTTTTTTCAGTTTGTGTTAAACGCACGCTAGTACTAGTTGCATCTTGATCTACCCACATGTGTTTTTCCCAAATATACTTAGGATTGCTGAGCCCCGTTGGCGCTTCAATCACTATTGGATAAACATTTTCTTCGTGTTTTTTAGTTAATAAAATAGGCTCACAATCAACTTCATTGTTTGATTTGTAGCCTATTTGTTTCCACATACTATTCTCGTTAATCATCGGCTTGATATTGTTTGCCGTTTCTTCCCATTCTGCCATATTCTAACTTCCTTTCTTTATTAAATTAACTAATTTTTTAACTGTTAAATTTGCATTACTATCCATATAACAAGCATAAATATTATTATTGCTATCTGTTATTACTTTCAAAAAGCTATAGGTCGTAGGTATCTGGATGTTATCCCAGATTAAAGTGCCATCTGAAGAATATTTCCGTAGCAGATAATTTGTGCCATTGTAGTAAATTACGTAAAGATTATCTTGGCTATCACAGCAAAAACCATATATTCTATCGCTGTTATTTCCTAAAAATCTGCTTTCTAATAATTTACAAGTTTCAGTATCAAACTTGTAAATAGAATCTTGACTGCTAGATCCTAGATAAACATTCCCGATTGAATCTAATGTTATTAATGTTGTTGTCAAACTAATATTTACATTTCCAACTAAATTAGTGCTATTTTTTAAATTATCTTTACTAAATTTAGTACCATAGTTTCCTGTTCCAACAAAAACATAAGGTCCATTATCTACTGCAATACAATAAGCCGTATAAGGAACAGAGGTATATTCAATTAATTTCAAATCGAAGTCTAGTTTTAATATATAACTTGAAATAATCGCGTAGATATTGTTACTATCACTTTTCATATCAGTAAAATAAGCATCTGATATACCAGATATTATAGTATTTACATTTATATTACTAATTAGATTGCCGCTTTTATCTAATTTTGAAACATAGCCTTCAGTGCTGTATCCATTATTTTCATAATATGAACAGTAAATATATTCTGGTGTTATTGCAATCCCTGTAATAGAGCAGTTTGTGATAGTAGTTGTATTAACCTTAGCTTTCCACTTTAAATCTCCGTCTGACCCAATTTTATATAATGTATTGGAAGCCCCAATGTAGATATTATCTTCACTATCTTTTGCAATAGAATTAAAAGAATTTACACGTTCATAGTTCTTATTCCACACTTCGGTACACGTGCTAGGTAGTGTTTCCCAACCATTTGATTGATAAATTAGTGCATTGTTTAGATAGGCTTGCTTAACTACTTTCTTACCATAAAATATATTACTTAGTGTCATTTAACCACCACCTCGTAATCTGAAATAATGAAATAAATCGTCATTGGATCAATACTAGTTAATGCTTGATATTGCGATAATGTACCTGTCCACGATTTCATAGCTGATTGTTTAACTTCAGCCATCTGTCCTTTAACGGTGGTTACATCTTGCTTGATACCACTAATGTCTGGTATTGCAATTGGGATATTGCCACTAGAATCAGGCTTAGTGTTATTAACAGTTAATGGATACTTAGTTAAATCAGAGCTATTAGCTTTTAATGCAATAGCACTATTAATAGTATCGTGTGCTGTTTTAGCGTCTGCTTTAGTTTCATAGCCCGATAAGTCAGGCTGTGGAATAGTTAATTTGGCAATACCATTAGTATCAGGACTAACTGGTGTACCACCATTAACACTGATCTGTTTTAACTTTCCTGCTTGGGCAAGTTTCTGGTCCATTGTTGATTTATCGTAGTAATTATCTAAATCACTTAAATGTGCAAATTTAGTAAAATCAACGTCTTGGATTTTTTCAATTGCCTTATTCGCAGAATTAATAGCATCTTTTAAAGACGTTTGAGCTTTTTCATCTTCTTGCAATTCAGCTGCTAATTTATCTAATTGTTTTTGAAAGTCAGCAACTGTGGTAGCTTTCCAACCATTATAATCAGATTGAATGCTTGCCAATTTATTCTGAAAATCAGTATTACATTTATCCAAAGCAGTCTTTTTATCGTTATCAATTTTAGCAATTTCAGCATCAGCATCAGATTTAATTGTTTTCTTCTGCTCTTGATAATCAGTATTAATCTGTGCTGTTTGTGCTATCCAAGCATTCTGCAAATCGGTAACTTTCTGTCGTTGATTACCCAGCTCAACTTTCCAGTCAGCAATCAACTGATTAGCTTTATTAATTACTGTTTGAATATCATTATTGCCATTATCTACTGCTTGATTAACTTTATTTGTTAACTGATTGATTAATGCAGTGGTATCTTGTTCCGTTCTTTGAATTACTGCTTTGTAATGTGTTTCCAAAGCCGCTAGTGAAGAAACATAGTTATCATTATTAACATGGATAGCTTCATTCTGAATAACATCAATATTAAAGCTCTTAGTAGTATCAATGACAGTACCATCCGTACTGCTAATATCAAACCATGCAATGCCACTAGCTGCATAGACTGCTTCAGCTAACGTGTAGGTAAAGCGCCCAGCTTTTGTATCCGTAACATTAAAATGCCCTTCTTCGCTGTCACTAACAATTTTCCCACCGTCTTTGTTTTCCGAAAACGTAATTACTTTGTCGGTTAAATCATAGCCACTACTATTAGCATCTGTTACTATGACATCTATTTTTTGTCCTTTTTCGCCTTGACCAATTTTACGAACGTGATCACTTACTGTGCTTGTCGATTTGTTGGTCGGCAAGGTTATTAGCGCTAGGCTCATTATTTTCCTCCTTTCTTAAATTATTAATTGTTTCTTGCAATTGCGCATTACGTTCTTTCAACTGCTGATTTTCAGCTTGAGATTGTGCCAGTTCTAGATTTAAATTACCAATTTGTACCGACATATTCGTTGAAATGAAACGTAACGTTTGATTTTGATTATCCATTTTTTAGCTCCTATAAAAAGTCCCATTCACTACTCTTGCCATTCCAGTGACGCCTTACCCATGTTTGGATTGAAGGATTATTATCTTGTGTTTTCAAAAAGTAACTCTTGCCTACTGGTCCGTTGGCAACAATAGTTCTGTTACCACCATCTATCGTAATCCAGTTACCATTTTTATCTTGCACGGACATTTGCGATGGATGAATATCAGCATGTTGTCCATATGCATCCCAGATATTAAGAACGCCAGATCCCAGAATTGAAGTATAGTTTTGAGTTGCTACTGAAACGCCTCGACTACTATCTATACCTTGATTAGAAGCCTGACTGTTATAAGCCCCAACAGTCATTTCATAACCTCCTACTTTAGCAACAAGTGAACTGTTAACGACTAGACTTTGAACATTCAGGGCTTTAACAATACCCGTATCAATTTCTTCAGCATTAATAACACCATCCGACCTGATAGCTGTCCTAACATTTCCATTCGGGCTATAAAATGCTAAACCATGGTTGTTAAAGATTAGTGATCCTTCACTGTTTTTAGCTACAATCTTTATTGGATTTTTATAAGTTTGATTTCCATTTGCGTCAATAAATTGCAATTCTGCTGAACCACCTGAAGAAATCCATGCATCTGCTTCTTCCATCTGTGCATGATAGTCTTGCAGAGCTTGATCAAACCTCTTTTGGTCAACTTCAAGTTTGCCAGTTCTATCACTAACTATGCCAATTTGTTTTCCAATTAACATTTCGGCTTCAAGTCGCCGATTGCCTTCTAACTTTAATGCTTTGGCAACAGAATCAGTTAAGCCATAGGCTTTTTTAATCGCTCGATTAGTCTTTTTGAATTTCTCATTTGATTTATTATCAATGGAATTTTCCATCAAGTGTTGCCACGTTTCAGGTGGTTTACCTAGCTGAATCTGCATATATTGATGTGTAAGACAATCAAATTGCGTAGCAGTAACTTCAGCAGTTTCCGCAATGTTATATTGTGGAAAACGAACATACACTTTATCGTACAGACTTAATTGCGTCCAGTCCGCGTTAATACCAGACATCTCTTTGTAAGAAACAGTTAATGAAACATCCACATGCCCATATCTATGTTCAATCAGATAGTTTTGTCCTAACTGATTAAGTTGGTCAATATCAGCTTGCGTTGCAACAAAAGACCCATCAGGTTGCTGTCCTGATAGGTCTTGGTCGTCATGTTTAAAATTACCACTTAAATCAACGGTATTAACTTTATCGACATTAATATCAATGCCGAATCCATCTGCATAAAGTGGACCAATCTTAACGGTAACTTCTTTTTGCGATTCATCAACGCTTGCATTGTAGTCACCATCATCTGAAATATCATTTTCGTCTGGTGCGTGTAAAGTAGAATTAGTTAAGTTATCTTCTGGAATCCAACCCGTTTTACCTTGATAAATAACTTCAACATAAGTCTTGCCATCTCCACCTTTAGCTTCATGACCACCAATAGTGAAGTCGCCTTTTTCGGAACTAGCACCCGATGGAATTGTCCAACTGGCTGCATTACGGCTGTATGGAGTGTCATAGACCGCAACTGAAGAACCATCTTTTAATTTCTGCTTTAAAATCTGGTCCCAAGATTGCGGTTTAACCATACCGTTCTTATGATAGTCAATCGAACCTGATGCTATCCAGCCATATTTAGTATGGTGGTAAGTTTTACCATTTTGAACAATCGTCTTATCAATAGTTGCTTTACCAGTCTGTGCTGGAACTTTAACAGTTTTTTCTTTCTCTTTCCAATAAGATTTATTAGGGACTTTCTTACCATTTACGTAGCGATACGGCTTTTTACTACTGCCGTGAGTAACCACAGTTTCAGTAGTTGGCACCATTTGATGTTTCTTTTCATCCCAATGATACTTAACGGCACCTTTTTTAATAGTTCCGTAACCAGTATTATTGTATTCCTTGTAAGCTCCTTCTTGTGTTAATGATAAATGCGGTCCATATAGCCATTCATTAGTGCCAACCTGATACCAAATATCACCATTTGCATTTCTAGCAGCCATTGTGTAATGAACAACTGTACCATTTTTATAGGTTTTACCCGTTCGGTAGTGACCAGGACCAATATCTGGTGAGTAATATCCATTGATAACTCCGCCAGCCTTATAAGCAACAACTGCTGTACCTGACATATTAATCCTAGAACCCACACCAGATTCATCATTAATATTATTAGCCTGAACAGTTCCATTCCCGGTTACTTTATTAACTAAGTAATCGCCACTTTTATCGAAATTAATCCAGTTAGCATTAATCCAGCCGCCACCTTGAATTGGGTACCAATCATCACCATTAACAGTATTAATCTGGAGCTTTCCATCTGGAGTTAAATCTCCATCATGAACTGGAGTACCAAGATTGACCTTGTCCCCATTAGTTAATGTGCCAATTAATTGCTGACCCTCAACTGGAGCATCATAAATATTAACCGAACCGCCTGCCATATAGACAGTTGCAACACTAGAATAATCAGTTTCCCAATTATTCCAATCAACATTGTCATGAGTAGCAAGAGCTTGCCCTGGTACATAGGTTGCAACAAATACTGCACCTGTCCACATATTTTCAATGCTGCGGTCTTGGCTTATGGATTGAATATTTTTTCCATATTCAACAATAATTCCTGTATCTGTCCCAGCTTGTTTTGAATGGTGAATGTCAAAGTTATCAAACTCTAACTCGCCACCAAATAAACCTAAAACAGACTGTACCGCAGCATCTCCTTCAGCATCAGGCTCAATTAAAAGTGAACCTGCTTGTTGACCTTTTTCAATATTAATATTACTTACAGTAGTTTCTGTACTATCAAAATTAATATCTTTCTGCGGTTGCATTGTATTTAAAACCTGATTCATCAAATCTTGAGCTGAACCAGAAACAATCTGAATTGTATCTGGCACTGTTGCATCATTAAGTGTTGAAGCAATGTGGTTAGCGTCAATTACTAATTGCTTATCTTCTCGTTGAACATGAACAACTTTAAAGATTTGATGAACAAATTTGTAGTTAATATCTGCCATAATATAGGAGTTTTCAGCTATTTTCTTAGCATGAATACCATCTCTAGGGTAGGTTAACTGCAATGTTGGAAATTGATTGCTGTTCCAAGTTGTCTGACAACTAATTGCATCACTTAAAGTTAAACCAGGAGTTGTAAAATCACTATTAACGCTTTGATACCAATGCGGATAATCTAATAGATAATCGTAAACACTATAATCAGTTTCGGGTATTTTACCTTCTGTAATTAATGCCATTAAATTAGCCTCCTCCATCTTGGCATGTATTCTGCGCGAGTTACCACGCCTGCTTCAGCAGTAATAGATATTTTGTTTTCACCTGGTGGCAATTCTGGTGGTAACAGATTAGGAAAATGCGTTTGATTATTAAACAAAGCATTATCTTTGTCATAAGTATCACCAGTTTCACCATTGAGCCAGAATTCACCATTCATATTATCGAATTGATAATTAAGATCATTTACATTTAAAACAAATGAACCCTTAGCAACAAAGTGCCAATTGGGGATTGCCACCCTAGATTCAGAGTTGTACACTACGCCATTATCAGGCAGATTAATGTAATTAATCCCATCAACACGGTATTGATAAGGTTCGCAATAAAATGATATCTGACCAGTTGCGATATTAGGATTGTTTTGATCCCAGTTAATAACTGGTTGTGTTTGTACCACAGCATTGTATGCATATTCTGGATCAATATCGAATTGCAAAAATTCATACTGTTTTCTGCCTTCTAAAACTGGACTAGCTAACCAGTCAATTAATTCTCTTTCCCAGTCAAATTGAGTTACATCTGCTGGGCGATGAACAATACAATTAAACGTTCTAGTTACATTTTGATAAGAATCATTATCTTGTAAAAAATCGCCAGAGCGACCATTAATATGTGTCACATCGATATCAGGTACGGGAAAAACTGGATCTAATGGATATTGCACCATGATTCCTAAATCTAAAGATGATTTATTCTGATAAATTAAACCTGCATAATCATTAGAAGTTGCCACTTAATCCCCTCCTTTGCCTAATTTGAGTTGACCTCTGATTTTCTTTGAAAAACGGCTCAACTACTTCCCACAAAGTTCGACCTTGTGGTGTAGTTAATTTAATATTTGCGGAACCGTCTTTACTTACTAATTGTTGAAGTAATAACAATACAGCTTGTCTGAATTCGTGTTCTTCTTTCTTTTCTTTGTCATCAACTACCTGTTGATTACTAAATCCACTTTGAGCAGAAAGAATACCAACTGCCTTACCGATTAATTCCCAAGCACGTGTTGCTTTAGATGGAACTAAAGGTACTGCCATTTCTGGTCCAGCTTCGCCAAAGATAGATGGTTTATTAGCAATACCACCATTAGCATAGCCATGACCATTCCCTAAGAAACTAAGACTTGGACCGTATTTATGTTTGGCATAATTTAAACCTGCGTAAATATTATCTGGTCCATTAAAGATATCGCCAGCGCCTTTGCGCTTATAAGCATTAAAAGTTGCTCGTTTAGTTTGCATCAAACCTAAAGCTGGTCCTGAACCATCACCATCAGGATCATTACCTGGTTGTCTAGCTTTTGGATTACCGCCTGATTCAGTTTGAATCTGGCGTAAAACCCTATCAACCATTGATTTTGAAGTCGATAAATTAAGCATGCCCAGAACTTTTTTAACTGTACTTGCCCATCTTTGGACACCTTCGCCACCAATGTTAGGACCTAATGCTCCTTCGTCACCTAGCTTATCTTTAATCCACTTAATTGCAGATGCACCAAGCTGCTCTCTTGCTAAATCTAATAATGATTTGTCAACGCCTTTAGACTTTTTGCCTTTAGCATCGTGTAATCCTTTTACTCGATAGAAACCGTAGCCCATACCACCAGCTTCAGTAATTTTTGAAACACGTGCGCTTGGTGGTGTTTCATTAAACATAGTCCCTTTAGCTGGATTTTTAACGATACCAACGTGACCTGCTGCTCCTGAGCCGTGACCATAAATAAATAAGTCACCTGGTACAGTTTTACTTACGTCTTTACCAAGATACTGAACACCACTGGATTCTTGCATTGCTACGGTTGTACGACCGATATCAACACCAAAGTGCTTTAACGCTTGCATTACCATACCGGAACAATCACTTGCAAACTTAGATGCAGCACCCATTACATAACGAACGCCAGTAAAGTTCTTTTCAGCAAATTTAAGGAACGCTTCACGCGTACCACCTTTACCGATTGCATCCCCCATTGCATCGTTAATAACTGTCCACATTGCTTGCGACCATTTATTACCGTATTCGGTACTTGAACGATTACCTAAATCAGTAAAGCCTTTTTCAACACTCGTGCCTTTAGAATCAACATTTTTAGTAAACATCGATTCAAAACTATCTGCATAATTATTCAGACTTTTTTCCGCTAGTTTACGTAAAGCGTTATGACTTACGCCTGAACCTTTAGCAAAGTGTGGTAAACCAAAACTATTCGCTAGTTCCTGCGTTTGCAGTCCATTAAGAACTTGGTCACCCTTTTGCAAAGGTATAACCCTATCTTTCCCATGTGGGATTAATAGATTATTACCTCTAACAATAGCTTCTTGCCTTGGACCATATTGATCGTCATTAACCATAGCTAAAGTATCATGTGCTAATGCACCATTAACTGTACCCTTAGCAAATTTGACTGGCTTAATTACACTAGCATTACCACCAAATTGTTCTAGAACTTTATCAATGCCTTTAATACCACGATTTAAAGCATTAATTGTGCCTTTCATGTCACTCTCGGCATAACCAATCATTTTATGTAGTGCATTCTTAAAGCCAGTAGCAGTATATTTAGCCCATTTCACAACACCACTATGGATGTTCTTCATTGAAGTTTCAATCTTCTTCTGCATTGTGGAGAATCTACTGGTAGCCGTCTTTTGTATGTCAGCAGATTCTTTATCAATCACCCTGGACATAGCCTTAAATTCTTTTGTGGATTTATTGGACATTGAACTAAAGGCTTTGGCAACACCATTCTTTTTAGCTTCTTTGGTTAAGGTTTTTAGCTCTTTATTAACAGCTTTAATAGCTTTAGAGAGTGATTTAAGCGATTTAGTACCACTTACTTTAACAATAACTTTTTTATTAGTGTTTTTGATCTTTTTAATTGCTTTAGCTAAAGCATTAACTTGTTTAGTTCCCGAAACTTTAGCAGAAACACTAACTGATTTAGAGTTAATTCCATAAGAACCACCACTTAAGCCTAAACTTGTAGTTGTAGAAGATGAGCTTCTTGTACCAGTCCGTCTTGTAGTTCCTGTTCGTCTAGTTGTCGCGGTTTTCTTTGGTGCAGTAGTTAACTGATCAAATAGCTTATTACTAATCCAAGTTGAATGACCTGTTCTTCGATTCGCGCCAGTTAATAATCCTTGATCAACTAATGTTTTACCTTTATGCGGGTCAGGTTTCTTAGAAGCTTTCCTAGTTGCTGAATACCGTTTGCTTAGGGCATTAAATTCAGTTGTTAATTGCTTGGCTTGTTCAAGATTACCGTCTTTTAGAGCTTTTGCAATCCGGTCACCAAGTTTGTCTAGCTGTTTCTTTTGTTCTTTAGCTCTCTTTTTTGCATCTAAACGTTTCTTTTCAGAAGCAGTTAACTTTTTATTTTCTCGTTTTTCGGTTTTGTTCCAAAAATTCTTTAGTTCTTCTTGACGTTTGTCACGCTTCTTAATTTCTTCTTTAGTAAGTTCAGGTATCTTAGGACTGTTATCAACTTTAACTGTTCCGTCTGCAAAGTGCCTTGCTTTGCCAAACATCTTAGCCATATCTTTAGCGTTAATAACATCTTGACCTGGCAATAGCATTCGTTTTACAAAACGACCGTTAACTACTTCCACAGAGCCATCTGGATTTAAAATACCTTCACGATTTCCAGTTTGAGGGCTGTCGTTGCCATCATTTAAAATAGCTGGAATACCGTAGCGGTCTTTCCAATTAGTACCACTGGCTAAATGTATATTGCCAATTTTGATTTTACTTAAAGAACCTAAAGCATCTCCAATACCGCCAAAGAAGTTATTCCAAGTTTTTTGAATACCATCAATAATACCTTTAAACCAATTAGTAATTGACTTCCATGGGTCTTTAAAGAACTTAACAGTATTCTTACCAATTTTGCTAAAGAAACCGGTCATTCCTTGCCAAGATTTCTGAACCTTTTTACCAAGGTCAGAAAACCAGCCTGACATACCCTTCCATGATGATTTCAATCCTTTAGACATGTTTTTTCCGAGTTTAGTAAACCAAGAAGTCATGCCTTTCCAGGACTTTTGAATACCTTTACCTAAGTTAGAAAACCACTTTTCAGTGCCCTTCCATCCGTTTTTGAAATCTTTAACTAAACCATTAACCCATTTTTTAAATTTTGGATTATGTTTATAAAGCGAATTGATGCCGCCAGCTATTGGACTAACAAAGTAAACACCAATTTCCTTCCAGTTCTTTTTGAACCACTTAATAGTTTGACCAACACTTTTAGTAAAGCCATTCCACATCGAGTGAGCTGACCAGCCTAGATTTTCTAAACTCCAGAAACTCTTTGGTGGTTTCTTAGATTGCCATCCTTTTGTAAATTTATTGACAGCTTGACCGCCCCAGTCACCGACTACTTTGCCGATTTGTGAACCAATCAAAGCACCTGCGGGACCACCAAACCATAGTCCGATTCCCCCACCAATACCTGATCCAATACCTTTACCGATGTCTTCACTTCGCTTATCAGCTGAATGTCGATTTTGATATGCACTTAAAAAACTGGCGCCTGCATCTATTGCAACACCTGCTCCTGCTATTCCTGTGCCTACTTTTCCCGCTGTGGTTAAATTACTAAAACCACCTGCTGAATTAGCTGATTGCATTAATCCATTTAATTTGCCAGCTCCGTTGCCTTTGCCAAATAAGCCTTTACTAAAGTTAACTGACTTATTAAAAGCATCAGAGAAAGTTTTAGCTAATTTTTCTCCTAAAGCAGCTAATTTTGGACCTAATTCTCTAAGTTTTTCAACTAAAGATTTTGCACCGTTTTTAATTAAAGAACCTGTTTTGTTGAATGCTTTAGAAAATGCACTTCCTAGCTTAGATCCTAGTGATGCTAATTTAGGTCCAAGATTTTGAAAACCTTTAAGTAATAGTTCACCAACTTTGCTTGTTCCAGTTTTTACCAAAGAACCAGCTTTACTAAAGCCTTTACTGATTAAAGTATCATCAAATAGATCTACTAATGATCTTTTTACTTTTGCAATCCCACTAATTAATTTGTAACTAGCGAATGCAGTAAGCATTGCTTTCCCGAAGTCGGTAACTTTTTTGAAATTGTCACCCTTGCCAATCCAGCTAATAAAATCAGCAAGTTTATTAGCAATAGTGCCAATTCCTTCGGCTATTTTTTTAATGCCCTTCATTGTTGACGGACGATTAAATACCTTAACCATAGTTGTTGATGCCTTAGACAAAGCTGGCATCATTGCACTACCAATATCAATCTGAACTGCTTCCATCGCTTCATGGAATTGCTTTTGTTGATTCTTAGTAGCTTTCATATTTTTGTTGGCTAGTTTTCCAACATAGTCATTTTGATATGCGCCTGCAACTTGTTTGTTAACTCTTTCTAATTCCTTAGTATTAGTTGCCAAAATTGCAGCTGCATTTTGCCCAGTAGTTCCAAACACATTATGGAAGAAATTAGATCTATCTGCTTTTGGAACATGATCTGCAATTTCTTTGAAAATAGTAGAGATAGGTTTTAGGTTTCCTGCTTTGTCTTTAAAATCATTAACAGACATACCATATGCTTTAAGTGCTTCAGCACCTGCTTTAGATGGTGTTTGTATACTGATCAAAATCTTACGTAGTCCAGTACCAGCTTGCTGTGCTTCAAGCCCGGAGTTTGACAATACACCCATTGCACTAGCAGTTTGAGTTAATGAAACACCCGCTGTTTTAGCTGACGTACCAACGTAATTCATACCAATACCCAGTGATTTGAAGTCAGTTGAAGTGGCATCGGCTGCCATAGCTAACTTGTTAGCCACTATCCTTGTATTACGTAACATCCCGCTAACAGAACTTGTTCGCATACCAAAGGCTTCAAGCGTAGAAGTAGTAACCTGCATAGTGTCGGCAAAACTATCACCAGAAGCCTTAGATGCTTGTAAGATAGATTTCATTGCACCTAATGACTGCTTGCCATCGTAACCACGCTTGATTAACTCTTGATAACCCTTAGCAATGTTTTGCTGTGATTCTGCATACTCAACTGAATATTTCCTACCATCTTTCTGCATTTCAGCTATCTCTTTAGTAACATCTTTAGTTTTTTCGCCAGAAGTTACCAACAAGTTAGAGTTTTCTGTTATTGTTTTCTCAAGGCTTCCAGCTTTTTGAGCGCCTTGCACAGCAAATGCACCTGCCGCAGCTATGCTTGCTGTTGCCGCAACAGTCGCAGTTTTAACCTTAGCCATCGTTGACTTCAAAGAACTGCCAAGTTTACTAGTACTAACTTTTAATTTAGTAATTGCTTTATCTGCAACTCCAATACCAGTTGGATGAAATTTATTAAATTCTGCTCTTACGTCTTTTTGCTTATTTTTTAATTCTGCAAGTGATAAACCAGTTTTATTTACTCGATTCTCTTGCTTACGATATGCATCACTAGTCTTTCCTGATTCAACTCCTACTCTTTTTAATTCAGCTTCTTGTTTCTTTAATTGTTCAGTTAAATTCCTAATACCTGAACGATAAGAACTCATTTTTACTTGACTAGATTGAAAAAGATTGTGTTCTTCTTTTAATCTAGAAATATAAATTCGAGATGATTCTGATGAATTCTTATAATCATTCTGAAGTTTAGCCAAACCAGATTCGTAATATCTTAACGATTCTTTAGCTTTATTCTGTTGGCTAGTTAACGATGCTAACCTTGTTTCAGCACGCTTAATTTGACCTTCGTTTTTAGCAATTTGTTCGCCATACCTTGCATACTGTTGCTTCCCCGCTTCAGTAGAACGATCAACATTTTTCTGCGCATCAACCAGATTCTTTTGTTCTCTTGTTAATCCGGAAATATACTCTTTCTGCTTATCAATCGTGGTTTTTAAACCATCAAACTTAGCTTTAGCTGCTTCAGTTGATTTTCCCACAGAACTTAATTCAGCCCGTTGAGCCTTCCATGCTGAAGTTGCATTAGTAACTGCTTGACGCAATTCTTTTAATGTTCTAACTGGCTGAGTACCATTAAGAGTAATGTCGGTATTCATCCCACCAACGGGAACATTTCCTGCCATTTATTTATCCTCCTTTCTCTAAATCTTCTGCAAGTTCCCACAACGTCTTAGGACGCTTGTCACGTGGTCTTGCGTTCATAACTTCGATTAATCTGTAATAATCTGTTTCTTCAAATTCCTTTAGCGACATATGACTCATGACAATCATCTGCTGCTCCGAGTAATCAAAATCTTCAATTAATTGATCATATGACCTAACTGGATCATCATCATTTAGATTCAGTTTCTGCGCTTTTGTCAGAATTGAATCCTAGGACTTTTTCAATCACTTCATTTGCTAAATCGACCACATCCTCAAAGTCTGAATTTTCTACCTTTTTCACTTGATCAGGTGATAGTTTAAGAATTGGTGTTAAGAATTGAATATACGTATCAATCATTTGAATTTGGGCGTCTAAAGATTTAATGACTGATTCATCATTTTCCAAATCTACATTGCTGATTGCTTGATCAACCTTTGCAAAATCTCTTTGAGCAACAAGACATTTACGAATGTTTGCTCCAGTTGTTGGAATTTCGAATGTTGTTAAATGCAATTTCTTACCATTTACTTTTACTGACATATTTATTTCCTTTCGAAAGAAAAGAACGGCTGTCACACCGTTCTCTATTAATTATTAAATTTACCTACCACACCCACCCTGCAAATCAACTATTCAGTTGGTGTTGTGGGATTTCCTGAATTGTCAGTTGGGTTCTTATTTTCAGATGTATTATCGGCAGTTGATTGACCAGTAATAAACTTAATCATGTTTGTGAAATCAAAATCGCGTTCGTTTGAATAGAACTTTTCGAATAACAATAAATCACTACCACGTGTTTGCGCACTAAATGTTAATGCGTCGTGAACAACGTTAGGATTTTCAGTATCAGTACCCATGTTAAGTTCACCTGGGGTAAACACACCGAACGGGAATGCAAAGTATAGATCAACATTGTTATGGGTATTAGTAGAGTGAGCTATAATACCGCCATTTACCAATTCAGTTTGACCTTTACGCGCATAACCTCCGAATTTATCTTTAACTAAACCAGTTAACAAATCATAAACTGAATGAGGAATATCATTAGCCCCTAAAGCGATTGATGGTTGTTCTGCTCCAGCATTTACTTCAGCAACATGATCTGAACCATAAACACGTGATACTGTTGGTGCTAAACCAGTAATATTAGCTTGTGTTGCACCAAGAGAAGATTGTAAATCAACCTTAAAAACACCCTTTAATTCTGTTCCATTAACTGGATCGAATACCTTTCCTTTATTACCATCATATGTGAATCCACCATGCTCTGGATCAACATTTAATTTATTACTTTTGTCGTATGTCCAAACAAAAATATCTTTTAAACCTGTAATTTCCATTAATTAATTTCTCCTTTTGAAAAATAAATCGATCTCTACTCTGTCTTGATCGTCAATGTAGTGACCATTATCTGGCTGTCTTAGCCAATTTTTTTCTATAAAAAAAGATGCAATTGATTTTTCGAAATCATCTGCATCTATTGGTTTACTTTTCGGATAACAGATTTTAACCTGTATCCTCTCTTCTACTTGATTGTAGGTATTGCTGCCATGTTCCGTTGGTAATTGCATAACTTCAGAAATAGCCAACAATGCCTTATCAGCATTTACTAGTGAACTCGCTGGTATATTGTATGGATAAGCTCGTCCAAGATTAGCTATACCTGCTTGATTAAGTTCATCAATAACTTTTTTAGCAACGGTCATTAATTTCTCGTCACTTCCTTAAATTTTGCTATTTCTGCTTTCAAAACCGCCTCCCTTGAAGCCACTTGAGCTTTTTCAATAAAGTGCATATTCTTTACTTCTTTAGCACTCATACCAGCA
Source organism: Lactobacillus sp. C449L (assembly GCF_059900815.1). Lineage (NCBI taxonomy): Bacteria > Bacillati > Bacillota > Bacilli > Lactobacillales > Lactobacillaceae > Lactobacillus > Lactobacillus sp. C449L. Next base: position 27,826 of record NZ_JBWXGA010000001.1, on the reverse strand, counting down.
GTTCCATTATTAACATATCTAGCCACCATTGCTTGATACTTACTATCAAAGCCAACAGTTGTATTACCGGAATATACTTTCCCGGTTGTATAACCAGGCTTGAAAGTAATTGAATCGCGCAAGTGTTTAGTTTTGCGTGGTTTTTCATTGTGCTTCCAGTTAGCATGCCCAACAGACCGTCCAGAACCATAATGTTCAGAACTGACTGGTGTAGTAGCTTTCAATGCTTCAGCAAAGGCAGCTGCACCAGCTCCCGTTATCTTACTTTTCTGTTCAGCAGATAAGTCGTATGTACTTTCGACCGACTTAAACCAGTTTTCTAGCTTATCATCTAAATCATTAGCCATTGGCATCACTTGCTTTCGTCAATGTGATTAAATCGTAAGCTGTTGGATTCCGATATGGATCTTGATTAATATTAGTTACTCTATATAACTCATTGCTAAACATTGCATGAGTAATACTAGACCACACTTCTCGATGATGAACAACGATGATAATGCTCTCGTTTTGTTGCATCCCTGCCATTTGAACAATTTGATTAGTTGACAAACTCCACCGCCCACACAATGTAGGCTTACCAATTTGCGAAAACTCTTTACTTGGTGAGCCATTAATATCTTCACTATCTTCAATAGTGCCAAACTTAACTGTCTGCGATAGTCTGTCCGGATTCTGAAGTTGAACCATTAGTCATCTCCTCGTAATTATCAAAAATACCACGCATCTGCCCAATTACGGCTTTAGCAACCGTGCTAGATGAAGCAGTAGATGGATGATTAAACCAGTTTGATGCTATTGAATAACAAGCAATTTTGTAAAGCGACTTGTTATCTTTATCTTGGTAGTATTTGCCATTTTTTCCAATGGAGTTCTGAACAAATACTTCAGCGGCAGATAGCGATGATTCCATTCTAGCAATCGTCTGGCTATCCAAAGATTCATCATCAGGCAGATATCCTAAAGTTCGCTTGAATTCATCATCAACTTCTAGATATCGCTCCATCATTATTTACTCGTCTTGCCGTCTGTACTTGAAGTACCACTTGCTTGACTAGCAATATTCTTAAATGAAGCTGCTGCAAATGCACCATCATCAATTAACTCAACATCGAAACGATCAATAAAGCGAATCTTAGTTGTATCAGTTTCGAATGCGCCACCACCAATGTTAGTTGGAGTGACAGACATTCTTTGACGGTCGTACAAGGTAATACCTTGCTTCAAGTCACCGAAGTAAAGTGGATGTGAACCTGATACATCTGGTAACCACTTATCGCCAATAACTTGAACTGCATGTCCACCAATCTCTTTAACTTCAGGATTCGTTACATTAGGTTGGATTAGGTAACGACCATCAGCGTCTTTCATTTTAGATAAAACATTGAAACCAGATTGGTTTGTAACATAACTTGAAGTTGCGATAATTGCTGGATCAAGTGTGTTATTTTGCAAATCCTTAATATCATCAAAGTTAGTAATAGTAGGTTTAGCAGGTGCTTTACCCATGACAGCAAGAATAGCTTGATTACGAGTAACAACATCTTTACGCGCTGCCCATTGTTGTAACCAACCAAGAATATTTTCAGCAGTATCAGCTAAAAGTGTGTTAGTAACAGTAGTAATACCTGCGTAACGATGAATTGCAAACTTAATCAAAGTTAACTTAGGATCATCAATATCGCCAATTTGTGCTTTTTCATCATCCAAGTTAACAAATGGTGTAATATCAGCAAGTTTTTCATAAACTCTAGAACCATGTGCAGTAGATACACTTTCAACATTTACTAATGTTTCTAATGACGAATATTGTCTTACTAAAGTATGAATAGCTGTCTGTACATCAACTGGGATAGTCAAACCAGCTTCTGAATCATCCCCAGCAATCTTTGAACCATCTGGCTTAGTACCCGAAGTTACTAGGTTCTTGAAGTCAAGAATAAACTTATTCTTTACATCCTTAGCAATTTCTTTATCAGTCTTTTTTGGTTCAACTGGTTTCTTATTCGCAATATCTTCAGATGCCTGTGCTTGATCCAAAGTCTCTTTGGCAAAATCTCTAGCAGTAACAGCATCTTTATAATCTTGAGATACTTTTTTCATCTCATTCTTAAAACTTTCTTTTTCTTCATCATTTAGGTTAGCAAAGGTAGAATTTAACTTTTCGCTCATTGCAATCTTCTTTTCTAAAAGATCGGTAACTTTGTTACCCTTCGCAACCCAATCATCATGTAATTGATTAATATCCATTTATCATTTCTCCTTTAATATTTATTTCCAAAGTAAAAGAGCCAGGTTTTCTTTTTCCTGACTCTTTTTTGGTTTTTCTTCAATTTTCTCTTTATGTAACAAATTTTTGATTTTAGAAATCATTTCTGGTTTAACAACTAAATCACCATCTGCATTAACAGTTGCTGGTTCATCTTCAAACATAACCTCATCAGCAAAACCATTTTCAACAGCCGTCTTTGCATTCATCCACGTTGTCTTTGACATCATCTGATAAATTTCTTCAGGTGTCTTTTTTGTTTTCTTTGAATACAAATCCACATACGCTTTATCCATTTCATTTACAGCATTTGCTGCACTTGATAAATCATCTATGTTACCTGAAACATCAGTTGACGCTCGATGAATCATCATTTGCGCAGTTGGTGACATAACTACCTTATCAGCCGCCAATGCAATCCATGATGCAGCCGAACATGCTTGGCCAACAATTTTAGCCGTAATCTTACCAGTATATTCTCTCAAAACTGTATATATCTCAGAACCGGCTGAAATATATCCGCCTGGCGAATTAATTTCTAAAGTCACATCTTGACCGTTAGCTTCCTTTAATATTTTAGAAATATCTTTAGGTGCAACATTGTCGTAGCCAAACAAATCATAGACTTCTTTATCATCATTGTTTACGATTGTTCCCTTGATTGGAATTGTTATCATTGTCCTCACCTCCTTCATATTTAGGGTCTGGCAAATCTTGTGGGAAATAACCTGCTCTTTGCAAGACAAATTGTGCCTGGTTTGGAGATAATGCTCCATCATCAACCATTTGTGATATTCGACCAGCAAAGCCATCTCCGACTGCATCAACAGCTGGACGTAAATCAGGTGTTATCACGTCATTTAGCTTATTATTAAACTCACTAATGATTGGACCAACAAAACGTTTCAATGCTTTTGCATATTGATTGTTTTCTTGATCTAGGTTAGATTGCTGATCACCACCACCATTTAGATAGCTGTCAGGTACACCATAAACTTTAGCAATCTGTTTACTAGTCCAATCAACTTGGGACAATAATTTAGCAACATCACTCTTTATTTCAAGTGGTGTCCATGTTTCGAGATCATCTAAAACTACTGCTTGACCGTCTTTTATTTGTTTCATAAAAGCACGACCACGTGCCGCTTTTTGAGCAGCATTTAATAGACCTCCGCCCTGAATCGTTAAAACTCCAGGTGAAGTAACTGATTGCGATAAAGCAGTTTTGGTCAATTGGTTAGACTTATCTTTAATAGATAGTTCATTAACCAACGCTTTTAATGGCGAATACCCAACAATTCCAATCGAATTTCTAGACATTAACTTAAAGTGAATCATGTCACCTTGTGGCACATTAGTTTTAAGCCCTACATTAGGTTCATCAAAAGTAACATCGTAAACTACGCCTGTTCCGTCTAATAGCTTATAGGGAGCTACTTGAGAAGGTCTTAAACCTTCCCAATATAAATCCACACCATTAGCATTTCGCCAACGGTAAGCATATGCATTACCATCTAAAAGCAATTGTGCGAACATGCTTTGCCAAAAGCTAAATCCATTAGTTTCATCACTAGGATTTGTTAAAAACTTTTGCCAACGTTTTGTATTTGTCTGAAACCTTACTAATGCTAAATCGGCAGATAGTTGAGAAATTAATGAATATAAATCTGAATTGGCTAATGCTTTATCCGCTGAAACATATTGTTCATTATTACCTTCAGTCAAAAAATCTATAAATTCTTCACTGTTTAAGTCAACTGTCTGCCTTGAACCTTTATTAAAATTAAAAACCGGCAATATTAATCACCTCCTTCCTGACTATTAGGAAGAAATTCAATGATTGTACAAGTAACCAATAACGCTATTCCTAAACAGATAAGTCCAGCTTTTAAATCCCATAAAAAACAGGCTGTGACGATACATCCCAGCCCACTAATATATAGAAGTACATCAATGATTTTCCAAATGTTTTTAAGTAGTGTTCTAATTAATATCTTCATCACCCCCTAGCAATCCAGATTCAGGATTGTTAAACCACTCTAAAACCTGCTCCTGCGTCATTCTCTTAACTTCAGTAGATTTATCATTAACAATCCCATACTTTTCAAAATGGTTCATCCCTTGATACATCGCATCAATTAACGCGTCAACCACATCAATCTTAAACGTAGCCTTATCTTTAACAACCTGAATGCCAATCTTATCTTCTTTCATTGATGCATTTAACAGTGCTTTTTCCATAATTGGATCATTAAATCTAGTTATTTTCCCAACAGAAAAACACTCTTGAAGAAATTTGGTTGGATCAGAAATTTCTCCAGAAATTTGTTTAATATCTTGAATTAGCCAGCCTTGATTAGAACTTAAACTTTCTGTAATGTTCTTAACCTGAAAACTGCCATAATGGTCATAACCTAAAAAGACAACTTTTAATCTATGATCTTCAACATATTTTACAATCCACTTATAAACCTGCTCTGGATTAATTATTCCATCTATCTGCTCTGTTATAGTGCAGAATTGTGGAAATTCATGATAGTTAATTCCATCTTTTTTCTCTTTAGCTTCCAGAGATCCAGCCTGCCTCCATGGAATAAAGCTATGCTGTGCGATATGCCAACGCGGTTCTTCTTTGTCATTTTTATAAGGATAAACAAATGCAACTGCTGTATTATCGGAAAACATTGAGTAGTCTAATCCGATATACACTTGCCGACCATCAATTTTAAAGTCTTCATCAATTGCATCTTCAACTTCCTTTAAAGTTAAATAGCTTGCGATCGATTGTTTCAACCATAGATTTAAATTTTTATTTTCGAAATCTGAAATATTACCAGTGAGCAAATCACTATCGCGCTTATCCTTAAGCCCTGACATCAAAGTTTCTTTTTGATCTGGTAAATCAAGCAATGGATTAGACTTAACCCATGTTTCAGGCTTATAAACTTCGTCCATATCATCTTGTGCCCACATTAAGCCCAAGTAGCTATCAGCATTGCGTTTAAAATCTTGTTCCATTGCTTGAATTATCATTTTTTCATCTTCATGAAAAGGAACAGTTGGATCAGGATATGCCGTAGATATTTGTACAAATTGATGGTTTTGTACCTTAACTTGACCAGAAATAATTTTTGAAACTCGATCCCGTGTAGTCACTTCGCCAATCTCATCAAATACCGCTGTTCTAAAGTGGTAAGAATCGAACTGCCCAGCTTCGTGCGAAATAGCACGAAGAATATTATTGGTTTTCTTTTCAATTATTTGCTCAGATTGAAGTTCTAGACCAGCTTCGTTAGCTAACGTTTTAAATGGCTCAATATCAATTATCTTTCGAAGCATTGATTTGATATAGCCAAAGATTTTCATTGTTTGCTTATAATTGATAGAAGCAACTAAGTAATCTTGGTTTTCTAACTTTAATGATTCAATTAAGTAACTGTAAGCCACTAGTATAGCCATCAAATAGGTCTTACCTTGGCCACGAGCTACGCTAACAATTACACGCGTAAATCGTTTAAAATCATCATCATCGCGCCATCCTAACATCATGCAGAAAATAAACTTCTGCCAGTCCATTAATTCAGTTGGCTCTCCAGTATCTACATTTGGAGCGATAGCAGCAAATTTCAAAAGCATATTAGCAGCTTTAATATCGTAATGATAAGGAAAATCCTTTGCGTTTTGTCTTTGCAAATCTCGAAGATGTCTAAAACAAGCTAGCTTAATTGAATAACCTGCTTGTACTTTTTTATCTAAAACGTCAAAACTATATTTTGTTCCCGGATCTTTGTATTTATTTCTTATCTCTGCCCAATCAACTGATTGATATGCTCCATCGACATCATGAGTTTGTGTTAAATCGATTTTCATCACTTAAAGAACTCCTTCATTTTGTCAGTTACAGATTCTTCGCTTTTATCACCTGGAGAGTTAAGCTCCATCATCTGTGATCTAGCTTTAGGACTTAGACCTAACTCTCTGCCAATCTGATTCATTTTCGAAAGGGAATCGGACATCATCTGATAAGCTGGATTTTTACGATAGCCAGAAAAATCTTTGCTAACCACACTTCCATCAACAGGACTAACGGCAGTTTTGTAGACAGCTTGCTGAATACCATGCTCTTGAATATCTGCATAAGCAATTCGATAAATGTCGTAAGCAGAACAATATTCTTGAACTAGATATTCATCTGCTCGAATTATTTTGGAATTTTTATTCAAATAAGCAGCCAATTTTGGATATAGAGCTTTACCGTACTTACCAAGCCATTTTGGCGAAACTTCAGGCACTTTCGGCGTTGTTAAATCAACCTTTGTCAGTTTTGACCCCCCTTTCAAAAAATATTAAAAAAGTGTCCGTCTAGAAAGCGAACACCACTTGTTGCGGCTCCTCGCCAACCGTTGATGGGGGCGGGGATGAAAATTATTTTTGCATTTTTATTCGATCACTCAACTCGGCAATCAATTTCAAATCTGTTAGTGGTGGATTGCCTGTTGGCTTACCATGATAACCAGTGCCATAGTATTGTTCTTCAAACCTAGTTTTCCAATAGTGACAGTTATTGCAGCACGTTACTAGATTATCAATTTCTTTCATCTGATTAGGAAACAATTCAACCGGCAAAACGTGATCAACAATGTTTCCTTCTTTAATCACACCACGTGCCTTACAGTATTGACACATATGATAATCACGTTCGAATACTATCTTACGGAACCTTTGCCACTGTCTAGTGTGATAGAACTTATTTTGAATAGTCTTAGTTTTATTTCGATAGCGTGTTATATGGTTGTATTTCCAGCGTGATTGCTTGGATTGCGGAGTTGAATATCGGTGTTCAAACTTTGCTCGTTCTTGTCGATACTCTTCTTCTTTTGCAATATGTTTTGAGCAATAATGATTGGGAACAAATGCTGGCGCTTTGCAGTCAAACACACGACAGTTTCTAATTCGTGGCAATCTTTCACTTCCTTTAAGGTTTGAGAGGCGCTCGGACCATCAAGGGACGAGCGCCCCTTGCGCTGGCTATCGCTTGATAGCAACAACAATTAGTAGTAATATAATTAGTGTAAGAATTATATCTGTCAAGGTAATCACCCTCGGATGAAGCAATCCAATTCATTGGATTAAGCTAAGGAGAGGTGATTACCTTTTCTTTTGCAGCCAGCGCAAAGAGCTTTCCCGTCAGGGATGCATCTCTTCGTATGCTTTAACAATCGATTCAATCACTACCGATACAATGAAACCACCCACTTTGAATATTGCCCACAGATTCAGTATTGCAACCGTGAATGGCCACACATTACTACTCAATGCATTCCAAATATTATTAAACATTGTTTCAACTTCCTTTCGAATATCAATATAAATCTTTGAAGGAAAGCAATCAGCACCTTATAAAATTAGAGCAAACAAAAAGACACATCTACGTCTGTTTTATCGACATTTATGCGTCTTTGTTTAGTCAAATGCAAATGCATCTAATACTGCCATTTGTTGTTCTATATCTGTTTCATCATTTATATTCATTCATAAAAAATATCAAGCACGCTCTAATCTTGGCTTTAATTTTTTGTCATTCACTTTTAAATCAAGTACTTCTATACTTATTTCTTTATTTAGACTTTCAATTGATCCCTGTATTTTTATTAAGTAATCATTCATTTTACCTACTCTATGTTTAAAATCTTCTTTAATTTCCTCTTTTTTTTCGCTTATTTCAGTAATTATATTGTTTTCCATGCGTACATTATTTTCGACTTCTACATTCAATTTTTCAATTTTATCAGATATATTTTTAAAACCACAGGCTCTAAATAAATAAATTTCCTGTTGACATGTAAAATTATAGTTTGAAATTTCTATAAGGAAAGAACGCATTTTTTCAAAATTCAAACTCGAGTATTCAAGAGCGTTAACATTTTGATTCCATTCATCTCGCGCATCTTTCAAACTGTCATTTATAGATTTATAATTTCCCTTAATTGTGTCCATTCCATTTATAACTTGTTGTCTAATGAACCTTTCTTTTTCATCTTTTCTAGAAATTGATAACTGGTAGTGTATACTTAAAAAAGCAAACTCAGCAGTTAAAATCACACCAAAGTAATTGAAATAATCGGAAAGGCTAATACCAGAACCTAATTCAAAAAGTACAGGTACTGAATAAAAAATAAATGGTATTATTAGCAAAACCAAAAAATTTAAAGAAAGAATTAGTCTAGCTGTTGCTTTATATTTTTTATTAAAACTTTTAAAGGTTTTTATAGATAGTCCAGAAAGCTTAATAGTTAAGTAGATAATTATAATAAAAATAATAACTAAAATAATTGAATTAGACATATTTTCTATAAGAAGTCTTATATTTGGAAAGTTAACTACTAGCCAAGCTCCACATATTAAAGAAATAATGATAATTATAAGATACGTCACGAGCTTCTTGAGAAATCGTATAGTTTTCTTTTTCTTATTATCTACACACTTGCTATTCTGTTTAGGTTTATTATTGTTCATTTTCAATTCCTAAGTTTAAATAGTGTTCTTTGACATAATAGTAATATAAAGTTAAAAAGCACATTACGATAATATCTAAAGTTAGATAGTTCATTTACATTCACCTCAAACACAATAATACAAAAAACTAGCCATTTAAGCTAGTTCCTTTGAGATGAATATAAAAACGTGTCAGGAATTGAACCTGATACCAATAGGTTTAGTCCACCAAATAATATAACTTGACTGCCGTATTGATATATTGCTATTTTGAATCTATATACAACATTGACATTAACACAATCCACGTTCTGATACGCCACTTAAGGCATATCTATTCTGGCACTGGGAGTTGAACCCAGTACCAGATATTAGTGTTTACGTACATTACATAAGGAGTTAATAGCTATCAAGAATTATTATTTCTTGATGATACCAATATAACACCTATCAAACCCGACCATCATCCGATTTTGACCCGATTCTCACCCGATTTTCAAAAACCAGTAGATTAGGAATATATACATCATAGAGTGTAGCCCATGTCTGAATTGTGTCTGCAAATTGACATAAAGCGTAACGTTTTAAATCACTATACCTTGAATCGCTGTATTGGACTTTTTGGGCTACTTTCCAATCGTCAAGTTCATCTATGTATAGTGCTTTTAAAATTGTTCTAAACGGCTGCTTTGAATTATCAGCGCAATGATCTATCGCTTGATAAACTGCTCTGCATCTTTCCTGCATATTAATGATTAACATCATTTTATTTTCAGAACTGTTAATTCCATGCACAGCCACACCTGTGGGATCGAGCTGCGGACTGCTTAAGTCAGTACGATGATAACCAGCTTTAATTAAATAGTTGGGAAATGTGTATTTGAAAAATTCACGCACTTTTTTAGCTGTCGCTTTTTGATTAATGTCTAAGCCTAAATCACCATTTTCCACGCGCTCAATCCTTTCTTTTTATTTAGTATATATTTCGTAATTAATAATGTATTGTTCATTCGGTTTAATATCACACCAGTGATAATAACTTTCAGCTTTTTCTAGCTGATAACCTTTTTCGTGTAAATATCTTTTCGCATAAGAGAAGGTATTGCATGATCTTCTGCAAAGAAATCTGTATTGCTCAGTACCAGAACTGAAAATGCCAACCCCGTCTTTTATTGCAACATATTTAAATCTTGGTTTTACAATTAAATTGTTCTGCTCAATTGTATTTCTAACTCTGCGTCCAGAAACTCTAGCTAAATATGCTGTTTCTGTGATGTTGTATCCATCTTCAATGTAAGAAATAATCTGTTCTTTTTTGTACTCACTGAAATCATATTTAACTTCTTTATGCTTTGCGTGTAATATCTTTCTGATTTCTTTTAAAGTGGAATTACTCTCAGGCACCAAACTAATTGATCCATATTGAATTTCTAACTCATGAATTAAATCATACGGGATATCCATATCCTACTAACCCCCCATCTACTATCATTAATGCATCTTTTGCACATCTTGCTATGCCGTGTATTACGTTATGACTGGCTAAAAAGTTATGAAAAACAATCTGTTCAGGTCTAGGTTTCCCGGTTGCCGATTTAACTTCAATATAAAACACTTGATCATCAACCCATCTGAAGCCATATAGGTCTGGATGACCTTCAGGTAATCCAGTATTAAACCACCTTCCGTCAGCAGTAATAACCTTGCCCACATTAGTTCTGAACACAGTACATTTGTGCATCGATAATTTAGTCATAATGTCTTTTTGAATTTCGTGTTCGCTAGGCATTTTATTTAACACCCAGAATCAATTTGGCTTTATTTCCGGAATAGAGTTTCCCGTCTGCATCATGAATAAAGTCATCAATGACCGTCGTGTTTGAACAATCGTCAATAAAGACTTCACCATTTTCTATATTTACTAAAGAATAAAAATTATTATTGCGAATTATTAAGTAATACTCTTCTTTATTAGCAAAATAGTTTTTTAAAACTACTATGTCCCCTGATTTAGCTTTTGTCTTTTTAACTTTAACTTTCATCTTTAATCATTCCTAATCACATCAACCCAATCGTTATCTTCTGGCGGTATTCCGAAATATTCGCCATTCTGTAACTTATATCCGTCAGGAACATGTCCTACATAGGCTCGTTTTCCGTTTTCATTAATCTTCCACACTGCTTTTGCCATTTGTTAATCCTCATTCCAATATTTAGCTAAAACTCTGTCAATATCTAAATTGTCCTTTAAACACTCAGGCGAACAATAAGGTAAGCTAGATTCCAGGTCTAAAAAATAGACTGTATCGTCGCCCATCAATCTTTTTCCGCAATATGCGCAATTAACCGTTTCTTCTTCCATTTAGTTTTTCCTCTATTAGCTTTCCATCTTCATAAAATGCCCATTCATCAAAACTGTAATCAGCTAATTTTTTAATTTTTTCAATTGCTGAATTTAAATCATTAAACTCAAATGCAGCTTCTTTATTGTCTGTGAATTGAGGCACTAATTTATGATTTGAATTTTCTAAAATTTCAACTAGCCATTTGCCTCTTTTGACTGTTACACTCATTAATCCGCCTCAACTAGCTTTGCAGCTGCAGTTTTTAGCCTTTCTTTAAATTCTTTATCGTTCATCATCATCGCCCCAAACGACATCACGTTCTTCTTCCATGTATTTTTGCATAGCTTCATAATCTGCTTCTGAAACAATTAAAGTGTCATAGTCTTCAACATTGATAAAATATTCAACCGAAGCTTTTTGTACATTTATTCTTTGACCAAAATACTCTAATTCGGTATCGTCAAAAGAACAAATTTTTCCATCTTCAAGATCTTTAACTGTAATTGTTTTTTTGTTTCTAATTTTCATCGTCATTTGCTCCTAATTTATTTTGTAAATAATCGTATGTTTCTTTGCTAATAAAAATTGTTTCATCTGGTTCATAAATTGATACATCAACTAATACCGAATATCTATGCTCTTCATCGGTTTGTAAATTCAAACTAAGCTGTATTATGTTTTTTATGCAAAAAGAAATTTCTTCTTCCGGTCTTGGCTGTCCTTTATTTGTTCTTCCATCAAAGAACTCCATATCGTTTTTAATTTTCATTGTTTTTAACCTCATAAAGTGAACACATCGGTGAACAGTAACTGTCACCCATTTCACTCATACTCTCTCATACACTTGCATTATGAAAATTCATCGGTGAACAGTAAATTTGTAAAAAACTTTTATTAAAGCCTATAAATATAAATAAAAAGTTTATATAAAATATACTGTCTTAGTGTTCACCTATACACTTTTTTCTTACTCTACCAACGATTTAAGCGGTGAACAGTAACCGTTCACTTAGCGTTCACCTACTGTTCACTTTTGAAATCCGCGAATCACATTTCCAGCAATTTTCTTACGTCCACTTGTGTTAAAACCTAAATGCTCCATGTAATAACGGATATCTCGTGTTTGTTTGCTATTTTTTGACAACGTGTTGTAGTCCTGAAATAGTGCAAAAGATAAATCCCTGTTTGAAATGAAATCTTGGTCTTTAAATTTATTTTCTAAAACGTCCATTAAGTTATCTTCCAAGCCAGATGTATATCTGAATTCTTCACGGTTTGCTTTTAGCAATGCTTCTTGCTTAGGAGTAAATCTGAATGGATCTTTAGCATTCTTATAAAGCCACACTGCCTCGCCCCACAACTGCTGCACCACCTCTGGTGCTAAATCGGTTATTGGGCTTTTTGTTTGCTTTTCAGGATGAGCGTAAATTGATAGAAAACGCCGATCGCCTGAACGGTCTTTCAGATGCCGTACTTCATTAGTCGTTCGTGTGATAACGAATTTTTTCTTGAAGTGAACTGGCTTATGACCATACGGCTTACGGTATTCAAAGTCTTGCATGGTAATGAATTTCTTGATTTCTTCAAAGCTAGCATCATTACTGGCAGTCATTTCATCATCATTCACAATCAAGGCATTTTTCATAACTTCGAAATCGTCTTTTTTCGTGAATGTGTTGAATTGGTCTGTGTAAAGTCCTAAAGGTGCAACATTTTTTAAGATTGATGTCTTACCAACACCCTGACCACCTACTAAATCAAGTACGTAATCGAATTTAGTATCGGCGTTATAAACTTTTGCTACGGCACCCATGAAGAATACACGCGTAATTAATGTGTTTGTTTCATTCTTGTCAGCACCAAGATATTCCACAAAGAAATTATCTAATCTGCGTTTTTTATCCCATTTCTTGAATGCTTCATTCATGTAGTCAATTAATGGATTGTAAGAATTCATGTAAGCAACATTGTCGACTGCTTGCTCAATGATCACATTCTTAAAATTGGTATTCCCATAACTTGATTGCGATTCGATATATAATTCAATCGAATTAGTAGCTTGATCAGTATATGGACCTTTTTGAATTACTGTTTTACCAATATCTGGCAGTTTTATTTCTACTGTCTTAACTACATCGATTTCAGTCGTAAATTCATTTAGTCGAAATAGTCCGTTCAAGTTAGGATCTTTGAGCAGAATTAAAACTACATTTTTAACGCTAGTCGTCTTGATTGCGCCATTAATCTGACGTTCAAGATCAATTGTGTTGTCACGCAATTTATCAGCGTTTTTTTCGTTAATACCAATAACGTCACTCATTCAATCCCCCTTCTTGCTATTTCTTTTTCAATCATAGAATTTACTGTCCGTTCAACTTCGTTGAGCGGTAAACTATCTGTTGTATTTGTGTTTGCAATTATCGCCAATTTAGCTACTACATCTGGATCAACTCCGCGATACAACAATCCACCTACAAAACTAGCTAAAGTTTTATTCCTTTGACCATCATCGCCAAGACCATTTGCAATTTTTTCAAATAAATTAGTGGTTTGGGTCTTGACATTAGCCTTATAGCTAAGAATTGAACGCTTTTCTGGTTTGGCTTTTTCTTTGATTAACGCCAGCAAGCCATCTGGTGCTGGACGGATAATATCATGATTGAGCCATCGGTAATGTTTGCCATTAATCTGACTTGGTGCAACTACCACATAATTATTGTCGTGTGCTTTAAGGTCTACACCAGGTAAGAAACCGATATTTTGTGCAATGGTTTCATTCTTAGGCTTTTGAAAAAAGAAATGATAACCATCATGCGCTGTCTGTTCAGTTAAAGTACCTTTAAACCACTCATCATGATTTAATTGTCTGATTGCTTCCATACCATCAACATCACCGTGACGGTCAACATCAATCACGAAAAACTTATCAGTTTTTAAAGCAATGTTAGCTAACGGATAATGCTGCCATACTTCCTTGATTTCATCTTCAGTAAGTGGTGGTTGATTAGCAAACTTAATTAACGGTCGTTTTGTTGCTCCGATTGGTATTACAGAAAATCCATGTGCTGCATAGTTAATTGCGTAATTGACTAGATTTTCTAGTGTCATAGTTAGTACCAGACATCATGACCTGTACCAATGGTATAAATAGGTTGTCCATTGTAATCACTGCAGATTTCTAATCCACCTTCATCCCAAGCAACAGCTTCCCAGTAATTTCTGTTTTCTAAATAAGTTGATTCCAAAATTTGATTCATTTTAATTACCTCCTAAAATGGAATATCGCTATCATCAACTTCTACCGTGTCACCTGTGTTTTTAAAAGGGTCTACTGCTTCAGCTATCTTCGGTTGTTCATGTTTTGCAAATTCGTAATTTCTAAATGGGAATTGCGGATTCTTTTTATTAGGTGCTGAAGTAATAGTTATTTCTAATACTTTGCCAAGTGCTGGTTGAAAGGCTTTAGCTAATGCTTCATAAGCATCTGATTCATTATCAAAATCAAAACAGTTATCTGGAATTGGATTGTCTAACATTTCGCCGATGACTTGGATCATTGAAATATTTCGAGCAATTACTGAAGCTGGCATTGGCTCTCCATTAGATTTAGTCTGTGCTAATGATGGGAAAATAGATTCTTTTCTTCCTTCTAAATCTCCAGTTACGACTGTAAAGCCTAATGCAAGAAAATCGCGGTCATCTTTAACACTATGTGATGCGCCATCAAGTGTCATAGTATATGTACCATCAGGAATTTTTGCGTAAGCATTAAATTCTTTACCTTCTTTTGGGTCGAAACCATTCTTCTTTAATTCATTAACTGCATCTCTTAAACTCATTATTTGTTCTCCTTTATTAATTCTTGATCTCTATAAAATGCCCATTCGCTTAAGTTATAGTCACTCAAGCTGTTTACTGTCTTAATTGCTGTATCTAAATCTGAAAACCAAATTGCTTTTACTTGGTCGTCAGTAAATTTTGGTTTGGTTTTATTGTTCGTTGTTTTATATATATCAACCAGCCATTTCTGGTTAATCTTATTTTTTGCTGTTACACTCATTGCTGTGCCCATCCTTTTTGGCATCTAAATGGTCTATTTGATCAACAAGCTTTATTAGTTCGCTTTTAACGAACCACATGTCTTTATATGTGCCATTATCTGACCCCCATAAAGCAACAGTTTCTGGGCAAACATCATCATAATGTGCGCAATCAAAGCCAATCATCCACTTTTCTTCTTTAATGGGTTCTGTAAATGTAATTCCTCCATGAACCTCAAGATTCTCAACTACTTCTTCTTCGTAGTTTTTGCCATATAACTTGTTGTCCTTATCAAGTATTACGTATCCACATAAATGTAGTGAGAACAATAACATTCTTTTAATTAAACATGTGTATCCTTTATACTTGAACTTATAAAAGTCAGGTTCATCACCCTTGTTTTTGATATCTTTCCAACTACCTTTTGGAGAAGTACCATAAAACTCTTTTTTCTTTAATTGATAACTAGGCGACACATGATCAACAAAAGATGGTCTACCATCTTCATTGATTTTCCATAGTGCTTTACTCACTTTTTCGCCTCTTTAAAAATACCGTCGCATGTTCCCAGTAATTTCGAAATTCTGGGGTCTTCAATATTCTTGGGATCATATTGTGTTCTTAAGCTCTTAACTTCACGGTAATATGTCGCATTCACGCCATCGCCAACCTTCTTAGTTCGAATTTCAACATCGCAGTTTCCATTAACTACGTTGAAGTATTTAGTTTTAAGTGATGGACTATAAGTTGTTACGCCAGTATTATCATCGGTAATTGATAACTCACGACTGATATATATAATGTTCATTGGCAATGCTTTTAAGTCCATAACCAATTGCTGAAGTGCTGTGTTGAATAGTGCATAACCTTTGCCATAAGCTATATCCCCAAGTGACTTCACACCGTTTTCCCAGCAAATTGCCTGTTCAAGCATTACGATGATATCGTCTATTACATCAACTACAATTGTTTTAAATTGTTCTTCTGGCTTGCGTTGCGCATTTTCGGTTTGCAGAGCAAGGATAATTTCGTCCAGTTGGTCAGTAACCAATTGTGTAGGATTGCCATTCTTGTCTCTTAAGTTTCTAATTTGAAAAGCTGGTGCAGTTCCTTGTTCGCTGTTTCCGTCAGTGTTTAGAATTATTGGATTTGGGAAAAAACTAGCGAAGTAGCTCTTACCACTCATTGGCGCACCCCAGATAAAAAAGTTATGTGGTTGTGCCTTTGGTTCTAATTTTTTTGGTTTTGGTAAAGTAATCATTTCTTAATCATTCCTCTCATTTTCATTTGAATGTAAACCCATCCACTTTTAAAACCGTGTAATTCAGCATAAGCGCTGAATTCGGCTGGTGATTTAAGCTCACTTACTTTCTTGTTAGCGACTTTTTTAAGTAAGTCGCTATGTATAATTTTTGATATTAATTTTTTACGATTTTTTGCTTCTACTAAATCAACATCTGCAACTTCTTTTTCTTGCTTGATTTTAATTTCATTACCGCATAACGGGCATTTACCATCTTTAACTTCGCTAGTCTTAACCACTGCGAAGCAGTAATCACATGTGATGATTGACATTGTCGGCTCGTCACTAGTCTTAGGTACTGATTTAGTTCCACTAATAACTGCTTGTTTCCAATCTCGATCATCATCTGGATAACCGAATTTTTGAACATTATTCGCATGGTCAATAATTATTGCTGTCTTGTTTGGTCTTGGATTCAAACATCTCATCGAAAACTGTAAGTACAATGCTAGTGATGTGGTTGGTCTAGCCATAATTACACAATCAACATTTGGTAAATCAACACCTTCAGTAAATAAATTGACGTTAATCAGTATCTTTAGCTTTTGGCTTTTGAAATCTCTTACTACTGCATCCCTTTCAACTATTGGTGTATTACCATCAACTTCTTTTGCAGTGATTCCTTCATCATTGAATTCTTTAGCTACTCGTTTGGCCGAATCAATTGAATAGGTGTAAACCACAGCTTGCATTCCATTAGCGATACGCTTGTATTGTTTAACGATGTGTCCGTATATCTTGGACGACATTGCTTCATCCATTGACCTGTTAGAATAGTCGCCTGTTGAATTTCGCTTTAATAATTTTGCATCAAAATCATTAGGTGGTTGAAAATATCTGAACGGTGCTAGAAAACCTTTATCCGTTAACTCATGGATAGATTGACCGATAATGATATCGTCAGCAACTTCATCTAACTGCCTTTGACCTGTTCGCCTTGGTGTTGCGGTAAAAAATAATACATAAGCATTTTTAAACTTATTTAGTATTTTCTGATAACTCGCGGCTAAAGCGTGGTGACCTTCATCAATTAATATTAATTGTGGTTCAGGTAATTTATCCACTCGCCTGCAAAGTGTTTGAACTAAACCCATTGTTGCTAATTTAGGATTAACACCTTGATTTTTGAATGTCGCTTTCGCTTGGTCTAATACTTCTTTGCGGTGAATGATAAACATTACTCGGTTGTTCTTAGCTGTGGTTCGTCTGGCAATCTCTGCCATAACCACCGTCTTACCAGTGCGTGGTGGTGACTGTACAATTATGTGATGGTGACCTGTCTGCATTGAATTAGTAATTCGCTTAATTAAATCGTTCTGATATGGTCTTAATTCGTACATTAGATTTGGTCATATGAATTTGCTAGCTTTAAACCTGCTTCAGTTAATCCTTCGACACTATCGCTATTGATCATACTTGCAAAATCAGAACCTTCCATTTTGAAACAAAGTTCTTTAATAATATCTTCCGTATTTAAGCCAAGTTGGTTTATTAAAGCGATTAACAGAATGCCTATAGCACCTTTCTTGCCTTTTTCAGGTAAATACTCTTCACCTACTTTTAAATAAGCTGCCGGTTCTAATAGGTAGAATGCCATCTTGGCAATCTTAGCTATTAGTTCTGTATCAATCTCGCCACGGATGTACGGGACTGATACATCGAAATAATCAGCTAATTTCTGCCATATTTCGTTATTTGGATTTCTTTTACCTTTTTCGTATTGGCAAATTGTATTGCCTTTAACTCCTACTTTTTCAGCAAGTTCCACTTGACTAAGCTCATTCTTAATTCGCAGCTCTTTTAATCTATTCATACTGACCACCTCAATTAATAACAGTTTTGCGATTAGGCTCTAGGTGCGCACCCGGAATATTCTTGCCGTCAATCAAATCATCATAAAGTTTACGTTTATCAATTGAAGCAGTTTCTTTAATTACTCGATATTCTTCAGGCAATTTACTTTCATCGGAAACAATTGTTTTTTGTCGATAACTACGTGGCTTTAAAATGAAATGCTCGGTTTTAACTTGTTTCAGACCTGCATCATCAATTACAGAAGTCATGTAATTAAGAAGACTATTTTTCTGATTTTCGAAATGCCGTTTCTGTTCAGTTAATTTCTTTATCTTATTTGTAAGAAAATCAATATCTGCTGTGTCTCGTTCAATTAATCCTGCCAAACCATCTAGCTTTGCATCCCTAGTTAATGCAAGAGAATCTAGCGTGCCTTTTAACATTTCTGGATCAATATCATCTCTATCTACTATCTGTTTGATTGCATCGTTTATTTCAAATAATTTCATTTGTGTTATAATCTCCTTAGTTAAATAATTTTCTAAAAGGTCCGTTTGCAGACGGGCTTTTTTATGTTCCTGGTAGAATTTCGGGTAAGTCTAAAACATAAATCGCTCCTACTAGCCCAACAATTACTACTAGTAATGAGATTATTAATGACTTCTTGGTGGTCAGATGTATGTCTGTGTATGTGTCTAATAAATGCTGCCATTTCAGTAATATCCTTTCAGTTAAGGTAATTTTGCGTTCCAATCTATTTCACCTCTGTGTTCTTCCATCCATTTCGCAGCTGGTTTTTCAAAAATAAATGTTTTGTTTCCATCTTCATTTTTTCTTGGATTAACTACCCAACCGCCGTTTTTAAAATCAACTTCGGGAAATTCATCAAAAATGAATAATCTTATCCATGGCATTGCTTTACCACCGCAATACTTTTGAGCAAATTCTTTCATTTTGATTGTTTTTCCTTCAACCATCTTATTTGGAACATATCCTCTTTCTTCCATAATTTCATCAACAGCTTTAGTTAAAGTATTGATAGGAATTGGCAGTTCAATGACATCGTTCATTTGTTACTCACCTCCTTTAAATGTTTCCAGATTCCTTAACCAGCTCTTCCAATCCTTCCAACTTATGAAATAGATTTCGTTCAATCTCTTTCTTGTAAAGTTCAACCATCTTTGATTTGAAAGCTGACCATTCTTCTGTCTGTTTAACTTTTGAAAACAATTGATTTGCTCCACTATCACTGGTGGATAGATCTTCGAAGTCTTTCTCGAAAGAATGTTCTGCTTCTTCGTTAATCCGATCGATTAACCAATCTTTATCCATTGTGTTTTCCTTTCCGGTTTTTATCCTATAATTAAGTTATCTCGACCAAGGAGGTGATTAATTATGGATAAAGACCTATTGCATGATGCCGTTCAACTAGCTGCTAGTCAGGCAATTGCTAATGCTATTGCTATGCAACGCTCTGCGTCTACTGTTAACCCAGCTAAGCAAACCGAACTTGTTAAAACTTATTACCATCAGTTGAGTTCAGAGGCACGTCGTGGATCTTTTGATCAGAACCAATAATTCTTTTGCAAAGTGATCCGTCTGTTGGTGAAACATAAATATCTTTAGTGTGCTTCTTGTCCTCAGTTTGAAGCACACTTTTTATTTCTTCTGGCAAACCTTTAATAATTAATTCCATTGTGTTTTTCCTTTCTTAAGTAACTATATCGTTTGTTCCATATTGGAACTCTCTAGGTAAAAAAATTTTATCCATTGGTTTATTAAATAACTTGGATAATTTGAACATTTCATCTTGAGTAAATTCTTGTTTACCTTTTTCTTTATCTCTGTAGGCTTTGGTACTAATACCTAAATAATCAGCCATATCTTTTTGCGTTAGCTTTCTTTGCTCTTTTCTTAAATCATATAAAAGTAATTGCATTTTCTCTCTCCTTTTTGTTCCGTTTTGGAACACTTAAAGTATATATCCTTTTTGGAACAAATACAACTAAAATTTCCGCTTTTTTTAAAAAATGTTCCATTTAGGATAATTATATACTATAATATGCATTAGAAATGTGAGGTTTAAAAATATGGATTTATCTAAGTATGTCGGTTCGCAAATTAAAAAACTTCGAGAATCACGTGGTATGGATCAACAAGCTTTTGCTGAAAAAATTGGCACTTCAAGAGTTAATTTAGCTAGATACGAATCGGGCAGTAGAAAAGCAAATCAAGACATCTTATTTCAAATTTCCGAAGCCTTTAATATAAATATTAGTTATTTTTTCCCTTTACCGGATAATTCTGTCGAACTTAACAAAAGTAATTTTCGTCAAGTTCCTTTGATTGGAACGATAGCTTGTGGTACTCCCATACTTGCAGAAGAGAATATTGACGGATACGTCCCTATTTTTTTTGGCGATAAGTATAAAAGCGATATAGTTTTCGCATTAAAGTGTAAAGGGAACTCGATGTGGCCAACTTTAAGCGATGGAGATATTGTTTTTGTTAAGCAACAGTCTTCAGTAGAAGACGGCGAAATTGCCGCAGTACTCGTAGACGATAATGAAGAAGCTACATTAAAACGGATTAAGCATATTAACAATGAAGTGTTATTAATGCCTGACAATACTAATGAATTTAGTCCAATTATTTTAAATAAAAAAAATCCCGGTAAGATTCTTGGAAAAGTAATTGAATCAAGAAGGGTTTATTAGTGTCAATATAGCCTATTGGTTTTCTAGGAGGTAATAATAAAAATGAATAAAAATGCTAAAGAAAAGGTCTCACTAACATCTTTTAATATGTTTGACAATGAAAAACAAATTTATCAAATTGATTTCTCAAAAAACGACGCAAAAGATATTCTATTTAAAATATCAGTTAGTGTTAATTCGTCATTTTCTGAAGAAGCAAAACAATTTCCTATAACTCGTTTTTTCCTAACTTTTACCTCGAATAATCGTAACCCAGGTGAACTTGTATATGAAAAACAATATTACATTAATTTGTACAAAGAAAATTTAAAGTCAACTAGTGAATTTCTTTTTTCTTATAAAGTAACTTTAGAATCATTTGGTCTTGCGAAGTTTGAAAATCTACAGGGTAGAATAAACTATCAACGTTTTTCATATGGTTCTGAATTAACTTTAAATCTTTCTTATGCTTTTTTAACCGATGATAATGTAGAAGATGAAAAAAATGGAAAACCAGTTGCTGATTACCTATTAGATAATATTTCAATTTTTGAGACTAATTTAAATGTAAAGAGGCAATAAAATGGGAAATTCTAAAAATGATAGCCTTTTGAAACTGGATGGTGCAAAAGAAAGTAAAATTAGTGATTCAAATATTTCAATAAAAAATGATGAATCCGGAGGGAAAGAAATGAGTGATAAATTTGTAACTCACAACGAACTAAAACTTAGTAATGAAAAAATTCTTCGCGAAATAGATAATAAATTTCATGAACAGGATAAACATGTAATCAAATTAGAAGCCAAGCTAGATAATCTAACTAGCCAACTTCAAAATAATAATAAAAAAATTGATAAACTACTTGATTGGCTAGTTGGTGGCATTTTAATTGGGATAATAACAACGCTTTTAACTAATTTATTGTTGAAATGACTTTAAAAATCTATATAGGAGATTTAAAAATGAAATATAAAAAAATAATAGCAGCTAGTTTAGCGTCTATTGCATTATTAGGAAGTAACTTAACAGTGGTTAATGCAGTCCCAGCGCCAATTCAACTTATAACAAAAAAAGATACTTATACTTATAATTCAAAGGGTAAAAGAGTTGGCAAAATATACTACAAAGGCTGGTGGTTTGACTTACTTGGAACCAAACAAATCAAAGGAAAGCAGTATTATCGAGTTGGTAAAAATAAATATGTTAGGGCTTCAAAAGTAAGAAAGTACGATCTTAATGTTCCTGAACCAGATTATGACAAACCAATTACACCTAACTGGCAATCAAAACATTTGGTTGATACCAGCGGTAATATCTATGAACAAACTAAAAAAGCTTATGAGTTGCAAGGCGAAGATCGTATAGAAGCTATAAAAGAAATTGCAAACGAAAAGCAGGTGCTTAACACATCAACTGGTGAAATATTAGGTGGTTTGGAAGATTTCGAATCTAAAATTAAAAATGAGTATTATGTTTATTTAGAAGCTATAACCGGAAAACCAGTTAGTGATAATCTACTAAAATAAAAACAAAAAATCCCTTAAGAACACCGTTTGGCATCAGGTTCTTAAGGGATTAGTAAAGCAGACAAAGGCAAAAGCCTTTTGTCTACCCTATTTTAGCATAAACTAGGAGAATTTAAAGATGGCAATCTATAAACGTGGTAGTAGTTGGACAGTACAAATCTCGTGGTATATTTCTGACCCATCAGGGAAAAAGAAAAAATATAAAACCAAAGGTGGATTCAGAACAAAATCACAAGCTAAAAAATGGGAAAATGAGCAAATTGTATCAAAGAACAAAAATAGTATTACAAATGAAAATCCTATTTTTGCAGACTACTTCTGGAAGTGGGCAATGACTTATCGCATTCCAGGAAAAACAGATGGTACTAAAAGAAGATATTCCTACATTAGCAATGTGGTTAAAAAATATTTTGGCACTACTAGAATCAATGATATTAATCGTTCTGTATATCAGAATTTTATTAATAAGTATGGCGAAAACCATTCTAAAGTAACCATTAAAAAGTTAAACGGTATTTTAAAATCATGCGTTTCAGATGCACATGAAGAAGGTATTATACCGCAGAATTTTACTAATCGCATTAACGAAGTTTGGGATGAAACTAAAACACGACATATAGAGTATCTATCTATTAAAGAAATTCAATCTTTACTTACAATTACAAAAAGCGGATTAAATCATAAATATACTAGCCCGTATGCGATTTTAACTGCAATAGAGACAGGTATGAGGGCTGGAGAGATTTTGGCTCTTAAATGGTCTGATATTGACGAAAAAAAGCAAACTATTAAAATTAGTAAGTCATACGATTACATTTCAAAAAAAATCAAACCACCTAAAAATGAAAGTTCAAAGAGAGTGATTTACGTTTCTAAGTCACTTCTAAATATTTTGGAAGACCTAAAAACTAATAATCAAGAATTTGTCTTTGCAAAATCAGACGGAGAATTACCTTCTGACAATGCATTAAATAAAGCTCTTAGATACCGTTTAAAAGAAGCTAATATATCTAAGAAAGGTTTCCACTTCCACAGTCTACGTCACTGCCATGTAGCATATTTAGTAGCTCATCATGTTGACTGGTATGAAATTAGTAAACGTCTTGGACATTCCAATTTAGGAATTACGATGGACACATATTCATACATGATTGATGAAATGAAAGCCACACAGCAAAAAATACTCGCAAATGCCCTAGATTCAATGAATGAACCACAAAAATTACACTTAGCATAAGTTGGCTAACATTTGGCTAACATGTTTGCCTATAAGTGTTGATACATAAGCATTTTTGCTAGTTATTTAAAGACCACCCGGATCATTTTTTATGGTTTTTATTGATTTTTATCAATATTGAATCCTGTTATATCAACATTTTGATGTTTGTTGATTTTAAACAATTTTAAAGTTGGCTAACATTAAACTAAAAAGCCCTAACCATTTAGATTGGGACTTTTTTTGTTTTTAATTATTATTATTTCTGCTTGCGTTTAAACCAAGCTCCTCCAATAGAACTAATTAACAACATCATACTGCCAAAAATGGACAAGATGCCTTTGTCTTCATTGCTTGCACCTGTTTGTGGCAATGAATCTGGCTTTGCTTCATTAGGATCACCTGCAAGTGGCTTAACTGCCTTTTGCTGGTTCTTATCTTTAGCAGTTTGGCTGTTGGTGCCAGTTATTTTATTCGTATTATTTGATTTGTTATTATTTGGCTTAGCGGGTTTTGGTACATAATTTGGTAATGTTGTATTTACTGTTTCATCATCTTTTGTATAAATGTATATGACCGTCTGCTCATTAGCGGTAAAGCGGCCAGTGGCGTTGCCTCTGACTTCCTTAAACGTGTAACCATTAATGGTCTTTTGCACGCTTTGGTAATTATCGCCAACCCTGCCAGTTAGCACTTCATCTGGGACAATCTCATCGCCATTTTCATCCTGATAATGAACTACAACTTTAGCTTGCACTACTGGCCTGCTTGGCGTTACTGGATTTTTCTTGTAAATAAGCGTAACTTCTTCAGGCAAATCTGAAAATGTCCCGGTAGTATTACCTTGTATTTCTTTAAAAGTGTAACCCGGAATATTAGCTTGCACTAAACTTGTATAATGTTTTCCATACAACCCACTAATAGTTTTATCTCCGATAAGCGAATCGCCTGCTTCATCCTGATAATGCACCCTAACTTTGCATGAACGAACATAGGTGTCGTGATCAGCAGGACCATTGTAGATCCTTTCCATCTCTGCAGGGGTCCAAACTTTATTACCATTTGGTTCATCAATTGTCCCGTCAGCTACGTTTACCCACTTGCTATTTGGATTGAGCTTTACAGTAACTCCTGATATAGTATAGCTATTAGTTAGCCCTGCGTTTTGAATCATACATTTAGGACCAAGATTTAGTACGCTTAGGTTAATCACCCCGCCTAACATATCTTTTGTAATGATTACATTAGACATATCAAAACTGCTAAGATTCAGATTAGTTAAGCTCTCACATGCAAAGAACATCGACTGCATAATAGTTACGTTAGCTGTATTAAAATTGCTAAGATTCAGATTAGTTAAGCTCTCACATGCAAAGAACATCGACTGCATAGAAGTTACGTTAGCTGTATTAAAATTGCTGACATTGATATCGGGCAAATTTCTGCAATTTCCAAACATGATTGCCATATTAGTTACTTTACCGGTGTCAAAATTTGTGACGTCTAAATTCGTTAAGCTCGAACACTCTCTAAACATATTCGACATGTTAGTCACGTTGCTAGTGTTAAAGTTTGTAACATCTAAATTTGTTAGCTTTTTACACCCATAAAACATTTTATCCATTGAAATCACTTTACTAGTGTCGAAGTTTGTAACATCTAAGTTTGTTAGCTCTCCGCAGCCACAAAACAAATTACTCATTCTAGTCACATTGCTAGTGTCAAACCCTGTAACATCTAAATTTGTTAAACTAACACACTGATCAAACATGCTCGACATACTAGTCACTTTACTAGTGTTAAAGCCTGTAACGTCTATATTTGTTAAACTAAGACACTCTAGAAACATACCCGACATATCAGTCACTTTAGTGGTGTCAAAGCTTGTAACGTCCAAATTTGTTAAACTATCACACCAAGTAAACATATACGACATATTAGTTACATTGCTAGTGTCAAAATGACTTAAATCTATACTGGTTAATTTTCTACAGTTGTAAAACATATTAGCCATGTTAGGAACTTCAGAAGTATCTAATTGATCTAACCCTGAAATTGATGTTAAATTAACCAATCTTGAGAACATTTCCTTAGCCGAATACTTAATCTTAATTTTGCCTGTTATTTTGATTTCTTTAATTGATTCAAAACCACGAAATGTTCCACTAGGTCCTATAAGGCCATTATATATTGGGAGGTCGTTATTTAGTTTTACTGGTTCAGTTTCTGTTCCTCCTGGAATAGTTAATATCCCTGTGGTATCATCAAATGTTACATTTATTCCATTCCAATTGTATGTCTTCACTGATCTAGTTA
This sequence comes from Lactobacillus sp. C449L, assembly GCF_059900815.1. NCBI lineage: Bacteria > Bacillati > Bacillota > Bacilli > Lactobacillales > Lactobacillaceae > Lactobacillus > Lactobacillus sp. C449L. The sequence goes on along the minus strand of NZ_JBWXGA010000001.1, from coordinate 1,824 downwards.
GATCGCTTGTTTCACTTACTGGCTGACTTACTTTTTCTCCATTCGTAGAAGTAGTTGCATTAGTTTGAGAATCGTTTGTTGAATCACTTTCAGTAATACTATTTTCATTACAACCAACAGAGCTTATTGTGGTAGTACCAGAATTATTAACAGACTTGGTTATGTCTTGGCCAGTTGGCAAGCTATCCGCTTTAACTACCGCCCCATTATTCAGATACAGTCCCAAAAGTACCGCCGTCGAAGTAATTATACTGCTAGTCAGTTTTTTTTCTTTGCACGCATTATTTTCCATTCTCATATTTATTTTTCCTAGTTCTAAGATGAATTCTATTAGCCAGTAGTAGTACTAAGTTACTATAATATTAGATATAAACCTAAAAGGACTGCAGTTGAAGTAATAACGCTAATAACGCTACTTGTCAATATTCTCTCTTTACGCTTATAACCAATACAATTAGCTTCTTTTTCCTTTCCTGTAATGTTAAAAACACACTTTACTATTAGTAATCTTCAAGTATCATATATGATATTGTAGTATAACAAAGTAATAATGTACACTGATTTTTTATAAGTTGGTACTTGTTTTATCACTTTATATGCTTGAAAACCACATGTACTAAATCGCAAATATTAAAAAGCCCTAACCATTTAGATTAGGACTTTTTGTTTTTAATTATTATTATTTCTGCTTACGCTTGAACCAAGCTCCTCCAATAGAGCTAATTAGTAACATCATACTGCCTAAAATGGACAAGATGCCTTTGTCTTCATTGCTTGCACCTGTTTGTGGCAATGAATCTGGCTTTGCTTCATTAGGATCACCTGCAAGTGGCTTAACTGCCTTTTGCTGGTTCTTATCTGCAACAGTTTGGCTGTTGGTGCCAGTTACTTTATTCATATTATTTGATTTGTTCTTATTTGGCTTAGTGGGTTTTGGTACATAATTTGGTAATGTTGTAGTTGCTGTTTCATCATCTTTTGTATAAATGTACGTGACCGTCTGCTCATTAGCTGTAAAGAACCCAGTGGCGTTGCCTCTGACTTCCTTAAACCTGTAACCACTAATGGTCTTTTGCACGCTTTGGTAATTATCGCCAGCCTTGCCTGTTAGCACTTCATCACTTGCTATTTGATTACCATTTTCATCTTGATAATGAACTGTTACTTTTGAAGTCGTGGTTGGCACGACTGGACTACTCGGATTCTTAGTGTAAACATAGGTTACTTCTTTTGCAATTTCCTCAATTGTCCCAGTAGCTCCACCTTTTACTTCTTTAAATGTGTAACCATTAATGGTCTTTTGTGTACTTTGGTAGTTATCGCCAACCTTGCCTGTTAGCACTTCATCACTTGCTATTTGATTGCCATTTTCATCTTGGTAATGAACTGTTACTTTAGACATCACCGGGTTCTTAGTGTAAACATAGGTTACTTCTTTTGCAGTTTCCTCAATTGTCCCAGTAGCTCCACCTTTTACTTCTTTAAATGTGTAACCATTAATGGTCTTTTGCGTACTTTGATAGTTATCGCCAACCTTGCCTGTTAGCACTTCATCACTTGCTATTTGATTGCCATTTTCATCTTGGTAATGAACTGTTACTTTGGACAACACCGGATCCTTGGTGTAAACATAGGTTACTTCTTTTGCAGTTTCCTCAATTGTCCCAGTAGCTCCACCTTTTACTTCTTTAAATGTATAACCATTAATGGTCTTTTGCGTACTTTGATAGTTATCGCCAACCTTGCCTGTTAGCACTTCATCACTTGCTATTTGATTACCATTTTCATCTTGGTAATGAACTGTTACTTTAGACATCACCGGAT